>JALYRX010000023.1 GCA_030855105.1 Bacteroidota bacterium | reverse complement strand
CGGAACCATACTTAGTGATGAATTTTTAATTCACTGACTCGAAAGGTCTCGACTGCAAGAAGAAATACAAGTTATTTTTCGCAAAACATAGGATAAAGTCCTATTGGGATACTTAGTGGTAAAAATTTTTTATTGGTTTTGAGACAGACTTAGGCAAAGAGGAGATTTTTAACATTACAACAAATTTTTTAGAAGAAATGAAAATGAATAATTTTTTGAATTTTAAACAAACCGTTGTCGGATGTGAAAAAAAACATAAACTTTCCGACTAGGAATGTGAATAAGATTAGGAAAAACTACTTTAATAACTCAAGTTGACCGTCTCAAAGTACAAATTGTTAATTGTGCCACGAATCACCAAATTTTATTAAAAAATTTAAATCAACTGTATTCTTTCAATCGCAATATTCGTGGCACAAATAAGACTTAATAGTTATAGCGGTCAACTTGAGTTAATAAATTATTTTTCATACCATTGAAAACCAATTTTTTCCTCGATAAGCTCAAATCCTAATTTTTTATAAATATTCTTTGCGAAGTAATCCTCATCAGCAACAATTATCAATTGACTTCCGGCATTCTCATTTAATATTTTCTTGCCTGTGTAATAAATTAAGTTACTACATATCCGTAATCTTCTGTAATCCTGGTGTGTTGATACTGTATCAAACCTTCCAATTCCTGAGTGATGGAAAATTCCCAGTTCCCCAACCATTTTATTGTCAGCATATGCTCCAAATCTTCTCATGAATTTTTTCGCAACCAGATTTTTGTTATTTTCTAACAGCTGCGAATGAAATCCATAGCCTGAATCATCAGAATATTGCCAGTTCTTATCCAGGTGAACTTCCATCCAGCCATCCCAATCTTTATCATCAATAATTTCCCTGAAAGTAATTTCAATTTTAGTAGCTTCCGGTTTTTTTAAATCTGAACAGGATAAGAGTTCTGATTTTATCAAGGTTAATCCATGTTTTTGAAATTCGGATATAATTTCATCACTTACTTTTTTAGCGTCTAAAAATCCAAAAGTAAGAAACCAAGGATTATCATTCGCGAATTCTTTTTTATAAATATTTATCCACTCTTGCACATCAAAATCTTTTTCAATTTTCTTTATTAAAATATAATTTCCCCAAAGATAACCTTTTCTTGAAGGAGTTCTTATAACAAAGTAGTCTTCAAACTCATCAACAATACCTTCGTACGTTGCCCTAATTAAATCGGTTTTATAAGCTATTGATCTCATAGAATTTATATGTTTTTATAATCTACCAATTCTAAATTTTATTTAATAATATTATTTTTATGCTCGGGTATATTTTTCTAGATTTTTCTACAATTTTATACTTCCCTACTGAATTTCATTAAACCCGCATATTAGCTAAATTGCATCATTAAAAAAATCTAACAATAATTTATTAAATGGAAAGAGTTTATATAAACAAGATTCCTGATTACGTTGACCAGGATGTTACAATCAAAGGATGGCTGTATAATATCCGCTCATCGGGAAAGCTCATGTTTCCTGAACTTCGTGATGGTACCGGAATGATTCAGGGAGTAGTTGTGAAAAGCGTTGTCCCTGAAAAAGTATGGGAAGATTTTTCAAAACTGACACAAGAGTCGTCAGTAATTGTAAAAGGGAAAGTTACGAAACATCCGAAGAAAGAAAATGTGTACGAGCTCCAGATAAGTGACCTGGAAATTATTAATATTGCAGAGCCGTATCCTATCACTCCGAAAGAGCACGGTGTGGAATTTTTAATGGACAGGAGACACTTATGGGTTCGTGCTCCGAGACAGGTCGCAATTCTGAAAGTTAGAAATGAAATCATCCAATCCATTAGAGATTATATGTATGACAATGGATTCATTTTGTTTGACACACCGATTTTCACTCCTAACGCGTGTGAAGGAACTTCAACTTTATTCTCAACAGAATATTTCGATTTGGGAAAGGCATATCTTGCACAATCAGGACAACTTTATGCAGAAGCAGGTGCCATGGCACTCGGAAAGGTTTATACCTTAGGTCCGACGTTCAGAGCCGAGAACTCAATGACAAGAAGACACATTACGGAATTTTGGATGATGGAGCCGGAGATGGCATATTATGATATCAGTGACAACATGGATCTGATAGAAGATTTTCTTACGTATGTTGTTCAGAGAGTTTTAAAAAATTGTAAGGCAGAGCTTGAAGTATTAGGAAGAGATATTTCAAAACTGGCAAAAGTAGTAAAACCTTTTCCACGTGTATCTTATGATGAGGCAATAGAAATTTTAAGAAAGAAAGATGTTCCTCTTATAAGAAAAACTGAAAATGGTGAAGAGCATATCCGCCCTTTTCCATGGGGAGAAGATTTCGGTGCTCCGCATGAAGAAGCGATTGTTGAAGATTATGATAAGCCTGTGATGGTACACCGCTGGCCGGCAGAAGCAAAATCATTTTATATGAAACGTGATCCTGATGATCCAAAGATAGCTTTAGGTGTTGATGTACTTGCTCCCGAAGGATTCGGAGAAATAATCGGCGGCTCGCAGAGAGAAGATAATTTCGAAGAACTTGAGAAAAGAATTAACGAACACAAACTTCCTCTGGAAGAATTTCAATGGTATCTTGACCTGAGAAGATATGGAAGCGTTCCGCATTCAGGTTTCGGACTTGGAATTGAAAGAATGGTTTCCTGGATATGTAATCTCGAAAATATAAGGGAAGCAATTCCGTTTGCAAGAAGACCAAACAGGATAAGGCCATAGTAATGGTTAATTGTTTGTTTGGTTAAATTGGTTAATTGGATTAATCAACAAATTATCTACTCAACAAATCAATATATTAACCAATCAACTAATAAACTATTTACCAAATCAACCAATTAACAAACACAACTTACTCAACTAAAGAAATGAAGACGTTAATAATAGACTCTAATAATCTAATTCACAAAATTCCTCATCTGAAAAATCTTTTTCACAGGGATAAAGAGTCTGCACAGGTTGCACTGATGGAATTGGTGAAATCACAATCAAACAACAAAGAAAAATTAATTTTTGCCTTCGATGGTTTTGGAAAAATTACGAGTTCTGATGTGATATTTTCAAAAAATATTTCTGCAGATGAATTGATACGAAAACGAATTGAAAATTTTAAAGATTATAAAAAATTGAAAATTGTAAGTTCTGATAATGGAATAACCAACTTAGCAAAAGTATGCGGATGTGAAGTTCAAAAGTCCGAAGATTATTGGAATGAAATTAACAAAAAATCATCTCCTTTCGAAGGGAAGAATATAAATCAAAATTATATTTATGATAAGCCCGAAAAGCCTGAGCGAATGAATAAAAAGGAAATGGAGGAATTCAAAAAATATTTTTCTTAATATAATTTTTTTAAATGCTATGGGAAAATAATGCAGCTCATAAAAAATGAACGCGCATCAAAAATTATTTTTATTGCGGGAATACTGTTTTGTCTTTTACCGTTTGTTGATCCACCGATAGCATTACTTTTAGGAATACTTTTATCACAGGTTAACGGTCTTCCGTTTGCCAGTTATCATGCTAAACTTGTAAAAATTTTATTGCAAATCTCAGTTGTAGGTCTTGGATTTGGAATGAATTTATTTGAAGCGGCAAAAGCCGGGAAAGAGGGATTCTTATTTACTATTGCGACGATAGCTCTGACTTTTTTGGTTGGAATTTTTTTGGGAAGACTCTTCAAAATTGATAAAAAGATTGCTTATCTTATTTCTACAGGAACGGCAATATGCGGTGGAAGTGCAATAGCAGCAGTATCTCCGGTGATCGGAGCGAAACCGGAACAAATTTCAGTTTCCCTTGGAACTGTTTTTATTCTCAACTCGGTTGCATTATTGATTTTTCCGTTCATCGGACATTTATTCGATCTAAGTCAGCCGCAATTCGGATTGTGGGCGGCAATTGCAATACATGATACAAGTTCAGTAGTAGGAGCTGCTGCAAAATATGGAACAGAAGCATTGCAAATAGCAACAACGGTAAAATTAGAAAGAGCGCTCTGGATAATTCCTCTTTCGCTTATAACCGCATGGGCATTCAGAAATAAAAAAAGCAAAATAAATATACCCTATTTTATTTTCTTCTTTGTTGGCGCAATGGCATTGAATACATTTTTACCGCAATTTCATACGGGTCAGATAATATTATTAATTGCAAGAAAGGGACTAACTGTGACTTTATTTCTAATTGGCTCAGGATTAACAGCAGCAACTTTAAAGGCAGTCGGTATTAAACCTTTACTGCTTGGAATTATACTCTGGGTATTAATCTCGGTATGTTCGTTGCTCGTAATCCTGGCATCCGCATAATTATTAACCTGATTGAAAAAAGATATTTTAATTTATGATTGACATTTAATTAACGTTTCATATTAAATATATTTACAAAAATTTAAATTAATTAATTAACATGGAACATAAAGACATTGACGCATTAAATTTTAAAAAAATGCATGAAGAAAATTCACATGTTTTACTGGATGTCAGGACTCCTGAGGAATATGATGCAGGACATTTGAAAGGCGCGTCCAATATAAATTTTTATAATGAAAATTTTGAAGCAGACTTAGATGAATTGGATAAGAGAAAGAAGTATTTGGTTTATTGTAAATCAGGAGGCAGAAGCAGGCAGGCAATGTTTCTAATGAGGGATCTTGGTTTTGATGAGGTTTATAATTTAGCAGGGGGAATAATTTCCTGGCATGAACATGGCTTTGAAGTAAAAAAATAATTTTATAGTTATTTATCTTTATTAAAGATGGAAATAAAACAGTTTTATGATAGTAACCTTGCGCATGCTTCTTATGCAGTGTTAAGTGAAAATGAAATTGCATTAATTGATCCGGCAAGGGATCCTAAGCAATATTATGATTTTGCCAAAGAAAATAAAGCAAAGATTGTAGCAGTCATTGAGACTCATCCTCATGCAGATTTTGTAAGCTCACATCTTGAAATTTCAAAAACGACGGGTGCTAAAATTTACGTCAGCAAATTGGTAAACCCGGATTATGAGTTTATTGCTTTTGATGAAGGTGATGTTTTAAAATTAGGCGCGATAATTTTAGAACCGATGAATACACCCGGACATTCGCCTGACAGCATTTGTGTTTTGATCCGGGATGAAAAAGGAAAGGATTATGCAATAGCGACGGGAGATACGTTGTTTGTCGGGGATGTCGGAAGACCGGATTTGCGTGAATCTGCAGGCTCCATAAATAAAAGTAAACAAGAGCTTGCAAGAATGATGTTTAATACAATTACAAAAAAACTGATTAATCTCCCCGATTCAACTCTTGTTTTCCCGGCACATGGGGCAGGTTCATTGTGCGGAAAGTCAACGAGTAAAGAAACTTCCTCAACCATTGGAAAAGAAAAAAAGGAAAACTATGCATTACAACCCATGAGTGAGAATGAATTTGTTTATGAGCTGTTAAAAGACCAATCGTTCGTTCCGAAATATTTTTCTTACAATGTCGGGATGAATAGAACCGGGGCACCTGATTTTGAAGAAAGTATAAAAAATGTTAAGCGAATAGATTCTTATGATGACATTAAAAAAGATTTTGCAATCGTTGATACACGGAGTAAAGAAGATTTTATGAAAAGTCATCATGACGGAGCTATAAACATTCGGGATGAAACGAAATTTGAAACATGGCTTGGAGCCATTATTTCCCCCGAAGAAAAATTTTATTTGATTTCAGATTTTAAAGAAAGCCTGGAAAGAGTGATTCACAGGGCTGCTAAAATTGGTTACGAACTTAATATTAAAGGAGCCTTAATACATCATGAAACTCCAAATCTTAAAAAGTCTGAAGTAATCGATCCGGTAACTTTAAAAAAAAATTCAGATTGTTATACAATAGTTGATGTAAGAAATAAGTCCGAAGTTGAGAAGAAAAAGATTTTCAAAAAATCAATATGGATTCCTTTAAATGAAGTCAGAGAAAGGTTCAAAGAAATTCCTGTTGATAAACCGGTGGTAGTTCACTGCGCTGCCGGATTTCGTTCCGCAGCTGCTTCGAGTATTTTGGAAAACTTACTTGATACAAAAGTTTATGATTTGAGTGACAACATAAAATTATTTTCAGACAATTAATTAAATTTTGTTATGGTAAATAAATTTACAACATTTTACAGACATATAATAGAGCAGGAAAGAAAATATCCCGAAGCTTCAGGTCAGCTGTCGGATTTGCTTGCTGACATTGCGTTGGCTTGTAAAGTAATTTCCCTGGAAGTTAACCGGGCAGGATTGATTGATATACTTGGATTTACAGGTGAAGAGAACATACAGGGAGAACAGGTAAAAAAGCTTGATGTATTCGCCAATGATGTTTTGACTCATGTGATGAAACAGGGCGGACATATCTGTGCTGTTTGCTCCGAAGAAGAAGAAAACTTTATTCCGATTGAAGATAAATTTACCGCAAATAAATATGTCACGAATAAATATATTTGCCACTTCGATCCGCTGGACGGATCTTCGAATATTGATGTTAATGTTTCCATCGGCACAATATTTTCTGTCTACAAAAGAATTTCAAATTCCGGACCCGGTGCACTGGAGGATTGTTTACAAAAAGGGACAGAGCAAGTCGCGGCAGGATACGTGATTTACGGCTCCAGCACTGTACTTGTTTATACAACAGGAGAAGGTGTTCACGGCTTTACACTCGACCCGTCTGTCGGAGAATTTCTCTTATCAAATGAAAACATTACTACTCCCAAGAAGTCTAAAACTTTTTCAGTCAATGAAGGAAACTTTTGTAAGTGGAGCGATGGAATGAAAAAATATATTTCACATCTTAAAGAAATAGATTCAAAAACTATGCGGCCTTATTCTTCAAGATATATAGGCTCCCTTGTTGCGGATTTTCATAGAAATTTATTATACGGCGGAATATTTATGTATCCTTCGGACAGTAAAAATAAAAGCGGGAAGCTTCGACTTATGTATGAAGCCAATCCGTTAAGCTATATTGTTGAGCAGTCAGGAGGCAGAAGTACTGACGGTAAAAAAAGAATTTTGGAAATAGAGCCGAAAAATCTTCACCAAAGAACACCGCTGTTTATAGGAAGTGAACAAGATGTTTTGCTTCTTGAAAAATTTCTGGCGGAAGATAAAGCCGGAGCAATTGTTTAATTAAAATGAAATCAAAATTCACATCGCGAATTTCATGGAGACAAAAAATAGAAAATGTCACAGACTATAGAGTATCTGACATCCCTCCTAATTCGGAATTTAAAATCAGATAGGATTTTTAAAAAGCTAACACACCCACCGAACTAAACTAACCTTATGTACTTTATGGACTTTATTAAATTAATGAATTTGTCTAAATTCCATTCAAATCATTAAATAATTCAATTTATAATAAATAACTAATTAACTAATATTGATTAAAAAATTTAGTGAAATTATTTCTTTAAATTTATTAATTGGGTTTTTTATATTGATGATCCTTCCTTTTATAATTCTGTTTTTTTTTAATCACCCTTCCGGGGATGACTGGGGTCTTTCTCAAAATCCGAAAATAATGGGTTTTTTAGAAACTCAAGTACATTATTACAAAAACTGGACAGGTAAATTTTTTTCCAATGCCGTGCAGAGTTACAGCCCTTTGTATTTCAACTCATTATTCGGATACAAATTAATGACATTACTCTTAATGTTAATTTTCGTTTATGTTTTGTATAAATTGATATCTTCCTTTACCAAAAAGATTTTAAGTTTCAAAGAAAGATTGTTGTTTACATTATCGGTATTATTTTTGTATCTGTATGCTATGCCGTCATTATCACAAAGTTTCTATTGGCTTACTGCATCAATAGTTTATCAGCTTGGAATTGTATTGATAATGGTGTTTCTGATATTGTATAAAAAAATAATCGAACCCGGTGATTCATCCTCTAAAAAATTGCTTACAATATTTTCAGTACTTCTGCTGATTGCCATTGCGGGATGCAGTGAAATGTCAATGGTGTCGGGAGTGTTAATGGTTTCGCTTTTACTTGTTTTCAAATTTCTTTCTGACAAAAAAATTGATGCGAGATTAGTATTATTTTTTTTCATAACAACAATTTTTTCCTATTTATTGATTTCCGCTCCCGGAAATAATGTCAGAAGTTCACTTTATCCTGACGCACACAAAATAATCCCAGTAATTCAAACCACAGCATTATCACTTTCGGACTATTTGATTTCATGGATTTTTTTTTCCCCGCTTTTATTTGTAACACTATTAACAGCTCCTTTGATTTTTAAGCTTGTAAATAATACCGGTAAAAATACAGCTAGCATTTTTGTAAAACCTGTTTATTCAATATTAATTTTCTTTATCATTCTGTTTATTCTTTTTTTTACCCCGGTTTGGAGCATGGGCAGAGCTCCTTTCAGCAGGACTGTTAACATGATTTATTTTTTTTTCCTCCTTGGTTGGTTTTATAATGTATTTGTTCTTATGCTTTTTTTCTCAAAAAAATATGCTATAAGTATCAGTAGAATTCCAAAGTATGTTTATACAATAGCTTTCATAGCAGTGTTATTGTTTTTATTAAAAAAGAATAATGTAAAAAATGTGTATTCGGATTTAATAAGAGGCAGCGCGGTAAGGTACAATAAAGAGTTATACGAGAGATATGACTATATTGCTCAAAGCCCATCGGATAGTATTCAGGTTTCCGGTTTAATAAATACACCGAGTACGATTTATATTATTGACATCACCACCGATCCGACAAACCAGTTTAATCAAATGTATGCTCATTATTTTAATAAGAAATATATTTTTCTAAATAAAACAGACAGTCTGATTAAGGAATAATATTGTTTTTATGACGATGAATATTAAAAAATTATTTCACTCTTCTTTTGATGCGGTTATTTTTCTTTTCCTGTTCTTTGCAATCATTCCCTTTTTAATTATTTCAATCTATGTAAATCCGTGCTGGGACGATTTTGAATACTCGGAAATAGCGTATCAAAACGGGTTTTTTCAATCTCAAAATATCTGGTACCAGACTTGGTCCGGAAGATATTTCTCAACGGCAGTGCTTAGCGCTCTGAATCCTTTACTCTTCAGATCTATATTAGGGTATAAAATAATTATTCTCGTTTTCATTCTGCTGTTTCTTCTTTCAGTATATTTTCTTGTTTCTGAAATAGGAAAAGATATTTTTTCAAAAAAGGAAAAGCTAATCTGCACATTAAGTTTTTGCTATTTAATTTTTTATGGAATGCCGACTATTACTCTCGCACTATTCTGGTTCTCATCTGCCGTAATATATCAGCTTGCAAATACAATGACGGTAGTGCTGATTTTGTTGCTGATTAAGTTTAATAGATATCAGAATCAAAAAATAAGTTTCACGTTAGTTTTATCCATTTGTTTATTAATATTTGCGATAGAAGGTTCTAATGAAGTTACGATGCTGACTACGACTTTATTTTTTGTAATTCTATTTATGATAAATATTATTCATACAAAAAAATTAAATAAATATTTATTTATCTTTGCAGCAGTTTCTTTAGTATCATTCGCCCTGGTATATTCTGCACCCGGAAATAATTACCGGCTATCGACAAATCCGGAAAGCCATCAGTTAATATTTTCAATAAAAAATTCCATAATTGATCTGTTGAAATTTATAATGTACCGGATCTATAACTTACCGCTGCTTATTTTTACAGTGCTTTTCGTTTCTTTTTATTCAAAACATATATCAATTAAAAAACCCCAAAACATTTTAAATGTTAATCCGGTTTTGTCTTTGTCTTTGTACCTGTTAATTTTGTTTTCCGGAATATTTGTATCTTATTATAGTCTCGGAACAGCAACACCTTTCAGGACTTTGAATGTGATTTATGTTTTGTTTTTGGCGGGCTGGTTTATTAATATTATTATCATCATAAATTATTTTTATGCTAAACGTAAGATTAAAATTAAATCTTTACCGGGATACGCTTATGTAATTTTAAGTATAGCTGTATTATTTTCATTTGCCAGAGAAACAAACAGCATCAAAGTTGCCTACAAAGATTTGCTTAACGGTACTGCGCAATTATTTGATTCGGAATTAAAAGAAAGATATAGAAAAATTTATTCAGATACATCCGACACGTGTGAGGTAGATAGTTTGACTGCTATCCCCAAATCATTTTTCTATTATGATATCGGCTCAGACCCTGATGGTAAATATAATAAACTTCAGTCTCAGTACTTTGATAAAAAATTTATAATAAGAAAAAAATAAAGAAAGATAATGAAGTAAAATTATATCATTAATACTGTTCCGGCTCTGACATCAGATTGGTTTTTTTTAATTCCTGCAGATTGCTCTCATCAACAATTAATTCTATAAATACTGAATTATCATACCGTTCTAACTTCAGCTTATCGAATAATTTTACGGTAGATGACTTTTCTTTTCCTGCGGAGCTCAGCTTAGCAACAGTAATTAAACCGTTTAATATACTTTTTAAATATTTAGCAGCTTCATCATTTATACATTCCCCCTGAACTAAAAATTTCAAATCATTACTCATCTTTGCTGAAAATAAAATCGCATTTAATCTTTGGTATAAATTATTTATTGTCAGTTTTTCATCCGATAATGTTGAATCATTTATTTCTTCACTTGATGAGTTTAAAGAATCATTACCGGGTAACCCTGAATCAGAAGTTGTGTTCACAAAATTCTGAAAAATTCCTCTTATAAAAACTTTTTCAGTTGATACCATCCATAAATCACCTTTGTAAATTATATTTTGAATTGCATCATAAACAGTTTTATTAAGCAGCAGCCCTGCTACAGATGTATCCCTGGTTACCATCATAATATCTATTTGCTTTAAGTAATTGCTTGCGCATATAGTAAAGTCATTTTTAAAAAAGAAATACAATCCGTTATCATTTTTGATATAGATATTTGTACCGTCAGCATTTTTAGTTATTGAAAAGACGGTGTCATTTTTTAAAAAATCATCCAGTTTATTCCTGTCGAATATTCCTTTTAAGACGATAGCATTCTCACCGAACCAGGAATTTGAATAATATAGTTCATCCAATCCATCTGAGACAGAAGCGCCGGTAGCAAGCTTGAAAGTATTTAACAGGCTGCCGAAAGTTTTTTCTGCATTTAATAAAGTATCGGAAATATTTTTTTTCCAGAATTCCGTTCTTCTCATGGTTTTAAAGTTCAGATACATTACGAACTGCGGATTTTCCTGAAGCAGGTTTAGATTCGAATGCACAGAAAGCGGAAGAGGCTCGGGCTGAGGTTTGAGACCACATCCTGTATTTATTAAAAATAAAATTAAAAAAAACTTTAGAAATAATTTCATAAGGTTAAAATGCTTTATAGTCAACATACCGCATGCTTCAAAAATTTGGAGATTAAAACTCTTAATAATCTTTTTTCTTAAAGTAAAATATTGAAATAGATAATGCAACAAGCATAAAAAGTATAGAGGAGTACACCGGCATATAAGATTTTATCGGTTCCCCGGTAATAATACTCATAGCAATATTATTAATATCGGTTGGTTTTGGAAGAACATAGTAAATAAAATTAATAATAAATTTTATCGCATCGGAATTAACAAAGCTGAATATTGTGCTTTCCCGGTTAGCAAGTATTCCGCAAAAGATCGTTATAAAAAAGCTTACTATTATTGATAATATTGTGCTTTGTGATATCAGTCCTATTAGAATTATAAGACTGTAAATAACGGCAAATGAAAGAGTAAACCAAAATATCGAATAGAGAAATTCATAATGCCAGTAACCGGATTTTAAAGATAGTATGAGCCAGATCGAACCAATCAAATAAGCTAGACTAATAAAAATAAACAGCACTCCGCCGGTAAACTTTGCTATTATAATTTTTGCTCTCGAAACCGGTTTTGATAAAAGCAGATCAATGTTTCCTTTTTCGAGCATTGACGGAATAAATGATGACACTGAAATATAACAGAATGTTATAATCGGAATATATGAAAGACTCAGCATCAAAACTTCAATACCTATGAGAACTTGTTTTATCCCTTCCTCTCCGGTAGATTCCATCATATCAACCGTACCTTCCACAGAATCAAGATTTACAAAAAGCAAAAACAGAAGGATTACAAATGATGAGATTGCAAAAAAACCGATGAAAATTTTCTTGGCAAACGCTTCACGGAAAGTGCTCAATAATAAAGTTAAAAAAATCATAAATTAATTTTGGCTCCCGATTAAATTGATGAACATATTTTCGAGAGTGTTCTTTTCCCGGTTGATGCTGTGAATCAAAACATTATTCTGCCTTAGAAAATCGATTAACTTATTTAATTCCGCAATCTCATTGGTATTATAAAAAAAATCATTCCTGCTGTTTATAGTTGCTTTAAAGTTATTAAGCAGTTTATTCAAAACATTCTCTTCAATATCTGACGTCATAAATTTATAATTATCCGAGACCGAGGTAATTTCATCTACACGTCCGGACTTTACAAGTGAACCCTTATTTAATATCGCAACTTTGTCACATATGAGTTCGACTTCGCTTAGTAAATGTGAATTCAAAAAAATTGTTGTACCCTGCTCCTTAAGATTATTTAATATGTCTCTTATCTCTTTTCTTCCGATCGGATCAACACCGTCTGTGGGCTCATCCAAAAAAATTAACTCGGGATTATTTAACATTGACTGTGCAAGACCAAGACGCTGAAGCATCCCTTTTGAATATTTTTTAATTTTTGTTTTTCTCCATTTTTCCATATCAACAAGCTTAAGATAATCGTCTGCTTTTTTCTTTGCGTCATTCTTTGTCATTCCGCTGAGCTGCCCGAAAAAATAAAGTACCTGTTCACCTGTTAAATAATTCGGAAACTTGTGATTTTCCGGGAGATAGCCGACTCTTTTTTTGTATGATTCGTCTGAAATTTCTTTTTCAAAAATTTTCACTTCCCCGTTAGTCCGGTGTGTTATTCCTAACAGAATTTTAATCAGAGTTGTCTTTCCCGCACCGTTAGGTCCTAGTATTCCGAATATTTCACCCGTTTCCACTTCAAGAGAAAAATTGTTCAATGCAAGAATCTTTTCTTTGGAAAAAGTCTTCGAAGAATATTCTTTTGTTAAATTTTTTGTTACAATGACATTCATGTTTAAAAAATTATTTTGCCGAATTTACTCTGCTGTCGCTTCTCATTGCTTCGATAACATTACTGATATGCTGATCCAAATCCACTCCTATATCTTCCGCTCCTTTAGTTATATCTTCCCTGCTGACATTTTTTGCAAAAGCTTTGTCCTTCATTTTTTTTTTGATTCCTTTTGGCTCAACTTCATTCAGTCCTCCGGGCTTCATCAAAGAATAAGCCATAATAAATCCCGTAATCTCATCGCATGCAAAAAGATGTTTTGACATTACCGACGTACGCGGAACGTCCGTTCTGTCCGGATATGCATGACCCAGTACCGCATCTATAATTTCCCGGTCATATCCTGCTTCTTCCAAAATCGGTACGGCAGTATTCGGATGTGTGTCCGGGTAAATTTCCCAGTCAAGATCATGAAGCAAACCTGCTGAAGCCCATTTATCCTCATCTTCATTGACTTTCCTTGCATAGAATCTCATAACAGATTCGACTGCATAACAATGTTTTTTTAAATTTTCGTTCTTGATAAATTTATTGAGTAAATTTTCGGAAGAGCTGAAATCAGGCATTTGTAAACTATTTTCTTTATTTAATATAATAAAGTTATGTAAGACAATATATTATAAAATTCTTTTTCCTAATGCCGGATAATTATTTCATTTGATAATTCATCCTTATCATCGCTTCCAAGCGGAAACTCCCTGATAAGAACTTCTCCCAAAGTGTTGAGACCGTATAAAATTCCTTCAAGGTATTTTTCTTTTGAAAAATAATCTGTTACATCAGTTGAAATTTTATCCCAGTGATCCGGATCAATTTTGGAATTTATTCCTTCATCGGCAATGAATTCAAATTTATGCTCACCGAACATTATAAAAATCAACACTCCGGTTTTTTGCTCCGTTTTATCGATTCCTAATTTAACAAATTCTTTAATCGCAATTTCTCTGTGAGTATCATTTTTTTCACCAAAAGATCTTGCCTTTCTCAGACATACACGAATCTCACCCGAAGTTTTCTTTTCTATTTCTCCGATTGACTTTACTATGGTTTCTAATGAATCATCGGATAAATATTCTGAAATAAAATTTTTCATTCTTAAGTATTAAAGTAATAAATAACAAGTAACAAGTAACAAGTAACAAGTAACAAATAACAAATAACAAATATCAAATATCAAATATCAAATATCAAATATCAAATATCAAATATCAAATATCAAATATCAAATATCAAATATCAAATATCAAATATCAAATATCAAATAACAAATATTAAATTAAATATTTGATTAATAAAATATTTTATATCGAAGCTTAGTGGACACAAAATTAAAATTATTTTTTTTATTGCGTTCTGTTTGTGCTTTGTTGTTCTTTATCTTAATCGTTAACCCAAAATTCTAACTGTTAACTGCTAACTGTTAACTGTTAACTGCTAACTGTTATCTGTTAACAGTTTAAGTTTTTTCCAGACAATATCTTTCAGCTCCTGCAGATTTTCTCCGGACACTGAGGAAATCAAAATTTTATCATCTTTTAATTTCAGTTTTGAAAGTTTGGTCTTCAACTCATCGGTTATTGCATCAACTTTTGTAAAACAAATTATTTTGGGCTTGTCTAATAAGTCGGCTTCATAATTTTTTAACTCTTTCAAAAGTGTATCATAATCTTTTAGAAAATCTTTTTTAACTTTTGCCTTCGATAAAGTCGTAGAATCAATTAAAAACAAAAGCAGTCTTGTCCTTTCGATATGTCTTAAAAACTGAAGCCCGAGTCCTTTACCGCTTGAAGCACCTTCGATGATTCCCGGAATATCAGCAACTACAAAAGAATCAAACTCCCTGTATTTTGCAATACCGAGATTCGGAGTAAGCGTTGTGAATGCATAATCTGCTATCTTAGGTTTTGCAGCGGAAATTTTTGAAATCAAAGTAGACTTGCCTGCGTTAGGAAATCCGACAAGCCCGACATCTGCAATCAGCTTGAGTTCTATAAGAACGGTTTCTTCCTGATCTTTTTCTCCCGGCTGCGCGGTCCTCGGCGCCTGATTAGTCGAAGTCTTAAAATGATTATTTCCTTTGCCTCCGCGGCCGCCTTTTAAAATCACAACTTCTTCGCCTTCATTAAGAAGTTCCGCAAGAACTTTCCCCGTCTCAAAATTTTTTACAACACTTCCTCTCGGAACAAGAATAACTTCATCTTTACCGTTCTTTCCTGTTTTGAGCCCGCCTTCACCGTGTTCACCACGTTCAGCTTTGTAATGTGCTTTATACCTGAAGTCAATCAGAGTAGAAAGCTGTGAAGTAGCTTTAAAAATTACGTCACCTCCTTTCCCGCCGTCACCACCATTAGGTCCGCCTTTAGGAACATATTTTTCTCTTCGGAAACTTACGCAGCCGTTTCCGCCCGTTCCCGATTTTATATAAATCTTTGCATAATCTAAAAACAACTTCTACTCCTTCTTTTGAAAGTATTCATTTAAAACATTGACGAAATCAACAACTTCTTTATTGTAAATATCAACTCTGTTATTTATAAAAATTTTTTTAAGATGCCTTGAGGCAGAAGACCACGTCTTAGATTGATTTAGCTTTTCGAAGGATTTTTCACGTTCAATCAAATCGGAATTATAAACATTGGTTAGTATTTTTTGAAACTGTTTTTCATTGAACAAGACTTTCAAGCCCCTGTCGGATTCTATCTCCGGTCCGGCATGCTGATAATCTTTTATATTTATTTGTGATTCTTCATTTGCATTAATAAGCTGCGGAGAGTAAATTTTCTCCTGTACAGACTTTATGCTGATCTCTTCTTCATCCGTCAAATCTTTTTTTATTTTTAAATCTTCTTCTGTGGAAGGTATGACTGCCAAAATTTCCTTCGGTCTTTCCTGCTTTACTTTTTCAAAAATTATTTCCACAGGGTTTTTTTCTTCCGTTTTGGTTCCGGGTTTTTCATAGACATATTTATCAGTAAGAATTTTAATTATATCTTTTAAGCTGATTTCGGATTGATCATTTAAATTTTTTATAACACTGAATTTTTTAATCAGATCCGAATAGGATTTATCTTCCAGAAAGATTTTTAAAAAAGAATACGGAATTGTTGATTCTAAATTATATTTTGATTCATCATGGTATTTAAGATTAAAGATCTGCAGAAAAAAATTTTTGATCTTAACATTATTAATATCATTTGCAAGCTTTTCATAAATTGCTGTGTTTGCACCGTCAATGATTGCAGTTATTTCACTTTTAGTGACAAATATTTGCGGATTAGTTTTAATAAAATCAGAGATTGCGTCTACATAAAATTTATAAAACGGAAACAAGTCAAGCTTTTTTACAATCTCATTCGGGGGCCGCGATTCGAAATTACCGAATAGAAAAGCGAGTAAAGTCCATTTCGGTCTTATTACATAATTGAAATAAAGCTTATTTGATTTTTCAATTCTGGAGAGTAATTCGCTTTCTTCAATTTTTTCTGTAAAATCATTCGTCAGATAATTTTTGGAAAAATCCGATAAACCGCTTTTTATAATATTCTCTTTTGAAAATTCACCTATATTCTGAACTATACTTTTTTCTTTTTGAATTTTCTCGAGCACAAAATTTTCAAACATATATATTTAAACCTGAATTTATTCAATTTACCTTATTTGATAATATTATAAAATGAATTTGTAAATAAAAAATAATGCTGGATGCATCGGTTATTTACTAAACATCCGTTTATAAATTGTCAACTATTTCACCAGCAGCATTCTTTTTGTATCAACGGCTATTCCGTTTAACAGTAGTTTATAAAAGTATATTCCGCTTGAGAGATTAGCTGCCTGCCCTGACATCAGGCGGGCGTCGAATGTAACAGAATAACTCCCGGCATTTTGTCTTTCGTTTACTAACGTTGCAACTTCGGCTCCGAGAATATTGTATACAGTCAGCTTTACATCGTAGAACGAATTGCCAATTCGTTCTACGGGCAACACGTAATTTATTTTTGTCGTCGGATTAAACGGGTTAGGATAGTTGTCTAAAGTTATCTTTGTTATTTTGTTTTTATTATTATACCTTATCGCATTCTCTGCTTCTCCGGATTGATTATTGATAGTATATTCTATCTCACCATTTGCATCATACTTTACTGCTGACCAATATGCTTCGCTTTGATTCCATCCCATTACTATCATCAACGGTGTTCCGTCATCAGCTAATTCTATTTTTGCATACTTGTTTGTCAGTGTTACGGGGTAATCTCTTTGCACGAAGTTCGGAACGAATACTTTATCATATACTTTTGTAGGGCCCGGGTCATTTGGCTTCTGTTCATACTTTATAAATGAAAATCCATTCTGTGATCCATCACTCATTCCTGCCACAAAGATGTCTTTGTTTGAATTAACTTTCACAGACGATGCTTTGTCATCTATTCCGGGGGTATATTCATTAAAATTATAATAATTAATAGGATGTGGATTCCAGCCGAAGCTTCCATCAAATCGGTTATATTTCACCGTTGCAAAATCAAGCCCGTTGCTTTGAGTAGCATTGTCATAATTAAACATATATCCCGAGACATATACATCACCTAGTGCATCAGCAGCAATTGAAGTTGCTACATTGGTTCGGGATAACGGACCATTTGAAATTGTTTTGCTCCATTTGACTTTAATATTTTGTTGCAGATCCGGAGCAAAGTATATGGTCAGATATTTTGTTGTTGGATTATTAAAAACTATTTCATCTGTAACACTTGCGACGGCACATCTTGATTTTTGTCTTCTGTCAGTTGAGTAATATGTAAAAATAAATTCTGAGGGTTTTTCATTGGACCCGGGTTTATTGAAAACTACTGTGTTAACTAACGTATCCTCATCCATATCATAAACCAACAACATTATATCACTATGCGGATATCCGTTTTGGTAAGTATAGCCGGCTATATAAGCAAATCTATCATCTAACAATATTTCAGTCGCTGCATCATCTCCGCTATAGTTGTTGTAAATATGCTGCCAGAGAGAATCACCTATTGGATTATATTTTTTAGTGATAAATCTTTTCCCGTTGTAGCGCCTGTAATATATCCGGTGATGAATATTTCTTCAACTATATTTAAGGCATAACTCAAATCAATACCCATTCCTTTATCGTCTCCTCCATTTTTGTAAATTCTATTCCACTGAATTATACCAGCTGAATTATATTTTAAAGTGATGATGTCATTACTATTTGTAATATTGTTATAAATATATCCAGTAACATAAGTATTTCCTTGTATATCAACTGCTAAGTCTAATCCCCTGTCATCTCCAAATGGATTTGGGTAGGTTCTTTCCCAATAAGGATTTGGATCATTATTTGGAGGATATTTAGCTGTATATATTTCATTAGTGTTACCCTGCAGTTGATAACCAGTAACATAGAGATTATTCGCAGAATCTAAATAAGTTTTGAATGGATAATCAGGAGTAATTTGTGATTTACAAATTGAATTTGTTAAAATAAATAGTGCTAATAAAATTGTATTCGTTTTCATTTTTCCTTAAGTTTAAAATTTATTTAATTAAAATTAGTTTTTTTGTATCAATTAATTCATTGTTTATATGCAGTGAGTAAAAATAAATTCCTGTTGAAATATTTGAAGCATTAAACAATACATTATAACTTCCGGAATTTTGTTTCTCATTAATTAAAGTAATTATTTCTTTCCCTTCGATATTATAGAGTGTTAAGTTTACGATGGAGCTTCTGGGTATTTTATATTGAATTATTGTCGATGAATTAAAAGGATTAGGATAGTTTTGCGACAAAGAATAATTCTGCGGAAGTAAATTACTGTTTGCATTAACAAAAACTAATCCTCCATCGGTTGTTTTGATAAGCGTTCCAAAGTCACCTGCAAGGTATCCGGTATTTGCATTTACAAAATAAACTGACTTTAAATCATTATTTGTAATTCTATTTTGTGATATCCAGTTGATTCCACCGTTTGTTGTTTTTGTAATTGCACCGCCGTCTCCTACAGCAAATCCATTATCATCATTAATAAAAAATATTCCGTTAAGATTCTCAAATACATTTCCATTTTGGACAACCCAATTTACACCTGTGTTTGCTGTTTTAAAAATAATGCCACTCCCAAAAGTTGCATATCCAGTTAAAGAACTTGGAAAACACAAATCTGTTCCAGCACCCTGCCGTTCCAACCAATTTGTTCCTGCATTGGTTGTAGTATATATTTTACTGTCTGAAGAAATTATTCCGTCGTTAGAATTTATAAAGTAGACTGCATTGAAATCAAATGCAGGAGTTATGATTTGTATTTCCCATTTTATTCCACCATTAGTTGTTCTAAGTATTTTCCCATTATTTCCAACAGTGGTTCCCATATTTATTTCAGTAAAAAATATTCCATTCAAATTATCACTGACTCCACTTAATAGAATAATCCAATTCTCTCCTCCATTCGTCGACTTGAGTATCGTCCCTGTATCTCCGCAGACATACCCCACATCACTATTCACAAAGTAAACATCATACAAATTTTGAGTTGTGTTGCTTTGCTGTGGATTCCATGTGTTTCCTGAATCTGTGGTTTTTAGTATAATGCCTTCATACCCAACGGCATAACCAGTGGTTTCACTTGTGAAATAATTCGAAGACAAGTTGTACCTTCCTCCTGTGATTAAATTCCAATTCAACCCTCCGTTCGTTGTCTTAACCACTTTGCCTCCCGAGCCGCAGACGTAGGCAGTATTGGAGTCGATTGCATCTGCTCCCCATAAAATATTTATTTGATAATAACTTGGATTGTATGTAGAATCATTACTCCAATTTAGCCCGGCATTTGTCGTTCTGAAAATGCTTCCGTAAGAAGATGCGATGTAACCAATATCCCTATTACCAAACGATATAGTTCTGGGTAAGTCATCTGTCTTTATTGGTAAATCTATTGCTTCCCAATTTATTCCTGCATTTGTTGTTCGATAAACTAAGCCGTATGATATTACATTTGCAGTAAGTGAATCGGTATATGAAGCTGAAACAATTGCATCGATTGGTTGAGAGCTTAATTGAGTATAGTTCCAATTTTGTCCACCATTGGTTGTTAGTATTATTCCCTGGAATAATCCCGCGATTCCATGAAGTGAATCAGCAAAAGAAACACAAGCCAGAGAAGCACTTGTTCCGACAGTAATTTGATTCCAGTTCATTCCACCATTAGTTGATTTGAGCATCACTCCATTATTACCCGAAATATATCCAATATTACTCGTCGGAAAATCAACACCATTTAAATTATTTGAAGTATTACTATTTACACTATTCCAGTTTGTTCCTCCGTTGGTAGTTCGTAAAATAAGACCTCCGTTTCCAACTACTATAGCGTTGTTGAAATCAATATAACACACATCCGATAATTCAATTAAGGTATTGGAATTTTGCAATTCCCAATTCGCTCCTCCGTTAATCGTCTTCATTATAGTCCCGATAGTTCCTACAGCGTAGCCGGTATTTGCATTGATGAAGTCAACAGAGTACAAAAAATTTCCCGTCGGCAGCGGCTGCTGCCAGAACCAGTTTGATTGTGACTGAACGGAAATGTTATTTAAGATTATTGTTAAAGTAAGTAATATAATTTTTTTCATCCCTTATTTTATTTTTGAAAATATAAATTAAGTTTGGCTTAATTTAAATCCAAACTATTAACTTAGGCTGGGCTCACGAATTTTTATTCTAATTTTCATAATGTTTTTTTAAAACATTTAATTTTAAGTTAAACTATGAAATTTCCGTCATTGTGTCAAATTGTAAAAAAAGCGATTTGTGAAAATGAAAAAAGTGACAGGTCTTAAAGTCATACCGGGATTGCATTTGCGGAGATTAGGCGATTTTTATTTTGTTGAAAATTGCTTGCCGGAAGGTAAAATCTTTTTTAAAAAAGAAAACATGTCGGACCAAATATAAAAAGCCGCGAGATTGTCTTCCCACGGCTCTTTTAATTATAATTTTATTTTTGGAAATTTTTATTTCCTAAAATTCTTTTCTGTTTTTATATCAGCCTGATTTTTTACATCAGCCTTAATTTGCGTTTTCAATATTTCATTATTATTCTGACGCCTGGTATTAATCATATTTGCTGACGGCTCTGCTCCGGGAGGTGCAATTCTTGTCACAAAGTCCGCTGCACTATTATCCGCAAATGTATAGTCGGCTAAATCAACAAAGAAATCTCCGTTTAAATCCTCGCTGACATAACCGGTTGTAAAATTACTAAGTGCGTTGTCTATTTGCGCAAGATCCGATAGATCAATACTGTAATCCTGATTTACGTCACCGCTGTATATACAATATTTTGTTGACCTGATTATTAAATTATTTCCGAATGCCTGTGTAATTCCGGAAGTGAAATCGTAACTAAAGGCAGCTCCTTTAACATAAGATTCTCCGCCTGATTTACTCCATGTTTCAATACTGTTTCTGTGTCTGACTACAACATAATATGTTCCTGTCGAAGCCGTATTAAATGTAAGAGAACCGGATAAAGTAACGGAATCAACTATAATTTTTCCCGAATCTGCTATCGCAAACGGAACTGTAGAGTTTCTTAGATAAATACTAACAGAATCACGTATATTTAGTTTAAGTGTGGATGTATTATAAAATCCTTCCTGTGCAAGAGTGATCGTTGCGGGCACGGGTGCAGTGCTGTTGATTATACAGATGCTGTCTAAATATAAATTGTTTCCAAATCCGCTTCTTGCTCTGAATTTAATTTTATTTGTACCTGCGGGAAGAGAATATTTTTTTGCTGCCCATTCGGTATTTGGAGCAGTATATACACTTCCAAGCTGAGCTCTTGTATTAAGATTTCCGTTTACATTATTTCCCCATAATCTTACTAAAGTAGAATAAGATGAACCGCTGTTTGATGAAACCTGAATTTCCAATGAATCGGTTGTTCCGTTTGTATAAGGTGCATAGGCATGTTCAAACTTTAATGAATCTCCGGCTAATGTATTTGCAAATGTTAACGTAACTAAAGACTGAACCGTAGTATTCGGGGCTGTCCAAAAATCAAACTTTGCCGAACCCGAACCTATTCCGTAACTGCTTACATTATTTCTTGTCCAGTAATTTGTTCCTGTAAATTCAATGTTCCAGTTAGCCGGCGGAAATGCTGCTGCGAAGAATCCTTCACATAACTTCACATCTATAATTTTAAAACTATATAATGAAGTTGAATCCATGTTGTGTGAAACCGAATTGTCCTTTGCAAATATTTTGTAATAAATAAAATCACCTATGTTTACATCAGAGTTCAATGAATTAAATAATGCTGAATAATTATTTCCTGATACATTTATCAGCTTAAACTCTTTTGTATTTACTACAGAGTTTTTATACCATATTACCCATGATGAATCAATTCCGATATCGTCCGTGACTGTAGCTGAAACTAGAACAGGCCAGTATGGTTTTGCCTGGTCAGGTAAAGGTAAATGTGTTATTACAGGATTTGAATTATCCTGTTGTGCTGTAAACATATATAAGCTTGAAGGAGCTCCGGCAGGAGACACGGAAGTTCTACCGGTACTGTCAGTGGTTTTAATATAATATCTGTATGCGGCAGGACTTCCATTTCCCGGGATATCTGCTGTCCAGTTAGTGCCGCCGGAATTGGTCATTAACAAACTATCTTCGACAGATGCATTATCTCTTGACCAGAATAATTTTGTTTTGGAAGGATCGATGCCCGATTCCGAAGTGAAAATACTACAGTTAATAGTATATGGTCCTGCTAAGTTTTCTGTGTTTGGTAATTGCGTATGCTGAATTACGGGTCCGAGCATTTGATAAGCTTTATAAACATTTACCAAACCTTTTCCATAGCTATTATCTTCACTGGCTGCTCCGAGATCGGTAGCTGTGGAAAATAAAATTGCTTTCAATTGCCTGCCTGTCATATTCGGCGCAGCTTGTTTTAATAAAGCAATACAACCTGCTACGTGAGGTGAAGCCATTGATGTTCCGCTGATAGAGAAGTATGAAGAACCTGACCCTGTGGAACGAATGCTGGTTCCCGGTGCACATACTTCCGGCTTGATAAGAAGCGTGCCGGTGCCTCCGCAAATTGAAGGACCTCTGCTCGATGAACTTGAAATTGGATAACCGGCAGTATTACCATTTACATTTCCGACACAAAAAACATTTACCGAGTCTATACTTATATTTTTTGGCGGAGTGATTGTTGAGGCTCCGGGTCCCGAGTTTCCTGCAGAAAATACGACTGCAATTCCCGCTGCTTCCAAAGCAGTTAAAGTTGAACGATATATTGAAGTTGTGCATTCATCAGTAACAGTCGGATCTCTCCACGAACAGCTGATTACATCAGGCATATTCATTGTTGCTGCATTTGAATCAGGATCCATTGCCCATTGAAATGCTGCAATGTTCATTGAAGGATATGAAGCGCTTGGACAGTCGGTTACTCCGGCTGCCATCCAGCGCGCATCCGGTGCTACTCCAACAGTATCTCCCGTTGCAGAATTTCTTCCGCACATTATTCCCATTGTATGAGTTCCATGATAAGTGCCTCCTGTAGCACAATCAAAAGGCGAAGTGCTTACCGGAGCAATCGGATCATACCAAGAGTGATACCATTGTCTGCCATTATTTCCCCACCATCTCGGAGATAATGCAGGGTGAGTACCGTTAACGCCGCCATCAATATTCATTACTGTTCTGCCCGCACCTGTTATACCTAATCTCCATAATGAATCGGCTTTAATAACTTTCAAACCGGTTTCAATTGATTCTGAAATATTCGGAGCCGGTGTTTCGTCAAAGGGTTTATCCATTTCAAGTTCAGCATCGAGATCCAATACATCTACATCAACTCTTTTGGTTAACATTTCTAAAACATCCGGAGTAGCTTCTATGAAAATCATATTTGTAATCCAGTATTTAACTACCTGTCTGATTTTTCCTGATTCTCTTTCCGAATATAAATATTTTAAAATGGGTTCCTGTGTCTGCTCAGCTTTAATCTTTAATGTATTAATTACTGTTTCGGCCCGGTACTGCAGCGGAGCATTTATTTTATACAGATATTGGTCTAAGGCATCAATATCTACTCTGTCCTTTAACAAAATAAGAACACGAGTATATTGAATTGGATTAAGTGATTTCATTTTTACCGATAAACGTTCTGTTACCTGAACTTTTTGTGAATATGAATTATCAATTATAAAAAATGATAATAAAACTAATAGAATTTTTTTCATTATTTGATTTTTTTTTACAATCTAACAATTCTTAAAATAAAAAAGACTGAAAAGAAAACTACCTCTCCAGTCTTTTTATAATACCGGGTGTTTTACTGCTATGATATAAAAATAACCTCTAAGACTCTAAGTCTCAAAGTTTTAACTTTTTCTTAGAGTCTTTGAGCCTTTGAGGTTAAAGCCTTTATTTCAGGACAGTCTTAATTCTTTTAGATAATGGAGGCGGCTCTGCTCCCGGAGGTGCAATTCTCGTTACAAAGTTAGCGGCATTATTATCCGCAAAAGTATAGTCGGCTAAATCAACAAAGAAATCTCCGTTTAAATCTTCAGGAACATAACCGTTTGCAAAATTACTAAGTGCGTTGTCTATTTGTGCGAGGTCGGACAGATCTATACTGTAATCCTGATTTACATCACCGCTGTATATGCAATACTCTGTTGATCTGAGAATTAAATTATTTCCAAATGCCTGGGTAATGGCAGAAGTGAAATCGTAACTAAAAGCAGTTCCCATTACATATGATTCCCCGCCTGACTTACTCCATGTTTCAATACTGTTTCTATGTCTGACTACAACATAATATGTACCGGTCGGAGCAGAGTTAAATGTAAGTGAGCCGGATAAAGTAACCGAATCAATAACAGTTTTTCCTGAGTCCGCTATCGCAAACGGAACTGTAGTATTTCTTAGATAAACACTTACGGTATCGCGCATATTCAGGTTAAGTGTGGATGTATTATAAAATCCTTGCGGTGCAAGAGTAATAGTCGAAGGTGCTGCGGCAACAAAACTACTGACACAAATATTGTCGAGGAAGAGATTATTTCCGGAGCCGCTTCGGGCTCTGAATTTTATTTTATTCGTTCCCACCGGTAACGCAAATTTTCTTGAAATCCATTCGGTACTTGCCGGAGAAATATATTGGGTAACTAATGTTGCCCGGGTGTTTAATGAATTCCCTCCGATTCCGGATACTTCGTCACCCCAGAGTCTTTCAAGAACCGTATAGGATGCACCTGCATCTGTAGAAGTTTCAATTCTTAAAGAATCTGTTCCGGAGGAAAATGGTGCATAAGCATTATCAAAATTCAAACTATCACCTGCGATTGTATTACTAAAAGTATGTGTAACCATAGATTGAATTGTGTCAACCGGTGCATTCCAGAAAGCAAACCTTGCGGATCCGTTACCGACTCCGTAGGCACTGGCTGAACTTCTTAACCAATAATTTTGCAAAACAGGAAATTGTATGCTCCATCCTGAAGGTGGAAAGGTTGTAGAAGTAAATGCCTGACAGAGCGAACCGTCTATAATTTTAAAACTATAAAGTACAGTAGAATCTTTTTCATGGGAGGCAGAATTATTTTGAGCAAATATTTTGTAATAAATAAAATCCCCTACAACTACATCCGAATTTAATGAATTAAATGGCGCGGAGTAATTATTTCCCGATGTATTAATAAGCTTAAACTCTTTTGTATTTGCTGTGGTATTTTTATACCAGATTACCCACGATGAATCCAATCCTGATGTCGATGATATAACCGCATTAACAGTCGCAGGCCAATTTTGCTTTAGCATGTCAGTTAAAGGAGTATGAGTTATTACAGGTAAAGCTGTACCTGTAATTGTAAAGTTTGTATTTGAGATATCGAAGAAAATGTTTCCGACTGCTTCAACTTTAATTCTTGCGTTGGTTATACTTATATTTGGAAGTGTGACCGATTGTGAACCGTCATTGGGAGTATTAGCTAATAATGTTGTAGCAAATGTGTTTCCTCCGTTTGTTGAAAGTTTTATGTTAACCAAAGATACATTAAAAGGAGCAGAAGCTGTGCTGCCAGCATTCCATGTTACGGTTTGTGGAACACCGGAATTCCAGTTAACATTTGTGTTTGGCTGTGTAACTAAGAATGCGCCGCCGGTTGAGTTTACTGCAAATGAAACTGAACCAAAATTTATTCCGCCGCCACCAACACTATTATCCCTTACGGTAAGACGGAAATTCAGATTCCTTGTATAAGAAGGTAATATTTCTCCGATCGTCTGTGTATTAGTTACAAGATTACTGAGTTTAGGAAATGTTCTCGACGGGCTGACTACAGGTGAAAATGATCGGAAAATCGGTGCATTGCCTGAAGGGCTGTTTGGAGAGCCTGCAGGACCTATATCAAATTCTTCCCAGCAATAAGTTAGTGAACCGGGGTTTTCAACATCTGTAGCAGATCCTGTTAATTGAAACGGAGTATTAATTGGAATTGTAAAACCGCTTGTCGGAACTGTAACAGTAGGAGGTGTATTTCCGGTATTAGTAACTACAGGGCATGTACTTCCATTGCTAAATTGTGTATAATTTGTTATCTCGGTTACACTACCCGAATGAAAATAAGCATCACTATTAGGTTGAAGGTCGTCTGCCCCGCAAATGCCGGCATAAGCCATGATTGTGCTACCGCTTCCCGGCTCCCATGCTGTTGAACCGTTTGTGCCGCCACATCCTGTACCGTTAAAAGTATGATTTCCGCTGAACTGATGTCCTATTTCATGCGCTACATAATCTATATAAAACGGATCTCCGACAGGAGTTGGAAGCCCTGTTACTCCAAATGCCTTACTTCCATTAATACAAACAACACCCAGCCCTGCCACTCCACCGCCGCCAGTACTGAATACATGACCTATGTCATAATTAGCCGAACCGATAACATTTGTACATGTAGTTTGATTTTGATTAAGCATTGCTCCGCCGTTGTTGTTTGTGTAGGGATCTGTAGATGGATTTGTATAAATCAATAAATTATTATTTGCAACCAATGTCATCCTGACTGACGCATCACGCTCGTAAACTCCATTGACTCTGTTAACAGCCGTAACAATCGCAGACAAACCCTGTGTAACAGTTCCTCCGAAGAAAGCTGTGTATTCACCTGTAGCGGCGCATGCAAGCCGGTAAGTTCTCAGTTGCTGACCTGTTAATATGGAGTTATTACCGGTACCATCATTAATGATTTCTTCATTTACATAACACTCAAACTTTTCTTTACTCGAAAAATCCGATTTATAATAACTTATGTAAATTTCTTTTTCATCCGAACTATAAGGGTCAATAAAATAATCACCGTTGGGAGTTAAAACCATTGCATGAAATCCGGAAATTGTAAGATCAATTTTTCCGGTTGCATACGGATCATCGATTCCTTTTATGTTATAAGTTTTTATTTCGGGGAATTGAGCAGCAAGTCCCGGCTCCATCATTGAATATTCAGTAACTAGAAATTTTGACAATGTACCATCAGGAGCAGGAAGCTCAATAATAAATGGTGAATTTCTTGCTCTTTCACTCAATTCAAACGGAGCCGATCCGAGAATATTGTTTAAATTGTTAAAATCTGTTTTTACAGTTCTGTATTTCAAAGGTAAAATTCTTCTTTCACCTTTTAACGTAAAACTAATTTCTGTAACATCTGACCAAATTGAATTGGTATTATCCTGAGCGAACAAGGATTTTTGGATATTTACAGCTCCTTCTTTGCTGAATCTGATTTCCTGAAAGAAACAACAAAAGGAGATTGCAAATAATAAAATTTTAGTAGAGGGTTTCATTTTTTTGATTGTTTAAATTAATGTGTAATTTGAGGTGATCTATAGCTTTGTATACAAAATATATATTTAAAATTTAAAAAGGACAATATTTATTTTAACAAAAATAGATTTCTCTGCACACCACAAAATTAAATTTTGACGTGTACAATGAATGGATTTATTAAATCTGACAGATTTTCTTTTTAAACGAGTCAAAATATTACCAGTGAATTTTTTTATACTTTATACAAAGATAAGATTTAATTTTATCGGCGGCATTAAGTTATCTGTTCTGCAATTCAATCTTTGACTTTAATCTCATTCACAATTTAAGTAATTTTATATAAATCAATATAAGTTGAATTTAAAAGAAACCGGTAAGCCATCAGAAAAGACAGTATTAGTTTGTTATTCCAACCGCAGGGATAAAAAGAATTATCATTCGGAAGATTCCCTTGAAGAGCTAAAATTTTTAGCTGAAACCGCCGGAGCGGATGTAGTAAAAACATACTACCAGCAAAACGATACTTATGATTCCAGATATATGATCGGTAAAGGTAAGACTGAAGAGATTACAGAATATGTTGAACAAAATAATATTGTTCTTGTAATTTTCGAAAATGAATTAGCTTACACGCAGTTAAGAAATCTAGAGGAAAAAATAAAGTGTAAGATTATTGATAAGTCAAATTTGATTTTGGATATCTTTGCATCCAATGCGAGAACTGCACAGGCAAAACTACAAGTAGAGCTTGCACAACTTGAGTATACTTTGCCGAGACTGACGAGACAATGGACACACCTTTCGAAGCAATTCGGAGGTATCGGAACAAAAGGTCCCGGAGAAACTCAGATAGAAACGGACAGAAGAATGATAGGTGCAAGAATTTCAGTTCTAAAAGAAAAACTGACAAAAGTTTCCGAGCAAAAGAAAACGCAATCGGCTGAAAGAAAAAATTTCTTCAGAATTTCTTTAGTGGGCTATACGAACGTAGGAAAATCAACGCTTCTGAATACGCTGACCGGAGCGGATGTTTATGTTGAGAATAAACTTTTTGCGACACTCGATACATCAACAAAAAGTTTAGAGCTGCTTGTCTCGGACGGGTCAAAGGAAACCAAATTTCCAAAGAAGGTTTTAATTTCAGATACAGTTGGCTTCATAAAAAACCTTCCTCATAAATTGATTGAATCTTTTAAATCAACATTGTCGGAAGTAATAGAATCCGATTTGCTGCTTCATGTAATTGATATTTCTAATCAGAACTTTGAGGAACAGATGGAAGTTGTGAGAGACACGTTAAAAGAAATCGGCGCCGAAAATAAAATTATATTAAATGTATTCAATAAAGTTGATATGCTTGAAGATTCGGAGTTAATCTCCAATTTAAAGTCAGAGTTTAAAGATTCGGCTTTTATATCAGCAGAAAAAGGGTTGAACATTAGTTCACTGATGGAAAAAATTAAAGAAGAACTAAACAAAAACAATATTGAACGAACAATCAAGCTGAAACCGGATGAACATAAAAAAGTAAGCATGATATATAAGCTTGCCCAGGTAAGCAGCATAAAATATTTAAAGAGCGGGATAAAAGTAACATTCAAAACGAATGATAAGAATTATTCAAAAATAAAAACTTTAGAGGAATAGTTATTGAGTGACAGATTAATAAATATTTCTGATTTTGCACATCATATTTTTTGGAATTATAAAAAAAGTATAAATCTCAATGAAGATATTGTAATTCAAAATGTGATATTATACGGCGATCTTGATGATTATAAAAAAATTTTGAAATTGGTCAGCAAAGAAAGTTTTGCAAATATAGTAAATGAATTGGAAAAAACAGGCAAATATAAAAAGAGAATAAATTTTATTAAGAAAGTAATATTATAAAATGAGCTTTGAATATAGATTTCATTACCAATGAAACAAAAACTGTTTTTGAGCTATTAGCAAAAGAAAAATTTTTAAATGATTACACCTTGGTAGGAGGAACAGCCTTATCGGTTCAAATTCAGCACAGGTTATTGGAAGATTTAGATTTTATATATGATGGCGAGTTTTTAAATTCAAATACAATCAAAAAGTTTATTGACAAAAAATTTAAAGGAAATTATAAAATTATAAAGCAGGATGATGACCATCAACTGGATTTTTTGATTAAAGGAATAAAAGTTACTTTTTTTACGACCGGTTCAGTAATGTTTCCATTTATATTAAAAGAAAATTCTGTAAAATATAAAGAAACTAATATAGCAACGGTCGAAATTATTTCAGTAATGAAATTAAATGCATTGACCCAGCGAAACACTATAAGAGATTATTATGATTTATATTATATTGCAAAAAACATTTTACCTTTAAAAAATATTTTTCAATTGAGCAAAAAGCTTTTATCGAATATATCTGAAATAACTTATACTGAAACGATTGTTTATGTTGATGATATAAGAGATGAATCCATATCAAATCATTTAAAACCAAAAGATTTAATTAATAAATTTGAAATATCCGATTTCTTTACAAATGAAATTAAAAATTATTTAAAACAATAAAGAACTAAATACAGAAGGGAAAATAAAAAATGCAAACTGTCGGGACATATAAAGGATTAGATTATTATGACATTGACGATATGCTTACTGATGAAGAGAAATCAATCCGGGACACTGTGAGGGATTTTGTAAATGAAGAAGTAATACCAATCATTGAAGAATATAATCAGGAGATGCAGTTTCCAACACAATTAATTCCTAAGATGGCGGAGCTGGGAATATTCGGTCCGACACTCCCTGTCGAATACGGAGGAATGGGCATCAACAATATTTCTTACGGATTGATAATGCAGGAGCTTGAAAGAGGGGACAGCGGTGTGAGAAGTTTTGCCTCAGTGCAGTCGGGACTTGTGATGTATCCGATTTTTACTTTCGGAAGTGAGGAGCAAAGGAAAAAATATTTACCGAAACTTGCGAAAGGTGAATTCATCGGATGCTTCGGATTAACAGAGCCGGATTACGGAAGCAATCCGGGTGGTATGATTACAAAAGCAGAAAAAACAGACAGCGGTTTTATTTTAAACGGTGCAAAGATGTGGATAACTAACGGAACTATAGCAGATGTAGCAGTCGTCTGGGCTAAGTTAGACGATAAGGTAAGGGGCTTCTTAGTTGATAAAGGAACTAAAGGATTTACGGCTCCGGAGATGAAAGGAAAACTTTCTTTGAGAGCTTCTATAACTTCCGAATTGGTTTTCGAAGATTGTTTTATTCCCGAAGAAAATTTATTACCTAACAGCGGCGGATTAAAATCTCCGCTGATGTGCCTGACTCAGGCAAGATACGGAATCGCATGGGGCACACTCGGACTGGCGATGGAATGTTATAACACTGCTTTAAATTATTCTTTGTCGAGAATTCAATTCGGCAAACCTATTGCATCATTTCAAATCACACAGGAAAAGTTAGCCTATATGCTCACTGAAATTACCAAAGCTCAATTGCTTTGTTACCAGCTTGGAAAATTAAAAGACTCGGGAAAGATGAGACCACAGCAGGTTTCGCTTGCAAAGAGAAATAATTGCGAGATCGCAAAGAACATTGCCAGCATGGCAAGAGAGATGCTTGGAGCTAACGGAATTCTCGATGAATATCCGATAATGAGACACCTTGCAAATATAGAATCGGTAAAGACTTATGAAGGAACACATGAGATGCATACGCTTATACTTGGAGAAGATGTAACGGGAATAGCGGCTTATCAATAAAATAATAAATTTCAATAATGGAATTTCGTTTAGTAAAAAAATTAACATACAAAGGACCCATTAAAGAAGCTCCGGTGGATTATGAATACTGGAAAACCCGAAGTCATGAGGAAAGAATTGCAGCAGTTGAATTTTTAAGACAATCTTTATATGGAAAAGTTACACCAAGATTACAGAGAGTTTATAGAATTACTAAACGAAAATAATGCCGACTACTTAATTGTTGGAGCATTCGCAATGGCATTTCATGGACATCCCAGAAATACCGGAGATATAGATTTTTGGATAAGAAACAATAATTTAAATGCCGGTAAAGTTTTTAATGTAATTAAAAACTTTGGGTTTCCTATAAATGAAATCAGTGAAAGAGATTTTACTTCAAGTGATTTAATATTTCAAATTGGATATCCTCCTGTTAGAATTGATATACTGACTTCTGTAGAGGCATTGAACTTTGATGAAAGTTTTAAAAACAAAGAAGTAAAAACAATTGATGGTTTAAATGTAAATTTTTTAAATTTAGAAGATTTAAAGATAAATAAAAAAGCAGTTGGAAGGAAAAAAGATATAGCAGATTTAGAACAATTACAAAGAAATAAATGAAAACATTCGACATACCAATATTTTACCGTAGTCCTGTAATTTCGAAAATAAAACATTCGAGAAAACTTAACGATCCGCGTAAAAAAGATTACTCTCCTACAGAATTAAATTTCGGTCCGGTAATTTTTTATATCGCGAGACATTTTGGATTTTGTTACGGTGTCGAAAATGCTATCGAAATTTCATACAGAGCTATCGAAGAAAATCCCGACAAAAGAATTTTTCTTCTCAGTGAAATGATACATAATTCTGATGTCAATAACGATTTAATTAACCGTGGAATAAAATTTTTAATGGATACTTCGGGCAAGCAGCTGATTGACTGGAGCGAACTGGATGAAGATGACATTGTGATTATTCCTGCTTTCGGTACGACCATTGAAATTAAAAATAAGCTTTCTGAAGTTGGTATCAATCCATTGAAATATAATACTACCTGTCCTTTTGTTGAGAAAGTCTGGAACAGAGCAGACTCATTAGGGAAAGATAACTTTACAATTATTGTTCACGGAAAATACAGGCATGAAGAAACCCGCGCAACTTTTTCACACAGCAAGGAATCGGCTCCTACATTGATTATCCGCGATATTGAAGAAGCGAAACTATTGGGTAAAATTATTACGGGAGAAGTCAGCAAATATAAATTTTATGAATTCTTTAACGGCAGGTATTCACCTGACTTTGACCCGCAAATACATCTTAACAGAATAGGTGTAGTAAACCAAACAACTATGCTCGCTACGGAAACTCAATCGATTACCGATTATCTTAAAGAAATTATGCTGAAGAAATTCGGATATGAAAGTATTAAAGAACATTTTGCAGATACGCGGGACACTTTATGTTATGCTACTCATGATAATCAAAAAGCAACCTATGGCTTGCTTGAAAAAAATGCTGATATAGCTATTGTTGTCGGAGGGTATAATAGCTCAAATACTTCTCACATTGTTGAACTTTTCGAAGACAAGTTACCAACATACTTCATTTCATCTGAAAATAAAATACTTTCAAAAGATATTATCAGTCACTTCGATTTTAACAATCAATCTGAAATTGTCACGCAAAATTTTCTGCCTCAAAAAAATCCTGTGAAGATTATTCTGACAAGTGGTGCATCCTGTCCTGATTCTATAGTAGACGACGTTCTTCAGAAGGTTTTAACTTGTTATCAAAATACAAAGAGTATTGAGGAGGTGATGAATGAGTTTGATTAGATTAAAACATTTTTTATAAATCCTCAAAATTTATTGGATACTCAAACGAAAAAAACACAGCAATCACTTACACCTGATCTTGCCCTGGATAGACTGAGAGAAGGTAACCGGAGATTTGTCAACAATATTAAAGCCCATCGTAATTTATTAGAACAGATAAATGAAACTTCAACCGACCAGTTTCCTTTTGCTGCTATATTAAGCTGTATAGATTCAAGAACCTCAGCTGAATTAATTTTTGATCAAGGGCTTGGAGATATTTTTAGCATTCGCATTGCCGGAAATATTTTAAACGATGATATTTTAGGCAGCATGGAATTTGCCTGTAAAATAGCGGGTTCGAAGCTGATTGTTGTTTTAGGTCATACAAACTGCGGAGCAATTACAGGAGCATGCGATAATATCAAACTCGGTCACTTAACCTCATTAATCGAAAAGATCAAACCTTCCATTGAATATGAAACAGAGACAATATCAGAAAGGAACAGTAAGAATATTAAGTTTATAGAAAACGTAACTATCAATAATGTAAAACTCGGCGTAGAAGGGATCAGAAAAAGAAGTGCTATATTGTCAGAAATGGAAACTGAAAATAAAATAAAAATTGTCGGCGGAATTTATGACGTTGAAACAGGGAAGGTTAATTTTCTGAATTAAAATTTGAATATACACTTTTTAATGAGGAGTTTTACAGAAATTTAGAAATAAATAGTTTAACTTAAAAGTCTCTGATGAAGTAGGTCGTTCAAATTTCTTCTTCCGTCCAGAATGCAATGAACGAAAACAACTCTTTCATTTATCCTGTATATAATTCTGTAAGGCTTATAATGTATTTCAAGATAATTTTTCCCTTCTAAATATTCCAATTCCGTGAGTTTATGACCTCTGTTTGGAAACCTGTCTAAGTCTGAACATTTTTGGATCAACTTATCAATCAACTTTTCGGCATTAAATTTAGAATCATTTGATGCGACATATTCATAAATTTCGTTTATATCTTTTTCAGCATCAGAAATAAACTGGACTTCATACTTCATTTTTTAGCTTTTGGATTTTCTTTTTAAGATCAGCAAAAACTTCTTTTGCCGGTCTGTAATTTCCTTTTTTAATGTCTTCTTCCCCAAGAGCCAATATCTTAAGCATTGTAAGAGTATCCTGAGTCTTCTCATAGTCAGTAATACTCTGAACTACAACCTTAGCTTCACCGTTTTGTGTAATGTATAATGTCTTTCCGTTTTCAGATACATCTTTAATTACTTTAGCTGCATTCGCTTTTAAATAGCTGATAGGTTTTATTGAATCTTTTAAGCTCATAATAACTTTTTAAGTTAGACTAAATATAGTCTGAATTTAGGTCTTGTTCAATATTGATATCTGTATATAAAGAAAGCGGCATCGAAGAACCGCTTATAAATTAAAAACATTTTTTAGTTTTACTCGGGCTGTCCCAAAACTCTTTTTTAACCACAAAGCTCACAAAGGAAACACACTAAGAACACTAAGAAAAAAAATAGAAAAACTTATATTTTTTTAAGAAATAAAAACTTTGTGAACTTTGTGGCTTCTTTGTGAACTTTGTGTTTTAAAACAACATTGACTTTTGGACAGCTCCCTCAATTGCAAGCTAAATTCTATTTAGCAAAAAAACTTATGCTTCAACAGATTCTTTCAAAAACATTTTCTGAAATTCCCATTTCTTTCTGTTTTTCCAGTTGCCTTTATGATAAGCATATCCTGCTATCAGCGGCATTGCAATCGTAGCTTCGCAATAAACCATTTGTTCATACGTCATATCAACTTTTCCCCATGAGCTCGCTTCCTTAAGTGTTGAACCTGACAATGCTCCGTCCCTGTCATCGGCTACAGTGATCTGTATTGCATACTTATGCATCGGAACTTCCTTGTTTAAAATTTCTGCAGCTACAACCGTATCCTGTGCGAAGTTTTTCGGAACACCGCCCCCGACCATAAACAAACCCGATTCATTTGCTTCAAGTTTTATTTTAGTAAGCTCAAGAAAATCTTTTGCAGAATCCAAAGATACATGAGATTCAGGGTTATTAAATTGGTGATGAACAAATCCGAATCCTGCGGAGCAGTCAGAAAATGCCGGGACAAAAATCGGAACATTATGTTCATAACATGCAAGCACAACAGAGTCTTTATTCTTTCCATGCTTTGAAAGATACTCACCCATGTGCCAGATAAATTCGCGTGAAGAATAAGGTCGGTGCTCTAGTGTCTCACATATTTTTGCAATAGTCATATCGCAAACTCTAAGATCTTCCTCATCAATATATGTATCATAAATCCTGTCAATCATCAGCTCACGCATTTCATTATCATCAACAAACTGCGAACCCTTGTAGTGCTTGAACCCAAGCCCTTCAAAAAAATCCTGATCGGTTATGATTGCACCTGTTGATACGATCGCATCTACCATATTATTTCTAATCATGTCAACGACAACATTTTTCAGCCCTGCGGAAAATAACGAACCGGCAAGGCAAAGCATTACAGAGCAATTTTTATCGGCAAGCATCATATCATAATATTTGGCTGCAGTTGCAAGCTCGCGTGAAGAGAAAGCCATATCCTGCATATCTTCGACCAACGAAACAACGTTATGTTTTTTTATGTCAATGTGCTGAATCGTTTCTTTAAGATAATCCTGTTTCGTTTTCATGTTTGATGAATTTAATTTTCAGATTGTTCAAATATAAAAATTTAAAATCTGTTATAAAATGAAAAAGCCGACAAATGCCGGCCTTTTCATAAAATAAATTTCATTGTCCCCGCCGAGTCTCGTGTTTTATCTGACTCGGCGGATTATTGCAAAAAGCTGAGATATTTCTTTCCCAACTTTTTACTTAATACCTGATACTCACTACTAATTACTTTATCAAAGTCATCCTCTTCGTCTCACTAAATCCATCTGTCTGAAATTTATAAAAATAAATCCCGCTTGAAAGATTAGCTCCATTAAATGTAATTGTATAGTAACCTGTCGTCTGAAACTTATTTACAAGCGTTGCAACTTCTTTTCCTGAAATATCAAATAACTTCAAGCTTACTTTTCCGTCGAATGGTATATCATAATTAATTTTCGTTGATGGATTGAATGGGTTCGGATAGTTTTGAGTTAGGTCGAATGTTGTCGGAATTCCGATACCAACTTCATTGCTTAAGTTGAAGTATTCAAAGTTTCCGTTGAAGTCAACTTGCTTTAATCTATAGTTATACTTTCCGGAATTCAATCCTCTGTCAACAAATGAATAGCTATTTTGTGAAGATGTTGTTCCGTTTCCCTGAACGAAACCAACCTTTGACCATCCCGAGACTTGGGGATTCACTATTGATCTTTCAATATCAAATCCCGAATTATTTCTTTCTGAAGCAGTCGTCCAATTTAAAGTTACATCTCTTCTGTTGACAATTGAAGTGAATGAAGCAAGCTCAACGGGTAATACAACATCGACATAATATAGTGCATTATAAGCATTAACCTTTCCATAACCCATTTCATTATTCCACGTGTTTCCAAGATTCGGGAGCGGACCTGGGGAGGTATAAGAGTATGTTCCAACCTTATCGGCAGTATGATTTAAAATAGATCTGACTGAATCCCAGCTCAGAGTAGAATCTTCAGATAATATGAGAGCGCATACCCCCGCCACATTCGCACAAGCACTTGAAGTTCTACCAAATCCACCAGTATAAGAACTATCTCCAAATAAAATCGCCCCTGTTTTACTAGTTGTAAATATTTTTACGCCGGGAGCCACAACGTCTAAGCCGGTTCCATAATTAGACCCCAACCAATCAGTCTCACCGTCACAACTTGTAGGAGATTTTCTTTGATTGCATGGGCTTATACCTCCGATAGATATTACGTTGGGGTTTGATGCAGGATAAGCAAGTGTTGAAGTGTTACCGTTTCCTGATGAGAAACAGAATATCATTCCTTTACCATTTCTTCCCATCGTTACTCCATCCAGAATGGCATTATCAATACTTGATGATACCGTCGTTCCCCAAGAATTACTGCTTACCCAACTACCAATTTGCCTGGCATAGATTAGACCGTTAGTGTATGCAGCAGTATTTCCACCTCCAAATGCATTTGTACTTTTTATGGCTATCATTTTACAGTTTGGTGCAACTCCGGATATTCCTAACGAATTATTTCCTACAGCAGCAGCAATTCCTGCACAGCAAGTGCCGTGACCAAATTCATCAATAGCATAGGGGTCATTATTAAAAAAATCATATTGTGAATTAGGAACCATGTTAGCAGCAAGATCTTCATGCAGAGTATCGATACCGCTATCAACAAATGCTATTTTTACATGGCTTTCTCCTAAAGAGAAATCCCAGGCACTATCAAGTCTCATATCACAACCTGGAATTCCCATTACACCCCCGGGAATATTATTTCCCAGATTCCTCAATGCCCATTGATTAGGGAAATAAGGATCATTGGGCATGTAATGAGCTGTATTTGTACAGAAAAAATTCGGTTCCGAATAGTTTACAAATCCGCTGGCATACACTTCATTAGCAACATCAATTGAAAAAGTATTGATTGGAACTTTGAATATAAAAGATTTACCTCCGCTCAAATCTAATTCCTGAACAAATGACAAGTTTTTATTTTTGATGAAAGAATTTATTTGCTTTTCAGTTAAGTGCGGTTTAAATTGAACGATTATTTCATCTTCGACACCGATTAGTGTATTTGGATTTCCTTCTCCTTCCGGCATTGAATATACCGGAGAAGCATATTGAAAAAGATTTGAAGACTTAAGATTGTCGAGCATAATCTGAACATCCGGTTCGCTCATGAATTGATTTACGTTCACGATCTGTCTTTTTTCATTTTCTTCAAAATCTGAGACCAATAATAGATTTGCATAAGGACCGAATAAATTTTTAAATTCATCTTTTGAAACCGGATGATTTAATTTAAAAAATATCTTGTCAAGCTTGAGATTTAAATAATGTGGCTGGTCTTTGTAATAGTAAAAATTTGTAATTGTATTTTCATTGTATGTATTCCAACCGGAAAGTGTAACAAACAACAATGAGAATACTAGAGGCGAAGTGATAATTTTTAAGTTCATTTTTCAAAAGGTTTAAGTTAAAAAATTGGAACGATACTTCTATCTCTCCTTTAAAATATTATCCCGGATTAAACATCGTTTTGCTGTCTCTAATATTGATTCACTCTCCTTTGGTGAAAGTTCATATTCCTGAAGCATCGCAAATATGAACTCTCCCTCAGAAGATTTATGCAATTGACGCTCTTTGATCTTTTCCACTTTCCCCTCCACTTTTTATGTTATTTTGTAAAATTAACATTTCTGAGGGGACAAATGTGCTTATTTGACAAGCATCATCTTCTTCGTCTCAACGAAATTATTTCCGATTGCTTGAGCACTTATTGTGTAGAAGTAAACACCACTTGCTAAGCTAGAAGCGTTGAAGTTTACAGTGTAATAACCTGCAGCTTGAACGTCGTTAACAATTGTTGCGACTTCTCTTCCTGACATATCAAATAATTTTAAGCTGACTTTACCATCGAACGGTATATCATAATTAAACTTTGTGGACGGATTGAAAGGATTCGGATAGTTTTGTGACAAATCAAATTTATTCGGAAATCCGATTCCAACATCATTGCTCAAGTTGAAATATTCAAAGTTTCCGTTGAAGTCAACTTGCTTTAATCTATAGTTATACTTTCCGGAATTCAATCCTCTGTCAGTAAAAGAATAATTTTGTGAAGAAGAAATTGTTCCCTGTCCATTCACAAATCCTATTTTGCTCCAATCGTTTGACGTTTGACCTTTGACGTTTGACCGCTCGATTTCAAATCCGGAATTATTTCTTTCTGAAGAAGTCGTCCAATTTAAAGTTACATCTCTTCTGTTGACAATTGAAGTGAATGAAGTAAGCTCAACGGGTAATGGAATATCCTCAGAATACCTCGCGATGCTTCCATTATCTCTAATTACATAAAGCACAAGACGGCTTGCTACGGTTCTTGCTCGGACAATTTCAAAATTGTTTCCTGATGGCGAAATGTATTGCAATGCAAATGAGCTACCACCATTAGTTGAGTAATAAATATTTGGCAAAAACAGGGAATTAAAATCTCCTGTTAATGCCCAAACAAAATTATTATAACCGGCAATGCTTATTATAAGATTAGTATCAGGCGAAGAAAATGGAACCCAGTTTGTTCCTCCATTTGTTGTCGATGAGCCATTTGTATATCCTCTCAGTGGATTCGAGAAGACAACATTGCTTGAAAAAATAGTTCCAGGAGTCGGCTGATTTTCCCAATTTATGAGGTCGGAAGATTTATATATCCTGGAATTATTTGTGCCAAACCAAACGGTTGAGCCGATATTATAGATACCGTTATTCCATCCCAATTCAGATCCATCCTGAACAAGATACATTCCTGTAGAATCCCAGGTAATTCCTCCATCAATTGTTTTAAATAAAGACCATCTTCCCCCAACAGGATCACCATTCATAAATCCATTCAAAGCATCAAACATAATTATACCATCAAGAAAACCTCCCGGCTGAACGAATACAAGACTCCAGTTCAGTCCTCCATCAGAAGTCCTGTAAACATAGGATGAATCACCTGAACCTGAAAACACGTTTGTTCCGTTGCACACTGCAAGGTTTGAATCTACAGCAAATATTGTGAAAATCTCCTTACCCGAAGGAAGCGAAACGTCAATCCAGTTTGTTCCTCCGTTAGTTGTTTTTACAACAGCTCCTCCTACTCCTGCAGCCCATGCAACATTTTCATTAGGTACGGAAATAGAAAATAAAAATTGTGTTGTGTTTGAAACTTGCTCCATCCATTGCGAAAATGAATTCACAACGAGTAAGAACACAAACAATAAAGCTATTACCAATTTGAAAATAATGTGTTTCATTTTGTCTCCTTTTAGTTTTTGTTTCTAAAATAGACATCAAGCTGTATCCTCCACAGTGAATAAGTTTGAATGTCATTATAAATGTTTTTCATTTCTTTGTGACCTTTGTCTTTGCTTAAAAAAGTATAAATCCGTCTCTTCCTCACTTGCTTATTGGAATAGGTTCACTCATGAATTGATTTACGTTAACGATTTGTCTTTTTTCATTTTCTTCAAAATCTGAGACCGAAAACAGATTTGTATAAGGACCGAATAAATTTTTAAATTCGTCCTTTGAAACGGGCTTGTTTATTTTAAAAAATACCTTTTCAAGCTTGAGATTTAAATAATGTGGCTGGTCTTTGTAATAGTAAAAATTTGTGATTGTATTTTCATTGTATGTATTCCAACCGGAAAGTGTAACAAACAACAATGAGAATACAAAAGCAGAAGTTAAAGCTATTACCGATTTGAAAATAATGTTTTTCATTTTGTCTCCTTTTATTTCCTTGGATGGAACAATGATTATAAATATTCAAAATTAATAGGTAAAAATCCATCGCCGCAGAGGATAATTTTAATAACTTTAATGGGACATTTGTCATCTATTTTACTAAAAACATCTTCTTCATCCGTGCAAACCGTTCGTTCTTCCGCCGATAAACAGCCATTTCCCATTGGATTGAGCGAAGCTAATGAATTTATTGCCTGAGTTCCGGGCATACTGATTTGCTCGAGCTCAATTGTATAAGGTTGTGTATTTGATAATCAGTTTTCTGAAAAACAAAATATAAAATTTAAAGCAGTAATGAGTATAAATATCTCTTTATGGGATATTGTAAAATTTTAAGTTTATGAAAGTAAGTAATTCAGCAGTTGTCCGGGGATTATTTTATTAGAAGCATTTTTTTTGTTTGTGAAAAAATACCTGATGAAGGATTATTAATATCTATGCGGTAAAAATATATTCCTGACGTGAAATTATTTGCATCCCAATCAACTTCGTAAACACCTGCATTGAGTCTGGAGTCTACGAGATTTGTGACTAACCTTCCCAGGCCGTCATACACATTTAATTTTATTTCAGAGCTTGATGGTAAATTAAATTTTATTTTCGTTACAGGGTTAAACGGGTTTGGAAAATTTTGATCGAGAGCAAATTCGGCCGGAATAGTATTTCCAATCGGATTAATGTTAATAGATTTCGGAGTTATATAAACTTTCAGAATATAATCACTCGGAAAACTTGGAGTATTATTCGGAAGAAGTGCCCTGATCCCTCCATAAATGTAACCGGCAAAAGTTCTTCCGGTCAATTCGTTTAACTTAATTACTTTATTATTAAAATGCGGAACTGCTTCATTAAATATAAATCGAGCATTGGTACCCAGAAATGTCGGCATCTTGGTAACCGATATTAATTCATCCGAAACACCCGAAGCATTCTTTGTTAATGTCGTGATATCATCTATGAAAGGAACCAGAGAATCATACACTTGCATTTGAGTTATCTCATTGTAGTAATAAACACTCATCCCTCCGAAAAATGTTGTATGCATGCTGCCGTCATTTACATTAAAGGCACTTAGATAGGAACATGTATACTGGCTCATCTTCTGATCGAAACTATAATCAACAACATTGCCTGCAGCGTCTATATAAACCGGATTTAAAAAAGGAAGATCTACACCATGTCTGAAAACTCCACCGTAAAGAATCGCATAGTGTGAAATGCCGTCAGGTTTTATCGCGGGAACAACGTTCATGTCCCTCCTGTGAAATTCAATAGTGTCCGTAGAAGCCGAGTAATTAGCAACGCTTAAGTTTATGCCGTCATCAAGTATTTTAAATTTTTTGATTTGATCTGAGTAGACCTGTTCATTATCGAATGGATGATAATATCCGGTAAATTTATGCCCTCCTACTAAATAAAAATATTCTCCAAGCTTTTGTAATTCACCTCCGCATACCTGCATCCTGCTGTCGGTAATCTGTCTTATATAATTTGAAACTGATGCACCCGTAGAAACTGCCTGAATCACTTGTTCCACATCAATAACAGTTAAGGTTGAAAATGTAACGAAGCCGCCGGATATACTGTCAAATCCATATCCGCCGATTATATACAATTTATTTCCATCCTGAAAATGCTGCATATTGGTCGAACGAAAAGGATCGGCAATAGTGTAAGAGATATCCGAAAAAATATTTCTTGACCATGTTTGTGATGTGTTTGGATTGACTACAAAAATATTTTTATTCGCATATTGTTTTGGGAAAGCATCACCTGCACTGAATCCGTGAAGACCATTTGTTCTGCCCCCGATGAAAAGCCATTTACCGTTTGACTCTGCAAAAGCAAATGAATGTATTGAAGGTGAGCCCGGCATAAAGATGCGTTCCAATTCTATTGAATATGGCTCAGTTGTTTGTTGTGATTTTATAATGTTTGAAATAAATAACATGCATAGCAAAGCCCATAAAAATGTTTTCATTGATTATTTTAACCTTGAGTTTTTTGAGGAAATATTTATTAAAGCAACTAAAAGAATTTCTATTTTCTAAACTATACCGGCTCTACCCAGTCACCGTTTTCTTTTATTAAATTTATTAATTCATCCACTGCAACATAAGTATCCACACTTCGCTTTACAACTTCTCTTCCTTTATATAATGTGATTTTACCGGGACCGCTGCCTACGTATCCATAATCTGCATCAGCCATTTCACCGGGTCCGTTTACTATACATCCCATTATTGCAATCTTAACACCTTTTAGATGTTCGGTTCTCTTACGAATCATTCCGGTGGTAATTTGAAGATCGAATAAAGTTCTTCCGCATGAAGGACAAGATATATAGTCTGTTTTTGAAATTCTTGTCCGTGTTGCCTGCAAAATTCCGAAGCTGATACTGTTTAAAGTTTTAAGATTTAATTTTTTTGACTCGAGCCAGATACCATCACCTAAGCCGTCCAGCAGTAATCCGCCGGCATCTGTTGCAGTAAAAAGCATAAAATTTTCCTCACTCAATTCATCTTCGTTTTCATAAGCCCGGTTAACTATAACAGGAGCTTTAACTTCGTTATTAATTAATTCTATGAAGCCTCTTCTTAATTCCGCCATCGCATGTGCATTACCGGAATTTAAAATAATAACGCATTTTTTATCAGAACGTATTTCGCTTAACAATTCATCTGTCAGATCTTCAATCGAAATTGATAGAAAGTTTATCCTCTCAGATTTCTGTTCGTTATTTAAATATTGATCAACGTTGAATAAGGGTAACGAATCATTTTTATTTTTAAATTCTAATTCAGACCAGTATTCATAATCAAAAATCTTTTTCAATGTGCCCGGAAGTTTGTAGTCAATATCGTTCTTTCCCAGGTATAAAAAATCAGGAGCCATATCACCTATGTTCCATTTGTCAAGTGACTCGCTGTAGTTATAACCTAATTCATTCAGTGCTGTAAAATTTTTGAGAATATTTTCATTTGCATTTACAATTACTGCAGGGACATTATGCCCTCCGATTTTTTCGACTTCAATAGTTTTTCTTCTTTTAAAATCAAAAGGGTCTAACGGGTTATCTATTATCGGTGGAATATCTTTGTGATGGTTTCTGTTTTTATAGCGGTTCACTAAATTTATTGCAACGGGTATTTCAAACTCCGGCTCTTCAGTTAACGAAACGCGAACGGTATCGCCTATGCCGTCTTCGAGCAGAGATCCTATTCCGATTGCAGATTTAATTCTCCCGTCTTCACCGTCGCCTGCTTCTGTTACACCAAGGTGGATCGGATAATTCATATCTTCATACTCCATTTTATTTATCAGAAGACGATATGCTTCTACCATAACTTTCGGATTGCTTGCTTTCATTGATAATACAATTTCGTGATAATCAAGATCTTCGCAAATTCGTACAAACTCCAAAGCAGACTCGACCATACCAAGCGGTGTATCGCCAAAACGGCTCATAATTCTATCCGACAATGAACCGTGATTCGTACCGATCCTCATCGCCGTTCCATACTCTTTACAAATTTTTACTAACGGAGAAAATTTTTGACGGATTCTTTCAAGTTCGGATTCATAACTATCGTCAGTGTATTCAATGAAGTTGAATTTTTTCTTATCTGCATAATTTCCGGGGTTTACTCTGACCTTTTCTACTATCCTTGCAGCAACTTCAGCAGCATTAGGAGTGAAATGAATATCGGCTATCAAAGGTGTTTTATATCCTCTTTTTCGCAATTCATTTTTTATGTTTTCTAAATTTCTTGCTTCATTAATACTCGGCGCAGTGATACGGACATAGTCGCCGCCTGCTTCTATAATTCTGATTGATTGTTCAACTGTAGCATGTGTATCCATCGTATCGGTGGTTGTCATAGACTGAATCCGGACAGGACAGCTTCCTCCGAGAGGGACGCTGCCGATTTTTACTTCGCGGGTTATATAACGTGAATATGAAGTTAAGTCGCTGCAGTATTTTTTTGAATTTATATCTACTGAAAATGATTGATTTGATTGCATTGATTGAATAAATTACTTAAAATTTTCTATCTCAGCTTTTTACTTTCCTGAAATAAAATTCTTTTCTCTTCATCGGATAAGCTTTGGTATCCACCTTCACTGAGCTTGTCCAGTATAGCATCAATCTTTTCCTGTGCTAATTTTTCCTGAAGCTCGATTTCTTTTTTGTAATCGGTCGAGCCTAAGTCACGATACTTTGCTTCGGATACTTCTTCTTTTTTTGTATTTGTACCGTTACTATAAACCGGCGGAGAATACGCTTTTTTGCTCGAAGAAGTATATGAGGAAAATTTATCTTTGAACCCGGGATTATTAAAAAATTTCATTGATGAACCTTTATAAAAAATTAGAAGATAAATCAATCCTACGACACCACCTCCCAGATGAGCAAAGTGGGCAATATTATCATTTGAACCGGCACCGCTGAAAAACAACTCGATGAGCATATAAATGGTAACGAGATATTTCGCTTTGATAGGTATTAGTCCGTAAATGTAAATAATCCTGTTGGGAAATAAATAACCGAATGCAACTAAAATTCCAAAGATCGCTCCTGAAGCTCCGATTGTCGGAGCAGATGGTCCGAACAACGGAGCAATAAGCAAATTACATAAGCCTGCACCGACGCCGCAAATCATATAGTACGTTAAAAATCTTTTCGGTCCCCATGTGTTTTCAAGTTCCACACCGAACATCCACAAAGCAAACATATTAAAAAGTAAATGAAAGAAGTCTCCGTGCAAAAACATATATGTAAATAATTGCCATGGATAAAAACTTGCCTGAAAAACCTGCCCCTGATCTTTGAAAAGAACCGGAGACAAAGGATTCAGAGCAAAGTATTTTGTAATGATTATATCAATCGGAGTGCTCCCGACTGAGAAGCCTGTAAGAAGTAAATTGAAAATTATATATATTGCAATGTTAGAAACCAGCAGCAGTTTTATTATAGGAGGGAATAACGTAAACCCCCCAAACAGCCCCGGTCTTCTGTAATTACTGTTCATTTATTTTTGTAAAATTTTTTGTGCGTTTTCATAATCCTGAACTGTATCAATTTCCATACATGTGAATTTTGAAACATCCACAGCATATATAGTGTTCCTTGAATCATTTTTATCAATCACTTCCTGAAAAGATGCTTCATAAAACTCGTTAACGATATTTTCTGTTATTTTTCTGTTCAATATAACGAATAGCTCTTTCATAAAATATGCCGAAAACTTCTCAATTCCTATTGACTCTCCTTCGGATTTATCAATTTCTATTTCTTTTCCGATTTTCAGAATTTTATTTTTTTCATTAAGAATTACTTTTATTTGTTCTTCGTCGAGCTTATCAGTAAAATTTACGGCGAGACAATTTTCGTATTTTGAATTCAACAGCCTGGCAATAATTTTTTCATCAAAAAGTATATCACTATCAAGAAGAATAATATCACCATTAACATAATTTTTAGTCATCCATAATGAGTATGAGTTATTATTGTTTTCGTAATCGCTATTTGTAATAAAAATTTTTTTGATGAGGGGAAATTTTTCATTCAAAAAATCTTTTATCATATTTTCCCTGTAGCCGGTTACAATTATAAAATCATTTATTCTGTTTGCGGTAACATTCACTATCGTTCTTTCCAAAAGAGTTTTGTTACCGACTTTCAAAAGGCATTTCGGAGTTGTATCGGTAAGAGGTCTTAATCTCCTCGACGCACCCGCAGCTAATATTATCACCTGCATCTCTTTTAGTTTGTAAAGTTAGTAAAGCTTTTAAATTTTTAAGTATCTCGTCTCTTATTTTTGACATTTGACATTTGACGTGACGTTTGACATTTCACGTTTGACGTCTCACATCTAGCGTCTCACGTCTCACTATTTCTTGGAGCTCAGATTTTTTATAACTGATTTTTGCCAGACCATAAGAATAATAAAAATAAAATTTCCAAGAGTAATTGTAACAATCAAATACAGATCTATCCTGTTGATAACAGAAAATACTATCAGCAAAACCATATGTGTAGTAGAGCCCAGCCAGCTCCAGCATCTGAGGAGCAGTTTATTTTTTGATTTGTATTCTTCCGGAGTGACATTTAGCTCAATGTGCTTTGTTGAATTTTTCTGAAAGTTTGAATAAGCAAGGTATATTGAAATTAAAAATTTTTCCAGATATTTGCCCTTAACATTCTTTAACCTTTCTTTCTCTTCGGAATATTCTTCAATTTCCTCTTCCAGACTGGAGACCTTATGATATACATTTTCAAGATACATATTTCTGTAATGATCAAAAAACATATTCTGCAAGGCTTTTGAAATCCCGGCAGCAATAGTAAGAGTCCAGCTATAGAATGCATCTCCGGTAATTGAAGTTATTGCTATTCCAATACCTACAAATACTGAAATGGAAGTTATATAATCAATGAATCCATCAACCACTCTTCCTATTTTTGTTCCGTTTTTCTTTAGACGTGCGAGCTGACCATCCATACAATCGAGGGTATTGCAAATAATAAAACTAACAGAGGCAAAAATAAAAAATTCATGTGTACCAAATCCATAAAGAATTCCGGTCAGAATTCCAAACATCAGAGCAACACTCGAGATTTGATTAGGAGTAATGTTTGTGTTGTAAATCAGCTTTACCAAAACAAAAGAAATTGGTCTGAAAATAATAAGATCCAGGATTTCTTCCGAGTCTACTGTTTTTAATGATTGCTTAAATTCAGTTGCGAGAGACATTAAAGTAAGTTATTCAAAATGTTATTAAAGCTCAACCTGGGTTCCTACTTCGTAAACCCTGTTAGGTGGTATATTAAAAAAGTCTGTTGCTCTTTGTGCATTGTTTGACATAAGGATAAAAATCCTATCACGTATTATTCCAATTCCTTTTTTCCTGTTGGGTATAAGCGTTTCTCTTCCAAGAAAGAAAGTTGTTCTTTCCATTTTAAGTTTTATGTTTTGCTTTTCAAGCAGCTCAATTATCTGTTGAATATTTGTAATGTCCATAAAACCATAATTTGCAATGACTCTGTAAAAACCATCGGTCGGCTGCTCAACCTGTATTCTTTCCTCTAATTTGATGTGAGGAATTTTGTGAAATTTAATTGTAAGGATTATTATTTGTTTATGAAGCAGTCTGTTATGTTTAATATTGAGAATCAAAGGCGGAGGAGTACCGTGGGCACTGCTGGACATATAAATAGCGGTTCCGGGGATTGCAATCATACGTATACTTAATATTTCGGTTATGAAATTTTCCAGAGACATTGTTTGCTGACGAATTTTTTCAAGGAGGTTTCTTCTACCTGAATCCCATGTTGTCATTAGCATATATATTATTGCACCCATAGCTAATGGTACCCACCCACCCTGTAAAATTTTAAGAAGATTTGCTCCCCAAAAAGCCAGATCAATAATTAAGAAAAATGATGTGACAATAATAGCAAGCGGAATACTCCATTTCCAAAGCTTTATCATAGCAACAAATAAAAGCACAGTAGTGATTACCATAGTCGAAGTAACGGCGATGCCATACGCAGCGGCAAGATTGCTTGATGATCTGAATCCGAGAACCAATGCAATAGTTGCTACGAAAAGAATCCAATTCAATTGCGGAATGTATATTTGACCTCTTTCTTCTTCGGAAGTGTGAAGAATTCTCATACGCGGTAAGAAACCAAGTTGCAATGCCTGAAAAGTCATTGAAAACGCACCCGAGATAACAGCTTGAGAAGCAATCACAGTAGCAAATGTAGCGAGAAATACTAATGGGTATACAGCCCATTGAGGAGCAAGAAGATAAAACGGACTTAATACTGCTTTAGGATTTCTTAAAATTAAGGCTCCTTGGCCAAAATAATTTAGCAGAAGGCATGGAAGCACTAAAGTAAACCATGCTATCTTAATGGGCTTGCTGCCGAAGTGTCCCATGTCAGCATATAATGCTTCACCTCCCGTGACGACAAGAAACACAGAACCTAAAATCACAAATCCGTGAAAACCGTTTTCAATAAAAAAATTAACACCATATGAAGGATTGATGGATTTAAAGACTTCCGGAGTTTCAAAAACAGAAATAGTTCCCAGCAATGCAATGCTTATAAACCAAAAGAATGTAACCGGTCCGAAAACTTTTCCGACTCTTGTAGTCCCTTTGTACTGGACAGCAAATAAAACAGTAAGAATAATAATTGTAAGAGGAATGATATAAGGTTCAAAAAAAGGAGTTGCAATATTTAGACCTTCGACAGCACTCAACACTGAAATAGCGGGAGTAATAATGCCATCCCCATAAAGCAACGAAGCCCCAAAGAGACCAAGACCCAGTATCAAAAAATATTTCCATCCTTTTTTGGAGTGTGAAGGACGAACAAGTGCCATCAATGCGAGTATTCCGCCTTCCCCGTCATTATCGGCACGCATTACAAGCAAAAGATATTTTATTGAAATTACAATTATAAGAGACCAGAATATTAAAGATAAAATCCCTAATACATTATCATCTGTCGGAGGTATTGCATTATGTCCGCCAAAGCATTCCTTTAAAGCATACAGCGGGCTTGTACCGATATCACCGTAAACAATTCCAAGTGCGCTTAAGGTAAGTAGAAAAAGTTTCTTATTATTAATTTTATTAATCTGATGAGATTCATCTGTGCTTTGAGATGAATCACTGTTTTGGCTTTGAGATGAATCACTGTTTTGAGATTTGTTCAGAATAGGTCCTTCCTCAGAATTATCTTTAGTCTTATTGTTTGAAGAATTTTTAGAGGGTACATCTTCATTGTTCAAATTTTATTTTTCATTTTCATAATTACTCGGTGTGTAATATAATTTTATATAATTTTTCGATCAAATTATAAATATTTTCTCACTTCAAAAATAAATCATTAATTCTTTAATTACAATTTATGATTTTTACTTTTAAAAATACTTTTATAAGTAAATTCCGCATTAAATCAAACCATATTAACCGGACCTGTTGAAAAATTAAAATTATTGGAAAGGATTTTACTTTTTTCTCTAATATGTTTCAATTAAATTGAAAATGTTTTTACGAATAGCTAATTTAATAAAAATTTTTTGTGATAATAGGTTTTTTTGTAGGTTTTGCAATTGGATTTATATTGTCGGTACCTCCGTTAGGTCCGACATATTTTGCAATTATCGAAAGGGCAATGAAGAAGGAATTCAATAATGCCGTGGCAATTGGAGTTGGAGCGGGCTTTATGGATATGATATATATTCTCATTGCTTACGGCGGAGTTTCGGCAATAGCTTCTTTGCTACCGGATTCATTTAACCAATATTTTCTAGCGAATGAAGAAACATTTAAGATGATTCTTGCAGTGCTGGGATGCATTGTTGTTATACTTTACGGGATAAAAATAATGAGAACCAAGACAAAACTTCTAACAGATAAAGCGGAAAAATTTGATGAAGAGAAATTTAAAAAAAAGATCGTAAGAGTTGAAACCGTTTTTAAGAAGACAGAGTTGAGTATAGACAAAATACTTCATAGAAAACCGATAGTCAAAGAAAATTCAAATTTACCTGGAAGTTTTTTGCTTGGAATAGTTATGTGTCTTTCTTCAGTCACTCTTCCTGCATCATGGTTTGCTACTGTAGGCTATTTGAAAAGTTACGGTATAATAGATTCGAATTTTTTTACAGGTTTGCTTTTGGCGATCGGCGTATTGATTGGAACATCAATTTGGTTTTACATAATGACTAAGCTGATTACCAAGTATAAAGATAAACTCTCCCCTAATGTACTTAATAAGCTTAACTTTTCAACGGGTGTCTTTCTGGTATTGCTTGGCGTTGGATTTTTAATAAAACTTTCAACGATGTATTTATAATTTAATGAAAATATTTTAACAGACAGATGGAAGATAATATTTCAAAACCGTCAAAGAGTATTTGCACATTTTGCCAGACTCCGATAAAAAATGAGGACGAAGAATATTCCTGTAATTCCTGCAATTCACCTTATCATACAGATTGCTGGTTTGAAAACAAGGGCTGTGCTGTTTATGGATGCGGGGAAAAAGTCAGAGACGGGGCCGACGGATATTCTCTTAGAGAATCTATAATAAACATAGAATATTTGATCAACCGAAATCAATATTCGGAGGCGATATTCGAAGCTAAGGAGCTTCTTAAGGTTGACAGGCGAAGCCCTGAATTAAAAAATTTATATAACAAAGCCGTTTCTATAATCAATAATAAAATTAATTTGATGGCAAGCGGTGATGAAGCATTTGATAAAAAAGATTATTCAGCAGCCGAGGTATATTATAAAAATGTTTTGCAGTATTCCGATGAAGTTGAAGCAAATCTTGTTAACACCAGACTTGAGATAGCAAAAGAAAAAATTCCCGAACAGAAAAGAAGAAGAATATACCAGAACATATTAATTATTGCCATTATTCTTGCGATAATTGCAGCGATTGTTTATCTGGCATATTATACATTTGTTTTAAAAGAAGACAGGGATTATGCTGAGCTCGTCAAATCGGAAAATACAACCGATTATGCATCTATGGAAAAGGCGATAGGTAAATATGAAAACTTCTTGAGAAGCTATCCTAACGGTAAAAACAAATCCAAAGCATTGGATAAAATAAATCAACACTCTTACCGTATTGCAAGTATTTATTACAAAGACGATTGGAAATTAGCTTTAAAATATTATAACAAGATAATGAATGCTATAGAATCCAGTGATTCTAAGATTGTTTACAATAATATTTATAATGCTGCTTACAATGATTACAAAGCGAAAATATTAAAAGCAAAAAAACTAAATGCAAATTCAAAATATAGTGAAGCTTTAAATGAGCTTAACAATTCGAAGCTTATATTATCTTCATTTCCTGACGAAGATATTAAAAGTGAAAGAGAAATAATGGATGCAAACATCACCCTGCTTAATAAAAAAATATCATCGATAGTAAAATTGAACGATCTTGAAAGAGAAATCCGGGAGCAGGATAAGCAATTGATTAATTTAAATTTTTCAGGCGGAAAAAACACGACTTTGATAGTAGCAGAAATAATAAAACTAATCGGAACGGATGTTTATGTTGGTAAGGAGAGGGGAACAGAAAATATTATTGCAATAAAAAGCAGTAAAAATAATTATGAGCCGGGACAAACTGTAAATCTTGAATGTATTGCCAACGGGAAATTCCCTGTCTCGGATGAAAGAAATAATGAAACGGTTGTTCCTTTGTATATTCCATATTTAGATAAAAATGAATCAAACAGTCCGGAGTTATCCAATGAAGAAAGAGAAAGTATTTATGAGCGGTTGAAGAATTTAAAAAACCAAAAGGAAAAAATCGACAGCTTATTAAATCAAACTCTACTCTAAATATTAAAAAATGTACCTTCCTCTCTCTCTAAAAATTATATTGATTTACAATCTTGAATTAAGTAAATTAATATCTTTTCCTGAACTTTATTAATATAACGAAAATTAAAAATTTCTGACTCTTTCTGAATCTTAGGGTAGGTAGCGAAGTGGTTAAACGCAACAGACTGTAAATCTGTCGACAATTGTCTTCGGAGGTTCGAATCCTTCCCTACCCACTTGACTAGTTACTAGTTAAACGGTGAAAATGGAAAGTTCATGGATAATTGATAATTGATAATTGATAATTGATAATTGATAATTGATAATTGATAATTGATAATTGATAATGGGTAATTGATAATTTAACAAGCGGGGGTAACTCAGTTGGTAGAGTCACAGCCTTCCAAGCTGTTGGTCGCGAGTTCGAGTCTCGTCTCCCGCTCTAATTAATTGATAATTGAATTGCTGATGTAGCTCAGTTGGTAGAGCACTTCCTTGGTAAGGAAGAGGTCACCGGTTCAATCCCGGTCATCAGCTCAAAAAGTGAAAACATAAATATATTCATCACAAAAAAGTTAATTTAAAGCATTTATAATTCATCCCGATATTCAAACTCCGGTTAGAATCCGAAATTAGATTTTAAATTAAAAAATTATTAAAATATTGAAATGGCAAAAGAAGGATCAAGAATTAAAATAAAGCTTGTAAGCGTAGAAGGACCAAATAAGGGTAAATCAGTGTATGTCTCAACAAAAAACAGGATCAATACAAAAGAAAGAATAGAGCTAAAGAAGTATTGTAAATGGACCAGGCAGCATGTCTTACACCGTGAGTCGAAATAATTGAACTGCGGGTGTAGCTCAATTGGTAGAGTAGCGGTCTCCAAAACCGTTGGTTGGGGGTTCGAGTCCCTCCTCCCGTGCATTTGAAAAGAAAAAATTAAAATTTAAAATGAAAGACAAGATAATAAATTTTTTCGAGGATATTTATAAAGAAATGAAAAAAGTATCCTGGCCGAAAAAAGCCGAGCTGATTGAGTCAACAAAAGTTGTGATAATTACAATGATAATATCTGCGATTATAGTTTATATAATCGATAAAGGAATCAGTGAATTGTTAAAAGTTATATTCTAATTTATAAAATGAGCGAAGATAAAAAGAAAGAAGAAATGGAAGAAAATTTAACAAGTGAATTAGTCGAGAATCCCGTTGAGAAAAACGAATCCGTGGAAACACACGATGAGGATGCGGAAAAGTTTAATTGGTTTGCTGTCAGAATTATCTCAGGACACGAGAATAAAGTCAAAGCTTTTTTGGACAACGAAATCAGAAATGAAAAACTTGAAGACAGAATTCGAAATGTTTTAATACCGTTAGAAAAAGTATTTGAAGTTAAGGGCGGAAAGAAAAAAGCAAAGTTTAAAAATTTTTTACCGGGATATATTTTAATAGAGGCGGATCTTGATGACAAGCTAAGGGATTTTATTTCAAAGACTCCATCAATTATTAATATGGTTGGCTCAAAAAGTATTAAAGGAAAACGTTTAGAGCCAATACCTCTGAGAGAGTCCGAAGTAAAGAGAATCAAATCAATATTAAACGAAGAAGGTGACGAAGAAAAGCTTGATATCCAACTTAATGTCGGTGATCCCGTAAAAGTGACAAGCGGTCCTTTTAACAATTTCAACGGAAACATACTGGAAGTAAATCTAGAGAAGCTTAAGGTAAAAGTTATGGTAAGTATTTTCGGAAGAAAAACACCGATCGAGCTTGAATTAACTCAAGTAGAAAAAGAAAAATAAAATAACTCAAATTAAATTTTTAATTTATGGCAAAGAAAATAACAGGTTTTGTAAAATTACAGATTCCTGCCGGATCGGCAACAATGGCTCCTCCTGTAGGACCGGCACTCGGTCAAAGAGGTGTGAACGGAATGGAATTTTGCAAACAGTTTAATGCAAGAACACAGGATAAAAAAGGACTTATAATTCCCGTAGTCATAACTGTTTTTTCGGATAAGTCATTTACATTTATTACAAAAACTCCTCCGGCAGCAGTATTGTTAATAAAAGCTGCAGGAATTGAAAAGGGCTCGGGGATTCCGAATAAAACAAAAGTCGGCAAAGTCTCAAAACAACAGTTAATGGAAATCGCAGAAACAAAGATGCCTGACTTAAACGTTCATGATGTGGAGGCAGCAATGAAACTGGTTGCAGGAACTGCAAGAAGTATGGGAATTACCATAGAAAATTAATTTTTAATTTAAAAAAATTTTTGTTATGAAATTAACCAAGAAACAAAAAGATATAAAGAAAAAAGTTGATGTTACTAAAGAATATGAATTAGGTGAAGGAGTTTCCAAATTAAAACAATCGGCATCGGCAAAGTTTGATGAATCCGTTGACATAGCAGTCCGCTTGGGTGTTGACCCCAAGCATGCCGACCAGGTAGTAAGAGGAACTGTAGCACTTCCTAACGGAACAGGCAAGAATGTAAGAGTACTTGTAATCGCCAAACCTGAAAAGCAAGACGAGGCAAGAGAAGCCGGAGCTGATCATGTTGGATTTGATGATTATATTAAAAAAATACAGGAAGGATGGACTGATATTGATGTGATAATTGCAGCACCTGATACAATGAGCGAACTTGGAAAGATTGGAAAAGTATTAGGACCAAGAGGATTGATGCCAAATCCAAAAAGCGGAACAGTTACACCAAATGTCGGACAGGCAGTAAAAGAGGTCAAAGCAGGAAAGATTGATTTCAGGGTTGATAAGACAGGAATTGTGCATTCTATAATTGGAAAAATCTCCTTTGATGAAAATAAAATTAAAGAAAATGTAATGGCATTTTTGAACACAATTGTAAAATTAAAACCGTCGGCATCAAAGGGAACTTATATAAAGAGTATAACGATTTCAACAACAATGGGACCCGGAATTAAGCTTGATAAAAGTATAACTTCATTAAAAAACGCAGCTTAATAAAATTTAAAATTTACGCACTCAATACTCATAATGCTCGCCCCGCTTCAGGTGAGCAAAACATAATTACTTAACTTAATTAAATGAATAAAGATCAAAAAGTAGAGTCAGTCGAGGAGATAAAGCAATTAATAGAATCATCCGAGGCAATGTACTTTATGGATTTTGCGGGATTGACAGTTGAGGAGGTGAACGAACTCCGGAAGGAATTTTATAAATCCGAATTAAAGTATAAAGTTGTTAAAAACACATTAACTGCCAGAGCTTTAAAGGATAGTGATAAATACTCTGCCCATGTTGAAAAACTTTCTGAGCTGCTAAACGGACCTACAGGGATTGTATTCGCAAACAAAAATCCCGTTGCGCCAGCAAAAATCTTAAAGAAATTTGTAGATAAGATTAACAGACCTAAGCTTAAAGTTGCGATAGTTGAAAATGAAATTTACGATTCGAAGAAATTAAATAATCTTGCATCACTTCCAACAAAGGAAGAAGTAATTTCTGCAATTCTCGGTTCATTGAATTCACCGGCTTCCGGAATTGTCGGATCTATCAATGCAGCGATGAGAGATTTATTTAGTGTAATCGAAGAAGTGGCAAAGAAAAAAGCTGCTTAAATTTAAAATAAATTTTAAAATAATATTTAACAAAAAGGATAAATAAAATGTCAGTACAAGAAATAGCAGATCAAATCGGCGAGTTAACATTAACTCAGGCGTCTGAATTAAAAAAGATATTAGAAGATAAATTCGGAGTAACAGCAGCAGCCCCGATGATGATGGCAGGCGGTGCTCCAACAGGTGCAGCGGCAGCCCCGGTCGAAGAACAAACCGAATTCACCGTAATCTTAGCTGAAGCAGGTGCTCAAAAAATCAACGTTATCAAAGCAGTAAAAAATGCTTCCGGTTTAGGATTAACAGAGGCAAAAGCTTTAGTCGAAAGTGCTCCAAAACCAGTCAAAGAAAATATTTCAAAAGCAGATGCAGAAAAACTGAAGGCTGATTTAGAAGCTGCAGGTGCAAAAGTAGAAATAAAGTAATTCATTATAAAAATCAAAAAACATTTTTTTCAATTAAAATATTTTTTAAACATTATTAGTCCCGGCAATATTACAGCCGGGATTATTCATTAAAAAATATGGGGGTAAAAAAAATTGGATTCCAGAGAAACAGAGTTAAATTTAAAACCATTAAACAGTAAGAATAAGAGATTAACTTTTGCAAAAACTTCGATAAAGCATGATCCGCCGGATCTGCTAAAAGTTCAAATCCAGTCTTACAAAGATTTTTTGCAGGAAGATGTTCCTGCAAGTAAGAGAAAAGCTCAGGGGCTTCAAAAAGTTTTTGAAGATAATTTTCCTATTTCCGATTCAAGAGAGACAGCTTTGCTTGAGTTTGTAGACTATTACCTGGAAAAACCTCATTACTCGGTGATCGAATGCCAGGAGCAGGGATTGAGCTACGCGGTTCAGGTGAAAGCAAGATTGAGACTATCAACCAAGCCTAATGCAGCTGCAAAAGAATATAATTACACGATTGAGAACGACGTATATTTAGGAAATCTTCCTTACATGACTCCTAGAGGAAGCTTTATCATCAACGGTGCTGAGAGAGCTATTGTAAGCCAGCTTCACAGATCACCTGGTGTTGTATTCAGCGAGTCAATTCACGCAAACGGAACGAAGCTTTATTCGGCAAGGGTAATTCCTTTCAGAGGTTCATGGGTTGAATTTACAACCGATATAAATAATTTGCTTTATGCTTATGTTGACAGGAAGAAAAAATTTTATTTTTCAACATTACTAAAAGCATTGGGTTTTAATGAGCATTATCAAATGCTGGAATTATTTGACTTGATGGAAGTGGTAAAACTTACAGACAAAAATTATCTTGATTATGTAGACAGGATAGTTTTGGAAAATGTCATCAACAAAGAAACGGGCGACGATCTTGGAATTCCCGAGAGTACAAAATTAACTGCCGAGCAGTTAGTAGCAATATTAAATTCAAAATTAAAAGAGCTCAGATTATTAAAAAGCAATCCTTCGGATGGTGAAGAAATAATTTACAATACAATTATTAACGATGATGACGAAAGTGATTTGTTAACCGAGAAACTACCCGAACCACAAACGCCAAAGGATAAAAAAGCAGCAGCAGCTCTATTGGAATCCGAAGCCGAAAGTGCAAGAAGCTATATTGAAAAATTATTTTTCAATACCAAAAAATATGATCTTGGAGAAGTCGGAAGATATAAAATAAATTATAAGCTTGGTACGAAGATAGATCCGCACGTTACAGTATTAACACAGGAAGATATTGTTTATATCATAAATTATATAAGAGATTTAGTAGATGGAAAGAAAGAAGTTGATGACATTGACCATTTGGGAAACAGAAGAGTAAGAACAGTCAACGAACAGTTGTCCGCTCAATTTTCTTTAGGTCTTTCGAGAATGTCGAGGACTATAAGAGATAAGATGAGCATTCACGACGAAGAAAATTTAACACCATCAAAAATAATCAGTGCCAGACCTATCACGAGTGCATTAGCTTCATTTTTCGGAACGAGCCAATTATCGCAATTTATGGATCAGACAAATCCTCTGGCAGAGATGACGCATAAGAGAAGAATCAGTGCATTAGGACCGGGAGGACTTTCGCGTGAGAGAGCGGGATTTGAAGTCAGAGACGTTCACTACACACATTACGGCAGGTTATGTCCGATAGAAACACCTGAAGGACCGAATATCGGATTGATTTCATCACTGTGTATTCATTCAAGAGTCAATGAATTAGGATTTATTGAAACTCCTTATAGAAAAGTTATCAACGGAAGAGTAATAGATGAGATAGAATATTTATCTGCAGAGAAAGAAGATTTTTATAAAATTGCACAGGCGAATGAGCCGGTTGATGACAAAGGACGTTTTGAAAATGAAAAAGTAAAAGGAAGATTTAAAGGTGATTTCCCGTTATTAAAACCTTTGGAAATAGATTACATGGATGTTGCAACTAACCAGATCGTTAGTGCTGCTGCTGCACTAATCCCGTTTCTTGAGCATGATGATGCAAACAGAGCATTGATGGGAAGCAACATGCAGCGCCAGGCAGTTCCTCTTTTAAGACCTGAATCACCGGTTGTCGGAACAGGCTTTGAAGAAATTGTTGCAAGAGATTCAAGAACGATGTTAGCTGCCGAAGCTGACGGGGTAGTGGAATATGTTTCGGGAAGCAAAATTATTTTAAGATATAATGTTAAAGAAGATTCCGATGAAAGCCTTTTGAGTTTTGATGATAAAAAATTAGTTGAATACAATTTAGTAAAATTTTTAAGAACCAACCAGGATACTTCAATAAACCAAAGACCGATAGTAACGGAAGGACAGAGAGTCAAGAAAGGCGATATACTTGCAGACGGTTCTTCGACACAAAACGGTGAACTTGCATTAGGAAGAAATGTTCTTGTTGCATTTATGCCGTGGAGAGGATATAATTTTCAGGATGCAATAGTAATAAGTGAAAAGCTTGTTGCAGATGATATCTACACTTCAATTCACATTGAAGAGTTCAGTCTGGAAGTTAGGGATACGAAGAGGGGTGAAGAGGAATTAACGAAAGAAATTCCTAATGTGAGTGAAGAAGCAACAAAGGATTTAGATGAAAACGGAATTGTAAGAATTGGCGCTGAAGTAAGAGAGAGCGATATATTAATTGGAAAGGTAACCCCGAAAGGTGAGACCGAGCCGACACCGGAAGAAAAATTATTAAGGGCAATTTTCGGTGACAAGGCAGGTGATGTAAAGGATGCATCTCTTAAAGCTCCTCCGGGATTGAAGGGAATCGTAATTAATAAAAAATTATTCTCAAGAAAAACCCGCGACACTGAAAGCAAGAGAGATGAAAAAAGAAAAATTGATAAATTCGAGGCAGAGAGAAAAAAAGAAATAAAGGATTTAAATCATAAGATTGCCGAAAAGTTTGACTTATTACTTGATGGAAAAGAATCAAATGGTTTAAAGGAGAAGAAGGGAAATATTATTTTAAAGAAGGGAGCAACATTTAAGAAAGACACATTTATCAATCTGATCGAGAATCAAGGTTATACATTATCTGATTTCGATTATGATCTTGAATGGTCTGATAATAAAAGAGCAAATTCTCTGATTCCGGATATTTACAGAAATCATACTTTTAAGCAGAATGAGATTGAAGAAAGATATAAAAGATTAAAGGATAAAGTAAAACTTGGTGATGAATTGCCGACAGGAGTTGTAAAGCTTGCAAAAGTATATGTTGCAAAAAAAAGAAAGTTATCGGTCGGTGATAAGATGGCAGGAAGACATGGAAACAAAGGAGTTGTAGCAAAGATAGTACCTCAGGAAGATATGCCGTTTTTACCGGACGGAACACCTGTTGATATAGTTTTAAATCCACTCGGAGTTCCATCGAGAATGAATCTCGGACAGCTTTATGAAACAGCATTAGGATGGGCGGCAACGAAATTAGGAGTTAAGTTCGCTACACCGATATTCGACGGAGCAACTGTAGCGGAGATAATCAGCTCACTTGAAACTGCAGGACTGAGTAAAAATTCAAGAACAGATTTGATTGATGGAAAGACCGGTGAGAAATTTCATCAGATGGTTACCGTCGGTTATATTTATATGTTAAAGCTTTCGCATTTGGTTGACGATAAGATTCATGCTAGGTCAATCGGACCATATTCGCTTATCACCCAGCAGCCGCTCGGTGGTAAAGCACAGTTCGGAGGACAAAGATTTGGAGAGATGGAATGTTGGGCATTACAGGGTTATGGTGCAGCGCATATTCTTCAGGAGATGCTGACATACAAGAGTGACGACGTAACAGGAAGAAGCAAAGTATATGAAGCTATCATTAAAGGTGAAAATTTACCGGAACCCGGAATACCAGAGTCGTTCAACGTATTGCTGAAAGAGCTGCAGGGGTTATGTTTGGATATAAATTTAGATGAATAGGCTTTGAAGTTTGTAAGATTTGTAAAGTTTGTAATGCAACTTTAGAATAAATTTAGTGAGCAAAAATTTTAAATAAAAAATTAAAATTCAAAGAGGTTAAAATGGCTTTTAAAACAGAACACAAAAGAAAAAAATTTTCGAAGATATCCATCAACTTAGCTTCGACAGATGCGATCATTTCAAAATCTTATGGTGAAGTATTAAAGCCGGAAACAATTAATTACAGGACGTTTAAGCCGGATAAAGACGGCTTGTTCTGTGAGAAAATATTCGGTCCCGTCAGAGACTGGGAATGTCACTGCGGAAAATATAAAGGGATACGATATAAAGGTATAGTATGCGACAGATGCGGAGTTGAAATAAATCTGAAAAGCGTGAGAAGAGAGAGAATGGGACACATCACGTTAAGTGTTCCTGTAGTGCACATCTGGTATTTCAGATCATTGCCGACCAAGATCGGATATGTATTGGGAATATCATCGAAGGAGCTGGAGAGAATAATTTATTATGAAGCATACGTTGTTATCAATCCGGGCAAGACAAATTTCAAGAGAAATCAATTGCTGACCGAGGAAGAATATTCCGAAGCGATGGATCAAATGACTGAAGATGAGCATAATCTGGATAATAATGATCCGAAAAAATTTGTTGCAGGGCAAGGCGGAGAGGCGATTAAAGAATTATTAAAAAGAATTCAATTAGAAGAAGAGATAGCAAGATTAAGAGCCGAGCTTAAAGATGATCCGTCAGCATTGAAGAAAGCAGATAATATAAAAAGGTTACGTGTACTTGAAGCATTCAGGACAAAGCCCGGAAGCCGGCCCAACAAGCCCGAGTGGATGGTGCTTGATGTAGTTCCGGTCATACCACCGGAATTGAGACCGCTTGTTCCGTTGGAAGGCGGAAGATTTGCTACGAGTGATTTGAATGATTTATACAGAAGAGTAATTATAAGAAACAACAGATTAAAAAGACTAATAGATATAAAGGCACCGGAAGTTATTTTAAGAAATGAAAAAAGAATGCTTCAGGAAGCTGTAGATGCATTGCTCGATAACTCAAGAAGAGTTACAGCTGTGAAGGCAGAGAACAGAGCTTTGAAATCTTTGTCGGATATATTGAAAGGAAAGCAGGGAAGATTCAGACAGAATTTGCTTGGAAAGCGAGTTGATTATTCCGGAAGATCTGTAATTGTTGTCGGACCGGAATTGAAGTTACATCAATGCGGATTGCCGAAGGATATGGCTCTGGAATTATTCAAGCCGTTTGTAATCAGAAGATTGATTGACAGGGATTATGTGAAGACAGTAAAAAGCGCGAAGAAATTAATTGATAAAAGAACCCCGGAAGTTTGGGACATTCTTGAAAATGTAATTGACGGTCATCCTGTGTTATTAAACAGGGCGCCAACGCTTCACAGGTTGAGCATCCAGTCGTTTCAGCCGGTACTCATCGAAGGTAAGGCAATAACATTGCACCCGTTAGTTTGTATTGCATTCAATGCTGACTTTGACGGTGACCAGATGGCTGTTCATGTTCCATTATCATTTGAAGCTCAGCTTGAAGCGCAGATAATGATGCTTTCATCACACAATATATTAGCACCTCAAAACGGAAGTCCTGTTGCAGTTCCTGATCAGGAAATGATTCTGGGATGTTATTATCTTACTAAGGAGTTGAAAGGTGATAAAGGTGAGGGAAAAATTTTCTCTTCACCGGAAGAAGTAGTGATCGCACATGATAATAAGATGTTAGGACTTCATGCGAAAATAAAAGTAAGAGTTAACGGACAAATAATAGAAACTACAACCGGAAGAGTAATTTTTAACAGGATCGTTCCGAAGAAGTTACCATACTTAAATGAGCTGTTAAAGAAGAAAAAAATTACGGATATTATTTCGATGATTTACAGCACTGTTGGAAATTTAGAGACATCTAAATTTTTGGATGATTTGAAAGAGATTGGATTCCATTACGCAACCATCGGAGGATTATCAGTAAACATTGATGATATTGAAGTTCCTCAAACTAAGGATAAAATAATAGAAGAGGCATACAAGAGAGTAGAGCTTATTGAGAAATCGAAATCCAGAGGTATAATTTCAGAGAATGAAAGATACAACAAGGTCATTGATATCTGGACTCACGTTCGTGATGAAGTGAAGAGAGATCTCATGTTTAACCTTACAAAATCCAAGCATGGATTTAATTCTCTGCATATGATGATTGACTCAGGTGCTAGGGGATCTGCAGAGCAGGTGAGCCAGCTTGCAGGTATGAGAGGACTAATGCAGAAGCCGCAAAAATCTTTAACAGGACAGGCAGGAGAAATTATTGAGAACCCTATTATTGCAAACTTTAAAGAAGGCTTGTCAATTTTAGAATACTTTATTTCTACTCACGGTGCGAGAAAAGGATTGGCAGATACAGCTTTGAAGACGGCTGATGCCGGATATTTGACCCGACGGCTAGTAGACGTCGCACAGGATGTTATTATTACAGAAGAAGATTGCGGAACGATAAGAGGTGTTACGACTGAAGCGTTAAAAGAAGGTGAAGATATAAAGGAAACATTGGCTGAAAGAATATTAGGAAGAGTTGCAGTACATGATGTTGTTAATTCATTGACAAAGAAAGTTATTGTTAAAGCCGGTGAGCTTATAACGGAAGAGAAAGCAGATCTTGTTTCAGAAACTCCTGTAACACAGGTTGAGATCAAGTCAGTATTGACGTGTGAGACGAAAAGGGGAGTTTGCGCTAAATGTTACGGAAGAAATTTAGCTACCGGAAAACTTGTGGAAGTCGGTGAAGCCGTAGGTATTATCGGAGCGCAATCAATCGGTGAGCCGGGTACCCAGCTTACATTGAGAACATTCCACATCGGAGGAACTGCAAGTAAGATCATAACGCAGTCTCAGATTACAACTAAGTTTGATGGTAAGGCGAAATTTGAAAGTATAAAGATTGTAGAGTATAAGGGAGCAGCGGGCGCCGAATTTGTGTCCTTGAGCAGAAACGGAGTTATAAATATAATTGACGAAAACGGCTCACAGCTTGCGAGATATTCTGTTCCTTACGGAGCTCACTTAAAAGTAAAGAATAATGAGAAGGTCGGTAAGAACGGAATACTTTACGAATGGGATCCTTACAACTCAGTGATAGTTGCAGAAGATGATGGAATAATTAAGTACTTCGACATGGAAGAAGGAAAGCAATATGATATAGCAAAGGATGAACAGACCGGCCATTTTCAAAAGATAGTCATTGAAAGCAGGGACAAAACAAAGTCTCCGACTATTCAAATATTAAATCCTAAGAATGACAAAATTCTCAGTTCGTATTTAATTCCTGCAAAAGCAAATTTGTTAGTTGATGACGGCGAAGAAGTGAAAGCCGGAACAATCATAGTTAAAATTCCAAGAGATTCAGGAAAGACGAGAGACATTACAGGCGGACTTCCGAGAGTTACGGAATTGTTTGAAGCAAGAAGTCCGAGCGATCCTTCAAAAGTCGCGGAGATTGACGGTACAATTGAGATTGGAAAGATAACACGAGGAAGCCGTGAGGTAAGAATTATAAGTAAAGACGGAAGCAAAGTGATTGATTACAAAATTCCAATTGGTAAACATATTCTTGTAAGACATGGTGACCAGGTAAAATCGGGCGAACCTCTGACCGGAGGAGCTTTTGATCCGGTTGATATATTAAAGATAAAAGGTGTTGCCGAGGTTCAGGAATATCTGGTAAATGAAATTCAGGAAGTATACAGGATTCAGGGTGTACGAATCAATGATAAGCATATAGAAGTAATTGTCAGACAGATGCTTCAGAAGGTGAAAATTTCCGATACCGGAGATACAAACTTTCTGGAGGGTGATGTAATTCATAAGAATTTATTTGCTGATGCGAATGAAAAGCTAAAGGGAATGGTAGTAGTAACAGATACTGGAGACAGCGATAAAATAATTGTTGGAGAAAAGATCAGCAAAAAAGATGCTAAGGAGATGAATGCGGCATTGAAGAAGAAAGACAAAGCTGTAATTAAATTTAAAGATGCAATTGCGGCGACAGCAGAACCAGTGCTTCTGGGAATAACACAAACTTCATTGACCACGGATAGCTTTATTTCGGCGGCCTCCTTCCAGGAGACCACAAAAGTACTTACTGATGCCGCAATAAGAGGCAAGGTTGATCATCTGTTGGGATTGAAAGAAAATGTTATTATAGGACAATTAATCCCTGCCGGTACGGGATTAAGGAAATACAGGGACATACTAGTTGCTGAAAAAGATGTAGAGGTTGAAGTCATAGAAAAAGAAAAACTAAAAATAAAGAAAAAGAAAAAAGAAGAAGTAGTCGAGGCTTAGTTTTTATTCGACATCTAAATTATTAAAAGTCATCTCAAGAAATTGGGATGGCTTTTTTTGTTTGCAGTATTCCTGCTATAAGTAATTTTAAAACACAAAAGGCACCAAGTCCACAAAGAGTTTCAAGCATAAAATGTAGCAGAAACAATTCTTTAGCTGGTGGAAAAATTTTTTTGTATGAGTAATACTACGCAAGAGTGATGATTGTTAAATACAATTTGGCTTTTTGAATTATCTTTTTTATGTCAATACAAAATTATTTTTAAAGGCTCATTATCATTTAGGTTTTTAAAAACTATCTTTCCAATATCACATTCACTGCATCTTTCATTGACGCAATAAAAATTGTACAAGTGAATCAAGCCCTGGCTTTCAGCCAATGTATTTACTTTAAAATCGAATTGATCTTCCATAACTCTTATGACCTCATTGGATGAAGTCTTTTGTTTTAGCTTTTTATAAAAGAATTCTACTTTATTTCTAAGAAATTCTTTTTCGAATATAATAGAGTATAAATGTACAATCGGGAGCAGAACATTTGTAATTACATCTGCAATTCTTTCTCTGCCAATGTTTTTATTTCCTGATTTTGATTCTCTGCCAAAGTTATAATGTTTAATCCAGTAATCAGAAACTATAACTGCCATAAAATTTCTTTCCAAATCTCTTTTTACATTTTCACTACTTTCAAAGATCATTATAATATTTTCAAAGAAATCTTTATTGATTATTTCAAATAATATTCCCGATGCATAAGCAATCCTCAGTGTAGGAAAATTAGGCGGTCTGAGCCTGAAAAAATTCCATTCCGATTTATCAATGATTTCTTTTCGAAGTATATTTTTAAGATTATTCCATCGGGATTTTATTTCATCGATATAGGGATCTTTGAATCTCAGATCAAAAAGAAATCCTGACATACCAAATAATACGGAATCGATTTCTAAACGGTTGAAATTCATTTTCTTAAATTCCGTGAAGTTAATTTTTTTAGATAATTTTAGAAATTGTTCTTTGTTTTTTGAATATCCGAGAGCTTCACAAATAAACTCGAATAAAACCTGCTCCCAGTAAGTCTTTTTATTGGGATTAGCAGTAATTTCTTCAAGACGAATTTTGATTCTATCTGATTTATACTTCAATCTTTCCATACATAAAATGCTAAGCCAATCAACTTTTATATTATGCAAGACTTCTTTATTTTTTTGAAAACATGGAATTCTAAAATTTTTATTCGGATTGTTGATTATCTCTTTCCAAATATCATGAATTGAGCGGGTTAAAAATTCAGAAAGAACTATTGTTGGGATGCTCCGTGATTTTTTTACAACCGGGTTTGCAGTTTCTTCATCAATATCATTTCCGTAAAATACTACATGCAGAATTAAATCGTTATATTTGCTATCACCTTTATGATTATGCAAATACCAATCTTTTAAAGACCTGTGAATCTCAATGCTGCCCGAATAAAGAACATTACCGATTTTTATTTTTGCATTTTTGTAGTCGGGCCCGGCATCCTTATTTATCACTCCATTATAAATCATCTCTACTTTTTCTCCATCAATAGTTTTTAAACCGGAGTAATAGGTTTTTTCTTCCCAAATTCTGCAAATGAAATTTTCGTTTAGGTTAAGTTTTGTCATTAAAATTTTGAAAGGATTTGTTTACATTGTAACCATAAAAAATAATTAACCAAATTTAAAAACTCTATCAAATATAATATGCGAAATTTAAATTTAAAATTCTTTACTGTATTGATGATTGCCGTGTTATTGACCGGATGTTCCGAAAATAAAAAGACGGAAGACCAGTATCTCACTGAAGCAAAGACAAAGCTTGACGAGAAAAAATATGACGAATCAATTACAGAATACAGGGAATTTATAAAGAATTATCCCAAATCGGATAAAGCGATCTTCGCTTATAATCAGATTGCAGGAATTCAAATAGAAAATTTAAAAAATCCCCAGGCTGGGATTAAAACTTACATAGAGCTTGCTGAAAAATATCCATCCACAAAAGAAGCTAAACAGGCACTGTTTATGGTGGCATTTATGTATGATGAAACTCTCAAGGATAAAGACAACGCAATAAAATCATACAAAATTTTTCTTGAAAAATATCCTAAAGATACCGATCAAAATGATAAGATGAGCGAATCGGCAAGAACAATGCTTGAAGTTCTTCAGTCGGGAAAATCCATAGAAGAAATTATTCAGCAGAGTATCGATAAGATGGGAAGTCAAAATAAACTTGACAGTGTTAATTTAGATATTAAAGATGCACCCAGCGGTCAAACTAATCAGGATAAAAATCAAAAAAATATTGAGAAAAAATCAGACCCTAATAATCCGGAGAAGAAGATAGAAACAAAACCTTTGGAGATGCAGAAGAAAGAAGATTCCAAAACACCCGAGTCGGATAAAAAAAAATCAACTGAACAATAATAAATTTACTCTTAGAGATTTAAAAAGATAAGTATTGCTACAAGCTGCAGATTATAAAAAATATTTAAACCCTTCCCTTGTTGCCCGCCTTTCAAACATGGAATTGAAAGCACGCTTAGTGGTGGAGGGCTTTATTGCAGGAATGCACAAGTCTCCTTATCACGGCTTTAGTGTGGAGTTTGCTGAGCATAGACAGTATATGCCGGGGGATGATTTAAAACATCTTGACTGGAAAATTCTCGGTAAGACAGACAAGTATTTCATAAAGAGATTCGAAGAGGAAACAAATCTTAAATCTTATATCCTTCTTGATATCAGCAGGTCTATGAATTTCAAATCTGAAAATCTTAATGGGATAAATGCCCAAAGAAAAAACTTTTTTAAAAAATTTATTTCGAAAACTTCAAATGGTAACTCGCCCTCCTCTCAACTGATAACGAAGCTTGAATACGCTTCTCACCTTGCAGCGTCTTTATCATATTTGATGCTTTTACAGCGGGATGCAATTTCATTAACAACATACGATACAAAAATACGGTCATATATTCCTCCCCACTCTACTAAAGCAAATCTGCAATTAATTTTGAAAGAGCTGACAAAAGCTGATTCTCTTTATGAAACAGGGACAGCAAAATGCCTGAATGAGATTGCCGGTAAAGTTAAGAGAAGAGGTTTGGTAATAATATTAAGTGACTTGTTCGACGATCAAAAAGAAGTAATGAATGCCCTGAAACATTTTCGTTATAATAAGAATGAAGTAATTCTTTTCCAGATTCTGGATCCTGTTGAATTAACATTTCTTGAGGGGAATGCCGTGACTTTAAAAGATATGGAAACTAATGAAGAAATGTATTCACAGCCGTTTGCAATGCAAAAGGCTTATCAGGAGACAATAAAAGAATTTATCAATAGTTATAAAATCGAATGCAGGAAAAATAATATAGACTTTGTAACTTTGTCAACTTCGACACCTTTTGACAAAGCATTGTTAAATTATTTGAATAAAAGAAAAAGATTGATGTAAATTTTATTTAATTCTTAATTCTTGTTTTGTTATCGTCCCATATAGGAATTGTCAATTTATAATCTCCGAAACCCGATTCATCTACAAATACAAACTGCCTGTTAGCACTATAAAATTGCCAGATTTCATAAGGCTTTGTCCCTTCATTAAAAGGATGCCTTTCGATATTATTGGGCTCACCAAATATAATATATACCATTCCCATATCTGTTTTCCATCCGTCAATGTAGTGGGAGTATCTTTCATTTGCCGTATTAATTCTTTGATAGTATTCCAGCATCAACTCGTTTCTGGAAGTGTTGGGAGAAGGATCTTTGCTTCTCCAGAATTCGATAAAATATTTTTCTCTTAGTTCATCATTAGAAGCATTTTTGATTTTTTTCAGCTCCTCGCTGTTTGCAATGTAAATGAGCTCATCGATAAGCAAATCTAAATCCTTCATGTTAACAGGAATTCCACTTAGCTTATTGGTAAATTCTTTTTCTGCAAGCAATTCACCGTTTGAATTATTCTTTATTTCGAGTTTGTAATTTCCGAATACTAAATTTGCAGTGGGAATTTTTTCAAAAAACTTGTTGATACCGGGAATCAATGTATAAGTATAATTTCCTTTTTCGATGACCTTATCCTTAGTGTCCGTTATTATATAAGAAAAATCATTAACAACATCAAGGTTTTTGGAATTATAAACTTCAAAGAAAAGATAAATTTGTTTTAAATTATCAATATTCTTATCTATTAACGGAGTAATGACTTTCTTGCCATTCTCTACTTTTAAATTGCTTACAAGCATTATATCACTGAACGAAACATCTTTCTGTGCAAAATCAATTATAGAAACCTGCTCTTTTTTTGTTTTCTCCTTTTTAGTGTTAATGTCATTCAAAGTTATTTCGAGACTATAATTCCCGGGGTTCAAATAAAACTCTTTAACAATGAATTTAGCTGTCTCCTCGAGCTTCTTCTGTTCGGCTTTTGATGTAGTCACATAGTCTGTAATTGACTCGTTGCTTACAATTTCATTTACCGAATTTGTTATTTTGATTGTATAATTTACACTAGCATCATACATCTTGGTATTGTAGTTTTTTTTGAACTGAAGATTATCAAGAGGTATTTCAAGATATACGTCCAGACGTGCTTTCATCTGGTCTTTACTATAAAAGACCATGGGATCGGTAAAGAAAAATTCCTTATCCGGTGATTTTATGGTCTTCTCTTCTAACTGAGATTTTGCATTATTTCCTGTAAATAATAACAGCAGGATCAGGAAGCAAAAAATATTTTTAATTCCGGTTTTATGAATTAAATCTGAACAACTTGTAATTAAGTTTTTCATAATAAACCCCCTCTGGCTTATGTTTCCATTTAAATTTTAATGGTATAAATATTTTTAAATAATTTCTCCGAATAAATCAAACTCTTCTGCATCAAAAATTTTAACCTTGTAAAATTCTCCGGTAATAAGACCGGTATTATTAATGTAAATTTCCTGGTCTATTTCAGGTGCATCTTTAAAGCTTCTTCCAATGTAATAATTATTTTCCTTCCTGTCAACCAACACTTTAAGAACGTTACCGACTTCTGCTTTATTTTTCTGAATGGAAATTTCTCTTTGTATATCAAGTATGTTTCTTTGCCTGGCTATTTTTTCTTTATGCGGAATTCGATCAGGAATATTTGCAGCATAAGTTCCGTCTTCATTAGAATATGTGAAAACCCCAAGCCGATCAAATTTAAATTCTTTTACAAAGTCTGTTAACTCAATAAAATCTTTTTCCGTTTCGTCAGGATAACCTGTGATTAATGTTGTTCTGATTGCAATCTCCGGAATTTCATTCCGGATTTTTTCAAGCAGATTTATCAAATTCCTTTTTGTAATCCCTCTTCGCATGGATTTCAAAACATTATCTGTAACATGCTGTATTGGAATATCAATATACTTACAAATGGTTTCAGTATTTTTAATAGTTTCAATTACATCAACCGGAAATCTTGAGGGATAAGCATACATTAAACGTATCCATTCTATTCCTTGTATTTTTGATAACTCAGAAAGCACTATGGATAAATTTCTTTTCCTTTCTAAATCAAATCCCCAGTATGTAGTATCCTGACCAATAACAACAAGCTCCTTCACTCCTTTGGATACAAGTTTTTGTGCTTCAGTTAAAATTTCCTGAAGCGGCTTGGATTTATGTCCGCCTCTCATAATAGGAATAGCACAGAATGAACATGGATTATCACAACCTTCACTGATTTTTAAATACGCAAAATGCGGAGGAGTTGTTAGACTCCTTTCACCGATAAGATTTTTTTTGTAGTCAACACCTAGTTCATTTAATATGCTGAAAATAGTATGAGGTTTATCTGTAGCTCCGAAATATTTATCAACTTCCGGAATATCTTTTTCGAGTTCGGTTTTGTATCGGTCAGAAAGACAACCGGCAACATAAACATTTTTAATTCTTCCTTTATCTTTTAAATCCACTGCCCGAATTATGGTATCTATCGACTCCTGTTTTGCGGCTTGTATAAATCCGCAGGTATTTATGATTACATTTTCCGCTTTGCTTTCATCTTCTACGATTTCTATGTCATTTGATTTTAACTGTGCGAGAATAAACTCCGAATCTACGAGATTCTTTGAGCATCCAAGAGTAATAAGTTTTATTTTGTCTTTCTTAACTTTCATAAAATATTAAAACCCTCCAATCCCATTTCAATAATCGGGACTTAAGAGGGTTGGATTTTGAGAATGAATCTAACTGAAATATTATAAAGAAAAAATATAATTAAAATACCTACCGGTGCCTCTGTACAACGACAAACAATTAAAATTTTACGACAATATTAAATTCTTTTGAGAAATTAATCTTTGAGTTTGATTCTCGGTAAATTAACAAAGGGCTCACTTTCATTTAGAGTTAGTACCAATTAAATTGGTAGAAAATAGAACTTCAAAAATGAAAGGAACCCTTAAATGAAAATTACACAAAATGAAATTTATAAAC
>JALYRX010000070.1 GCA_030855105.1 Bacteroidota bacterium | reverse complement strand
ACAGGAAATTTTTGCTCTTCGCCAATACTCTGAATTTCTTTCGGCAATTTATCACAGGCGGGTATCATAATATTTAAATGATTTTAATTTAAAAGAATTTTCCACTTTAAATCATATAGCACCAAAAGTTTTTTATTCAACCAGAGTTTCACTACCGCGATTTTCGTTTATATTTTATTGCCCAAACAGTTTTCCATGCAATCTTATCTTTAGAACTTTGCCAATCCCAATTGAAACTATCCTGTTCAATATTTGAGAAAATCATTCGCATGTAATAAACTTTGCCATTAGCTTTTCTTTCTTCCGCCAAATTTAAAACAACATTCTCTTTATCTCTTCCTCCTGTGAACACAAGATAAGCTCCCGTATTATCAACCCAGGTTTGCTTCCAGATATTGTTAGAAGAGTCATACACTGTCCAGCTTTTTCCGATGAATGAATTATCGTTTGAGGTAAACTTTTCTTCTACAACTAAATCATTCAATTCCTTTGAAATGATGTTTGATCCTTTTAAAGAATCCTCCCAATAAGCATCCCAATTACCCAACCAAAAATCAAATGTCTTTTTAGAATTTTGTCCTTTAACAGGAATGTTCAAAATAAATAGTATCAATATAAAAAATTGAATAACTGTTTTCACTTTTTATAATTATTTAAAGTTAATATAAAACTTTTGTAAGTAAATTATAAAAATTAAACCGTTAACAACATCTCACAAATGTATGGTTTATTAATACAGTTGTTGAAAACCGGATTTGATTTTGGATGATTAATTTTTTTCCGCTATTTGATGAAAATATAATTGTGCTTAACGAAATTTTAAAAACTGTATTTCTCTATTCTTCTATGAAGTTTGAGATTTTCCTGTAGTGCAGCAGAGCCGTACCAAACAAACATTTCAGGATCAAGAAATTTTTCTTTTACGGCGGGGTCAGTTTCTAAAAGCTTTTGAGCTACTTCAACTGTTTCGACGTTTAAAATAAATATACCCCTATAAGTTTCGTTTTTCTCTATAGGACCTGCTACAACAAGCTTTCCATTATTTGCAAGAATGTTAATGTTCTTCATATGTCCTGTAAAGATCGAGTCTAACAAAATTTTATCCGTTGAAGTATTGCTTCCCGGTTTAAGCAGAACGAGTATATAACTTTTCATTCCATAGTCATATGCATTAAGCGATTTTGCTAATGTTGAATCGTAATTAGCATTAACTGTTTGACCATTTAAAGATCCATTTAAAAAAAGAATTGAAAAAAATACAATTAGAAATGTTTTCATAATTTGATATCTTGATTAATAGGGATTGTTTAGATTTTTAAAAATATGAATTTCGTTGATTTATTTTTTTCAAATTACAATTTAATTTACTCAAGTTGACCGCTATAACTATTAAGTCTTATTTGTGCCACGAATTTTTCGATTGAAAGAATACAGTTGATTTAAATTTTTTAATAAAATTTGGTGATTCGTGGCACAATTAACAATTTGTACTTTGAGACGGTCAACTTGAGTTAATTTAAATAAATTAATTCTTAAAAGTCATCCGATATTATATTTTAAAAACAAAAGATTTTTTACTCATCTCAATTACAAAATCTGCACGTTCAGAAACATTTATTTTTGGGATTAAAATAATTTTGTGTCCAAATCTCTCATACATTTTGACTGTCGAATGATAGCCCGCCAAAGCATCATCATAAGTCTTTTTTCTCTCATTATCATTCTTATAAATTTCCTGCCAAGGCGGAGTCATGAAAACCATTTCGTTAAAACGGTATTTAAGTGCAGCGTTCATTAGATGTTTTGGAACTTCAATAATTCGATCTTCCCAATTAATTTGATCGATAATTGCCCTGTCAAAAAAAACGATTTCATCTTCATCGATCATACAATTATATTGATACATTGTCCGTGAAATTGTAAGCTCGATAAATTTCTGCCAATCTTTCCACGGCAAAGCATCTCCGTCAATATAATGCTGTTCCTTTACTACCTGTCTGCCAGGTTCATGAATAATTTTAAATCCCCGGTTCGCAATTTCCTGCAATAAAGTTGATTTGCCGGAGCCTGAACAACCGGAAATAATGAGAAAATTTTTTTTGAATTTAGTTTCTGTATCAGGGGAACAATAACTATCTTCGGTAATTTTTATGTGTTCAGGTTTAAAAGAATCCAATGAGATTTAATTTCAAAATTAATTAGTGCGAATGTCTTACTGTTATTACGTGTCTTTTTATAAAAAATTCTAATCATCAATAATGATCCATCTTCAAACTTTCAACATTTTCTTTTGGGATCCAACCTTCTTCACATGTCCATGAACTTCTAACCCATAGCCAGCCGTTTAATTCTACTACAGGAATAACGAATTCACCATCTGTTACATTTAATTCTTTTGCTGAAAAATCTTCGGAAATAATTCCGTTATTTTCATCTATAGTTCCTACAATTTGTTTAGGTATCCATCCTGAAATATTTCCTAATGTAGCCCAAATCCAGCCACGCCATTTTTCCTCTTTTTCTTCTACACCCAATTTGACCATATCTCCTTTTTTTAAAACAAGCGGGTTATTGTATTTTGTCGAATATGATTTTATTACTCTTTTTTGCATTAATAGATTTCAGATTTTCTTTTCAAAAAAATACGGTAAAACAATTATATAAAAATTATTATTGTTATTAAAATCTAATTCAAAAAGGTACCGATTTTAAAAAACAAATTTTTCATTAAAATATATTGTGTCTTAATTGTTAATTGAATTATTTTTTTACAACGTACCAGTTATTTTGAATATCGTGGGCAAGCTTGTTCGTGACAACATTTTTGAATCCTGCATTTTTCAGATATTCGATTGTAACTTCTTCTCCCCACATTGCGCCAAGCCCTTCTCCGTTTTGGGAAAGTGAAACTGTCATGCAATGCATACATGAAATCGTGTAAAGAAAAGTTCCGATCGGATGTTTAATATCTTCTTCAAGATGGCTTGTTCCGCTGATATCCTGCATCAGGTAAACGCCATCATCCTTTAAAGCCCTGAAAATTCCTTTTAAAACATTTAGAGGTTTCGCCTGATCATGTATTGCATCAAATGAAGTTATGAAATCAAATTGGTCCGCAGGAGCGGTCTTGTCAAAATCAGAAAGATCTTTGATAACAAACTCTACATTCCTAAGACCGGATGCGGCTGCATCTTTTTTCCCTACTGCTGTGGCTTCCTCGGATAAATCAATTCCGGTGAAATGTGATTTCGGAAACATTGAAGCAAGCTTGTTAATTATTTTTCCTGACCCGCAACCGACATCGAGAACATTTATTCCTGCTTTGAGCTTATCTATCAAATCCGGAACCAATGGAAGTATATGACTTTCAAGTGAAGATAAAACAGATTGTCCGCTGTCTTCTGCCATCACTTCATGAAAGCGTTTATACTTTGAATAGGGGACGCCGCCTCCTTCTTTGAAACAATTAAGAATTTCATCTTCGACTTCGCCTAATATCGGAATATACTGTGTAAATACTGCTATATTTTCAGCACCTGCTTCTCTTGTTAAAAAAGCTGCATGCTCTTCCGGCAAATGGTAAGTTTTTGTTTCAGGAAAATAATCGACGACACCGCCGGTAACCATTGCTCCCAGCCATTCACGGACATACCGCTCATTAAGTTTTGCCTTATCTGCAATCTCCCCTGAGGTTGCATTATCCATCTTACTCATTGTATCAAACAATTTTGTACGATGACCGATTGAGATCATAAGGCATAAACAACTCTTATTTAATGAATCCATTAAAGAGCCGGCAAAATTCTCGGCTTTTAATTTGTCATAAGTTTGATCGTCGCTCATAGAATCTGTTAATTTGTTAAAGGGAATTTGATTTTTGTAATGGCAAATTAGTTATTACAAAAAATATTAACAACATATTTGCGTTCAATTGTAATTTTTAAATGTTAATGTTAAATGGAAAATCATATTCTAAAATTGAAACCTTCCCAAACTGGGGTTTGGGAAGGAGATAATGTAAAATCATATTCTAAAATTTGAGATGGTATCTCAAAACCCAACTACTGCTTACCAAACCCCAGTTTGGGAAGCAAAACAATATTAACAATATAATTATAGACTAACAATCAAACCGGTGCAGCAAATTCTTTTTAAATTTTTAAACTAAATTACTTTTGTTATTTTGATTTAAAAAGGAGTTAGAATGGACACTATAAAAATTAAGTATATTGGAGATAAACAAACAATTAATCTACCACAAAAATATAACTTCGACGAAAAGGAATTGTATATAAAAAAAGTTGGTAATTCAGTGGTGATATTTCCAAAAAATATTCAGTTGGAATCATGGTTTGAAAATTTGTATAATTTCACTGATGACTTTATGAGTGAAAGAGTTCAGCCGGAAATAGATAAAAGAAAAAATCTATAATGAATTATCTACTTGATACCAACACATGTATTTATATAATAAATAAGAGGCCTGTCACAGTTGCTGCAAAATTAAAAGAGGTTGACATAACATCAGTATGCATCTCTTCAATCACTACCGCCGAATTGTTTTTTGGAGTTAGAAAAAGTTCCAGGCAAGAACAAAACCAATCTGCATTAAATACTTTTTTACTTCCTTTTGAAATTCTAAATTTTGATGATAAAGATTCTTATGTATATGGGGAAGTTAGATTTCAGCTAGAGAAGTCGGGTCTGCTTATAGGTTCAATGGATCTGCTAATTGCCTCTCAGGCAATATCAAAAGATTTAATTTTGGTAACAAATAACCTCCGGGAATTTCAAAGATTAAAAGACCTAAAATTTGAAAATTGGGTATAATATTATTTTCTCTTGGGAATGAACTAATTAAATATAAACTCAGTGAGCTGATTCGCAAAATTGTTTTTTTATCAAGTAAGCATTAGTTAATGTCGATTTTACTTTCTCGAATCAAACTTCAAATTCAAAATTTCCCTTTCCCCTTTAATGTCTTCAACAGGCGGAGCAATTTCATAAATGCTTAACAAATTATTTTTCCTGTCAATTATAAAAGCATAAGTATCGTTCCGGCCGTCGTTGCTTTTTAATGTAATGGTATTGGATACAGGATTTGTTTCACCTACACAATCGCCACTATAGCGTACCATATAAGTTGAATAATTCTCAAGTCCGGTTACTGTTCCGTCAGGCATAAAGCTAACTGTTTGATTAACAGAGCTATCGTTTTCAAATAATGTATAATCTCCTGCAATTATTTTCTCATTAACATATTGATCGAAAATCCATTTACTGCCATAACGCGAATTCAATTTTGTTTTTATGAAAGTCGAATTAACACTATTGCCCGTCCATGCGCTGTCAATCAATAGTATTGAGCCTTCAACATTAAGCACGAAAGTAAAATCTTTTCCCCGGCTAGCATTTATCAGCAAGTATTTATTTCCGTCTTTTTTATACGCAAGCTTATATTCTTCGAAGCCATTAAAGATTTCCACACTGTCAGAGTTATGGAAATTCATTTCGAGACAATAAGCAGCAACAAGTCCCGGAATCGAATCGGGTATTTGATCAAGATATGTTTCATTAATATATCTGCCGTTGATTCCGTTGTCACTGTCAGCGATGCAGACTTTGTTAAAACCAAAATTAAATACAATTCCCGGCAAAAAAAGAAGAAGTAAAGTGATATACTGTTTCATAGAAATTTTTTTAATTACTTACGGTCATATTTTTTTGCAATATAACATAATAATATTTTATAAATAATTTATTAAAGTCTGTCAAAAGTCGCATTCTTTGGATGCGGCTGTTATTAAAGTTATTCTTTCCGTTGCAAATTAAATCTTCACTACTCTTTCACACAATTGTAATTACAGATTAATTTTAATATTTTACAAACAATAAAATTAAAAATTAAGGAAACAGATAATGCAAACTTTATTGCTTCCCGAATTCCCTAATCTACGTGAACGCTTATAAATGAAACTTTCAATTCAGCCTCCTAAAAAATCCATAAGTAAAGCATTCCTTAAACACAGACCTCTTCGTTTTGAAATTGAGAAGTTCAAAAGTAATCTGTTAAAACTATTAGAAAAGATCGATGAGATCGAGCGTGAAGAGAATCAGAAAAATCATATAAGAGACTTTCTACTGAATACTTATTATAAAGATCGGTATGAAGTAAATACAAAAGACTATAAAGATCTCGTAATCCGCACCGGCAAAACCAACAAAGACAATGTCGGCGTCATCATTGAAACTAAAAGACCGGGCAGCAAAAATGAAATGATCTCAGCCGGAAATCTGAATGTCAAAGCTTTTCAGGAATTGGTCTTGTATTATATGCACGAAAGAGTCGATGAAAAAAATATTGATATAAAATACTGCATAGCAACAAATATAAATGAATGGTTTGTCTTCGATGCTTCTTTATTCGAAAAGTATTTTTATAGAAATAAAGAATTTGTAAAACAGTGTGAAGAGTGGAGACGGGGACAGAAAGTCACTGCCGATACAAATTTATTTTATAACGATATTGCAAAACCTTTCATTGACAGTATTGAAGATGAAATTCCGGTTACGCATTTTGATCTGAGAGATTATAAAGAAGCTCTGGAAAGTTCTGACCCTGAGAAACAAAAGAATCTGATTGCGTTATATAAACTGCTTTCACCTAATCATCTTCTTAGAATTCCCATTGCGGATGACAGTAATAAGCTTGATGAGAAATTCTATAAAGAATTGCTTCACATTATCGGGCTCGAAGAATCCAAAATTGGAAGTAAGACTGTAATTGATAGGAAAGAAAAAGAAAAACGTGATGCCGGTTCTCTTCTTGAAAATATAATTTCAAAGCTGTGCATTCTGGATTCTGCGGATAGGGTTTCCGACAGCACCAACTTTGGTGAAACTAAAGATGAGAAAGATTTTAATATAGCGCTCGAACTTTGTATTACCTGGATTAACAGGATCCTTTTTCTCAAACTTCTCGAAGCCCAATTAATTTATTATCACAAAGGAAGTCCTTCATATGAATTTCTTAATAAGTATAAGCTAAAAGATTTTGATGAAGTGTTTTCTTTATTTCATCATGTGCTGGCTGTTCCGGCGAATGAAAGAGATACTGATGTAAAAAAGAAATTTGAGCGGGTTCCATATCTCAACAGTACCTTGTTTGAGATCAGTCCGCTCGAAAAGGAAACTATCAATATCAGTTCTCTGAATGATTCACTTACTCTTGACCTTATTCATAATTCCATTCTCAAAGACAAACAAAAGAATTTAAAAGATCTTCCGTTTCTTGAATACCTTTTGAAATTTCTTGAAGCTTATGATTTTGCAGGAGAAGGACCGGAAGACATACAGGAAGACAGTAAGACTCTTATCAATGCATCGGTTCTCGGAAAAGTATTTGAAAAAATAAACGGCTACAAAGACGGCTCTATATTTACTCCCGGTTTTATTACAATGTATATGTGCCGCGAGGCAATTCGTCCGGCGGTAATGCAGAAGTTTAAAGATAAATATAACTGGAGTGTAGAAAACTTCGATGACCTGAAAAATTTTATAGCAGACAAGAGAAACCGGAATGACATTATAGAATTTAATGAAGTAATAAATTCGCTGAAGATCTGCGACCCTGCAGTCGGCAGCGGACATTTTCTTGTTTCATCTTTGAATGAGATAATTGCGGTCAAATCAGAGCTCGGAATATTTGCAGATGAATTCGGGACGCGGATCTCTGATTATGATATTACCATTGAACAGGACGAACTAATAATCACTGACCGTCAGGGCGACATATTCCGGTACGAAGTATATGCAGCTCTTTCGGAAAATGTAATAAAAGTGAGAGCTGAATCCCAGAGACTTCAGAGGACGCTCTTCCACGAAAAGCAAACAATAATTGAGAACTGTTTATTCGGTGTGGATATAAATCCTAATTCGGTAAAGATATGTATGCTGAGACTGTGGATTGAACTGCTGAAGAATGCTTATTACCGACCTCCCCCCGGCCCCCTCCTTTTCAAGGAGGGGGAGCATTCGGGTGGTGCTCACATTGGTAAGGAGAGAGAACTGAGCAGTGAGCTCGAGACTCTTCCGAATATTGATATCAATATAAAATGCGGCAACTCTCTTATCAGTCGTTTTCCACTTGATGCAAATCTCGCTAAGTTCGGACAGAAGGAGAAAAATATGATTGAACAGTACAGCAAGAGCGTGAAGGATTATAAAAATGTTCGTGACAGGAGAAAGAAAAAAGAGCTTGAAGAAATCATACGCAGTCTGAAGAATGATATAAGAACCGACATCAGCAAGAAAGATCCGAAACTTGTACGACTGAATAATCTCAAAGGCGAGCTTGATAATCTAATGAATCAATCAGGTTTATTTGAGCAGACAAAGAAAGAACAGAAAGATAAAGCAGCACAAAAGAAAAAACTCGAAACCGAAATAGCTAAACTCAATAAAGATGTCGAAGATATTAAATCAAATGCAATTTATAAAAATGCATTCGAATGGAGATTTGAATTTCCGGAAGTGCTGAATGCGGAGGGAGAGTATGAGGGATTTGATGTTGTGATTGGGAACCCGCCGTACGGTGCTGAAATTCCTGATAGAGAAATTCTAAAGCTACTTTTTCCAAATAGCAGTATAGGACAAATAGATACATATAAATATTTTATCGAATTAAGTTTTAGAATTACTGAAACTAAAGGAATAATCACTTACATTACTTCCGATAGTTATCTAGAAAAAAAATATTTCACGGACACTAGAAATATTCTCGTTTTAAATTCTTCCATGATTCGAAATATTAAACTTGGTGATAATATTTTTGACAATATTAATCTACCTACATCAATTTTCCAAGTTTATAAAGGAAATAAGATTAATTATTATGAGTTTTTAAATTTATCTATTTATGATAGTAATATTAAAAAATCTGAAATTTTATTGCTCAATAAAAATTTCATAACAGATATTCCGGAATTTGAAAAATCATTTGTAATAAAGCCGAGTATACTCAGAGATATACAATGTCAGAAATTAATTGATATTTATGATCAAGTAATGGGTGTTAAAGTATATCAAATAGGGAAGGGAAAACCTAAACAAACTTCGTTTGAAATTGAAAACAATATTTTCGTTTCCGATAAAAAAGATAATAATAATTATTATCCATATATTTCTCAAGGGATTGAAAGATACTTATACAATTTTAAAAACGAATTCATAAACTATGGTGAATGGTTAGCTGAACCTAGGAAGTTAAAATATTTTGAAAATCCCAAATTAATTATTCGTGAAATTGTTAATCCAAGAATTTACGCAACTTACATAGAAGAGGAAGCTGTGGTCAAAAACATTGCAGCAGTAATCATATCAAGAACTGAAGAATATAGTTTGAAATATTTACTTGCATTACTAAATTCAAATCTGTTTACATATTATTTATTTCAACAAACTCCGAAAAGCTCCAACAAATCGTATCCGAGTTTCACATCAGAAATAATTAAAAATATACCAATTAAAGATATCACTTTAGCAAATCAACAACCTTTCATTAACTTAGTTGATAAAATCTTAGAATCAAAAAAGCAGGGCAAAGATACGACAGCGCTTGAAGATGAGATAGACCGGATGGTGTATGAGTTGTATGGATTGACGGAGGAGGAAGTGAGAGTAGTAGAGGGTAAGAGCTGACCCCACCCCCAACCCCCTCCCCTTGGAAAAATAAGGGGAGGGGGCTATGAAAGTATTTTAAAGTAAAAAGTAAATTTATAAATTACAAATTACGAAGCTCATGTTCCCCCTCCTTTGTTTTTCAAGGAGGGGGTTAGGGGGTGGTCGCTCTAAGGTTAATTAACAGTTAAACATGAAAGGAAAATTATGGGTAGGATATATAACAGAAAAGAGCAGAATCAAAAAAGAAAAGCACTAAGAAATGGAATGCCTAATGCAGAAGTAATTTTATGGAATCATTTGAAAGGCAGACAGAGAAAGAAAATGAAATTCAGAAGACAGTTTGGAGTCGGGAGATATGCAATTGATTTTTACTGTCCTGAAATAAAGCTGGCAATTGAAGTTGATGGAGACACGCATGATTCACTAGACGAAATAGAATATGACAATAGGAGGCAATCAGAAATAGAAAATTATAAAATAATATTCTTGAGAATTAAGAATGAAGAAGTATTTAAAAGCATAGACGAAGTTATTTTGAAGATCGAAAATAAAATAAATGAGTTAATTCAATAAAATGATACTTTGAATGAAAGATAAAATCCTAGAATCAAAAAAGCAGGGTAAAGACACGACAGCACTGGAAGAAGAGATAGACCGGAAGGTGTATGAGTTGTATGGATTGACGAAGGAGGTGAAGATAGTGGAGGGAAAGACATGGTGGAAATAAAAACTTTTGTAGATTTACAAAATCTAATAATTAACATGGTAACCGAAGATTTAAATCTAGAGTACAAATCAGCTGATTCTTTGAAGAACGATGAAGGAAGGAAAATAGAAATATCAAAAGACATATCAAAAGACATATCATCAATGGCAAATTCAGCAGGAGGAATAGTCATTTATGGAATCAAAGAATATAATGATAAAAAAATGAGGCATCTTCCTGAAAAAATTGATCCGGTTGATGGAAATGTTATTAACAGGGAATGGCTTCAGCAAATTATTAATAGCGCGATACAACCAAAAATTGAGAACTTAAAAATTGATGCAATATATGAGGAAATAGGACCAAACAAAGTTATTTATGTTGTAACAATTCCTCAAAGTGAAACAGCTCATCAAGCCAAAGATCATAAATATTACAAAAGATATAATTCTATATCTGTTCCAATGGAAGATTATGAAATTCGAGATATAATGAATAGGAATAAGAATCCTATTATTGAATTAAATTTTAAAATTGTAAGACATATTTATTATAGAAATGATCCAATTATGCCGTCGCATTTTCAAACAAAAGAAAAAATTGAAAATTTAGAGTTGTTTATTAGGATGGTAAATAAAGGAAGGATTCTTGCAAATTATGTCAATTATTCTGTGGAGATTCCTTCTTTAATTTATGAAGAGAATCACAGTAGGAAGTTAAAAAAAAATATTAATGGAGTAGAGTATTTAAGTGTAAATGGTGATAATACTATAAGAGACATTGTAGGTAGTAGCGGAGCTGGAAGTTACTTTGTTCCAAAATATGGACCATCAAGATATGATCCAATACTTCCAAGTTTGAAAAGTTATGCTAAAGAGGTTTCACTTAATATTAACACTGCTTTAGATGAAAGATATTTATATTGGAAAACTTTCGCCGATAATGCTTTACCAAAAAGCGGGAAAATTAGATTGAATGAAATAGAATATGAAGAGATTGATGATAGAAACAAATTGTCTATGAAATAAACTTGTATAAATTAATTTTAATATAAATGATTACCGATATTATAATAATCATTAAAGTTTTAATTTTAACAAATTCAATCAAAAGAAAGGAAAGCAAACGAAGTTGCGTTAAACAGTTTTTATCTCAGACGAAGATTTAGTTTATTATTCCGTTATATTAGCGGAATTATGACTGGACTGAGGAGCAATGCCGGCAATTGTTTTATGGTATTTGTATTTTTGTTGCGGCAGGACAATTACCTTGCAGCCACGGGAATAATTTTAATAAGAGATAATTACTATGGATAATAAAGGTGAAATAATCATTTATGAAACTCCTAAAGGGGAATTTCAAATTCAGGTAAAATTAAAGCATGAATCCCTGTGGCTTTCGCAGAGAATCATGGCACAACTCTTTGGAAAAGATACTGATACTATCGGCATGCATATTAAAAATATTTATTCTGAAGGTGAATTAGATGAAAAAGCAACTACCGAGTTTTTCTCGGTAGTTCAAAAAGAAGGACAACGGAAAATAAAGCGAAATGTTAAGTTTTATAATTTAGATGTTATTATTTCAGTAGGATATAGAGTTAATTCAAAACGAGGAACTCAATTCCGGATTTGGGCAAATAAGATATTAAAAGATTACCTGATTAAAGGATATGCTATAAACGAAACACGTTTAAAGGAAGCTACACAACAATTTTCTGATTTGAAAAAAACAGTTAAACTTCTAGAAAATGTAATTGAACGTAAGACATTAACATCCGATGAAACTTCAGGGTTATTAAAAGTCATTACAAATTATACTCACGCATTAGATTTGTTGGACAGATTTGACCATCAAACACTTAAGAAACCATCAAAAAGTTCAAAAGAGAAATTCAAAATCACTTATGACGAAGCGAAGGATGCAATTAAAACCCTGAAGAAGAAATTCGGTGGCTCTGCATTATTCGGAAATGAAAAGGATAATTCTTTTAAAAGCTCACTTGAAAATATTTATCTCACATTTCAAAAAAAAGAATTGTATCCCGGAGCTGAGAGAAAAGCAGCACATCTTTTATACTTTGTTGTGAAGAATCATTCCTTTACTGATGGCAATAAACGCATTGCTGCATTTCTGTTTATCTGGTTTCTCGAACGAAATGGTTTGCTCTACACAGAAGAAGGCTTTAAAAAAATTGAAGACAATACGCTGGTCGCTCTCACTTTAATGATTGCAGAATCTAAATCCAAAGACAAAGAAATGATAGTCAGAGTAATTCTTAACCTAATGCAAAAAAATATTTAAAATGAATACACCGGAATTTTACCGGCAGCTGGAGAAAGTTGTGCTATCCCAGGAATTATATTCAATATAAATAATTATCAAAAAATAATAACCTCACTCAATGAAAGCAAACGAAGTTGCACTAAACAGTTTTTTATCTCAGACAAAGACACAATTTATCATTCCTGTATATCAGAGAAACTATGACTGGACGGAGGAGCAATGCCGGCAATTGTTTTATGATATTATGGAAGTTGGGAATAGACCAGGCAGTACTCATTTTATAGGAAGCATTGTATTTATTCATGAAGGAGTTTATACGACATCGGAAGTAAAGCAGCTTGTTGTTATAGACGGTCAGCAGAGACTAACGACTTTTTCACTTTTGTATCTTGCATTACATAAATTTGCTCTTGAAAACAACAAGGAGGAAAAGGCTAATGAAATAAATGATACATATCTCGTTAACAAATATGTCAAAGAAGAAAGCAGTAAATTAAAACTAAAGCAATCAGATAATAATGCTAAGGCTCTCAAGTTTTTGAGTAGTAACAATAATCCCGAAGATTATGCAGAATACTCCAAAGTGATAAACAATTATAACTATTTCAGAGAGAACATTAACAATGAAAATTTTAAAATAATCTTAAATGGTTTGAACTCTCTTCTCTTTGTAGAAATATCTTTGGAAAGAAGTTAAGATGATCCTCAGCGAATATTTGAAAGTCTTAACTCAACCGGCTTGGAATTATCTCAAGCTGATCTGATCAGGAATTATATACTGATGGGATTAGAACCGTCAGAGCAAATACGAGTGTTTGAAAATTTCTGGGAAATCATAGAGACAAATGCTAAAGATTATGCTAAGGAGGAAAGCAAAGTATCTGAATTTATAAGAGATTATTTAACTTTTAAAGCCAAGAAAATACCAAACAAGAATGCAGTATATGATGAATTTAAATTAAGGTATCCGGAAAGAGATCCGGGATTTTATAACGAAATAATTCAGGAGCTGAAAGACTTTTCATTTCATTATCACAAACTTTTGAATCCTTTAAAAGAAGAGGACAGTGATGTCAGCAAAGAATTACGTTTTATAAACAGATTGGAGATCAATGTTTCTTTTCCTTTTTTACTTCCGGTTTACAATGATTATATGAACAAGCTTATTGATAAAACTACATTTATCAAAGTTCTCAAATTAATACAATCCTATACCTGGAGAAGATTTATTCTTAGCCTACCGACAAATGCGCTGAATAAAATGTTTTTAAATCTTTACTCGGATTTAGATAAGACCGACTACTATCCGTCTCTTGAGTGGGCATTGGTAAAGAAAAAGTCTATACAGAGATTTCCTAATAAAGAAATTGAAATTGCTCTGGCTGAAAAAGATGTTTATAATATTCAGTCGAAGAACAGTATATATTTACTCGAACTTCTGGAAAACTATAATAACAAAGAGTATGTATCTGTTGACAATCCCGCTATTACTATTGAACACATTTTACCGCAAAACCCGGATGATAAATGGTTTGATGCGCTCAATGAAACAAGTATAAAGGAAATTCAGGAAAAGTATATCAATACAATTGCAAATCTAACTTTGTCAGGTAATAATGGAAGTCTGGGAAACAAAATATTTTCTGAAAAGAAAGTTTTAAACAAAGATGGCAAGGAGCAGGGATATATTTATAGCAGGTTATGGCTCAACCAGTATTTGAAGGAGATAGATGAATGGAATATTGACAATCTAAAAAACAGATATGCTTTGTTGTTAGAAAGATTTCTGCAGATCTGGAAATATCCGGATGTAGAAGTTAATGATGAAAGCGAAGCAGATGAAGATTACAATATTTTCAATGCTCCGGATCCAAGGTTTAAAAAGTTAGACTATTTTATTTACAAAGATGAGAAGATTATTACAAATGAAGTGTCAAAGATGTATTGTCATGTTGTAAAAGCTCTCTTTGAGGAGAATCCATCTGCTTTCAATCACGCGGACCTAAAAGAAATTGTTAATCTCACTACTAACCCTGACAACCTGAGAACACCATTCAAAATAAATTCCAGTTATTATATCGAAACAAACATTGATAACAATACTAAATTTAAGAGGCTAAAAACTTAACTCACAAAATTTGATCGGGATGATGATCTTCTTATTAATTTTTCCAACTTAAAACAAGAAGATACTGAGTCAGTAGAAATAGACAGAGACTATTGGGAACAAAAATCGAGCAAGGAAAGTCTTGAGATATTAGATGCATGTTTTAAACTTATTAATGAAGTTAAACCTGATACAAAGTTAAATTATACAAAAGCTTATTTAGGACTCTCATTAAATTCTAAACATTTAAATCTAGCAAGGTTAATGCCTAAACATTCATTTTTAAAAGTTACAATATTTGTAATGGAAATTGACGATTGGATAAAATAATTAGAAGACAAAGGATTTAAAGTTCATTTGAAAGGCAGACAAACAGACAGATTTATATTCCGGATAAATTATGAAGATATTCTTCCTAATAAAACTTTACTAAAAGATTTATTTATTGAGGCATATGAGTTTTGTAATGGTTAATGCACTAACAATTTTTTCTGTAGACCCGTATTGAGGTGAGGAAAAATGGAATTACATCCGTCAGTGAATTTGTGCAGGTGCTAGAACGTACAAAGAAGTGTGATAATTAGACCCCCGCCAGGAACATGCAAGGTTGACAAAACAGGGCAGTATCTATACAAAGTCAGAAACTTCTCCCAAACAATCAAAAATACAAAATCCCTTCCTGCAGCAGGCAGGTAAAATCAAAAATCTTCAATACTTTAATATTATGCTTTTTACTAAACCTGTTATAAAGTATTTTAGCGCAATCAAATTTTACTTTTCATTTTTACAATATGCATCATATTCTTTTCCTTCAGGATCTCGCTGTAGTAATGATTGTTGCTGCTTTGGCAACAATTATATTCCGTCAATTTAAACAGCCCGTAGTTCTTGGATATATAGTTGCCGGAGTTATAATCGGTCCGCATACTCCTCCGTTTGCACTGGTAGCAGACGAGAAAACTATAGAAACCCTTGCCGAGCTTGGCGTTATATTTCTTATGTTCACTTTGGGATTGGAATTTAGTTTACGAAAGCTGAAGAAAGTAGGAGCGACTGCTTTCGTTGCTGCTTCTCTTGAAATAGTTTTGATGATCTGGGCAGGATATGAACTCGGACAACTATTCGGATGGAACCAGATGGATAGTATTTTTTTGGGAGCGATACTTTCGATTTCGTCAACAACAATTATCATAAAAGCACTTGAAGGTCTGGGGAAAACGCGTGAGAAATTTGCACAGTTGATTTTTGGAATACTAATAATAGAAGATATTCTGGCTATCTTGATGATCGCTATTCTTTCGGGTTTTGCTACCAAAGGAGAATTCGTTCTTGAAGATGTCAGTTTTATAATTTTAAACTTAGCAGCATTCATGGGAATCCTTCTTGTTGTAGGATTAATTGCTGTTCCGAGGCTGCTGAATTATGTAGCTAAGTTTAAAAGCAATGAGATGCTCCTTATAACAGTTGTCGGTCTTTGTTTTGGTGTATCATTTCTTACAGTAAAATTAGGATATAGTGTTGCTCTCGGTGCTTTTCTAATTGGAGCTATAGTTGCCGAGGCCAGGCAGATTTCTAAAATTGAGACTTTAATGTTCCCGGTGCGTGATTTGTTCAGCGCAGTTTTTTTTGTTTCTATAGGTCTCCTTATAAATCCATCAAATCTTATTCAATACATTCTGCCTATACTCGCAATTACTATTGTTGTAATCGTCGGAAAAGTTATAGCATGTTCTATAGGATGTTTTATTTCGGGAAACGATACTAAAACTTCAATACGCGTCGGAATGGGTCTCGCACAAATCGGTGAGTTTTCATTTATAATTGCTGCGCTTGGATTAACTTTAAATGTTACAAGCGATTTTATTTATCCGATTGCAGTTGCGGTTTCTGCTTTAACAACATTATCAACACCATATTTAATTAACAGCTCTGATACTGTTTCAAAATGGTTTGAGAAAATTGCACCGCGTCCTCTGCTTCGAACAATGGAAGCTTATAGCCAATGGATCAGCGGTCCGGCAAAAGAAGATCCGAATAACTGGGGTAAAGTATTTCTTCGTAAAATATGTCTACAAATACTTCTTAATTTACTTATTGTTACCGGAATTTTTTTGTCTTTTGTTTTTCTTAATGAAAAAATAAGTTTTTTTATAAGTCAATATCTTGGCATTGAAGTGACTAAAGCTATTTTATGGTTCGCAGCAATAGTAATAAGCTTTCCTATAATATTTGCTATCTGGAAAAAAATGCAGGCAGTCGGAATGGTCATTGGCGAGCTTAGTGTTTCTACTGAGGATGAATCCAAATCAGCTACAATGCGCGCTGTTGTTTCAAATACAATATTTATTTTAGGAACAATGCTTTTAATTCTTGTAATACTTCTTTTGAGTTCAACACTACTTCCGTCAAAAAATATTCTTCTTCTGTCTTTGATTTTAATTATTATTGCGGGGATTTTTTTGTATCCAAGATCGGTGAAATTATATGTCCGGGCAAGATTTGCTTTGCAGGATACTTTTGACACACCTGCCGATCCAAAAGAGCAAAAAGAAAAATCAATCATGAATCATCCTTTGCTGGAAGATGTAAAGCTTGAAGCAGAAAAAATACAACCGGATACAATTGCAGCCGGGAAAATGATATCTGAATTAAAACTTCGCACGGAAACCGGGGCGAGTATTATAGGAATAGAAAGGGGTGAAGACAGCATTGTAAATCCTGAATCGGATGAAGAATTAAATGCCGGTGATCACATATTGTTACTTGGCTATGAAGATCAGATTGCTGCAGCGAAAAAATTTATTTCCTCTCCGCCAGAGAAAAAACAATCAAGGAAATTCCCGGTTGATAAGAGGCGTTGATTCAGGAAATTTTAATCAAATTTACAAAACATATCGGGATAGATTTTAAAGAATGTTAAAGGAATTTTGTCTTAAATGGACTGCAGTAATTGTTTTAGTGAACTTAGAGCTTACTAAAATTGTCATTTCAATAATTTAATAAGATGTCTTCTTCCAGTATCATTAAATTCAAGTCTGTTGTAAAGTTTCAAAGCTTTTTTGTTACCGGGCATCACCTCCAAAGATAACCCTGCTTTGCCTGCAGTTTTCTTTTTTAATTTGCGAATGTAAATTGTCGCAATTCCTTTATTTCTGAATTCCGGAATGATATAAAGTTCATCAATATTAAAAATCAATCCGCCATATTCATTGCTCCAAAAAGTAAACACTATTGCGTATCCGATTATCTTGTTTTTTATCTTGAATACTTCAATCTTCAAATGCTCCGGATCTTGAATTGCTCTTTTAAAAGTCTTTCTGATTTTTTCATCGACCATAGTAATCTTTGAATTATCCATGTCCTGCTGATAAAGCTTTTTTATTAACTCTGCAACCGGTGTTTGTTCTGAAACTGAAATTGGTACAAATTTTAGATTGTTCATTATATAAATTTCAGGCAGCAATAAAATTTATAAAGAAATTGTGGATAAGAAAAAATTTAAATATAAACAAATAAATTAAATGGAATCGTACTTTATAGTTTCGGAAAATATATTTCACGAACTTTTTTTAATATTCTCCGCCTACTTTCCGCTTGTTCAAAACCTTATTTTTTGATGAAGGCAACTTTGCAGGTGGCTCATCAAATTCAATTTCTTCGTTTAACGATTTTATAAATGAAATTAAATTATTTTTTTCTGTAGGTGTTAAACGCAATGAATCAGACGAAAGCGTTTGGTTATCTACTTTCAATCCTCTGCCTACTCCGCCGCCCGCATTATAAAAATCTATTACCTGATTTAAAGATGAAAAAACTCCATTGTGCATATAGGGTTTAGTTTTTTCTGCATTTCTTATTGAGCCGGTTCTAAAAGCATCAAGTGACTCATCGGATGGATAGACATTGAACCTGCCTTTATCGTCACTCAATTTTTTAAAAGCAGTATCCTCGGGTACGCCTAATATTTCAAATTCAGAATTAACGAATGGCGGTTTTACTCCGTTAAACTGAGGTATAAAATGGCATGTCGCGCATTGCGCTTTACTCATAAACAAATTAAAACCTTCCTTTACATGCAAATCAATATCTTTATTTTCATTCATTGCCGCATCAAACGGTGAATAGTGATCACTGAATTTGCTATAATATAAAGTGATCGCAGAAACAATATGCTCAAGATTAATTTCCGTTTCATAAGGTGAATATTTTAAAAAACTTGTAAATGCTTTATTATATTCCGGGCAGCTTAGTATTTTTTTTAAAACTTCTTTTTTATCTCCTCCTAATTCTAACGCATTGGAAATTACGTCTTTTGCCTGATTTTGCAGAAAAGCATGTTTTCCGTCCAACATTAGTAATTGATTGTGCAAAGCGTTTATTAAGGTTGGCGGATTTCTTAGTAATAAATCTTTATGATTAAATTGCATGGAAGTCGAGGTTGTTGTGTCTGTAAAATATTCGGTTGGTTTATGGCATGATGCACAACTGCGTTTATTGTTTCCGGATAAAATAGGATCGTAAAATAATAATTTACCGATTTTTTTTATTTCTAATAAAATTTTTTCATCTTTCACATTTGAGTAAATCCCTTTGGGATTTTGTGCTGTATAAAGCGATTTGCTGAATATGGTATAATTGTTATTGTTTAATGAATAATCCACATAACTTCTTGTCCTCAAATTAAACTGATGGATGAGTTGTTGATTTAATTTAAAAAGAGGGTTTATATAATTTTTGAGAAATGTAAAATTGTCAAACCGGCTAAAATCGGATGACTGAGAATTTGCAAACGTTAGCATCTTTTTATAAAGAGTTAGATATTCCTGAGAAAGTTGCGTTGAAGGGAAACTCAGATTATATGAGTCATAAATATTGCCCACGTCGGTTAACATTGAACGCAATTCCGGAATTATTCTTGCGGTATCAGGGCATTCAAAACCGGTAGTGTAAATTGTAGCAAGGTTTAGCAAATAAAGCCGGTTGCAAAAGTAAAAATTATTACCTGTTTGCAACTCATTTTTCATAACTGGTGAATGGTAATATTGAGCTGCATTGATTGATAATTGGACAAGCTGCAGCAATGAATCTTTTTTAATGTTCTCTTCATCTAAATATAATGCTGCGAGCGTAAGCCCGGCTCCTTCGACTTTATGTGGTTCCTCAAATTTTTCAAGTATCTCTATTTCCCATTCCACCGACAATGGTCCGTTAATTTTTTTATATGTATAGGGTTCCAAATATCTTAACCAAAAATCCACGCCTTTGAGATATATTCTGCATAGGTTAATTTGTTCTCGGATTTTTTCAATATCGGTTGCAGAATTGGTATTACTTTTTTCGATGAGCTCCAATAGAGCCAATTGCCGGTCATTAAAATTATTTAGTTTCTCAATATATGTTAACACATACTCATCTCCGCCGTTTTCTTTTCTATTTGAAAATGAAAGGAAAGCTGTTATTAGAGTTACTGCGGTAATTATATAAATTTTTTTCATTAATCAGATCAGGAGCAAATTATTTAATGTAACTTTGGAATATACTTACTGCATAAATTTTTTACAATTGAATTTAAGATTCAACATGATGGTTTGTTAAACATCCGTCCAAAACGTTTTAGATATAAATTTACATCTTTATACTTGATTTAAATTATCCCCCTAACCCCCTTCATGAGAGGCTATCTCAAAACTATGAGTTTACCTCAAAGTCTCAAAGACTCTAAGGAAAATTGTTTCAAATTTATTTCACTTTGAGCCTTCTAGTCTTCTATATAACTTCCCGCCTTATGTCTTAAGCAGCCCTTTTAAGTTCTTCAAGCTTTCTTTCTAAGTAAGAAATCTTTGCCGCTTTATACTGTTTCTGATATTCCTTTAAAT
>JALYRX010000001.1 GCA_030855105.1 Bacteroidota bacterium | reverse complement strand
CTACAAGGGAGCCTTAAATATTTTTTTTAAAGTGCTCAGTACAGATCCAAGTAATTATCATGCAATCATTTATACCGGTAAGACATGTGAGCGATTGGGTGATAAAAATGGGGCACGGATAATGTTCAATAAAGCAAAAGCTCTTAAGCCTATATCGGTTAAGGCAACTAAAGAAAAACAAAAAACTTTCGGGGAAATTCTCAGGACTGAAGCAATAGTGTTAGTTAATTTCTCAGCTGAGTGCGGACCGTGCAAAATGATGAAGCCCATACTAGATGAACTCAAATCATCCATTGGCAAGAAGGCAATGATCCTTAAATTAGATGTTGATAAAAATCCTGCAGTTTCTTCTGCTTACAACATAAAGAGTATACCTACATTAATGCTCTTTAAAAAGGGAACGATCGTTTGGAGAGAATCAGGAGTGATGCAGGCAAATATTCTTAAACAAGTGATCGAACAGCACGCAAAAAATTAAACTTATTATGAACTGTCCCGTCGGCCCAAATTCTTTAGTACATAAGAGGAAATTAAAAGGCGGGAGAAGAATATTAAAATGAAAGGTGCAAAAAGCTAGAGAATGGTTTATATTCACTTAATCAAATGCATGGTGAACATTAATAAGTTTTATAAAGTAGATAGTAATTTGACTTATGGCAAAATTTAGTAAAGGTGGCCCATGGGGTAGTGGTAGCCCCAGGAATGTAAATGTAAATCCTGAAGATGTCTGGAATGTAGATCCTGAATATGTACCACGGCCCGTAGATCCTGAATATGTACCATGGCCCGTAGATCCTGAATATGTACCATGGCCCGTAGATCCTGGATATATTCCGGAAGATTATTCTCAAGGTATACCATGGAGCGTAGAAGATCCTGGATATGGTGTAAGTCGCGGAGATAACTCCCTTTTTCCAAAAGGAGAAAAACTTTCAAACGACTGGTTTACCGGCAATGCATTTTTCCATCCATTACTGGCAAAAGATAAAAACCATGAATTTGCGATAGGAAGTGTAACGTTTGAACCCGGTGCAAGAACACATTGGCATACTCATCCCAAAGGACAGGTTTTGATTGTTACAGAAGGTGAAGGTTTTTACCAGGAAAAAGATAAACCTGCTCAACCATTAAAGAAAGGTGATGTAGTGAACATTCCTGATAACGTGGAACACTGGCACGGAGCATCAGCTTACAGCCAATTAGTCCACATTGCTATTACTAATTATAAAGAAGAAGAAAACGTAGTGTGGTTGCAACCGGTGTCGGAGAAAGAATATAATGAGGTAAATGTTAGTCCTTGGACTGGCTTGACCCAAAAGGCTTATGCAGAGATGTTTCAGAGTTAGGAAAATGGGAAAATGGTGATGTAGAGGTCGGCTTAGCAAATTTGAATGAACTAGATTATTTTCTCCGTCCCCGCTGAGTCTCCCGCAGAGAAGCGAGTTCCCGTACAAATAAATCCTATTGCGGGGACTCAGCGGATAACACATCTGAATAATGAAACAAATTACATTTTGGCTTTTCTCCCAAATCATAGAATCTTGCACTGGAATATTCATAGTCAAGATAATCTTCTGACAGTTTCCATTTTCCCGAAACCGGATTCTTATGTATGTAATTTAATTTCTGTCTTATAAATCTTTCAGTTATTATTTCTTTGCAATCAAAAGAATCTTCAAACACTTCATGCTTTTTATTTCTTTGCTTTTCAGATTCGTTTACAGCATCTGATATCAATTTAAGTAATTCATTCCGGTTATGCTCCTTAAGTCTTGCAACTATCTCGTAAGCCATAAACCGTTTTCCTGTACCGATTATTTTATCAATAGTTTTTTCCGGGGTTGAAGTGTAAACTAAAAGATGAAGATGATTTGGCATTATCACATAGCCCAATTATAAACTAATCTTTTTTCCAAAATCTTAAACCAATTATATATAAAGTCATACAAAACGGTAATTACAAAAAGATTCTTCCATTGAAAGCATGTGAAAGTTGTATAATAAAAAGTATTGTAATTAGTATGTCTTTTCTTCACGCTCATCGGTAGTAATATCTTAATATAGAAAATGTTTTTCTATGTTGTAATTTGAGGAGACTCTCCCACCCCGCTGAGTCCCCGCAATTTTATATAAAACAAAATTCAAATTTTCACAAATGCGGGAGACTCAGCGGGAACGAGGAAACATACACTGTTTATTGAACCCACTACTATTCAAAAAACTTTCATTTTAAAATTTGCATTTATCTTTCTGTTTTGAGTCTCATGGCTATACTCTGTGTTAGATTAACCGTCTTTTCTTCGCATACAAGTCCGTCAATTTCTTCTCTGAAATTCTAAATGCTGTCCCCCGATTTCTTACTCCTCCTGATTCTTTCAAGTGCATTCGTAAATCAATCATCATTTCACTTTTCTTAATTGCTTCCAAAAATTTTTCTGGCGTTGGTTCTTCCATTAAATAAGCCTCGGTGTAATGGAAGGATTCAATTTCATTTTCAACTTTGTTGTCCGCAATAATTAAAAGTAATCTGTCCAGCTTCGTCATAAATTTTCCAGCGATAGTGTAAACACTCCACTCAGCAATATTTTCCTTTTCATTTTTGTTTTTTAAAACGATAAGATTTCTTGTGGTGTCAGATGTCAAATAAAATCCTTGTCCGTTTGGGTTCTTGTTATTAACCATGTTCTTTAATGCTTGTCTTCCTTCATTATCAAGGTATCCATATTTTTCAATGATGTCTTTTTGAGGAAACCTCCAAACTCCTCTATTGAAAGTAAAAAGTGTAATTAAAGAATTTGCATTTCGTCTTGTGCCTTTGATTTCAACTCTACCTCCGATGTCAGGAATGGGAATATTTGTTTCATTAATTCCAAGTTCGCTTTCCAAAAGATGTCCAATGCCTGTTGAACCCTTACGTAAAGTTGGAATGAAACCTTTTGCTTTTAATTGCTCTAATCGTTTGAGGAGTTCAGGTAATTTCATGTCAGTTTTTTTGGCACACCACAATATACTCATTCTTCATTGTTGAAGCTGTTTCACCTACAACATTTGAAGGACTGTTTTTAGAGGGCATTCGTTTGTTAGGAATATTTCTTATGATGGTTTCAATGTGAGAGAAATTATTTTCTTCAAAAAGTTGTGCAGTGATTTCATCAGTCGGAATGTTAACGCCTTTCACTGTTCTGTTGCCGACAACATAACAAGCGAAGCCGTCTTTTTTTACAGTATTAGAAACATGATTGATTGATTGCTCATAGTCCTCGTAAAAAGAAATTACATCACGAACTCTTTCTTTGTCCTCCTTTTGAATTGTGTAAATCACATCATTCAATACTTCGCTCTTGAATTCATGAATATGTTTGCGTTTTTTTCCTCCCATGAGTTTGTTGTCAATCTGATTTGCGTGTGAATAACCAAGCCACTCATTTGAAAGTCGTGAATACTGTCCGTAAGCAACTGTTGTCCGCGAGTCACCGTAAGGTGGAGAGGTAACAACAATGTCAATGCTGCATGGCTTCAAAGCATTATCCGGAATATTTTCAACTGTGTTGAAATTGTAGATGTAAGTTTGTGAACCATTCTTACAACTCTTTTCAAACTCAATCAAACCTTGCTTATTCCTTGAAAGTTTGCTAATCATAATTCCGAAAACATCAGGGTCAATTCTTACTTCGTAATCTTTTCGTCTCACAAGTTTGAACTCTCTCTGTTTTTGATTTGAAACTTCTCGGACGGTTTCACTAAAAGCAACTTTGAAAAAGTTTCTGATTGAAACATCATTGATGTTTTCAATGTAGCCACGAAGAATACCTAACTTTTTCTGAACTGTTTTTGTAAACCAGAAGTCAATGTTTTTGATTTCGGGAATAATAACTGATTTTACTTTCTCAACGTGAAAGTTTATTGAAAAAAAATAATTCATGAAGTCATGTAGAAACAATTCCAAAACTTGCAGGTCTGCTTTTGTTGTCTTTGTTGTTGCAATCAATCGTGCAAGTGGATTAATGTCTGTGCCAATAGCATTCTTGCCTTCCAAATTCGCTTCAACAAGTGATGTTCCTGTTCCGCAATAAGGGTCAAACAAGATTTTGGCTTTGCTTCCGTAAGTGCTGATTATACGTCTTGCAACCTGTGGTATCATCATCGCTGGATATGAATGAAAACAATGAGTAAACTCTTTTGTGTTTGCTTTGCGAAAATCCCAACTCTCATCAACTGTCTTGTTTGTCCGCTGAACAAAATGGCGATACTCTACCTCGGGCTCTCTGACAAGATTTGAATGACGTAAACTATTCAAAGTCCGTTTCATTGGCTTTGTTTTCTGTCTGTTTATTTCATTTTGAGCGCTTTCCTCTTGGATTTTATCATGTCGCAAAGATTCGGATTTTTCAGTTCTTATCAATCAAAAGTTGTTAGATTTTTTCAACGTTCTTTATGTTCAAAGTCACTCAGTTGAAGTCGCACTGGTGCTCAAAACCATTTCATACAACACTTAAATATACGCAATTCCATTTCTCTTTTATGCGTAAATCCTGCACACGTTATCAGCATTCCTGCACGTGTTAGTTGCGTATATTATAATAACTTATTCTTAATATTCTTATAATTTTGCTTTTGCAATGTTTCTCCAAAAGTTTTCAAGACTTTCATCGCCGCCAAACAACACACTGAAAATAGTTGAATCAGCTATCAATACGTCACCGGCTCTTTTACCTTTCGGCTTAGCCCAAATGAATGAATTAAACTCACGATGCCCGGCTTCAGTAAAAGGATGCGGTTTAGAAATATCAATCGGCTGCATTGCAAGAACACAAATTGATTTATCTTCTTTTGTTAAAGCATAATGCGGAAGGTGCAAATGAAAATTAAAATTTTTAACACCTTCAAGCCAACCCTTTGTATCTAAATCTCTTATTGCATTAAACGGAGCAACCTTATTTGTATCTTTAACTACAGCCGGTCTTAATCCGTAACGATTCTCAATGGGTATTCCGAGTCCATTCAAAAGTGAGCGAGTGTATTTTCCAAACCTTTGCTGACGGGGAACCAATGCATCTCCGTGATGCAAATCTTCCATCTGTCTTTCTCAGGAATTATCGTTTGAAAATTATATTTTGCATCTGTTTTTACGAATCCGTAATCTTCAAAACTTTTTTGCCTTGAGTAAAGACCTTTTGAAAGCATAATAAGCAGAGTAACAAAGCTAAAAGTAATTTTATTATTTTCATAATTCTTAAATTGTACGAAATTTATTAAATTTGTTTTAAATTAAAACCTTAAAAATTTTATAACCTATATTACATTACACAATAAAAATTAAAAATAAAAAAAATCTGATCCAGGAAAGATTATGAGAGACTTTATTTCTTTACCTCATTATCATAAATCTTAACAGAGACATTTTTGGCTTAATGGAATGGAATGGAATAATTTATCTTTGTTGATGGACCGAGGGAAGCAAAATTAAGAATTAAAAATTACTGATATAAATCTCCTAATTCTTAAGTCCCGCAGGCATAAAGCCTGCGGCTACATTTTTATCGATATCCCAATACTCAATACTAAGGTGTTACCTTACTCACAAAATTAAATGCATTATTATCTGCAATGGTATAATCTGCAAGGTCTGTAAAATTATCTCCGTTCAAATCAGTTCTTACATATCCCGAAATAAAATTGTATGCGTTATTATCTATCATACTCAAATCACCAAGCTCTATTGCTCCGTCCTGATTTACATCCCCGCTGTAGATTGCAAATCTGACAGGTGCGTTATCAACTTGTTTCATATTACTCCCGAATGCCTGAATCCCGGATGTTATGAAAGTGTAACTGGTGGAGTCTCCGGTAGTGTAACTAACGGGAATACGACTCCATGTTTCAATACAATTTCTGTGTTTAATAGCGATATAATAATTTCCTGACGAAGCATTGCTTATGGTGAACGTTCCGCTTAAAGTATTTTTATTTATTATTCCTTTTGATGAATCAACGACCAGATAAGGTGAAATGGAATTCCTGAGATAAATTCTTGCAGTGTCACTTAATCTCATATCGTTGGAGATATTATTATAATATCCTTCCATGATCATCGCAATAGTAATATATCCGTAAGGATCACGTGCCGGAGGAGATGACTGAAATATATATGCTCTTCCAGTATTTGAATTGTATCCGCTCGCACCGACGATCAAATCAGAACTTCCATCATTATTAATATCACCTGCTCCTGAGACGGTAAGTCCGAAATAATTACCGGCGCCTTCTCCTTTCATAAAAATATCAGCAGTGCTATTCATAACATTGCCACCAAAATATATATATGCTTTCCCTCTGCTTGAATTGTTTCTCTGAGCCCCGATAATCACATCCGGATATCCGTCGCTGTTCACATCACCTGCATCTGAAACCGAAAATCCAAAATTGTCATCGTTTGCTTCTCCATTCATAATTACATCGGCGACATTATTCATTACTGCACTTCCAAAGTAAATGTATACTCTCCCTGCTTCTGAATTATATCCCGGTAACCCGACAATTACATCCGAATACCCGTCTCCATTCAAATCTTCCGCACCCGAGACTGAATACCCGCAATTATCGCCTATTGCTTCACCGGTGATAATAACATCAGCAGTATTATTCATTGCAGCGCCACCATAAAATAAATATGCTCTTCCTTTAAGTGTACTATACCCGGACGCACCCACAATCACTTCGGAATATCCGTCACCGTTTACATCCCCTGCGCCGGAGACTGACATTTTTCCAAAAGTATTGTCTGGAGCTTCACCGGTCATAGTAACATCAGCCACATTATTCATTATAGCACCTCCATAATATACATATGCTCTACCGGTAGATGCGCCATACAGATCCGCTCCAACAATTACATCTGAATATCCGTCAGCATTTACATCTCCTGCTCCTGAGACAGCGATCCCAAAATTATTGTTTGTTGTTTCACCAGTCATTGTAACATCAGCAACATTATTCATTGCCGGACCTCCGTAGTATATATATGCTCTTCCTGTAGCTGAATTATATTCATAGGCACCGGCAATCACATCGTCATATCCGTCACCGTTAACATCTCCGGCTCCTGAGACCGAGACACCAAAATTATTGTTTGTTGTTTCACCTGTTATAATAACATCGGGGTAATTATCAGTTGAAGGACCTCCATAGTATATGTATGCTCGTCCGGTAAGGGAATTATATTTATAAGCTCCGACAATTACATCACCATAGCCGTCACCATTTACATCTCCCGCACCCGAAACTGACCCTCCGAAATTATCATTCGCTGCTTCACCCGTTGCAATAACATCCGGAATATCTTCACCTGTCATTGTGTTAGTGAACGCGTATACTCTTCCTATACTTGAATTGTATCCCCAGGCTCCAACAATTACATCCGGATAGCTGTCTCCGTTTATATCACCGGCAGTTGAAACCGATGCACCGAAACGGTTGAACGTTGATTCACCGTTTAAGATAACATCTGCTCCGTTATTCATCGGAGCTCCGCCAAAATAAATGTATGACTTCCCTGTAAATGAAGTGTGAGTATAGGCTCCCACAATAATATCATCATAAGAATCCCCGTTTATATCTCCTGCTTCCGAAACAGAGTATCCGAAAGCAGTAGCAGTAGTTTCTCCTGTAAAAATTACATCAGCTGCGTTGTTCATTAGTGCACCTCCATAAAAAATATATGCTCTACCTGTACTGGTATTGTAACCACTTGCACCGGCAATTACATCCGAATACCCGTCCCTGTTAATATCACCTGAAGTTGAAACTGAAGTTCCAAAATAATTATCAACAGCCTGACCGGTCAAAATTATATCAGCACCATTATTCATAGCAGCTCCACCATAAAAAATATATGCTCTTCCTGTATTTGAATTATAACCATTTGCTCCGACAATCACATCAGAATATCCGTCACCATTAACATCACCTGCATCCGATACGGAAATTCCAAAATAGTTAAATGCTGCCGTACCGGTCATAGTAACATCTACAGTATTGTTCATAGCTGCACCTCCAAAATAAATGTAAGCCCTTCCTGTAGATGAACTGTATATTTCCGAACCAATAATTACATCAGAATAACCATCGTTATTTACGTCGCCTGCTGTTGAAACTGAACTTCCGAAATTAATATTTACAGCAGCGCCTGTCAAAGTAACATCGGCAACGTTATTCATCAAAGCTCCGCCATAATAAATATAAGCTCTTCCTGTAAATGAATTATATCCGAAAGCACCGACAATTACATCTGAAAATCCGTCAAGATTAATATCACCGGCTTTAGAAACTGAGAATCCAAAAAAGTTGCTTGCGGCTTCAGCTGTTAGAGTTAAATCCGGAGTAGTGCTCATTATCTGACCACCAAAATAAATATAAGCTCTTCCTGTATAAGAATTATATCCGTGGGCGCCTATTATTATATCACCATATCCGTCACCGTTAATATCACCAGCGTCGCTTATGGAATTTCCGCAATATTCGCCAGTAGCTTGTCCGTCAAAAAATTTTTGCTGCAATGCATCACTTCCGGGTTCTTCCGGCCCCCTCTTATAATTTTCATTTTTATAAATTTTATTCCCGCTTTCATCCTGAAGTAAATTCAGCCAATCTTTAGTTACTCCTGCAGGAAGGGAATCGGGAGTAGAGTTCAGCGTGTGTTGTTTCGTTTCATTGAAATCTATAGCCTGGAAAAGCGATAGACTTTGTACTTCCGCAATTGAAGATTTAAAGGATAAGAAAAGTATTCCTGTTAATATTAAGATTGAAATTGAAATATATTTTGATTCTAATAAATTTTTCATATTCATAATTAGTTAGAGTTTAATTTAATTTGCTCTTCACAAAATTATACAGTAATTTTTATTTATCAAAAAGAACATTGTTTAATTTGTGGGAAGGGTTTTAGGGAGTGGTCAATAAAAAAGTTAAATCTAAACTCTTTTTCATATTTTTTGGAATTATTGTAAATTAATTTGTGGGAAAATTCTATTATGAATAATTATAAAGCAGTTCAAATGCTGAAGGGAATGACGAAGAAAGAATTATCGAGGTTCGAGAAGTTTTTGCTTTCACCTTTTTATAATAATGATGAAAAATTGCTTGAGCTGTTTAAAGTTTTGGAAAAGCATTTTCCGTCTTTTTCTTCACCCGAATTTAATAAGAAAAGTATTTATAAAATAATCTATGGAATAGAAAAATACAGTGACCAGAAGTTGCGGAAATTGTTTTCGGGTTTTTATAAAATGGCTGAAAAATTTCTTGTTGCAATTTCCCTTGAAGAAAATCCTTTTGAGTACGACAAATTTTTACTTTCGGAATTAGATTCGCGGAAGATCGATAATTTATTTCTTCTGAAGTATAATGACACTATTAACTCTTTGAATGATTCAGGGTTCCACTACCAGACCTTTCTGAATTATTTTTTTCTCAAGTGGCTTTATACTTCTTACCATCTTGACAGGGGCGAACAATACAAAGTCCCGCCTGTTATTTTTGAAAGGACTGAACAGTTGATATTTTTTTTCCTTTCGGACTTGTTCCTCAGCATTACCGATATCGAAACCAACGAAAGAGAGTTCAATTATTTTCATCACGATAACCTTCCCGGGCATTTTATAGACAACATTAATCTCGAATCCATATACAATTACATTCAGCAGCATGATTATAAAAATAAAGAATTATTTTCGATGTATTACTATTCATTTCTTATGAAAAAAAATTTTGACAATGAATCGTATTTCTTTAAGCTCAAGAATTTAGTTGAAGATAATCTCAGCCGTCTTACAATACATGGTAAAATGAATTTTATTCTCAGATTAATAAGCTATTGTAATCAAAAAACAAGATTAAATTATAATGACAAATTTGAATCATTAAAGCTCGATCTTTATGAGACATATATCCGTTATGAATTATATAAAGTTAATGGAAATTATTTCAGAACCGACACGTTCTTTTATCTTTTTACTACTTACCTCGACAATCACAAAATATCAGAGGCAGCAAATTTTCTAGAAAAAAATATAAAATCGATTAACCCTGCTCACAGCAAAAATATAATTTCCCTGTGTAAATCTTTACTGTTATTTGAAAGAGGGAAATATATAGAATCACTTTCGGAAGCTTCAATGGTAAAGTCCAGTATAATGTTTATTAAAATAGACTTAAGAAAACTTCTTCTGAAAATTAATTATGAATTGAATGATTATGATGACAATAAAGATGCTTTAAATTATTTTAATCATTTTTTATCTCTTGCAAAATCAATAGAAGAAAAAAAGAAAAATCATTTGAAAGATTTTGCTGAATTATATTTTGAGTTGATTAAATTAAAAATCAATAATTCCGATGAGATGATATTTAAAAAATTAAACAGAGGCATTGAAAACATTATTGATTTGAAAGACAAAGAATGGTTTAAGAAGAAAATAGAGGAAATAATTTAATGATTTGGGAATTGGAATTTCGTATTTGGGATTTGATAATAATTCAGTGATTTGGGAATTGGAATTTCGTATTTGGGATTTGATAAAGTACTAAGAACTATAAACTTTTGTTTTCTCTTCTTTTCATACTTCACATTTCAACTTCAAACATATTATAAGTTCCGAAAAATCTCCGGCAAAAACTTCTCCTGTGAATTTCACATAAGCCGAGCTGTCTTATCTTTTGAAAATGTTCCGGAGTGGAATATCCTTTATGCTTATGGAAATTATATTCCGGATATCGAAGATGATAGCCTCGCATAATATTGTCTCTCGTTACTTTGGCTAAAATAGAAGCCGCGGAGATTTCAAATATCTTTGCATCACCTTCAATGATAGTTTCGTAATTTATTTCCAGATGATAATTACCGGGAAGCTTGAAATAGTTACCATCAATAAGAAATTTATCGGGTTTAATTTCAAGATTCTGCAGAGCATGGCACATTGCTTTCATTGTTGCCTGTAAAATATTGATCTCATCTATTTCGATATGATCAATTGAAATGATTTGATAGCAAAGACAATTATCTACAATCTTATAAAAAAGACTTTCTCTTTCATATTCAGTCAATACTTTCGAATCATTCATATTTTTGATCAGGAAACCCTCTTCAAATATAACAGCCGCTGCTACAACAGGTCCAGCCAGAGGTCCCCTTCCTGCTTCATCTATACCACATATCAACATAATTTAAATTTTTTCACAAAATATCTTAAATAACTAAAAATTGAAATAGAATAGTTGAAGATTCGACTATTAAAATTTTATTTTGTCACTTATGTCCGCACTTGTCAAATAGTGTCAAGATAATTTTAATTCATTGATTTAATCCATAATGCTTAATGGCACTGTAGTTGTTGTTATTTATTATATTAATTTGAATGTCCAAAATAGGAGGTATTATGAAAAAAGTATCAAGTGTAAGGTCAATATTGTTATTATCAATTTTGTATGTAGCTTTAAATTTATTTTCTTGCTCAAACAAGAATAATGAAAATATTAATAATGGTGAAAGCGAAGAGAAAGTGATGAGCGCTACGGATGATCTGAATGAAAGTAATGATGATTTATTTAATATTGAATACAAGGATATATACGATAAGTTGTCTACAAAAGGTGAGTGGGTTGAAATTAGTCCTGATCAATTTGGAATCAACATGACCAGCAGTCTTGCACCGGAAGAATTTGAATTCCAAAAATTTATTGCGAAAAATATTTCAGGAATCAATTACGCTTATGCAGACGATGCAGATTTAGGAATGATCTTTGTTTGGAAACCTTCACCAAATCTTGCTGTAAGTGCAAGTACAGATGAAACGGTACTAACGAATTACAAACCTTATTTTAATGGGCAATGGATTAATACGGACAAAGGTTGGTATTTCCTGGCTCCGACCCCGGAAGAAGAAATTGTCCACCACTATGGAAGATGGGTATACAATCCTGAACTGGAATGGTTATGGGTTCCGGGAAGAGTATGGGCTCCGGCATGGGTAGAATGGAGAGAAAGTCCTTCATTAATCGGTTGGGCTCCGATTCCCGCAGGTGTATATATCTCAAACAATTCCCTTGTATCTCCTGCAATTGAAGAAAACAAATACGTAATTGTTGATAAGGAATATTTTATTGAACCTGCAGTATATAAATACTTTTATAAATACAAAGAAACTAAAAATAAAATTACTATAAAAGAGATGACGAAGGTTAATGGTATAATGGTTGTCAATAAGACTGTGATTAATAAAGGTCCTGATATAGTTAGTGTTCAGGGGCTTGTTGAAAAAACTATTCCAAAAGTAAGCATTACTTTTGTCAATGATATAAATACTGTTAAATTTACCACTGAAGAAATACATACCTATGTTCCCATGTTTAAAAAAATTAAGCATAAGACTAAGACAATTGTAAACAAGCCAAAGAATTTTAAAAGATTTGATGAGCTTCAAAAAATTATAAGAACCGATGAGCAAGGGAAAGAAGATGGAGATAATAATATTGGAAAGAGCGATGATGAAGGTAATAACAAAGGTGATAAAAACAATGATAATTCAACAAATGATAAGGGAGGAATAGGTAAAGAGAAAAAATACAAGCAAGACAATGAGAAGAATGAAAATTCAAATGATGAATCAACAAATAAAAAAACTGACGACAAAGGGAAATCAGATGATAAAAATAAAGACAATGACATTAACAAAAAACATGATGGGGATAAAGATAAAGACAAAAACAATAAATCTAATGGAAAAAATAAATCTGATAATAAAAAAGATAAGAAGTGAAATTTTTTGAAGTAAAATTATTTATAAATTAAATTAATTAGGAGAATAATAACATGAAAACACTAAGGTCGGAAATCATAATTGTACTTTTTTCTTTACTTCTTCTGTTTGGTTCATGCAAGGAAGATACAGTAAGCCCTCAGTCTGATTCAGATAATCTTGATATGAGTGTTTTAAGCACACCGGATTTCACAGATAACTCCGGTACATTAGTACTTGACACTGTAAAAGTATTAATCAAAGATATCAAACTGAATGTTGCCGGGGGAAGTGATTCAACAAATTTCAAAGTCGGTCCTTATGTTTTTTATCTGAATCTTAATTCGTCGATAAATACATTAACATCAGCTTTGATACCTGCGGGTACTTATGACAAAGTTAAATTTGAAATTCATAAACTGGAGAATAACGAAGTCCCGCCGGATCCGGATTTTCTCGACGCAAACGGCAGGTACTCTGTTGTAGTAAAAGGAAGCTTTAATGGTGTTCCGTTCATTTTCAAATCAGACAAGTCAGCTCATCAGAAATTAAATTTTCCAAATTCTCTGATAATTACTGCTGGAGGAAGATCAAATATTACAATTAAAGTAAGTCCTTATATGTGGTTCTATGAGAATAATTCATTCCTGGATCCGAATGATCCGGCAAATAGAAATAATATTGAAAACAATATTAAAGATAACATCAATAATAACTTCAAGGCATTTAAAGATAATAATAAAGACGGTATTCCTGATAACTAATTATGATTCAAGCAAGTTTTATACAACGTAAGATGTATTACGTTAAAGGATGAAATTTTATACTAAATTTTTCCGATGCTTCCGATATGATTAGTATCAACAACGATTAATCGTATCCCTAAAAAATTAAGCCACCGCAAATTGCTACAACTTTCTACAAAAATTATTTATACATTGATTGAAAATCAGTTTATCAATTTGGAGGTAAGTGATTTTTTAGGAAAGCAGGTTACTACATTAGTAAACCAAAAGCAATCTCCGGGAATATACGAAGTTGAATTTAATGGCTCTAATTTAGGAAGTGGAGTTTATTATTATAAAATTGAATCCGAAAATTTTAGTGAAGTTAGGAAAATGATTTTACTGAAATAAAAATTCGAAAAACTACTACGAATGTTTGACTCAGCCGGAGTCCGATGGAACACGAGACTCCAGCGTGGGAGAAACTATCAACTATCAATTATCAATTATCAACTATCAACTATCACTCTGTACACTATAAAAATTGTTTGAATAAATTTGATTTTTTTGACTTAATTTAAATTAAATTAAATTAAATTAATAAAGAATAATGACAATCCCTAAAACATTTTTAATTTTTTGATGGCCCATTCATCGAACAATTCATTGGGATAATCCATAGAAGCAATTCATCGCAAATATTTCTTATTAAATATTTTTTATATAGATTCGCCCTGAGCTTTTAGTGAATAGCCCTGAGCTTTAGCTCAGGGACTTATTGTGCAAAAGGATTTTTGGCTTTAGCCAATCTTTTTATTCAAGATTCGGCTAAAGCCGATTAATTTTTATTTATCTTTACCCCGAGCTAAAGCTCGGGGCTATTCTATTTGAGCTATTCATCGAACTATTCAAGAAGTCTTTTCAGAAAAGGTTTTGATTATTTAAGACATATTACACTATTTATTGAAGATAAAGTTAATGAGTTCAATTTTCTTGCAAATTTTTTATCCTGTACTAATCAACCTTATCAACTATCAACCAATTAAATAACTTCCTTGATAAAATTCGATAGTATTGGTATTTTATTCCTCTTTAAAAAGCACAATACAAAAATACGTTTTGTTAGACGACTTAACAAATAAACTTGAAGGCGTTTTAAAAAAAATACGCGGACAGGGCAAGATCACTGAAGGCAATATAGATGAATCTCTCCGTGAAATAAGGAGAGTTCTCTTCGATGCTGATGTTAATTATAAAGTCGTAACGAAATTTATAAATGATGTTAAAGAAAAATCACTCGGACAAAACGTTCTTACCAGTATAACACCAGGTCAGTTAATTGTTAAAATAATAAATGATGAGCTGATTAATTTAATGGGTTCTGAAAAAGCAGAGATCAGCTTTTCAAATAGAATTCCTTCAATAATAATGCTTGTCGGTTTGCAGGGTTCGGGTAAGACAACATTCGCTGCTAAGCTTGCAAAATATTTAAAGTCAAAAGGAAAAAATCCTGTTCTTGCAGCATGCGACGTTTACAGACCGGCAGCTATCGAGCAGCTTAAGATATTAGGAAAGCAAGTTAACATACCTGTTTATTCCGATGACAATGAAAAAGATGCACTTAAAATTTCCATAGCTGCAATAGAATATGCCAGACAAAATGCAAGAGATACATTAATAATAGATACAGCCGGACGTCTTGCAATAGATGAAGATATGATGAATGAAGTTTCAAGAATAAAGAATGAACTTAAACCTGAAGAGATCTTATTTGTTGTTGATGCTATGACCGGTCAGGATGCTGTAAATACAGCAAAAACATTTCATGATAAATTGAATTACGATGGTGTCGTTCTCACAAAGTTAGACGGTGATACACGCGGGGGCGCTGCATTATCAATCAAGGCAGTCGTGAATGTTCCGATAAAATTTTCAGGAGTCGGAGAAAAATTAGATGCAATAGAGCAGTTTCATCCGGATAGAATGGCTTCACGTATTCTGGGCAAAGGAGATATAGTTTCTTTTGTTGAAAAGGCGCAGACAGAATTTGACATTGAAGAGAGCGGAAAATTTGAAGAGAAGCTCAGAAGAAATAAATTTGATTACAATGACTTCATGGCATACATGAACCAGATAAAAAAAATGGGTTCTCTTTCGGGATTGCTGGCAATGATTCCCGGGGCTAACAAACTTGTTAAAAATCAGGAAATTGACGATTCTGTTTTAACAAAAATTGAATCTGTAATTCAATCAATGACAAATAAGGAAAGAGAGAATCCGAATTTACTGAACGGCTCGAGAAGAAGAAGAATTGCCGACGGCAGCGGTAATCCAATACAGCAGGTAAACAGAGTTATCAAACAATTTGAAGATATGCAGAAGATGATGAAACAATTTAATAAAGATAAAGGGAGAGGGTTGATGAAGAGAATGAAAATACCTGCTCATTTGATGAATCAGCTGAAAGCTTAACCGGGTAATAAAAATTATAAAATTTTTTTGAAAAAATAACATATTTAGAAGGAGCAATATAACAATTGGTTAAATTAAGATTAAAAAGAATGGGAAAGAGACATTATCCGATCTATAAGATAGTGGCCGCTGATTCCCGTTCGCCAAGAGACGGAAGATTTATTGAATCGGTAGGAACATATAATCCAAACCTTGATCCTATGGAAGTTACTTTAAAAGAAGTTAGAGTAAAATACTGGCTGAATGTCGGAGCCCAGCCGACAGATACTGTAAGAAACTTATTTAAAAGAGAAGGACTGATGCTTAAGCTGCGACTTGAGAAAAAAGGAGCCTCTGCAGAAGAAGTTGAGACTGAAGTTCAAAAATTCTTATCTCAAAAAGAATCCAAGTCAGTAAAATCAAAAGAAAAAAAAGCCAGAAGAAAATTAAGTAAGAAGGCAAAAAAAGATACAAAAGAAACAGGGGAAACAAAAGCGCCTGATACAGCAGGTGAAACAAAAGCAGAATAAGAGTTTACAAACTATATCCAATTCAATGTTCTTAAATTAAATGAAGGAGATCCCTAAATGAAAGAATTTATTGAATTTATTGCTAAGAACCTCGTAGACAATCCTGAAGCTGTCAGAGTTGAGGAAATTCATGAGGATGATAACAGAGTTAAATTTATTCTTCATGTTGAAGATAAGGAAACAGGCAAAGTAATAGGTAAGATGGGAAGAACCGCGAAAGCAATCCGTACGCTTCTTTCTGCGGTTGCCTCTAAGCAAGGGAAAAGAGCTGTCATGGAAATTCCCGATAAGATGAAAAGAGAAAACTGAATAATATTTTAACTTGTTAGATATAAATAATTTTATAGCGATTGGAAAAATAACAAAGACCATCGGTATAAAAGGAAATTTAAAGATTATTTCACTTACTGATTTTCCTGAAAGATTTTTAAAGCTTAAAAAAATCTTTTTGTATAATGAGATAAGTAAACAGTTTTTTATAAATAATTTAAGCAGCAGATATGAGTTTAATATATCCGAATGCAAAATTTATGATAAGTGTATCAATCTAAAGCTGGAAGATTATGACAGCATAGAAAAATCCAGTGAGTTAATAAATTTGATACTGATGATCGATGAATCACAAAGAGTTAAGCTCGATGACGGCAGCTATTACTTTTATGAATTGGTTGATTCGGAAATTTTTGATAAAGGTAATCCGATCGGCAAAATTGTTTCGGTGGTAAATTACGGGAGCGGAGATTTATTCAACGTTACTTCAGGCGGCAAAGAAATTTTAATTCCATACAGAAAAGAATTTGTAAAAAGTATTGATGTAAAGAATAAAAGAATTGATGTTGACCTTATTGACGGATTTTTAGAATAGCAAAACCGGGCATATGAGATTTGATATTATAAGCGCCAATCCTAAAATATTAGAGAGTTCTTTAACAAACGGCTTGATCTCCAGAGCAATAAACAAAGATCTGATAGAAGTATTTGTCCACAATCTTCGTGATTATGCCGAAGGTAATTATAAACAGATTGACGATCAGCCATACGGAGGAGGGACCGGAATGATACTAAAGCCGGAGCCGATTTTCAGATGCGTAAAAGAATTGAAAAGCAAGATTGATTATGACGATGTAATTTATTTTTCACCTCAGGGAATCAAGCTGAATCAGAAGACTGCAAATGATTTTTCATTAAAGAAAAACCTGATCTTAATTTGCGGACATTACAAAGGCATTGATGAGAGAGTAATTTCTAAATTGGTTACAAAGGAAATTTCAATAGGAGATTATGTTTTATCATGCGGTGATATCGCGGCAAACGCGTTTGTAGATGCAGTGTCAAGATTGATTCCGGGTGTGCTTGGAGACGCGGAATCGGCAATCACAGATTCGTTTCAGATCGAGACCGGTTTTGATTACCCGCAATATACAAGACCCGAAGTTTTTGAAAAATTAAATGTTCCGAAGGTTTTGTTATCCGGTAATCACAAAGAGATTAATAATTGGAGAGAGAAGAAAGCAAAAGCGAAGTATAAAAAAATTTTAAAATTAAATAAGAAATAAATCAGATAGGAATCAGGAGGACTTATCATGGATAAAAAAATTAATTTAGTTACGGCTGCACACATCAGAAACGACATACCGGAATTTCACGTCGGCGATACAATCGGCATTTCGGTAAATGTTTTCGAAGGTGACAAAGAAAGAATTCAGATCTTTAAAGGAATTGTAATGGGAATTAAGGGAGGCGGAATAAGCAAAACATTTCGTGTCAGAAAAATCTCAAACGGAGTAGGAGTAGAAAGGATATTCCCAATCAACTCACCGAGAATTGCCAAGGTTGAAATTATAAAGTATGGAAGCGTAAGAAGAGCAAAGCTCTATTACCTAAGAGGATTGACAGGTAAAGCTGCTACCAAAATCAAGGAAAAGAAAAAAGTGAAAATAGTTTCAGAGCCGGTCGGTGCAAACAAGGAGATAATATCTGCAACTAACGGAAAGTCTGCAGAAACCACAGAAGCTGCCAAAGAGCAAGTCTTTTCATAAATAAATTTTTCAAATCAATAATTATTTAACCGTCAAATAAACAATTGACGGTTTTTTTATAGTTCAATGGAAACTAAAAAAGTGTTTGTTTCGATTGCGGGAAATATCGGATCCGGGAAATCTTCGCTTACACATTTGATATCAAAGAAATTAAACTGGAAACCCTATTATGAAAAAGTTAACAACAATCCTTACTTAAAAGATTTTTATACCGATATGAACAGGTGGTCTTTTAATCTGCAGGTATATTTTCTTTCTCACAGGTTTAAGACGCATAAAGAAATACTAAATAAAAAAATCTCGGTGATTCAGGACAGGAGTATCTATGAAGATGCAGAGATCTTTGCAAAAAATCTTTTTGAACTGGGGAAAATGAAAAGGAGGGATTATGACAATTACAGAAAACTCTTTAAAGAGATGAGTCATTTTTTACAGCCGCCGGACTTGCTTATCTATCTGCGTTCAAGTTTGCCTAAGCTTGTTAAACAAATTAAATTGCGGGGAAGACTCTTTGAACAAAATATAGATACGGATTATCTCGCCAGGCTTAACTCAACATATGAAGAGTGGATTAAAAATTATAATTCCGGAAAGTGTTTGATTGTTGAAAATGAAAAATTAGACTTTGTCAACAGGGAAAAAGATTTTAAAAATATCGTTAAGCTGATCAAAGACAATTTGAATATTTGAAAATTTATTATGGATTTTAAAAATTTAAATTTACCGAAGTGTAAAAAATTTTCAGGTTATAAGCCGTGCATATCTTACAAAAACTGTCTTGAACATGGCTGCCAATTGGAAAACTCTCAGACCAGAACGGGGAAGAAGATACTGATCATATCTCTGGATGCGCTGGGAAATGTATTGTTGAATACATCAATACTCCGCTCTTTAAAAAATAAATATCCCGTAAGCACTGTATGCTGGATCACAATGAAAAGCGCTACTGCCATTTTGGCTAACAACCAGTACATTGACCGCTTGTATTCATGGAACGATGATGACAGAATGATATTAAGAAATATTGAATTTGATGTAATGTTAAATTCCGATAAATCTGCTTATGCATGTGCCTTCGCCAACGAAATCAAATCCAAAGAAAAATTCGGGTTTTTACTTAACAGCGACGGTAAAATAATTCCTGCAAATGATGAGGCAATGTATAATTATATGATGGGTATTGACGATGAATTGAAATTCAGAAAAAATATTAAATCCGGTAGCGAGATCATTCACAAAACTTTTGCACTTAGATACAATCGTGATGAATATGTTTTCAATTTTACAGAATCAGAGCTGGAATTTATAGACAATTATAAAGAGCAGATAAAATATGACAGGAATAAGGTTTATGTCGGCTTCAATACAGGCTGCTCCAATCTTTTTCCAAATAAGAAGATGACGATTGAACAGCACATCGAACTGATAAATGACATCACAAAATATGATAATTTTAAAATTTTGCTGCTTGGAGGAAATGAAGATACCGAAAGAAATTTAAAAATTTATGAAAGTCTTTCAAAGGAAGTTCAGAAGCAAATTATTTATACACCTACAAATCTTGGAATTCGCAATGGCGCCTGCTTTATGAGCATCCCTGATATTGTTATTACCGGCGACAGCTTCGGAATGCATCTTGCAATTGCTTTAAAAAAATATGTCATCGCATGGTTCGGCTTGTCCTGCTGGAATGAAATTGATTTGTTTGACCGGGGCGAGAAGCTTATTCCCGAAGGATTGGAATGCGCTCCATGCTGGAATAAAGTTTGTCCTTACAATCTTGAATGCATTCAAATGATTGATTTAAAAAAGATCTCTGAACTTTTAAAGAAATATGCATTGGTAAAACCGATAGTTAATTTTAAAAATTAATAAAGATTAATACTATTCCGCTGGCTTAATCAATCCCCTTATTATTTTTTTTATTATCTTTATCTTTAAAAAATCTCCCAACGAATGAATCACTGTACGAACCAACAGAGGTAATTATATAAATTATCAAAATTACTACTACAGCAAGAATCGCTAAAACCCAAAATATAGTTTCCATTTTTTTTCTTATTAATAATTAACTATTGATTTCTTGATTTGTATAAATTTCTATCCCTGTATATTCGGATTCTCTTTGCACTTGAAACCGCGTTTATTCTCTCTTCGGCGATTTTTCTTGAAGCAACCTCTGTCGGCACATTCTCTTTTTTGGAAATTTCAATTATTCTTTTCAGTATATCATATATCCCGGAAGCCTGCTTCAATGCCCTCTCGCGGTTATAACCTTCAAGCTCATTATAAACATTAATTAATCCCCCTGCATTGATTACATAATCCGGAGCATACAGTATTCCTTTATCCTTTAGCATTTTGCCGTGCTTCTCTTCATCATCAAGCTGGTTATTCGCAGCGCCGGCTACAATTTTTACTTTAAGCTTTGGAATCGTATCGTCATTTATTACACCACCCAGCGCCGCAGGAGAAAGGACATCTGCTTCCATTGTGAAGACTTCATCCTCAGAAATCACCTTTGCTTTGTAATCTTCAACGAGATGTTTTAATTTTTCCGGATATATGTCATTGACAAACAATTTTGCTCCTTCCTTGAATAAATACTTGCACAAGTGCTTGCCGACATTTCCTCCGGCTCCCTGAACAATAATTTTTTTATCCTTCAATGAATCACTCCCGAAAATTTCATTTACACATGCCTTAATGCCAACGAAAGTTCCGTATGCAGTAACCGGTGAAGGATCTCCGCTTCCACCGACTTCTATCGGAACGCCCGTAACATGACGAGTCTCCATCATAATATATTCCATATCTTTAATGCTCGTACCAACATCTTCAGCAGTAATGTATCTTCCCGATAATCCTTCTACAAACCTTCCGAATGCTCTGAATAACGCTTCGGTCTTTTGAGTTCTTGAGTCCCCTATTATTACAGCTTTTCCGCCTCCGAGATTCAAGCCTGCAACAGCAGCTTTGTAAGTCATTCCTCTTGACAGTCTTAATACATCCACCAGTGCTTCTTCATCGCTTGCGTAATTCCACATTCTTGTGCCACCGAGAGCTGGACCTAAGGTCGTATTGTGAATGCCTATAATTGCTTTTAAGCCCAGTTCTTTATTGGAGCAATATACTACCTGTTCATGACCATATGTTTCCACTAGGTCAAATGTTGGAAAGCTCGTTTTTTGCATATTAATATTAATTTAATTTTGTAATCTCGTCTTAGCTTTTATTAATTAATTAATTTTAGATTTTCAAACTGTTCCGGGTTTAATGCTTTTCTGATTTGAATGAAAACATCATCAACGGAAATGTGTGACATACATTGAGGAACCTGGCATCCGTAATCATGTCCTAAATAAAGACACGGACTGCAAAATTTATCACTTTGTATAAGAACCGCATTTTTATTATAAGAACCCCATTTTGCAGGGTTGGTGGGACCATGTAATCCCATCGTTTTTGTTCCGACACATGAAGCAATGTGAAGCATACCTGTGTTACTGCAAACAATCAGCTTTACACTCTGAACCAATGCTACCACATTATCAAGAGAAAATTGGCCTGCGGTATTTATAACGTTTTTTTGAATTCCTTCGGCAATTTCTTTACATCGTTCTTCTTCATGAGTTGCACCTGTGATTAAAATCCTTATGTTGTTGTCATATCTGACTAATCTTTTTCCAAGGTCAATATAATTCCGGACATCCCATTCCCTTGGCTTACCATTTTCACCGCATCCGGGATGAAGACATATTACAGTTTTTCCTTCGAGACCGCTTTCTATCCAGAAATTGTTTGCAAAATTATAATCTTCTTTACTTAAAAAGTATTCTAATTTTTTATCCTCATCGGAAATATTTATACCGATTGGAATGAGAAGGTCTAGGAAATTTTCAAGCTCATGTTTATTGCGCAAGTGAGGAACAACGCTGTCATAGCCAAAATGTTTTAACTGACGCTCGGTTTTAAAACCTATTGTGAAATCTGCTTTTGCAAGCATTGTCATAATTGCATTAATCCTTTCCCATTGACCGACATCAATTACAAGCTCATATTTTTCTTTTCTCAGATTCGAAATGAATTGAAAAAACCGCAGCGGATTATTCAAAAAAGAATGTACATTGCAATCAATAATTTTATCTATATATGGAATCTTTTTTATTACGGAATAATTTATCTGAGAACAAATAAAAGTAATTTCAGCATTTGGAAAGTTCTTATTTATTGTTCTTAGTGTGGGAATCAACAGGATTGAGTCTCCTATCGCAGCTAATTTGATAATCAATATCTTTTTAATATTCTCAATAGGAATTCTTCTTTTTCTTTTTGTAAAAATCGCTAAAAGAAATATTACCGGAATACCAACATACTTATCGAATACACGGAAGATCGCTCTTCGCTTCATTTATCTTATTTGGTAGCGTTTAAAAAAGTTTGTAACAAAATGTTTAATCTCATTATAAAAGCGAAATCCCTGGAAATGTTCGAAAAAAAAGATTTTAACCTCAAAGTCTCAAAGGCTCTAAGAAACTGACTTAGAGTCGTAGAGGTCATTTTTCAATTTATGGTATTTAGACAAACTCCATTAAGAGGTCTTAAGAAAAAAATACATTTTCATTAAGTTTAAACACTAAGTGGAAAATTATCTTTACTTCTGAAAAAAAAATTTGTTTTTAATATACTTAGAAATGAATATATTATCAATAATAAGATTTTATAAAATTGCATCCAAAATATACTGAGTTAATTGGGCATTCCATAAAAGCAAAAAAGTTTTCATATTCGCCTTATTCGAAATTTTCCGTAGGAGCCGCTTTACTTACAAAAAGCGACAAAATATTTACAGGTACAAACGTAGAATGTGCCTCCTATTCTTTGTGTATCTGCGCAGAGAGAGTTGCTTTCTCCAAGGCAATTTCGGAAGGTGAAAAAAAATTCAGAGCAATTGCAATTTCTTCAGACCACAATGAGTATATTTTTCCTTGCGGTGCATGCCGGCAATTTATGAGTGAATTTTCAGATGACATTGATGTAATAGTAATCAAATCAAAAAAAGATTTTATTATAAAAAAACTTTCCGTCCTTATCCCGGATGTATTCAATAAAAAAATTCTATTGTAACTATTAAAATATAATGAACGAAAATTTACAGATACGAACTTTTAAAAAAACCGGTCACATTGAAATTATATGCGGAAGTATGTTTTCGGGAAAAACCGAAGAGCTGATAAGAAGAATCCGCAGAGCAGAAATTGCGCGTCAGAGAGTGAAGGTATTTAAGCCCAAAATAGATAACAGGTACAGTGAATTTGAAATCGTATCTCATAATGAACAAACTTATCCGTCCGAAGTCGTGCAAGATGCCGATGAGATTCTCGAAAAAAGTTTTGACGTAGAGGTAATTGGAATAGATGAAGCACAATTCTTCGACAACAACCTGGTTTCAATCTGCCAGAATCTTGCCGATGGAGGTAAACGTGTAATTGTTGCAGGACTTGATCAGGATTATCGTGCATTGCCGTTTGAACCGATACCGCAGCTCTTGTCTATTGCCGAATATATTACGAAAACTCTTGCGGTATGCGTTGTTTGCGGTACTCCTGCAAACAGGACACAAAGGATTACTGCGAGCAATGAACAAATACTCGTCGGTGCAAAAAATCATTATGAAGCAAGATGCCGTTTACATCACGTTGTGAGTATCGATTCCGAAAAAGAAGTATCCTCAAATTAATGTCTTAATATTAAAAAATTTATTAAATGAAAAAAATTCTTTGTTATTTATTAATTTCTTTATCAATATCCGCTCTCAGCTCCTGCAGTAAACAAAATGCTCCTGATTCTAAAAATGAAAATCCAAATCCTGTTAAAGTAGGATTGGTATTTGATATAGGCGGCAGAGGAGATAAGTCCTTTAATGATGCTGCGTATAAAGGGCTGGTTATGGCAAAAGAAAAATTAGGAATTGAATTTGAAGTTATAGATCCGGGCGACGGCTCTGACAGAGAATCAGCATTAAGAAAACTTGCAAGCAAAAAAGATATGGGGCTGGTTTTTGGAGTTGGATTTATTTTTACAGACGACATTAATAACATTGCAAAGGAATTTCCGGATAAGAAATTTGCATGCGTTGATTATTCGGTAGACCCGGTAAAACAAATTCCGAATAATATTGAGGCAATTGAATTTAAAGAAGAAGAGGGTTCTTTTTTAGTTGGCTCACTTGCGGCTTTAACAACTAAGACAAATGAAGTCGGTTTTATTGGTGGAATGGAATCCTCTTTGATAAGAAAATTTGAAAACGGGTATAAGCAGGGCGTAAAGTATGCAAATCCAAATTGCGAAATCTTATCGGCTTATGTAAGTGTCTCTCCGGAAGGATTTAAGAATCCCGGGAAAGCAAAAGAGATTGCTCTTAGCCAGTATGAAAATGGAGCTGACGTGATTTATCACGCGTCCGGTTTATCAGGACTTGGTTTATTTGAAGCAGCGAGAGAAAAGCAAAAACTGGCAATTGGAGTTGATATGGATCAGCAAAAAGAAGCTCCGGGTTTTGTTTTGACAAGCATGGTGAAGCAGGTTGATGAAGCGGTTTTCCTGACAATAAAGGAATTTAAGGAAAATAAATTTGCGGGAGGAATAAAAACTTATGGGCTTAAAGATAATGGTATCAACTATGTGTATGATAGTGATAACAAAAAACTCATTGCACCTGAAACAAAAGCTAAGCTGGATGAAATAAAAAAGAAATTGATAAATGGTGAAATAAAAATTGCATTGGAATGATTATACTTCAATAAAAAAATGTCGAAGAGTGTCAGAATTTACTGAATAGCAATTCTGATATTTAGCCCGCCCTCATTGGAAGTCCTCGGAACTGTAGTTACGGATGCGTTGGCAGTCGGTTGTGTTTTTATATATTTATAAAAAAGCTGCATTGTAACCTTTGAGCTTAAGGAATATTGAATTGACGGATTAATTGTTGTAACAGCGGAGCCGTTTCCGGGCAATGGAATCCCCGACCCTGATGTTCCATAATCATAATTGACAGGCTCATTTGTAATTTTTGACAATGTCAGCGCAAATGAAATATCATTTTGTAAAGCAAGTCCGAATAGAGGAATACTAAACCCTGCTTTGGAAAAATTAGCATTAATACTCCACTCGTTTGTCGTTGTCGATTGAATTGAAGCTCCAATTGGATTTAAGAGATATGCCTTTCCTGTATTCAACCGGAATGTTGATGTTAAATTTCCTCCAAGCAATTCTTTAAAATTAAAATTTAACCCGATAAGCGGGCTAAATGCCTGTGTTACCGCTTGTGAATTAGGTATATCAATGCTTTGAATATCAATCAATTTGCTTTCTTTATATTCCGAGACAAAACTATTATCAAGCGTAACCGAATTAGCAAATTGTGAAAAGAAAGGAAACTTTTCAAGACCCGACAAAGTCAATGTCCAGTTAGGAAAAGGTATTGATGCCATTTTTTCCTGAAATGATGTAGTTATATTTTGTCTGTTTGCTGTTGAATTATCGGGTTCATACTGATAATCAAAAGTTTCTATGTTACCGGCAAAAAACATTGTATTGCCCGTATATATGTTGCTTGATTTCAACGTCGGAAAACCAATAAAACCTGTAACCGAATCAGATGAATAAGTCAAATTATTTGCAAATCCCCAATTTGTATTAAATCGCAATGCCATTGTTATTGTCTCGGGAAATATCGGATTAATGGTTGTCGAAAAAGATAATTCATTTCCTATTGTATAATTATCCGTAATCTGCAGACCAGGTGCTCTCGCTCCCGGATACTGACTGAAACCCAATTGATACAATCTTGAAGGACCCAAATTTTCTTGTGTTGTCGGATAAAACCAGAAATTTCCAAAGCCAGGCAGCCCGGTTACACCACCGTTTGCAACCTGATTGCTTTGTGTAAATGTAGCGGTGATATCTCCAGGAAGAAAAGTTGAAAACAATTTTAGAATATCCGCTATGCTTTGGCTGTTTCCGGATTCCTGCTTAATAGTATCTCTTGCTACACCGTTTGCTTGAAGCTTGCTGTCCGAACCCTGAAACAGTGAAAAGATTTCTTTTAATTTGAAAGTTGCGCCGGATGAAATTTGATTTTGATAACCTAAATTATATCCGACGTTTGACGTCTGATTTGGGTTAACCCAACCATACCTTACATTATAATTTGCATTGAATGATATAAAGCGGTCAATATATGGGAAATTAAATTTAGGATTTATAGCAATACTCTGAACATAGTCCAGATCTTCACCGAAGTTTACCAACCCGTTATTAAAAAATATATCATTGAAGATTTCACTGCCCTGTCTTTGTCCCTGAAGTGTATCAGTTACTAAAGGTGTAAGATCGCTTCCTACACGAAAATCATAATTCCCGCCGACATCCACTATCCAGTTTTCAATAAACTTCCAATCAAATCTAAATCCCCTGTTAGCTCTGAAGTCTCTCGATGTTAAATCATTTGTCAAATACTTTCTTTGTTTGGATTCCGATTGCGATCTGTTAAAATCAGTAGAAGCACTGAAATTAGTAGAAAACAAAGGCGCCAATGGAATAAACGGAAAAAAGAAATAGAGTTTTGCGTTTTGATATTTCTCTCCAAGCGGAATTAAATTTCCGATATTCAGATTCAGCTTATCACTCAATCCGAATTCAGTTCCCAGGCTTATCCCTCCGGTATATCTGAAATCATTTTTGTTTTCATAGGTAAGATCACGTGAATTACCAAAATCCGAATTAAAATTAAATCTCAGCTGATTGAAAATATTTTTTACAAGATAATTACTGCTTGGTAAATTAAATGACATGTTGCTGATAGAAATACTATTCCTTACAGAAAGTGATTGAGCTTCAACGCGGATATTTTCACTTGCGAGCGTTGCCAGCTCGGTACTGCCCGTTTGCCTGAAAACTCTAAGATAACTTTCTTCGGATGCCTGGTCTAATTCAATGTCAGTCCCAGGGAAGTATCGGGGATTAACCATATTTTCTGTATGTCTGAATGTAACCGGAAGAGTTAAAAAATTACTCCATTCTTCGGAAAATATGGAAGCAAATGCATTATTGAGAATTTTGTGGACATTTAATGTCGTGCTAAAATCCCACGAGAGGGCTGTAGTCCTTGAGCCTACTCTTGTATCCAATGAATGAAAAAACGGATCGACGTTTGAAAATGCAAAATTAAAGTCAAGCAGATCCGCTAACTTCATATTAGCACTTACATTGTAAGCCAATCCAGTATTATCAATTACATTTACGAGCCGCAGCTCATTAAACCATACACTTCCGGATATTGCGGAGTTTAAACTGTTCCTGTTTTTTTCAACACCGATAATAATTTCTCTAATGGTTTGAAGATCGGGATTCCCAAAGACTTTATATTGAGAACCGGGAGGACCGTTTGTTGTGTCCGTTTGAAAAGGAACCGTCGAACTGTCTCTTGCCAATTTTATTGCCGTCAGATCAGCAAAATCTATTGTTACATCGTTCAAAGTATTCCAATTATTACCGGGAGCTCTCACATCAGGATGAATCGGCGCAGTATATTCATAATAATTGTTAGAATCGTTTCCAAATCTAATCACCATTTTTGCGTCGTAAGTAGTTGAGTTAGAATAATTAAAAGACGGGTCGCCATTGACAAACAGCTTCATCGACCTGTAATTAAACAAATCAAGCGGAATAGAACTAAAATCTTTTCTTGCAATTTTTCTTACTCCATTCGTCAGGTTAAAAACTTCAAGTGAAAGTGATTGTTCATTTGATTTTGTATCAATATTGTTTTGTCCTCTTATCGTCTGTCTCAATACATCACCCTGAACCGGACTTGAATATTCCTGCGGATTTTCTTCTATACTCACAACAGTGATATTATAAGTAGTGTCAGTCTTGTCTTTTTTAATCCATTGATTTCCAGTAAGATTGAGATCGTACATTTCCAGTCTCACTGTGTCTTTAATTCCGGTCATCCACATCCTTGCAAACCTAATATTTGTGAAGGTCGCATTACCGTATGCCTTGGTATATTCGGATAAGGGAATTCTGTATTGATACCATCCGCTTCCGGGTGCACCGTCACCAACTATATATGGATTATTAGTCGGGTTAACACTAATTTCAAATTGAAAATAATCATTAGGATTTAAAACATTATCTGTTTTATTTAAATCTTCTGTATCCGGTCTTCTTCCACCTTCAAATTGTAAATTGTTTTGTGTACCGTTAATTGTTTCAACATTAAAAGAACCGCTTGGGTTATTGTTATCCAGTGCAGGGTCGGGTAAATCATTTAATGAAAGAGATGTTCCGTTTACCCGGTTATAGACTTCTAACTCCTGACGATCTGTTTGATAATCAAATCCTCTGTCATCCTGATCGGATCTTAATTCACCATTCTTTAATGTATCCTCGGTATCAACAACACGGTTTAAAATAACGTCTTGTGATATTGAACCGAGATCTATAATTAATTTACCATTGCGTGTAGTATCAGTATTCCAGTTATCAACTCTCATACTGAATTCTATGAAATTAATATTTTCATTGATGAGATCATTGCTTGTAGTATTCAGATATTTCATAATGCCATTCCAGGTAGTGGATTTGTTATCTATTGAATCTGCGTAATAATTTTGGTTATAATTATATGTTCCCCTGCGTGTCGGATCGAAAGTTATGTAGAATGGTGTAATAGCATTCTGAGATGCCTGAACATCTTTTAAAGGATATATATCGGTAAGATTTGCACTGTTAGCTATATTGTACCACTTGAGCTTCCCCCTCTTTTTTACTCTTGTAGTATCTGCCAAACCAATGGAACTTTCCAGGGGTGGAGAAGAAAGTGTCCATGAGTTATAAGTCGTTCCCAAAGAAATAACTTTCTTTGCACCTTCCATATCGTCAATATATGCTACAGCTTCATTGTTATCCTGAGGTATCTGACTTTTATTGGTGTTAGGATCCGGGTTTATTGCTGCAAGTTCTCCTCTTACTGTTATTAAAGACGGCTCCTTAGTATTGTACCCGGGAAGTAAGTTTACCAGATTAGTTAATAATTTTGACGGAAGCTCTGTTGTAAAATCAATTCCAAACATAGAGTTATTGGTTGGTTCTTCGCCAATTCTAACTTTATCGTTTAGAGTTTCCTGATTCAAATTTACAAATGTAAATCCGAGTGAACTTTTATCGGAAATCCTGTAATCACCTCTCAAACCCAGAAATGTTTTTGAAGCCAGTGTGAATAAATCGTTTGTCTCGTAAGATATTTTTAAGTCCTTCGAAAGAAGGGCAGAGGAATTTCGTATGACTAATGTACCTGTTGAATAATCAACTGTGTAATCGGAATTAAGAGCTAGCTCTATTTCTCCGACTTTTACGCTTACACTTCCAACAACAATATTAAATCCTAAATTTATTGTATTACTTACACTTGTTTCGCCTCTTGCCTTACCAACAATAGCGTAATTATTAGCATTTGGCTTATCATCGGCATTACTTTTTAATTCAGTATAGATCTGCTGATACCAAAAACTCGAATCAATCGTTTGTCCATTTATATTATATGCAGCAAGGTTAGTATAAAATGGCTGCAAATCAGGGAAAATAACAAATCCGTTTTCGGAATCAATCGTAACATTTTGTATCCAGTCAAACTTATTATCCGGGCCTCCCGATCTGCCGGTTGTATGTTTATCCAGCCCCAAAACTGTTATCAGGTTAGTACTTATATTGGAAATTGGCAGGGTCGGCGTATAAACTCCATTTGTTAAAAACTGAACATCAAATTCAAAACCTTCCTGGACAATTCTTGAAAGGGGTAAGCGATATATATTTTTAAGCTTCAGCTCCCATGCAACTGTATTAGAAGGTACTAAATTTTCAACCTTAATCATTTTTAAAACTAATGTATCATCGGAATTTATTCCGGTACCCGTACTTATGGTCCCGAATTGTTCACCGGTGTTTGGGCGCTTGTATGCCACGCCAACTACATAATTTTCCGGTAAACTAATTTTTAATGACACAAATCCCGCATACTTATTTAATTTGTACTCATTAGGTAATAATCTTCTGACAATACCTACAGCACTTATACCTTGTAATGTAGAATCAAGACTTTTTAGAGAATCAGCATAGCCCCCGGGAGGAATAGCATCAAGGTTTACATACAAACTTGCTTTTCTATAGTCACGATTTGAGAGATCAGTCTGAACCCAAACTTCAAATGACTGATCATCAATACTTAGTAAGGTGGTTTGATTATTTACAGAAGCATCATTAAAAACATTAAGAAAGCTTCGTTTATATACAGTGTCCAGAAAATAATGATTCTCAGAATAATCCCATACCTTTATAGAATAAAGCTGCTCCTGAGCGCCTCCGCTATAATCCTTTATTTCGGTTTTACTTTTCTTTTGAGATATTACTGCCGACAATGATAAAGCCCCCAATTGAAAATCTCCTTTGACTCCGAATAATGCCTGGGAAGATCCTATAAGGCCGGAACGTGTTTCAAGTGAAACATTTCCGCCTTCAATCTTTTTAATTACTTCATCAGCATATCCGTCATATCGTATCTTAAGCTGGTTTTCGAAGTCAAATAATCTTTGTGTATTATAGTCTGCATCAATTGTGAGCTTATCTCCGACAGTTCCTTTTGCAGTCAGCTGAACTTCCTGTTTGAAGTTTATACTGTTATTCGAATTACTTAATCCTGTTGTAATGGTTTGCTCGCTTGTTGCATTCTGATATGAAGCTGTAATGTCAACAGCTCCGTTAATTTTTAATTTTAAAGATGGGGGTCCGAATATACTTTCTGATTTAAATGGGAGCGGAATAGTAATGTCGGTAAATTTTTCAAAGAGCTTACTCAAATCATCTTGCGTAGTCCCGGCAAACTTTTCATTGACAATATCACTAAAACCTTTCTTAACGTTTTTTTCCGATAGCTTTGATAAATATTGGTCGAAAGGAATAACTAACGGTGCCTTAATATTCTCACCATCAAAATTTTCAGATACTACTATATTTCCCGACGAATCAAAATCCACATCATAACTTATGTTTGAAGGATTGTCTAATAACAGAGGTGATTTTTGATTGTAAAGCTTTGTTCCGTAAGAATATTCCGGAACATATTTGAAATATTTTACTCGTGCAGTTGAATCAACAGGAATTATTACGATCGAATCCAAAGCAAGAATAGAATCAATAAGACCGCTCTGTGATGTATCGGCACTATTGGATTTATTGTAATTAGTAATGCCGCCAGGTCTGTCTCTTCTGCCTTGAGAAAAAGAGACATTGCTAATAGCAAATAGAATTATTATTATTAATAAAAATGTTGGGGGAGTTATCCCGGATTTAAGCCTTATGTTTGGATTAAATTTCAACAATTAAAAAATTTATATTTTAAAATTGTATAATCTTACGATAGGCTCAAGTTTAAATTAAAAAATAAAACTTCAATAATTATTCGAAAATTTCTTACCTGTTTAATCTTACTATTCAAATTTATATCTATTTTTAATTTTTGTCAATTATAATTAATAACAAATTAACATTCAATGTTTAATATTAAAATCTTTTTAGTTACCCTTATATCTACTCTTGCGTTATTAGTTCCATCGAAAAATTTATTTTCTCAATTTGACTCACATCCCGAGCTGGATTGGTTTACAATTGAAACAAAACATTTCAATATTATCTATCACAGCGGCACTGAAAGAACTGCAAACACTATTGCAAAAATTGCAGAAGAAGTTTACGGTCCTATCACTTCACTTTACAAATATAAGCCAAAAGAAAAAGTAAGCTTTGTTGTCAATGACGTTTCGGATATAGCAAACGGTGCAACGGATTATTTTGGAAACAGAATTGAAATATATGCAACTTCATTAGATTACGATTTGAGAGGAACACATAACTGGCTTCGAAATGTAGTGACACATGAATTCACTCATGCGATACAGGTGCAGGCATCATTAAAATACGGTCCGAAAGTTCCTGCAATTTACCTTCAATGGTTAGGTTACGAAAATGAAGTGAGACCGGATGTTCTTTACGGATATCCTAATGTGATAGTTTCTTATCCGCTTTCCGGTGTCGGAGTACCGGCGTGGTATGCCGAAGGAACTGCACAGTATCAAAGACAGCAGCTGGCGTATGAATACTGGGATTCGCATCGAGACATGATTTTAAGAAGTTATATCGTTGATGGGAATTTAATGTCATGGGGAGAAATGGGTCAGTTCTCCTCCATTACAAGTTTGAAAGCCGAATCTATCTATAATTTAGGTTTTTCACTGACAAGGTTTATCGCCGAGAAATACGGCGAAGATAAACTCAGACAAATTTCTGAAAATCTCGGTGACTTTCTTAATTTCAGCATGGACAGAGCCGTTAAAAAAGCACTTGGCATAGATGGAAAACAATTGTATAACGAATGGAAAGAATATTTGAAAAAAGATTATGATGCTCGCTTGGTAGATGTAAAGAAAAATCTAATTGACGGAGTAATAATCGAGGAAGAAGGATTTGCAAATTACAATCCCCAGTTTTCACCGGACGGAAAAAAGATTTCTTATCTTTCAAATCAGGATTTTGATTACGGAACAACCGGACTTTTTACTTATGATATAGCAAAGAAAAAAAGTAAAAAGATTACCTCCCCTGTTTCCACAAATTATTCATGGTCACCGGATGGGAAAAAAATTCTTTATGCAAAGAGAAATTCCCCGCCGACCATTCATCATTCGACAGTTTTTGATTTATATGAATATGATCTAAAATCAGAAAAAGAAAAAAGATTAACTGAAAACAAGAGGGCATATTCTCCTTCCTATTCACCTGACGGGAAGATAATTTGTTATGTTGTAAATAAAGATGGAACATTGAATCTGGAGATTGCGGAATCTAATGGAAAAAATAATGATCGATTAACTAAATTTATTAACGGAGAACAAATTTTTAATCCTAAGTTTACTCCGGACGGCGATAAAATTATTTTTGATTTTGCATTCGAAGAATCAAGAAAGATTGGCGAGATTGACATTCAGTCAGGTGACATTAGTTTTCTACTAAACGAAAAAGGCGTTGATCATAGAAATCCTGTATACTCAAACGACGGGAAAAAAATTTATTTTGCTTCTGACAAAACGGGTATTTTCAATATCTATTCATTAAACACGGACACAAAGGAAATTAAACAAATTACCGATGTCCTCGGCGGTGCATTTATGCCGTCGGTTGATAATGATAGCAACCTCACTTTCTCAACTTACAAATCAACCGGTTACAAGATTGCATTATTAAATAATTTTACGGAAAAAGATCCTTCTTCACTTGGCTCATATAAAAGACCTGACATACTTATTGCTAAGTATACCGATACAGATTCACTCAAAGCAGGAAGTGAATTTAACTGGAAAAAATTAAAAGAGTTTGATGACAGGGGTATTCCAAAGCTTAGCGAAAAACCATACAAGAGCATCTTCACTCCGCTTTCTCTTGTTCCTGTTATCCGGTTTGATACATATCAACGAGAAAATAAATTCAGCTTCTTCGAAGCAATAAAACCCGGCTTATATTTTTTTTCAAGTGAAGTGTTGAACAGGTTTTCGATATTCGGAGGGGCAGCTATTAATATTGAAGCCGAGAGAGATTTGTTTCTGCAGTTTGAATATGACAATGGATTTCCATTTTTCAAAAATCAAAATTTTAGTCCTAAATTTAGTTTAGCCGGATACAATATCACACGGAAAGCTGATGTAGATGCAATCTTCCCTACAGATACAGTCAGTATCGGTATTACTTATAACCTGCTGTCATTTGATTTCGGTATGGCTTTTAATGTAATTAACATAAACCATTTAATGAATTTTGGTTATTCATATTCGAGCTATGCATATGATAATGATGCCTATGCAATTCCGGACAGTCGTTTTTTCGTCCGGTCATCAAGAGAAACATATTTCAAAGCCAGTGACTTTTCTCTTTCCTACAATTACGATTTCACTTATCCAAACCGTCATGCAGATATTAACCCGATCGGCAGGAAAATAGACATAAGATATGATTATGAAATAAGTAAAATAAATCCTTCCTTTACTGTAAATGATGACGGGACAGTATCAACGGAATTTGAAACCAACAAGCTAAATAAGTTAGATTTTACATTGTCGGAAGGAATCGGACTATTTAACAATAAACATTCACTGACTCTGAAGCTTCACGGTGCAACAATATTCGGACCACCAGTAGATGACTTTTATAATTTTTATGCAACAGGTCTTCCCGGAATGAGAGGCTATCCGTTCTATGCACTCGGCGGAGGAAGAGTTGCAGTGGCTAACTTAACTTATCGTTTTCCTTTGTTTACTCATATTGATACAAGACTCTCACCTTTGTATCTCGACAAACTATATTTTTCGATTTACGGTGACTATGGCAACGCATGGAGCGGAGATAATACAAAATTAAATCAATTCAAAACAGACATAGGTGCACAATTGCGTCTTCAGGCATTTTCATTCTATGTATTTCCCACAAGCATTTTTTTTGATGCAGCATATGGTTTTGATAAGTTCTCTAATATCTATCAAACCCAACTATTTAGTTACGGACAGGAATGGAATTTCTATTTCGGAATGCTGTTTGGTTTTGATTTGTGATTGAAAGAGTTAGTTTAGTTTGTTAAGTTTGTTGAGTTTGTTTTGTGTTAAGTGTGTTAAGTGTTAATTACTAAAAAATTTTCCCATCATAGAAATCATTCATTTCATTCCATCATAGTTTAATAATGCGCCCGTAGCTCAATCGGATAGAGCAACAGCCTTCTAAGCTGTAGGTTACTGGTTCGATTCCAGTCGGGCGTACTTTTTCATTGTAAATGTTCAATTATTTATTTGAAGTTAGAATTTTACAGTTTAACACTTAACATTTAACACTTAACATTTAACACTCAACAAGTAATTTTAAACAATACTTTTTTAAATGCCCCGACAATTTAATTTCCCCTCATTATTTGATTATATTTCTTAATAGATTCACACATATGATGTCTCACATCACTATTAACATTACTAAAGACATTCCAACCATTAATAAATCTTCAATTATTGTTACGGTTGACATTGGCAGATTAAACACGGCTCCTAAACACGCACATTGAATTTTTCTTTTTTGCATCACGCTTTGAATAACTCCTATGCTGCTGATGCCCATCACAACGAATGTTGCAGCATAAGTGAACATCGGAAAAGCTTTCAGCAAGTACAATATTCCAAAAATTAATTCTATAAAAGGATATACGTACCCATATCCCAGCCAGTTCTTTGCGATAATATCATAAGAGCTGTAAGAGAATGCAAAGTTTTTCAAATCTAACATTTTAAAAAAGAAAAAATAAGAAAGAATCCTCCCATAAAATTATTCATAGCTTCTATCCAATCTAACTTACCGGAATTGATCTGCAATATAACTACACCCAGGATAATATAAAAGAATACTATTATCAAAGGTTTGTATGTTTTCAGTTTGGAAACTTCTTCAGTTTTATCGGAAATATCAGCTTCGGAAGTAATTGAAGATTGATCTGCAATTTTATAATCACCAATCTTCTCAAGAGCGGAATTCATTTCAGCCTTATCAATATGGTTATGCATTGTGATTTCGGCTTGCGGAGGATTTAAAGTGACATTTACTTTTTCAACACCCTTAATATCTGATAAGGTTTTTTGTACCTTTGAAACGCAGCTGTTACAGGTCATGCCTGTAACTATATATGTATGTGTTATATTGTTTTGACTTAATTAGTTTACTACTGATGAACCAAAGATTCCATCTTTTCATAAAGCCATTTCAAATTTAAATCTAAAATTTATTAAAGATGGAATCTTTATTGAATATACTGATGAACCCTTATATAAATATAGAGTTCATCAATGTTAAAAATGTGATTTTTCATTTAGGTAACATTAGTATATTTGTCTTTTGAACTTAATCCCATTCTTCCATTTGTTCTATTTCTGCTTTCTGTTTCTGAATTATATCTTGAGCCATTTTCTTAATCTCAGGATCAGATCCATATTTAACTTCAACTTCTGACATTTCTATTGCGCCTTCATGATGAGGTATCATCATCATTATGAAATCTTTATCAATGTCGCCTGTCATCTTCATATCATCGTCCTTCATACTCTCCATAGATTCCATTAGCTTCATACTGTTATCTCCAGCAGCGCTTTTTTTATCTTTATTTTTCTCTAACCATTTTCGCATTGCAGCAATTTCTTCCTGCTGATCCTTTATAATATTACCCGCCATTCTTTTAATTGTATCATTTTTTTGAAGCCGCTGTTGGTGTTCCAAAAAGTTTGCATAAACAACTTTGTAGAAAAATTAAAATATAAATTGCAAACTTTTTGGTCACCAACAGCAGAAGTCCAACCTTGTTGGTAACCACTCGCTACGCTCGGGAACACCAACAAGGCCAAAGATGATTGTAGATTTCATATTTTTTGTAATTTGTTTCATAAGGGTTCCTTTCGGCTAAGAAGTTCATTCTACAAAAAATCATATTACTACAAATTAGTTCGTGCTAACTCAAATTGAAAGCCTGCCCGACTCAGGCGGGTCAGCATTTTGTTAATTTACCAGAGGCGGAAATTGTATTACACTTTCTTATGAAACGCATACATTGGACGTTATAGTTTGCTGAATCTCTAATTAAGATAAATTATATTTCCATCGTTAAATATATTCACCTTTTAGGTATTTCAAATAAAGTAATTAGTTCTTATGGAAAAAATTGAAGACATAATTATTAAAACCTTAATCTATAAAGGAAGAGAGGATTTAGCAAGTTTACTAAGTAATTCTCGATATGAGCTGAATGAGAGCTCATCTTATGGAAGTAGACTTTATTCAGTACTAACATCTGTCATAATATATCTTGGAATTGAAAAACTTAGTAAAGCAAATAACTTAGTTGACACGGATATTAAAACCATAATAGAGTCATTCAGAATAGTCTATCCACTAAAAGACAATTCGTATGAAATTTCGAGTATTGAGTTTTTACAAGATCCCGAAGCACCAATTCCCGGAATTTCAGATATGAGAATTCCTAATGAAATTGCTTATGAACATTGGAAACAAGGATTTTTCAAATTATTCATTAGTCACTCCGTTCAAAATAAAAAAATAGCAAAAGATTTTAAGGATGAAATGTATAATTATGGAATCTCAGCTTTTGTTGCTCATGAAGACATTAATCCAAATAAGGAGTGGTTAAATGTTATCGAAACATCATTAATAAGCTGCGATGGTATTTTAGCAATATTGAATGATGATTTTAAAAAGAGTTTTTGGTGTGATCAAGAAATAGGATTTGCATACGGACAAAACAAGATAATCGTACCTGTAAATTTTGGGCTCAATCCATATGGCTTTATCAATAAGTTTCAAGCTTTGATGAGTAATAAAAAATCCATTCTTGACATAACACATGATGTTTTGAAAATTCTAATTTCTAATCCCAAAAGTTCTATAAGTGCTTCCCGTGGTCTGGTAAATTCATTTTGCAATTCTAGATCATATAAAGATGCGAATGAAAAATCAGTACTCTTACAAAATCTAGTAGAATTAGATGAAAAAATGATTGAAGACATAGTTGAAGCAGTAAAAAATAATAATCAGATTAGTAAATCATCCGGTATAGGAAATCTAATGAACGTTATTGAAAAAAAAAGCTATGTAACTCGGAAAAACTAATGGCAAAAAAAATTAAAGGCAGATAATTTTTTACAGTTAAAATATTTGAAACAATCGAAAATAATTATAGAATTTTATTATTCCTTTTTTAATTCTGCAATGTCTTTGCTTAGTGCAGCCATACTGTTTTTATCCAGCCCGTTGTAAATTCCCCTGATGTGTCTGTCGTATTCTGAAGTGATCTAAAATAATTTTATCCGGATAATATTTCAAGTTTTTGTAGATGGTGGAATGAAAGGGCTTACTTTCCCCCTCAGGTTTTTGACGTTAACCAAAAGAAAGCTACAGACAAATTCATTGAAATTATGAAAATCAGAAACAACAGTTTATAGTTCAGTTAAAGTTATAATATTACTTCAGCATTGAATTCAAATCCCGGGAAACTAATAACTAATAATTCTATTTCGGACAATTTTGTCCTTTATTATTGCATAAATTCTTACTATCTTTGTATCGCTATCCAATCAACAAAATGTTTGAATTTTAAACAGAGTAGAAATTAATATTAAACCTTTAATAATAAAAAAATGAAAGTAACAGTTTGGGATACACATGTAACTAAGAAGGACGGCTCAACAATGCATTTTGATATTGTTGTTCCGGAAGAAATAAAAGATGAAATTGTGATACACAACTATGGCAGAGAGTTTTTAAAAATCAAAGGACAGGACGGTCAGCCGCTGACATCAAATGAATGCAAACGCTGCCATGTCGAAGAGATTCAGCCAAAATGGGAATCTGATATAAATGAAAAGGGATATTTTATTGTCGAGATGGGAAATTGTGAAGATAAAACTATTCTATAAAAATTAAACAATTTAGTAACAGCATTATAAATTAAAAAATGTTTTCAAAAGCCTGTGAATACGGAATAAAAGCAGCGGTGTTTATTGCTGTAAGATCCCGGGAGGGAAAAAGAGTAAGTTTAAATGAGATATCCGGAGAGATCAATTCTCCTGTTGCATTCACCGCCAAGGTTTTGCAGCAGCTTACAAGAAACAATATAGTAGATTCGATTAGGGGTCCATCAGGAGGTTTTGAAATCAATAAAAACAAAGTAAATAAAATCATGCTGAGTAAAATTGTTTCAGCAATAGATGGTGATTCCATTTACAAAGGTTGTGCTCTCGGATTTCATTTATGTAATGAGAATCTCCCTTGCCCACTTCATCACAAGTTTGTATTAATAAGGAATGAATTGAAACAGATGCTTGAAACAACTTCTTTACTTGACTTATCGAAAGACATTAATGACGGAATTACATTTTTAAAAAGATGACTAAATAATTTCAAATAAATATTTCAGAAAATTAAATAATAAGAAAAATGGAAAACTTAAAATCACAAGACATAGGAAAATTTGTAGCCGATGATTACCGTACTGCAACAGTATTTCAAAACTACGGAATTGACTTTTGCTGCAGAGGCGGTAAAACAATCAATGAGGTTTGCGAAAGCAAAAACATCTCAGCGGATGAATTACTTACTAAACTGAATGAGGTTTCAAAACAATCTACTGATCAGAATATTGATTATAAATCCTGGGACCTGGATTTACTTACAGATTATATTGAGAAAAAGCATCACAGATATGTTGAAAAGACAATTCCTGTACTGAAGCAATTTCTTGAAAAATTATGTAAGGTTCATGGAGCCCGTCACCCTGAATTGTTTGATATTAAAGAGCAGTTTAATATCTCTGCCGGAGAATTATCAGCGCATATGAAAAAGGAAGAACTCATGCTCTTTCCTTATATCAAAAAAATATCGGAATCAAAAAATGAATCCGGTCAGAGATTGAACCCGGGTAACGGTTCAGTTCAAAATCCAATCAATATTATGATGAAGGAACATACTATCGAAGGAGACAGATTCAGTAAAATAGCCGAGCTGAGTGATAACTACACAGCTCCTGCTGACGGCTGCACAACTTACAATGTTGCTTTCGAGATGTTAAAAGATTTTGAAGAGGATCTGCACATGCACGTTCATCTGGAGAATAATATATTGTTTCCCGGAGCAATAAAATTGGAAAAAGAGCTATGTTGAGTGTGTTGAGTGTGTTGAGTGTGATGAGTGTGTCGAGTGTGTTGAGTGTGTTGAGTGTGTTGAGTGTGTTAAACATTTATACCTGCCAAATCACAAAAAACTAAATGAATATTAAATATTTATTACTATGGAAAAGCCATTAAAAAGAATCGAAGAGCTAAAGCCTTTCAGCAGAGATCATCACCATACATTATTGCTTTGCTGGAAGGTTAAAACCGGTCTTAAGAAAGGAATCTCTTCAAACAGGATAAAGGCATATACAGATTGGTTTTATAAAGAACACATTATCAGGCATTTTGAGATGGAAGAAAAATATTTATATCCGGTTTTGGGGAGTGAGCATGAATTAATTCAGCAGGCAAAAGAAGAACATAAACTGCTTACAAAACTTTTTACCGATGAAACAAATATTGATGAATCTCTGGAGTTAATTCCGGCAGAACTTGAAAAGCATATACGGTTTGAAGAAAGAACTTTGTTTAATGAGATTCAAAAAGCGGCATCTGACGTACAATTGGAAAAAATTCAACAAATACATTCTAATGAGAAATTTGTTGACAATCTAAGCGATGAATTTTGGCTATACAATAAGTAATATGTAATAATACATTTTCTTTAAATTAACTTTAACAATTTTTCTATCTAACATTAAATTAAATTAAGATCATGAACATCCATAAAAGTAAATCCTGGAGGGTGAGTATATTCTTTACTTGTCTTGTCATAATATTTTCCCTTTTAGATATAAGAACTGCCGATGCATGTCCGTATTGTACCAAAACATTTTATGATGAACTGCTTAATACCAGAGGAAATACACTTGGCGGAAAAGAATTGCTTGCTTCCATCACGAATCAGGAAGGAGTCGCCGGAGTATCTTCCGTTACCGGAGAGAGCAGACAGGATATAACACAAATACCAACCGGACAAAATACTATTACACCGGCCAACACCAAAATTCCGCAGGAGTTTATAGAAATAATGAAAAGAGATGAAGGGCTTTCTATTCCTCAGACAAGTTATGTTCCTCAGGATGCAACACCTGATAAAAAAGTCTCAATAGAACTTGCTGAAGGTGAAGCTTATATAGGCAGAGGTGTTATGTTTAAAGGTTTTACCACAAGTGGCTCAATACCCGGTCCCACTATAATTGTTGATGAAGGAGATATAGTAGAATTTACAGTTGTGAATAAAGGCACCATTCCTCACGGAGCATCAATTCATGCTGCATACACTGCGACCTCAAAATATCTGGGAAAGATCGGAGCCGGGGAAACAAAATCCATGGTATTCAGAGCTACAGTCCCGGGAGTTTACATGTATCACTGTGCACCGGGAGGTCATGCTATTCCAATGCATATAATTTTCGGACAATACGGGATGATGGTTGTGAAACCAAAGAAGCAGTATAAAATGGAAGAAGTAATGAAGAAGAAACCTGATGTTGAAATATTTCTTGTACAGCATGAATTATATTCAAACGGGCAGGATGCGGTTGATAGTAAGCCAATATATGTTTTGTTTAACGGGAAAATTTTCAGATATGTTGATGAGCCTATAAAAGCAAAGCCCGGAGATTTTGTAAGAATTTATTTCTTAAATGCCGGACCGAATCTGGTATCCACTTTGCATATAGTCGGGATCATATGGGATTATGTATACTGGCAGGGAAATCCCAATGTAGCAATGCCCGGAGGCCAATCTGTAATTGCCGGTCCTGCTGATTCATGGGTAATAGATTTTCGAATGCCACCGGATGAAGGAGCATATACCTTGCTAACTCATGCTGTCGGCTCGACTGACAGAGGAGCAATAGGATTGTTAATTTGCGATAAGAATGCACAAACACCATTGACAGTTAAATCGGAAGGTCCGGTATATTCAGCAGCAGAAATGAAAGACATAAAATCCAAGATTACGAGAACAATTTCTCCGTTCGAGCCTGGAAGTCCGGATGTAGATCCGCCTGCTGTTTATGGAAAAGAAACTAAAGAGGTGACAGTGAAAATTATCGGTAATTCTTTCATTCCGAAAGTTTTGCATATAGCGCCGGGAACTTCAGTGAAATGGGTCAACGAAGATGTTTTCTCTTTTATGGAAGGAGAATTTTCCGGTATTCATACTGCTACTTCAATATCAGGTCCAAAAACATTTTTTTCACCGCTGTTATCGCATACTGAAAGTTTTACACAAAAATTTGAGGAAGAAGGTGAATATAAATATATGTGTGCACCACATCCTTACATGAAAGGAACAATAGTCGTAGGTGAACCAGAAGACGCAGCTTCTGCTTCATCTTTTGGATGGATAAAATGGCTTAGCGTGATCTCATTCCTGCTTATTCTGAGCTTACTGTTTGTGCTAATATCGTTGAAGAAAAAATACGGCTTATTACAAAGCCGAACTGTTTAGACAGGATTGTTACATTTCATTAAATCATTTTTCAAATTTGTAATGACCGAAAACAAAAATAATTTAAATTCAATATTTTGAAAATCTATAAATATAACATATTAAAACTTTCGTCTTTTTTAAAATACACTTTTAAGAAGCTGCGGATCAGATCAGGTCTTACCCTCCTTTTACTTTTTGTTCATCAATCATTATTTGCTCAAGCAGCAGAGATTGAGACCAGTTCATTTTCATATTCTGATTTTTTAGTTGTTATGCTGATTATTTTAATTGCAACTATTTTTATTGGGCTGGAAATTCTTGGCGATCCGAAATATGTGACTCTGAATACGGTACAAAATAAATCACAGGTAGTAGCCAATTCATTCATTAGCCCCGGATATGTTTTTGAAAAAAACGTTACGACTAAATTCAAAATTGCGGTATACAGTGCTGGCTTATTATTAGTTGTGTATGCTGTTTTATTATTCCTTATGTTTTAAATAAGTTTCTGCTAATAGGAATTATATTGAATTTGAATGATTTGATTGAATTTGATTCTCTTTTTTGTTCAGAGTGAATCTTTCCAGAAATTTCACTAATTTTCGGATTTGTGTTCATAGACTTCCATGTTAAAGTAGCTCCAATTGCTCCTAAAACGGGTGCAGTTAGGTAAATCCACAAATCTTTTACGTTTCCAGAAAGGATCGCAGGTGCTAAGCTTCTTGCCGGTTCATTGATGCTCCGGAAATAGGACCTGCTACTATTGCTTCCAATAAAATTGTTGAACCTATTGCTATGCCGGCAAGAATTCCAATTTCTTTCGAACCTTGCGACATGTGAATTATAACAATCATTAAAAAGTAGGTTGCAATAATTTCCATTATAAATGATTGAAATTCTTTTCCGGATGGGATTGTTGCTCCTAAAGAATGACTCTCTGGAAACAAAAGTTTTAAAACAATGGAAGTACTAAATGCTCCAGTGATCTGGCTTATTAAATAAGGTGGAATATTTTTCTTGTCAAACCGTTTGGCAACAAAAAATCCTATTGTTACAGCTGGGTTAAAATGTGCACCTGAAACATCTCCGAATGCATAAATCATTGCGAGAATTATTAAACCAAATGTTTTCAACAACAGTTTGAATTAAAACTTTCTGCTTTCATTTTGGCATTGTTGAAAAAAAGATTGAATTCATTTGCAAATTTCTTGAATGTCTTCCAGTTGATACAATAGCAGGATTTTGTTCCCTCGATAGTTCCCTGAATTAAACCCGCTTTTAATAATTCTTTAAGATGCTGGGATACAGTCGATTGAGCAAGTGGAATTACTTTTACAATCTCACCACAAATACACATTTCTTTTTTTGCAATTGCTTTTAATATTGCTACACGCGCCGGGTGGCTTATTGCTTTGGCAAAATCAGCCAGATCTATTTCATTTCTTTTAAACTCTTGTTTTTTGTTCAATGCCATACTATTTATTATCTTATATCGCAAATATACGATAAATAATATTAATGTCAAACGACAAATTATATTTCTTTACGTTTTGAATTTGACATAAGGCGGGTGGAAACATTCTTCATTATTAGCTGTCGGTCCAATGAAGAATTATTTATGAGGAAGATACTGCTGCTGCATGTAAATTTGAAGGAGGATGAAGAATTTGCGAGAGAGAGCTTTTATTTGAAAATAAAAAAACTAATAAAATTACTAAATACATAGATAGAGTTTCGTTGTTAAAATCCCCCTTTTGTTTAATTGTTTTAAAAAATTGGTTAATAAAAAGTTTTAGCAATCGTATTATTGAATCTAATAAGGCATTAGTAAAATAATTTTAATGTATCATAAAATAAACTTAGCCATATCTGATTTTTTCAGTTTTTAACCTGAACATGTAAATTATTTCCATATTTACATCACATAAAATATTAACATTATAGCACTCATCACAACCATCAGTAAATCTTCAATTATTGTTACGGTTGACATTGGCAGATTAAAGACCGCTCCTAAACATGCACATTGTATTTTTCTCTTTTGCAATACACTCTGTATAACTCCTACACTGCTGATCCCCATCACAATTAATGTTGCAGCATTAGTAACCATTGGAAATGCTTTTAGCGTGAACAATATTCCAAAAGCTAATTCTATGAAAGGATATACATAGCCATATCCAAGCCATTTTTTTGCAATAATATCATAGGAGCTGTAAGAGAGTGCAAAGTTTTTCAAATCCAGCATTTTAAAAAAAGAAAAAATAAGAAAGAAACCTCCCATAAAATTATTCATCATTTCCATCCAATCTAACTGTCCGGATTTTATTTGCAATATAGCTACACCTAAGAGAATATACAGAAACACAATAATCAAAGGTTTGTAAGTTTTAAGTTTAGATTCCTCTTCGTTTTTATCAGGCAAATTTGTTGCATGAGTCATTGAAGATTGATCCGCAATTTTATAATCACCAATCTTCCCAAGAGCGGAATTCATTTCACCCTTTTCAATATGGTTATGCATTGTGATTTCGGCTTGCGGAGGATTTAAAGTGACATTTACTTTTTCAACACCCTTAATATCTGATAAGGTTTTTTGTACCTTTGAAACGCAGCTGTTACAGGTCATGCCTGTAACTATATATGTATGTGTCATATTGTTTTGACTTAATTAGTTTACTACTGATGAACCAAAGATTCCATCTTTTCATAAAGCCATTTCAAATTTAAATCTAAAATTTATTAAAGATGGAATCTTTATTGAATTTACTGATGAACCTTAAATAAATATAGAGTTCATCAATGTATAAATGTGATTTTTCATTTAGGTTACATTAGTTTATTTATCTTTTGAAATTAATCCCATTCTTCCATTTGCTCTATTTCTGCTTCTTGTTTTTTTATTATATCCTGAGCCATTTTCTTAATCTCAGGGTCAGATCCATATTTAATTTCAACTTCTGACATTTCTATTGCTCCTTCATGATGAGGTATCATCATCATTACAAAATCTTTATCGGCATCGCCTGTCATTTTCATATCATCGTCACTCATACTCTTCATAGATTCCATTAACTTGATGCTGTTATCTCCCGAACTGCTTTTCTTATCTTTGTTTTTCTCTAACCATTTTCGCATTGCAGCAATTTCATTTTCCTGATCTTTTACAATATTGCGTGCCAATGATTTGATGCTGTCATTTTTTCCTGCCGCAATCTCTGATGTCGCCATATCTATTGCACCCTGATGATGTATTATCATCATATTTACAAAATCAACATCAACATTTCCTGACATTTTCATTTCTTTCATTTTATTCATCATCATAGTCATGTTTTTATCAAGCATATTATTCTTATTGTTATCCATACTTTTGTCCATTTCCTTTTTCATACTGTCCTTCATTGAACGATCTTTCATAGATGAATCCTGCATATCACTTTCTTTTTTACAGGAGGAGAGAACTAGCATTGATAGAGATACAATGAATACACCTTTTAAAGAATTGAGTGTACATCTGGCAAATAAAGATAAAGAGTTTATACCCAAATCCTTTCTTAAATTTAATTGTTTCATGTTATTATATTATTAGGTTAGCGGAAAATTTTATTTAGTTTAGTATAATTGCGATAAACAATTTTAGTTATACAATTAATCCCATGTTAACAATGCTATAAATCGTTTGATATTATTTTATTAATATCATTCTCTTCGTTTCAGAAAAATTATTCGCTTCGAGTTTATAAATATAAATTCCCGAGGATAAATGTGAAGCGTTGAAAATTTCTTCATAGAATCCTGCTTCCTTTTCTTCATTTATAAGATCAGCAACTTCCCTACCGGTCAAATCATAAACCTTAAGTTTTACAAGACCCGAAACAGGTATTTCAAAAGTTACTTTTGTTGTTGGATTAAACGGGTTAGGATAATTTTGATATAATACAAAATCAACTCCGTTTAAAGATATATGTCCGTGATGTGTTGTAGCTGAAGCAACATTAGAATTATGAGATACCCCGATTTTATTAAAAGCAGAAACTCTAAACGAATAAGTCGTATGAGAATGCAGCTTGTTAACGGTAAATGCTGTAGCATTAGATCCTGTATGCCCGGCTTTGTGAAATGCACTATCATGAGGTCCTTTTATTTCTATTTTGAATCCTGATTCATTATATGAGTTATCAATCCAGTTCAGACTGATCATAGATGATGAAGTTGCGTGAGCCACGAGATGCGATGGGGCATTTGGTATGGAATGATGGCTGCTGTCATGAAATGTTGTTGCTCCTGCGATATTTGAATAATGAGAAGTTCCTGAATGATTTACAGCCGCGACTCTGAAATGATAAGTTGTATTTGGACTTAAATGGTGCATGTTAAAAATTGTTACATTATGCAATACATGTCCTGCAAAACTAAAGACAGAATCGTGTGGACCCTTCATATCAATTTTAAAAGTTTCTTCATTATTAGAATTATCGGTCCAGTGAAGAACTATTTGAGAAGAAGATACTGGTGCTGCATGCAAATTTGATGGAGGATGAGGAATTTGGGAGAGCGTGCTCTTATTTGAAAATAAAATAACTAAAAAAATTAATAAATACATAGATAGAGTTTTCATTGTTAAATCTCCTTTTTGTTTATATGTTTTAAAAAATTAATTATAAATGTTTTAATACAGTCTAAGGTTTTATTACACCAACAAAAGTGAACACGTTATTGTCAACTATTGCTTCATCACTTACATCTACTAATTCATCACCTGTCAAATCAGTTTTTATATAACCTGTCACAAAATTAAACGCATCATTATCAATTGTACCGGCATCTGAAACATCTATTATTTCGTCCTGATTTACGTCTCCGCTATAAATCGCATACCGCAAAGGTGAATTATCTATCTGGATCTGATTACTACCGTAAGCTTTGTTTGATGCTGTAATAAAACTGTATGTCATAATCCCCGCTGAAAAAGAATTCCCTCCGCTGCTCCAAGTTTCAATTGAATTTCTGTGTTGTAATACAATATAATATGGCATTACATTTACAGCATTATAAAAATTGAACGTTCCCACTCCGCTTGAATTCAATAATCCCTTTACCGAATCAATAATTGTATATGGAGAATATATATTTCGTAAAAAAACCTTAGCAGTATCCTGTATCATTGTATTAGAAACATTATCATAAAATCCTTCTATAAGAGCTGTAAGTTGAAGCTGCTTTACAGCCAAATCAATTTTTATTATTTTTGAAACAGAAGGAATGTCGTCTACCATCACAAACAATTGATAATATCCATTCAATACCTTGAAGGAATCTGAAGGAACATTTGCAATTATATTATTTCCGGATTGAGTAAATGGCAGTTCAATGTAACGGTTGTTACCGCAATTCATGAAATGTGAAATGGAAGGAGTCGACATAAGAATAACTCCGGTTACAGAGTTAGTTTTAAGAACATCAAATGTTATCTGATTTCCCGGACGGAAAATACTCTGAGAAAAATTTACAATTTCCGGCCGCACACCTCTAAATAAATACGGAGGTTTGAAAGCTTCAATCACACTGAATGGCGGCTCGTTGCCGGGCTCACCTTCACCTCCAACCATAATTACTCTTCCATCAGATACTAATACTGGGAGTGAATGATATTCACGATAGTAATTCATGGAAGCTAACCTTCGCCAACTTTCTGTATAAGGATTATAAATATCGGTAACTTTCATATAACCCCATTGATTGGTCGGAGTTGGATCATTTGATTGTTCTTTAAATCCCGCCATTACTAAAATGTTTTTGCCGGGTAGTAAAATAGTTTTAGCACGTGAACGAACGGGATTAAAATTTGCACCATAGCTCCAGCTGTTGTTAAGTGGATTATACTTTTCGATAAAGTTTCCCAGTACACCTGGTGTAAAAGATTTATATCCAACTGCAATTATATTTCCTTCCGGCATCAGAACCAGCTCATGATCGCTATGATCTCCATTTGGCAGCCGGTTGCCCTGTAGAAAATCTGCAATCGTATTCCATTGTTTAGTATTTGGATTATACAATTGAGGTGGGCGATGAGTCATCAATACATTTCCGTTGTATAACAATACAATAGGTGAGACTTCATTTCCAAGTGCAATGGAATCAACTGCTTCTGAAGTTCCGGAAGAAATATCATACAGCTCGGAAGTCTTTACACGTAATGGATTTTGTAAACCTCCGCCACCTAAGATTAACAATTTGCCATTCGTTAAACTTGTCATCGTTGAATACCAGCGGTTGCCAATCATATCCGGAAGAGTCTGCCATAGTTGAGTTGAAGGGTTATATGTTTTTACTTTTCTTCTCCCGGGACCATAAAAATCCTGATCAGTTCCTCCAACAAATATAACATTCCCATCTGCCATCAAAAGCGGTGCTGAACAACCCTGTATTGTATCATCGCCTTGAACCAAATAATAATTGTTAGTAACAGGATCAAATACAAACGGATCTCTGGTATTATGACAAAAAAAAATTTTTCCATCACTTTGGAGCACAGCCAGGTCAGTTCCTCCAAGGGGTTCGGGTGATTGAACAATAATGTTCCATATACCGGGATTAGTTTCAGGCACAAGGTTAAAATTATAATTAAAAATATTTCCTGAAACAACAATTATATTTTGCTGATACTCTTTTCCAATATAAGAACACCCAACACAATAATTACCGGAAGGTATATTTGAAAAACTAAATATTCCGGAAGTGTCAGCACGAGTCTCCCGGAAAAAAGTTGTATCGCTATTAAAAAGCGTCATTCGGGCATTTACCATGAATTGAGTAAACGGCTGGTCGCGGACTACTCCTCCGATATTGAATTGGCTATTGGCATTAATTGCAATAATCAGTATAATACATATAAAAATAATTTTTCTCATAATGATTAGCTTTTTTATTTTAAAAAATTTTCACTGTTTTCACTTACTCACAACAATGAAGTCTTTAGTAATTAAATTATATCGAAAACCCCATTAACAATCTCAAATTATTTCTTTCGTGTTTATCAAGAATTAAATTACTGTTTGGCATTTCTACTGACCGTTTTATAGCCGGTAATTGTGGTAAATATGTAAAAGTAAAAAACCAGCTGTCAGTTCTATAACTAAAGTTAGGACCTATAAATAATGATGAGTGTTCAATTCCCTCTCCGTTTGGAACTTCGTTATGACTTCTTGCTTCTAATCCTATAGAAAATTTATCTGTAACGTCATAAGCAATTCCTAAATCAAATTCAAATGTCAACTCCTTAGAAGTTTTTTCAGGTGACGGATTAAATTCCCATTCATATTCAGCAACTGCATTGAAAGCTATCAAAAACTTTTTGGAAATCTGTTTATCAAAAATCAATTTCGATTCAATTTCTATTTCTCTTGTATTAAAGGTGAGTTCCATATAAGGTGCAAATCCAATTCCATCCTTATATTTATTCAATACCTGATATTTCCATTCGGAAGAAATACCTTCAAATTCAAATTCAGTTTGATAATCACCGCTAATCTGATTTACTTGTGTCACGCTTTTTGTGTTTAAATAAAATGCTGTTTGTAATTTTTTTGTTAAACCTATTTCGAATTCCATTCTATTTTCTATTACTGAATAAAAATATTCTCTGCCTCCTTTGTATGTCGTCCATACTTCCAAATCTTTTTGATTCTTTGCTAATACTGACGATTCGTAAGTATAACTAAATTTCCTGTCATCGGAATGAGCTGTATTCAAAGTTAGAAATACTGAAACTGCTGCTAAAATAATTTTCATTATAAATTTTCTTTCCTTTCCACTTTTTAAATTTTTAAAGAAGTAATATAATGAAAGTCTTTATTTAGATTAAGTCTAAATAAGAATATGATAAAAAAATAATTCTTTTTCCGGTTTATAAAAACTTATCCATCAAATCGTTGGTATGTTTGAATATTTTAATTTTTTACTTTTTTGCTTATCATTGCTCACTTTTTAAAATTTTCTATATGCTATTATTCCAATCAAAGATAAAAAGGAAAATTGCTGTAATTATATATTCCATTTGTAAATTACTTTAAACATTTAATTTGTATTTCTAAGACAGTCAGTAATACCTCCGCTTATTTATGATTCGTACCAACTATAATTGCAATTGCCATCATAGCAAGCATAGCAGCGCCCATTATTATCATCATTGCATTACTCATACCCATAAATCCATGATCATGATTCTGCATGTTATCAGTAGCTTTAACTTCTTTAGTAAAACTAAAATTAACTTTTTTAAAAATTCCGATTGAATCTTTCAGATCAAAGCTGAATGTAAACTTATATGAATCGGGTTCTTCAAATAGAACATTACTTTTATAAAATCCTAATGAATAATCCATGTGTTTATTGAAGTTTTGAACTTTACCATTATTTGAATTAATGTTTAATGCAACAGTTGAAGAATCAATTAAAAAAGCCGAAGATAATTTTAGATACAGTACAGCCAGCTTTTTTGTAACAAGTTTTTCAGAAACCGACTGAACTTCAGCAGTGAATTCAGAATTTTGAGTTCTAAAGAGAAGCTTCACCGAATCATCCATGCTAGCATTGTTGTCGTGCTGTGCGAACACAAAGCTGTAATGGAAAAAAAGAATAATAAAAATATTAAAAGTGATTATTAATGCTCTCATAATTTTTTAGAATTAATTTATTTGCAACAATCTTTATCATCACTTACTTTTTTGAATTTCCGGTAAGCGATGAAAATTATTATTGCAATAAATACTATTGTAAAAAATATTTCCAATTATTTTTATTAAAAAAGTGAAGCAACCTTTGATTACTTCACTTCTATTTTCTAATTAGTTCGGATATCTTGATAATATACCATTTGGTTTTGTGCCGACTGTTATATCGGATGTCTTTGTTCTTGTATCTACATTTATTACAGAAACTGTTCCGCCTAATTGATTCGTAACATAAGCTGTCATTCCATCGCTGCTGAATGATACTGCATGTGCACCATTGCCTGTAGCAACGTTTGCTTTTGGATGCCATTCATTATTCATTCGATGAAAAATTTCTACTGTGCCTGCGTCTTCATTTGTAACCCAAAGCTCATTCATCTGTGAATTGTAAGCAGCCATTCCCGGAGTAAACCCAAGAGTAACTGTTTCTTCTACCGTCATAGTTGGAACATTGATTACACTTATGGACTGACCCATTTCATTATCTACATACATTTTATTGTTTGCTCCTGTCCAGGCACCTATTGGCATCATACCGACCTGAATAGTTGTCATAATGTCCTTTGTTATAGCATCAATTGCTGTTACATTATCAGACATACTATTTGCAACAAAAGCCATTGTTCCATCAGATGAGAAAGTTACTTCCAACGGCATGTTACCTACAATTATTGAGTCCTTCAAATTCAAATTGTCCGAATTATAAACATATACCATACCCATTGAATCGGCTAACGCAGTCCATATTTCACTTCCATCCGGAGAGAAAATTGCATTATGATTTATATGAGTAAGGTCTTTCGTTGCTAAAATGCTCCCGGTTTTTGCATCGAGAATCGCAAATTTTCCCATTCCACTTCCATGACCACCATGTCCTCCGCTAAGATCGATTCCCGGAACACCAATCGCAACTTTAGTTTTTGCAGGATTCATATTGATATGATGAGGCCACATTATATTGCTTAAAGAAATTGTTCTCTTTACTTGATTTGTTGTTAATTCTATAACTGAGATAGAATTGCTTTCTCCATTTACCACATAAGCTGCATTATAGTCTATGTCTGTTGAAACAAGTGGATTAACAACTTCGTCTTCCGAACAACCGCTAATAATAATTGCAAATAAAATAATTATTAAAACTGAATAGATTTTTACTTTCAACATTTTTTGATTCCTTTCTTTTTTTATTTTATAATATTTTTTGTTTAAGGTTTTTTACAGCACGAACTTAATTTTTCGTACGCTTCCGAATCTGCAGGTTTTTCATTTGCATCATATCCTGCAGACGTTATTGCATTTTCAATTTCTTCTTTACTTGTTATGTCAGCATTATAGGTAACAGATGCCGATTTTTTATTAAGATTTACTTTAGTTTTTACAACTCCGTCTACTGATTTAATAGCTTCAGTTATTTTTTCAACACACATATTGCACTGAATTGAATTAAGTTTGATTGTTATTTTCTTGTTGTGTTGGATATCTTTTGCATTTATTTTAAAACTTATTAAAGAAATTGCAATCATTACTAATGTTAATAAAACTAATTTTTTGTTTTTCATAATTTTTATTTTTAATTTTTTTGAAAATCTGATTTTCCCCGGCAGTTCTATCTGCCGGTTGTAAAGACTGATAATTAGCACTGTAGTGATTTAACTTTTACATGCTTCTGAACATTTTCTGCAAACCTCAGCGCAGCGTTTGCAATGTTCATGTGAATGTTTCTCGCATTCTTCAGCACAAGCATTACATACTTCGCTGCAAAGTTTTTTTAATTTATCCGATAGTTCCGAACCGCTTGCCAGCCATGCTGCTGTCATATCACAGATGTCGGCACAGTTCCTGTCAAGCTTGATACATTTCACCATCATTTTTACGTCCTCTTCCTGCAAACATGCAGAGTAACAGTGATTGCATTCTACGCTGCAATCTTTAAGCGTTTGAATTAATGATACATTTTGCTCGTGCATAATTTTTATTTTTTTAAGTTTTTGAAAAATGAAATTTGTTTAATTAAAACTTTCTTGTGGATAAATAGACTTTATGTCATTGATGTTTTGAGTGAACTTTTCATACTCCTTTTTAACTTCAGGTTCTTTCTTTGAATGATGAAGCTCGTCCATAGTTTTTCCAATTTTTTCTAATTCACTGATTTTTGTTTTTAGCAATTCCTGTTTGGATTGATCCAACCCTGTCGACTTAGCCGGTAATGTTTTTAAAAGATTTATCACTTCTGCAATCGGCTCATCAAAATGACCGGCTTTACCTTCTTGAATTATCTGACCGAGAGCTTCATTCTTTTTTTCAACCTGATTCCAGATCACTCCGATCTTCGGCGCTGTAACTGTAGTTTGAGTTTGCTGTGTCGGAGTTTGCGTTGTAGTTTTGTCTTCTTTTTTTGTTTGTGTTGTTTCGTCTTTTTTATCTCCGCATGCTGAGAATATAAAATTCAAAGCAAGCAAAGAAATTAAAGTGATTGATGTTACTGTTTTCATTTTGGTTCCTTTCGGTTAAGTTTAAATTAATAAAATATTTTTCTGCATCCAAAGGCAATAATCAATTACCACCCATACCACCACCAAACAAGTGCATAATAATAAATAACAAAACCAAAGTGATAAGTCCAATTAATAAGTAAAATCTCCATGATTTTTTGGTATTTGTTCTCATGTATTGCACCTTTGTATATTGCTTGTTGTCACGTAGCCGGAATTTGATTTTGCCCCATGGCTTATAGATGGATATTGTCGTGGTCGCAAGCAATAGCAATAATGCTGCACCGGCATCGGCAATGAGTTGTATACGTAATCCAGGCAGTAGAGTATTTGAGAATGATATGTCTGTCGCTATTCCTGCTAAGTTGCTAATTGGTTTCATGTGAAGGAGCAATAATATGGTTGCAGCAATGGTCAGAAGGAGTTTTACAGCTATCCAATAGTGTTTGAATAAACCCCATTTAGTCCCAAGCGCTTGAACAAGTCCGGTAAACAAAGAAGCCAAACAGAATGGAACGATTACAAACCAACCACTCATCTCCATCGCAAGATAAGCAGCACGTGCCAATTGAGTGTCTTGACTGGTAACACCGGTTATGGCGAGAGCTACGAAAACAGAGACTGCACCGAGCCAACCTACTGAAAAAATTATGTGAGAAGTCAATACGAACTTGCTTAAACGAGCTGTAATTGTCATAGGTTATTTTTTATGTTAAATTAGTTTTTACAAAAATATTCTAATTTACTGTAACCGGATCCTCACCGGTTATATCTTGTCCTTTACTTTCTTCTAAATATTTATCAACAGCTTTCTTTCCAAATTTATAAAATACAGCCGGTGTAACTACAATATCTAATAATGTCGAACTCATTAATCCACCGAATATTACAACTGCAACAGGAAATAATATTTCCTTTCCCGGCTCACCTGCCGATAGCATTAAAGGAATCAGCCCCAAACCCGCCACCGATGCCGTCATCAATACAGGGACTAACCTTTCCAGGGATCCTCTTATGATCATTTCTTTACTGAATGTCTCACCTTCTTCTTTTATTAAATGCAAGTAATGTGAAATCATCATTATGCCGTTTCGCGATGCAATGCCCGTAAGAGTTATAAATCCAACCATCGAGGCAATTGACATAACTCCTCCCGTTAAGTAAATTGCTATCACACTTCCTATTAATGCAAGAGGAATGTTTAATAAAATCTGTATCACAATTCTTGCTGATTTAAAATGCATATACAAAACAAGAAATATTGCTGCGAAAGAAAATATGCTGAGTATCAATATTAATTTTGATGCTGACTGCTGCGCTTCAAACTGTCCGCCGTAAGTAATAAAGTATCCTGTCGGTAATTTTACATCAGAATTTATTTTCTGTTGAATTTCTTCTACAACAGAACCTAAATCTCTGCCTGAAACATTTGCCTGAATTACAATTCTTCTTTTCACATTTTCCCTGTTTATAATATTCGGACCTTTATCAATCAAAACATCAGCAACAGTAGAAAGTGGAATCTTCGCACCGGTTGGAGTATCTATTAAAGAAAATTTTATTTTATCAATATCGTCTCGGTATTTATCATCAAATCTTACTACCATATCGTAAGTTTTTTGACCGTCTAAAACTTGAGAAACTACTTCTCCATTATATGCAGTTTCTAAAATTTTTGTAATGTCTCCCGCGCCAAGCCCGTATTTACTTGCTTCATCTCTTTTTACTTTTATGCGAACCTGAGGAATTAAAACTTGCTTCTCAATTTGCAAATCGACAATACCGTTTACAGTTTTCATTGCATTCTCGATCTGAGTAGCATAGCTTCTAAGCTCACTCAGATCGTCGCCAAATAATTTTACTGCGATCTGTGCTCTCACACCTGAAAGCAAATGATCGAGCCGGTGTGATATTGGCTGTCCGACGGAACTATTTACTCCGGGAATTATCGCAAGCTGTTTTCTTAAATCATTCAATACTTCTTCTTTTGGTCTTTCACCTTCCTTCAGCTCAACTTCAATCTCTGTAGAATGAACCCCCTCGGCATGTTCATCCAATTCAGCACGGCCTGTTCGTCTTCCTGTAGAAATGACTTCAGGTACTTTGAGAATTAATTTCTCAGCTATAGTTCCGATTCGGTTGGATTCAGTTAAGGAAGTTCCGGGTGGTGAAAGAATGTTTACAGTTAATGAACCTTCATTGAACGGTGGAAGGAATTCCGTACCCATAAAAATTATAGAAACAATTGATATGACAACTAACAGTCCGCTGATTGACATTATTAGTTTTGGATGCTCTAAAGTTTTATTTAAAACTTTTACATTTTGTTTCTTAAGCCATCTTACTAAAAAACTTTCTTTATCTGTAAATTTTGCTTTTGGTAATAAATATGAACATAAAACCGGAGTAACTGTAAGTGACACGACGAGCGAGGCAAGTATTGAAACAATATAAGAAATTCCGAGAGGTGCAAATATTCGTCCTTCAATTCCGCTCAGACTAAATAATGGAATGAATACCAATACAACTATTATAGTCGCATATACAATTGAATTTCTTACTTCACTCGAAGCTTTATAAATAACTTTTAGCAAAGGTTCAGGATTTTTCTTTAATCTGTTTTCTTTTAATCTTCTGAAAACATTTTCCACATCTACAATCGCATCATCTACTAATTCACCGATAGCTACTGCTAATCCTCCCAAAGTCATTGTATTAACACTGATACCATAAAATTTAAAAATCAAAGCCGTGATTACAAATGAAAGCGGGATTGCTGTAAGTGTAATAAAAGTCGTCCTGAAATTTAACAGAAATAAAAATAAAACTATTGTAACAAGAATTCCGCCGTCTCTCAGAGCGTGCTCAACATTTGTAATTGAAGATTGAATAAAATTAGACTGTTTGAATACATCTTTATTTATTACAATCTCCGGAGGAAGTGTCTTTTGAATTTCATCTATTGCTTTATCAATTTCTTTTGTCAGCTCAACTGTGTTCGCATTGGGTTGTTTTTCAATTGCAATTAATACAGCCGGTTTTCCGTTCATTCCGCCATCACCTCTTTTAACAGGAGGACCAACTTTTACATCTGCAATCTGCTTAAGATACACAGGAACATTTTCTCTGTAAGCTACTACAGAATTTGCAATTTCTTCTATTGATGCAGTTCTTCCAATGTTTCTTAAAAGATATTCCTGATTTGAATTTTCAGTAAAGCCACCGGTGGTATTTGTATTCGATGAACCAATTGCATCTTCAACTTCTCTCAATGAAATTTTAAAATCTTTCATTTTATTCGGATCAACTAATATCTGATACTGCTTTACATCTCCGCCGATGTTTATAACTTGTGATACACCCGAGATTGACAATAGTCTTGGCCTTATTGTCCAGTCTGCAATTGTTCTGATATCCATTTTAGATGTTGAATCAGTCGCAGATATTCCGATAATCTGAATTTGTCCCATCACGGAAGTAATCGGACCCATTACAGGAGTTACATCTTTTGGAAGCTTCTCCTTTACTAACTGCAGTTTCTCGGCAACAGTTTGTCTTGCAATTAATATATCAGTGTCCCAGTCAAACTCCACAAAAACTATTGACAGACTTACTCCGGAGTTTGAACGAACTTCTTTTACTCCTGTCGATCCGTTCAATGCATTCTCGATTGGTAATGTTATCAAAACTTCAACTTCTTCAGGAGAAAGTCCGTGCGCCTCTGTCATTACTGTTACTCTCGGGCGATTTAAATCCGGCAGGACATCAATCGGCAGGTTTATAATTGTCATGACTCCATAAATCAATAAGAAAGCCGCAGCCGCTACAATTAATAATCTGTTCTTTAATGAAAAACTTATTATTTTATTAAGCATGATTTTTTATGTTTATTCTTGATAGTAATATTTTCAACATTCATCAAATCCTTTAATCCCTCGTTCCCAAACTCCCTGATTGGGAACGTCAAATTTACAAAGTGTTATGTTATAAGTTCGGAAATGGTATAGCTGGTATTCTTTAATGCATCCTGTAGTGTATTTATATTAATTTCCTGTGATGATGTAATCTCTGCCTGCTTCTTTCCAAGGTCAACTTTCACGGCTGCTACGCCCGATGCAGAGGATAATTTATTTTTAACTGTTGCAACACATCCACTGCAACTCATACCACTGATATGATATGTATGACTAATTGAATTCTCCATGATTTGTAAAATTTAGTTTTTTTTAATAAAATAATATTTATAAGTTTATTTCTTCGTATTGTTTATTCCATTTTATTGATTTTTTCATTTTAACAACCTCATCATTTTTTTTTAAAAAATAATCTATATCACACAAGTGATCATAGGGAGACGTTTTATTCGAACATGCTATTAAGGTTCAATTATAATTTTCATTGCCTTTTCCTTTGAGGCATTACCAAACACTTCGTAGGCTTTAAGTATTTCATCCAATTTGAAATGATGTGTTATTAATTTTTGTGGTTCTAATTTTCCTGATGATATCGTTTTCAAAAGCATTGGAGTAGTATTTGTATTTACTAATCCGGTTGTTAGTGTGATGTTCTGAATCCATAAATTTTGAAGTTGCAAATCTACACTTTTACCATGAACCCCAACAATAGCAACATGTCCTCCGGGGCGAACAATATTTTGGCATATATCGAAAGTAGCTGGAACGCCAACTGCTTCGATAGCTACATCTACTCCATCTTTTGTTTCTGATAATATTTTTTTTGCAACATCCTCTGTTCCTGAATTGATGGTATCCGTGGCTCCGAATGTTTTAGCCAGCTCCAAACGATTCTCATCCAAATCAATCATATAAATTTTTGCAGGTGAATAGAACTGGGCTGTAAGTAGTACTGACATACCTATAGGTCCTGCTCCAACAATAGCAATGGTATCTCCTGGTTTCACACATCCATTCAGTACGCCAATTTCATGACCTGTTGGCAATATATCACTCAACATCACCAATGCTTCCTCATCTGCACCTGCTGGAATAGGATGAAGGCTATTATCAGCATGTGGAATACGTACATATTCTGCCTGCGTACCATTAATGAGATGACCCAATATCCAACCACCATCTTCGCAATGGGAGTACATTTGTTTTTTACAGTATTCACAAGTGCCATCTGATGTAATACATGAAATAATTACATGGTCACCTTTCTTAAATTTCATTACAGATGCACCCACTTCTTTAATTACACCTACTCCCTCATGTCCGAGAGTAGTTCCAGGTTTACAAGATGGTATCTTACCATGCAGAATACCTAAATCGGTTCCGCAGATAGTGGTCTTTATTATTTTCACTAAAGCATCTGTAGGTTTTTCAATTCCCGGTTTTGGTATTTTTTTCAATTCAATTTTATCCGGTCCGCCATATACAAGACCTTTCATTGTTTTGTGATTGTTTGTACCATCTTTTGATTGTTTAGATTTGTTTTCTAAACTTACCGGTATCTTTTCGATTGTAGTCTTCATTTTATTTCAATTTTGATTTTTTAATGAAAATATTAAGTATAACCACTAAACGAAAACATTATTTCATACTGCATTTATATTCAATATCAAACTGTTATCAAATCCTTTTCTGCACGCTTTAATAACACTGCATTCGTTGCAACAATTATCGAAGAGATACTCATCAATAGTGCTGCAAATTCAGGACGAAGTAAAATACCATAGTTAGGATAAAGTATTCCGGCAGCAATTGGTATCGCAAGTATATTATAAATCGATGCCCAGAAAAGATTCTGTTTCATTTTTCTTACTGTTGCCTTACTTAATCGAATTGCTCTCAGTACATCAGCCGGATCGGATTTCATCAATACAACTTTTGCAGTTTCAATTGCAACGTCTGTTCCTGCTCCAATTGCAATGCCAATATCAGCAGTTGCAAGTGCGGGAGCATCATTCACTCCATCGCCGACCATTGCAACAAACTTTCCTTCATCCTGAAGTTTCTTTACATACTTAGCTTTATCTTCCGGCATGACATCGGCAAATACTCTTTTAATTCCTATTTTATTTGCCACAACTTCAGCAGTTTTCAGATTGTCACCTGTAATCATTGCAGTTTCAATTCCAATTTCATTTAGTTTCTCAATTGCTAATTTAGCATTTTCTTTAATAGGATCAGCGGCTCCAACTACCGCAGCCACTGCCCCATCAACTGCTAAAATCATTATTGTATTTCCATCTGAAAGTAATTCATCAATCTTAGTTTGCAATGGTTTGATATCAATATTATTTTCCTTCATTAATTTAGCTGTGCCTACTAAAATCTTTTTGCCATTTACAATTGCTTTTACACCGAGTCCCGATAAGTTTTCAAATTTTTCTACATCGTCCTGTAAACTAAGATTTTTATTTTTCAATTCTTCGAGTATTGCATTTGCAAGCGGGTGAGATGACTTTGCTTCGGCTGAAGCAATGAGTTGTAATACTTCGTCTTCTTTAAAATTATTTATTGTTGCAACTTCTGTTACCTTTGGCTTTCCTTCCGTTAATGTTCCTGTCTTATCTAAAACTACTGCCTGTATTTTAGAAACTTGCTCCAATGTTGCCGCGTCTTTAATTAAAATATTATGCTTCGCTCCAAGACCTGTTCCAACAGCTACAGCTGTTGGTGTTGCAAGTCCCAATGCATCCGGGCAAGCAATTACAACAGTAGAAATAGCAAAGGTTAATGAGATCATTGCGGATTGATCTAAGATAAAATACCAGGCAATAAAAGTAATTAAACCTCCGCCAACTGCAGCTATGACAAGATATTTAGCGAATCTGTCTGCAAGCTTTTGTCCCGGTGCTTTGGAGTTTTGAGCTTCCTCAACCATTTTAACAATTTGCGCAAGTGCAGTATCTTTCCCGACTTTAGTCGCTTTGAATTCAACAGAGCCGTTTTGATTAATTGATCCTCCGATAACTTTATCACCTGGTTTTCTCGAAACAGGAAGCGACTCGCCTGTTACAAGTGATTCATCAATTGATGTTTCGCCTTCAATGATTTCACCGTCAACAGGTACTTTGTCACCGGGTTTTAAAATTACAATTTCATCAATCTTCACATCTGAGGTTGGTACAAGTTCTTCTTTACCGTTACGTTTAACTCTTGCCTGCGGCGGAACCAAAGCAAACAATGCCTGCAATGCATCGGTCGTTCCTCTTCTTGATTTCATTTCCATCCAGTGCCCGAATAAAACAAATGTAACAAGCATTGCAGCTGCTTCATAGAATGAATCGCTGCTTCCGATAAAAGTTAGAAACACACTGAAAACATAAGCAGCTGTAATTCCCACTGCAATCAATACAGACATATTCAATGTTTTCGACTGTAAGGATTTATATGATGAATAGAGAAAAATCCATCCCGAATAAAAATATACCGGCGTTGTTAGAATTAACAATAACCAAGCTACAGGTATTGGTGAAGGCAACGTAATACCAAAGATCATTTTCCCCATCGGTGAGTAAAGAACAATCGGTATTGTTAATATTAAAGCAACAAAAAACTTATTGCGAATGTCAAGCTCCATCATCTTCGCCATTTCTCTTCCGGCTAATCCCGTATGATCCATTCCCATGCTCATAGTCATACTCATTTTGAGTTTTTCCCAGAAGGACATTTTATCTGACGGTTTCATAGTATGCCCTGCATGCTCATCTTCAGTCATGTCCATTTTTTTTGCGTCGTCTTTTTTCGAAGACACTTCCTTTGAAGATTCTTTTTCTGAGGGAGCGCCTTCCTTTTTTTCTTCCTTCAGTGTTTCCTCCTTTGGAGTTTCTTCTTCTGAAGATTTGTTTTTTTTAGCATTCATTTTTGCATGCTCTTCTTCAGTCATGTTCATTTTTTTTGCGTCGTCTTTCTTCGAAGATTCTTCCTTTGAAGATTCTTTTTCTGAAGGAGCGCTTTCCTTTTTTTCTTCCTTCAGTGTTTCCTCCTTTGAAGTTTCCTCTTTCGAAGTTTCCTCCTTTGGAGTTTCCTCTTTCGGTGTTCCCTCTTTTGAAGTTTCTTCTTTTGAAGTTTCCTCTTTTGAAGTTTCCTTTTTTGGCGGCTCTGTTTCTTGAACATCAGTCTTGGGATTGTCCGTTGTAGTCGTAATCTTGGGTTCGTTATCTTCCTTATCTATTTTGATGGTAATTTTTGTCATGATGTCAATTTTATTTTTTAAAATTTATTCTGGATATTTCATCTTTAGACATATTGCTCTCTTGAAAATCAGAATTATGTTTTGTTTGATTCAATTGATGATTGTGTTTATTATGATCCATTTTTATTTTTATTCAATTATTTCTTTTTTGAAATAGTGTATTTCTATCCAGGTATATAAAATTTTTAATTACTCCAAATGTTTCCTTGTAATATTCCTAATGACATATCTGTTTTTTTCATAGATTCATGACCAAGGGTTTCAATTCCCGTTAAAGCCTTTATCGCATCAATAGTTTCAGGCACAACAATAGCTTGATTGTAAACTTGATAATTGAAATATAAATTATTTCCTTTCACTGTCAAACTATCGATCCATAGTCCTACCTCCCACATATCACCTCTTGGGCGACCCAAATCATTCATAAGTTCAATAGTATGATTGAGCGCTGATAAGCCATCACTTTCCTTTAAAAAAATTATGCGTGGAGTTTGTGAAAATATATTTAGTAGCTCTTCTTTGGTTATTGACCGGGTCAATTCTACATGCCAGTTATGTAAGTGGCTAGTAGTTACAGGAGCTTTAAATGCAATTGTATTCACCGGTAAATCCGGTATTACGGTTTGTGCATCGGGTCCTTGGTGTGATGGGATAGTTGTTTCAGGAACTATCGTGTTCATAATCCCACCGATATCGCTTTCCCATGGATCTGTAGCTCTACGGATCAAAACTCCATTTGCATTTTTAATCAGACTTGCTTTATGCAAACTCCCTAAAATTCTTACAATACTTGTCGTGTTACACGACACTACTCTTGTTGTTTGTAAACCAATTGCTGTTTCATAGTTAGCTTGAGCAACAAATGAATGTCCTGTCAATGAATGTTTCTCTCCACCCTGGAAAATAGATTTTATACCAAGCTTCTTATACTTTTCAAAATTAAGAGATGCAATTTTCTTTGGTGTTGCATCACATACGACATCTGCATTTTTCAGTAAATCATCTAAGGTTCCCTTCACATCAATACCGTTAGTTTTCATAGTTGCAACAGCTTCTGCTGAAGAAGCATACACAGAATATTTTTTTGATACCGCAACTTTAATCCGCCAGTCACTTACAACGTCAGCAATTCCTATCAATTCCATATCGTCTTGCAAAGCTACTGCATCTGCAATTCTTTTTCCGATTACACCATATCCGTTTACAGCAACTCTTATTTTTTTCATGAGACTATTTTAATTTTATTTTCAAAACTTCAAATACTTTTTTATATAATTACCAAGGCTTCAAATAGGATTTTTAAATCAATCTTAAGCTGATGGCTTCGATTCTTTCAAAATCTTTTCTATAGTAACCATAAATCCCAATCCTTGATCTTTATAATTAGCGGTTTTAAAAAACTCCCAGTTATTATTAATATATGCTTTTAGAAAACTTACAATATGCTTTAGAGAAATTGTTTTATATTTATTCCCAAATTCACTCTCGATACAAAATATTATCATTCGAATTGTATGACTGTGAGTAACATTGTAAAATCCTTTTGATAACAGATTGTTGACTGCAGTTTCAACTTCATTAAAATTACAACATCCGAATCTAATTAAAACAGTTTTTAAAACATCAGGATCAAAAATATTTCTGTTGAATTTTGCCTTTCCTTCTTTAACTTCTCCAATTATCATATCAGAGTTATTATTTTTAGCTTCCAACTTTTCATCAATAGTTGTAATCTTTAAATCTTTACGTTGATTTTTACCTTCTAAAATTATACCTGCATTGGAAAATCGAACTCCCATTATGTCTATATCAGTCGCACTTCTTAATTTAGAATTATCTCCTTTTAAATGTTCTACTATTGGATATTCTGCAACAGTAAAGTATCCGTTTATCTGCAGATACGCATTTACTAGGGCAACTGCATTATCCATTTTAAATATATTTTGTTTTGAATGTCATAATAATAAATTTATTTTATATAGGTTGTTTTAAAATTCTTGATGAACTTTCCTTTATTAAAATTAATAACGCTGATGCAATAAGAACAAAAGAAATCAGCCAGTAGAGAGATTCTATATGCAACATGATTTTTGCTATTGGAGAAATCATAGGATGATCTGTTCACATATTATGTCCTTCCATTGGGTTTGTTCCCTTTTTAAAAACATATTCGCTATTTAGTAAATAGGCGCCGGTAATGACCACCAATTCGCCTGGCAGCAATCCGCTTATTATTTCTATTTTGCTATCTGCCTCTGCACCCACTTCAATCATTTTGCTTTTGAAAGTGTTGTTACCTGTTTTAATCCATACGGTTGCTCCCTTTGAATCACGAATAACTGCATCAACAGGTAAAATCAAAGATGAATGATTTGAGCCATTAAGGTAAACATATGCCGACATGCCCGGCTTTAATCTTTGGTTTATGTTTGGAATGGAAACCCGTATTAAGTTAATTCTTGATTCAGGTACAGTCTCAGGGTTAACAAAGCTGATCCTGCCATTTATTGCTTCATCTCCCAGCTCCGGAATACGAACGATGGCTGAGACATTTTGCTGAACGTGTGAGAACTGTGAAGTGTAAACTTGTGCTTCAGCCCATAATGTAGAAAGATCAGCTAATTCCACAATAGTGCCACCTTCCATTACATAATCACCCTGGAGGACATTCAAAACAGTAATATAGCCATTTTCCGTACTGTAAAATGTTGTGGTGGGGTTCGCATCTCCTGTCTGCTCAAGCTGTGTAATTTGAGCACTGGTCATTCCCCATAACGTCAGCTTATTTCTTGAGCTTTGCACTAATAAATTAAAATCGATAATATTATTGTCTGTAAATGTTTTTTGCCTTTCCAATGCCAGAAGATATTCCTGTTTAGCATTGTTTAATTCTTCACTGTAAATTTCATAAAGCTTATCCCCATTGCGTATATAATCACCTAGATTTTTAAAGTACAATTGTTCCACTCTTCCCATCACTCTCGAACTAATAGCTGAAGTTTTTGTCTGGTCAAAATTCAGGACCGCTGTCAATACAGTTTGGCTACCTATATTTCCGGAACGAATGGTATCGACGCTAATATTTCCTAATTGAATTTGCTGGTCGCTGAGCAGTAATTCATCTTCATTTAGCATGTTTGATTTATTTACGGCTGTAAGCGGCATTTTACAAATTGGACAGTTACCAGGTTTACTTTCCATTATCTGCGGATCCATAGAGCAGGTATAATACACATCACTTTTTTCAACATGCCCTTCGTGTTTTTCATCTGAGCATGACCAAAAAAAAGCAAGAAATAATATTAGAATGTAACGCATAACTACTCCTTTACTTTAATAAAGCTTTCGCTATCAATTAAAAATTGTGCCTTTATAGCTACGGAATCTGTTTCGGATAATCCGTCTACAATCTGAATGTTATTATTGGCTGTTATCCCCGTAGTAACCTTCTTTGGTTTAAAGCCATCTGACACTTTCAAAAAAACAACTCTTTCAATACCCAATGAGGTTACCGATTCTTTTGGTAACCAATAGCCCATAGTAGAATGTGTTTGGATCAACCCCCGCACCTGGCTTCCCACCGGTAATCGCAGGCCGGAATTATCAAAATAAACCCTTGCTGAAGTAGTCCGGCTTCCATCCCTGAAAAAAGGCTCTATAAAATCAATACGTCCCTGAAAGGACCTGTCAGGTGCAGTTTCAGGTGTGATTTCAACTATCTGTCCCTTTTGTATCAAAGCCTGACCATCGGCGTAAATATTTAGTAAAGCCCATGCCTTTGACGGGTTGTAAATACTAAAAAGATTTTGTCCCTTCTTCACATACATACCTTCTTTTAAATTTAATAATTCTGTACTGGGATTAATTGCGATCATTGATGAAGGTGCCTTCGGGCTCATAGAAACAGAACCATCGCCGGCATTATGCAAATGACCACTTAAGTTGCTATACACACTTACAGAAAAAATGGGATTTTCTGTTTGCATTACTCTTTCCATCTGATCTGCGCTCATCCCTAAGAGTAATAATTTTTGTTTGGCTGCTTGTATCAGTGAAACATTGCCCGCATCATTTTTTAAAATAAAAAGAAGATTTTGTTGTGCCGTAAGCAATTCGGGGCTGTAGATGTCCATAATTTTTTGACCTTTTTTAATGTACTCATACTTATATCGAACATATAATTTCTCTATCCTTCCATTTATCCTGGCTGAAATGTTTCCAATCATGCGGGTATCGTACTCAACCCTGCCCAGCGCATCAATCTCAGTTACTATCCGGTCTTTTTTAATAGCTGTGACAGGAATAGTGGAAATAATATATTGATTTGTTGGCTTCAATAATGATTCTAATTGCACATCAGCAATTAAGGCGGCATCAACTTCTTTTTTTACCAGTTCCATCCCACAGATAGGGCATTGCCCCGGCTGATCTTTTAAAATTTGCGGATGCATAGAGCAGGTATATAACTCTTTGTTATTGTCTGAACTATTATTTTGAGTATGATCCAGCTTTGCATCATTATTACATGCAAATAAAAACAATAATAAAGAATATCCGATAAATTGTATAATAAAAAGTCTCATGTTATTTAATTTCTAAAATACGTTCTAATTCAACCTGGATAATTAAAAGCTGTTGCAATTGATCCAGGTATTCCAACTGTGTCATGTTTAAGGTTTCCCATGCATCATATAATTCAAACAATTCTTCTGTATTTTGCTCGTAACTTAATTGCATGGTGTTGTAATTATTTTGAAGAGCTGGGATAATATTCTCTTCATATAATTTCAATTGCTTGCGCTTTGTGTTGAACTCTGTTCGCATGTTGGATGCCATACCCGACAATTCATTGATCACCATTTGCCGTTCAAAACGCAGGCTTTCCCTGCGCCATCGGAGGCTCTCAATATTTGCTTTGCTCATTCTGCTCGCCCAGCTTGTAAAAGATAGACGCACTATAGCCATTAAAGTATATTGCGCCGGTTGCCCGCCTAAACCGAACATGTGCTCATAACGAAAACCAAATTCAGGAAATAATTTAGCCTGTTCCAGTTGTTGCTCCAAACCCACCAATTGAATATCTCTTTCTATAGCTCTAACATCGCTTCTTGATTTGATGAAAGTAGTACTGTCCAATTGATTGTTGGTGTAATCATTTATACTAAATATTGTATCAATATCGAAATTGATTTCTTTGTCCCTGTTCATCAATGTGTTTAAATTAATACGTAGAAGGCGTATATCATTTTCCAACATTAGCCGCATGTTTTGAATATTACCCAGAGCCGCTTTTGCTTTATAATAAGCACTTAATTTTCCCAAGCCGTTCTTATACCGGATTTCTGCATTCTTTATCATAAACTCAAGCAGCTTTTCATTTTGATCCAATACGCCGAATTTCATTTTAATGACTACCCACTCAAAATAATTTTTCTTTGCGTCGGCAATTAACTCGTTCAAAGCTGCCTGCTTTTTTTCTTTTACTACAGATGACATGGTACTCATATAGCGATATTCGGCTGACTGTCTTTTTCGATTCGGAAACATTTGCTCTATACCAATCACATATTGACCCATACCATCACCCATTTCGGTTTTGCGTGTAAACTTCGGATTGTAGGGCATCATGAATAAACCAGTTCCTATTTCCGGTGGCATCCAACTCCAGGATCCTTTAGCGGCAGCATCCATAGATCGACCTTCTGCATCATACATGCGCAATGAAGGATGCGCCTGTCGAATACTATCTTTCACCTGCTCAAGATTTAAAATTTGTGCCATGGAAGGAATTGCCAGCAAAAGAAAGATTACTAAACCCGGAATGGTTATTGATGTTTTCATTTTTTTAATCTTTTAATTCTTCAATTACTACGTTGCCTCTTTTCTTCAATTCATTTTCCCGGACCAACTCATACACGGCGGGTAAAACAATTAATACAAAGAAAGTAGAAGTAATCAAGCCAAATACAAACGGAATAGCGATAGGCTTCATTACATCGCTACCCGTTCCTGTTGCCAGCAACAGAGGTAATAAACCAAATATATCTACCAATACTGTCATTAATACAGGTCGCAGCCTGAAAGTTGCGCCTTCATAAACCGCTTCCTCAATGTCACTTTTGTTTAGAAGCTCGCCGGATGCACTTTTTTTACGCACCTTGTTATATAAAGAGTTATTTAAATATACCAACATAAGAACTCCCGTTTCTACCGCTATTCCAAGTAAGGCAATAAAACCCACAGCAACTGCAACTGAAAAGTTTACATCAAAAATGAAAAGGGAGTAAGCGCCTCCTACTAAGGCTACGGGTATGCTGGACAGTACAATAAATACCTCCCGGTATGTATGGAAGGTGAAATACAGAATGACCATAATAATGAGTAGTACAATTGGAATCAGAATCTTTAATCGCTTCTCTGCCCGTACCTGGTTTTCGTACTGTCCACTCCACTCTATAAAATAGCCTTTAGGTAAGTTTTGTACGAGACTGTCCAGTTTCTTCTTCGCATCATTTACAGTACTGCCTAAATCTCTTTCACGAACATTAAACAATAATGTGCCCCGAAGCATGGCATTTTCGGAGTTAATCATAGGTGGACCTTCTGCTATATATACATCAGCAACAGCGGAAAGTGGAATGGGTCCGCTTGGGCTGGTAACCAACAGCTTCTTTAATTGCTCTATATCGTTTCGAAAATCCTGTGCAAAACGTGCATTCACTGAAAAGCGTTGCCTGCCTTCAATAGTCGTCGTAATATTCATTCCGCCAATTGATGATTCAACTACCATATTAACATCATCCACACTTAAACCGTAACGACCAATCTCTTCTCTTTTAATTTTTATCTCAATATATTTTCCTCCAACAATGGGTTCTACATATAGATCTTTAATTCCCTCCACACCTGTTAATACCACTTTGAACTGTTGGGCGAGGACATTTATAGAATCAAGGCTTTGACCATAAACTTTTACACCTACATCTGTACGGATACCTGTTGAAAGCATGTTGATACGATTTATGATCGGCTGCGTCCATCCATTAACTACTCCGGGGATCTGCAGTTTGCTGTTCAATTCTTCAATGATCTTGTTTTTCGTCATTCCTTCCCGCCATTCGGATTGAGGTTTTAACAGAACAATTGTTTCTATCATACTAATTGGAGAATTATCAGTAGCCGTATTTGCTCTTCCAGCTTTTCCTAATACATTAAGCACTTCAGGCATAGATTTAATCAATTTGTCTTGTACCTGCATAATGCGTTTTATTTCGGTATTGGAAACATCCGGAAGCGTTACCGGCATAAATAACAGAGAACCTTCATCAAGCGGTGGCATAAACTCCGAACCTAATTGCATTAACATTGGAATACTTGCAGCAACCAGAACAAAAGCAATGGCAATGGTTGTTTTCTTCCAGCGGAGGGACCACCGGATTATAGGATTATACAGCCAAAGAAAAAACCTTGATACAGGATGCTTTTTTTCGGACCGCATTTTACCCTTTAACAGCATTGACATTAGCACGGGTACAAGAAATACGGCTACAAAAGCTGACCCGATCATGGCAAAGGTCTTTGTTAGGACCAAGGGTGTAAATAATTTCTTTTCCTGACCTTCCAGAAAGAGTATCGGCGCAAATGATACTAACGTAATCAATATAGAATTGAAAACTGCCTTTCCTACTAAGACTGATGAGCTTTCAATTCTTTTTAATCTTTCGTCATTTGAAATCATATCAATTTTTTTTATACTATTTCTTCTGTAATAGATTTTAAAGCATTTTCAACCATCACAATTCCGGCATCTACCAGATCACCTACTGCAAGAGCGACACCGGCCAGCGACATGATGTTCGAACTTACATTAAACCAATCCATCATTATGAAGGAGATCAATACACTCATTATAATCGTTACAACTACTATTAGAGCGCTCCGTACATGCAGGAGAAAAATAAACAGCACGATCGAAACAACAATGATCTCCTCAATCACCGCTTTTCTTAAGGTATCAATGGTTGCTTCAATCAAATCCGAACGGTCATAAGCAACATGAAACTTAACACCGGGAGGTAAACCCTTTTCAACATCTTCTAATTTTGCCTTTAGTTTATCAATTACATCTTTTGCATTTTCTCCATATCGCATGATAACTATTCCACCCACCTTTTCCCCTTCACCATTTTCCTCAATAATACCTAAACGCAGGTCACCACCCATTTGCACTGTCGCAATATCTTTAATCCGGATAGGAATAGAACTCTGGGTCATTAATGGTATTTCTTCAATGTCTTTTATATTAGTGATGTAGCCTATACCTTTAATAATATATCCCATATCTGACATTTCAATTTTTCTTCCGCCAACATCATTATTGTTTGCTCTTACTTTTTCAATCACATCCATTAAAGGAATGTTATAATAGGTTAGCTTGTGCGGATCAATTACAATCTGATATTGTTTTTGAAAACCACCAAAAGATGCTACTTCACTTACACCGGGCACTGTTTGCAATGCAAACTTGATATACCAGTCCTGCAAGGCTCTCAATTCTCCCAGATCATAGGAGGGTGCATCTAATGTGTACCAAAAAATATGTCCCAAACCCGTGCCATCCGGTCCTAAGGTAGGCACTACCCCCGGTGGTAACAGACGCTGAGCATAATTAAGCCGTTCCAATACTCTTGTGCGGGCCCAGTAAATGTCCACGTCATCTTCAAAAATTACAAACACAAAACTCATTCCGAACATCGAATTGGCACGTATGGTTTTTATTTGCGGAATACCCTGCAGGTTGCTTACTAACGGGTAGGTTACCTGGTCTTCCAGGATTTGCGGGCTTCTGCCCATCCATTCCGTAAATATGATAACCTGATTTTCTGACAAATCCGGTATTGCATCAACCTTTGTATTATTTACCGAATAAATACCATAGACTATTACTGCTGCTGCTATCAGCAAAACAACCAGACGGTTCTTTAAAGCCCATTTAATAGAATTGCTAATCATAATATTATCTTAAGCTTGAATCCATTTTGTTAAAACCAATATTTTTAGTTTCATATACAACTCCTTTATAACTTCCCATTTGTAAATTCATTTTGATTCTGATTGACTAATATATTTAAAAAGTTTTAAAGATTTTGCTGCTTGTATAATAATAACGGAACAAACAGACGCAGAAAGAATGATAATCCATTCGTTCAGTGTCATGGGTATTACATTCAATGCCTGACGTACAAAGGGTATTTGAATAACGCCAAACAATATGACAATGCTTCCTATCACTGAATACCAGACATATTTATTTTTGATAACCTCGTTACTAAAAAATGGTCCGCTACTCATATTAAATACATGAAAAAGTTGACTAAAAATAAGAGTAAAAAATAATACGTTATTGCACATGGCATCATCCCAGGGATCACCATCATGGTATGCATAGTGATTGAATAGCACGGCACTTGTGCTTGCCAACGCAATTACTATTGAGTAAAAGAAAATGAGTTTCCAACGGTTCTTATCAATAATAGGTTCGGATGATTTTCGGGGAGGCAGCTTCATAATATCAGCACCCCCTTTGATAACACCTAAAGCCAGCGCAGGCAACAGATCTGTAATAAGATTTATAAAAAGTATTTGCAATGGCAACAACTGGAAGTGAAGATTCATAACAGCCGCAACGGCTATTACCAGCAATTCACTGAGGTTACACGAAAGAAGAAAGGTTACAAATTTTTTAATGTTCTCAAAAATAATACGCCCCTGTTTGATGGCTACCACAATAGATGAAAAGGAATCATCTCTCAATACCATATCCGAAACTTCCTGGGCAACTTGTGTTCCGCGAAGCCCCATAGCAATACCGATATCAGATTTCTTAATTGCCGGGGCATCATTTACACCATCACCCGTCATACCGACCACATACCCTTTTTCCTGAAAAACTTTTACCAGGTCAAGCTTGTGCTTAGGATTGACACGGGCAAAAACCGAAGTATTGATCCAGCGCTGTTTTTCCTTTTCACTTAACTCCTCATATTCTTTCATATCCTTTCCAATTACCGGCACTTCCTCCTCTATTGATATGCCCAATTGTGTTCCTATATAATGTGCAGTGGAAGGATGATCACCGGTGATCATAACCACTTTGATGCCCGCTGTTTTACAATCATTGATGGCGGATTGAACTTCAGGTCTTGGCGGATCAATCATTCCAATAAATCCAAGAAAAACCAGGTCATCTGTTAAGGATGAAGGTACACTATCAGTCTTTCGGTATGCCATGGCAATCATCCGATGACCGGATGCAGAAAATTTTTCCGCTGTTGTAAGCCATTGTTCCCTTTTTATTGTGTCCATAGCCGCAGCATTATCTTTATAAATCTCTGTGCACTTCAGCAATAACTCTTCCGGGGCACCTTTTGCAAAAACATAATATGAACTGTTGTGTTCATGAAGTGTGGCCATAATTTTTGTTTCGCTGGAGAAGGGCTCTTCATCTATTTTTAAAAAGTATTTACGCAATTCATTAATGTCTTCGCCATTTGCGATAGAAAACTTGAGTAAGGCTATTTCCAAAGGATCCCCAATTTCTTTTGTTTCCTTTTCTGATTTTTGTATTTCGGCCGTATTACATAAGACAGCACATTTGGAGATCAATTCCAAATGCTCCTTATTGCCCGTAAAGGGAACGTGTTTTCTCCATGTCCCAGAACAAATTTCAACAAACACCACTTCCATTTTATTTTGAGTAAGAGTACCTGTTTTATCAGTGCAAATCACGTTGGTTCCGCCTAAAGTTTCAACAGCAGAAAGCTTTTTGACAATAACATTATAACGTGACATTTTTAGCATGCCCTGAGCTAAAGTCATCGTTGCTACAATAGGTAATCCCTCCGGAACGGCAGCCACTGCAAGGGCAATAGAAGTTTGGAGCATTTCAATAATTTGCTCACCGTTTATCAGTCCTATAATAAAAATTAATACCACTAAACAAATTGTAATTGTGATTAACTTTTTGCTAAACTCTTCCAGCTTCTTTTCTAATGGAGTCGCAGCCTGCTTAGATGAATGAACCAGGTTGGCTATCTTTCCTAATTCTGTTTTCATGCCTGTTGCCACCACCAGTATATAGGCATTGCCTTTGGAAACATGCGTTGCTTTAAAAGCCATATTGGAGCGGTCTCCAAGGATTGTTGAGTCGGGAAGAACACCAGCGTTTTTCTCAACGGGGACGGACTCTCCTGTAAGAGCTGATTCGTCAATCAATAATTGCGTAGAGCGATATACTCTGCCATCGGCCGGTATCATATCACCGGCTTCAGTAAATACAATGTCGCCGGGTACTATTTCTTCAGAGTTAATTTCAAGCAATTTTCCACCACGAAGTACTTTTGCCGGTATGGAAGAGAGCTTCTTTAAAGCCTTCACAGACTTCTGCGCTCTAAACTCCATGTAAAAACCTATTGCAGCATTAATGATAATCACGATTAATATAGCGATGCCGTCAAGCAATTCGTTAAACCAAAAAGAAATGCCTGTTGCGAATAACAATAGAAAAACAATAGGGCTTTTAAACTGGTTAACCAAAATTTGTAAAGAACTGATTGCCTTGGCTTCGGTAATGGCATTTGCTCCAAAAAGCTCAAGTCTTTCTTTTGCTTTTTCAATGCTTAAACCCAGTTCTGTATCACTTTTCAGCAAGTCAATGACTTCCTCTATTGAAGTTGTGTGAAAAGCGAAATCGTTACGAATGTTTTCCATTGCTCATTAGTTTATACATAACTGATGTCCTTCATCCTATTGGTTTTTTATTCTTAAACTCGCTCACCCATGATAATTTTAAGAGATTCGCATTTTCACAAATCTCATAACACAATATAATTTTATTGTACATCAGATTTTGTTTTTCGGTTTTGTGTAAGAAAAGCCACAAGTTTTCTTTTCCGACGATGAAGTATTCCCTACTCTAAACATTCAATTTATCCAGATATAATGGTAAATAAATTTTATAATATTTGTTTTGAAATTCTTAAAGATTTTTGTTTAACTGAAATTAATATTGCAGCTGTAAAAAGAAAAAGTGCAACTATCCAATATGATAAATGAGTAAACCAAATTAAAGAAATGCCTCCGATAAACACACCGGTGGCTTGAGCTAAACTGTTTATAGAATTGAAAAAACCAAGAGATACACCGTATTGTTTATTAGAAATTTTTGTAATTAATGATGATAAACTCGGAATCAACATTGCCATTCCAATTGAGATCAGCGAAACATAAATTAATATTAATACTATCAACTGAGTTGACATGAGCAGCGACATACCTATTCCCATAAATACCAAACCTATAGGTAAAAGAAAATTTTCTCCTTTTTTCTCAATTAACCATACTACAGGACCAAATTGCAAAATTCCCATTACTGACCCGCAAACAATAAATACTAAACCCATTTGTTCAGAAGCAAATTGAAAAAGTTTCTGGGAATGAATGGCAAAAGTTCCTTCAAACATTCCAAGAGAAAACTGGCTTATAAAAGACACCGCTAATAATGCTACAAACGTTTTTTTTATTAAGGATTTAATATTTTTAAAATATGTAAAAAAATTGGCAGTTTTGGTTTTGGAACTTCCATTTACATTAGAGTCACGCAAAAATAATCCGATGATTATGAATACAATTAAAGCAGAAACTGACGAAACAAGAAAAGGAATTGAATATTTGTCTAATAAAAAATGATACCATGAATAATTATAATGAAGATTAATTTCAGAAAGAAAATTTCCCATTAAAGGTCCCGCAACAAAACCTAAGCTCGTAACACCTCCTAAAAGTGCCATACCTTTTCCTCTTTTATTTACAGGCGTAATATCTGCTATATATGCGCTTGAACTGGTCAGGAATGCCGATGAAAATATTCCTCCCAGGATTCTTGAAAAATAAAGAAGCCATAAGCTCGTTGATGCAGAAAATAAAAAAAATGATATTGAGTATCCCGCAAGCCCAATTAATATCAGCGGCTTTCTACCTTTTCTATCTGAAATAATTCCGAAGACAGGAAAAAATATGAACTGCATAAATGCATATATCCCTGTTAAAAGACCGATGTGAAATGGTATAAACTCAGGTAAGATACCTACTGATAAAGAAAATCTATCAATGTAAAATGGCAATACAGGAAGAGTTATACCAAATCCAAGCATCACAATAAATACACCAATTAAGATTAAAAAAAGGTTTCGATTATATATCATAAATTTATTTATGCTTAAGTTTATACCATAGTAGATGTTCATAAACACTTGACCAGTACATTCCAAACGTAAATCCCCAGATTAATTCTTCTAAAGGAACGCCAAGAATTAATATACCGGAGATAGCATTGAGATTCCAAACCATTTCAACATAACCCGGGTGTAACAGGTTAAGTATTTCGAAAAAAATAAAATATAAAACAAAAAATAAGAATCCTCCCACCCAAATTTTTTTGTTTAAATCCGGTCTGCAAAAAAGAGTAGCAACAGCTCCAAAAAACATTGCAATGATTCCGCAATAAATATGATTCAGTTTAGTCAGTAAAGCCAATAGTACAAATACAAACACCGGAGTTAGCAATATGTAAAAATGTACTCTGTGCCTTATATTACTTCTTTCATCTGATTGGAAAGGTTCTATATCAATTCTATTCACCAATTTATATAAAACAGATCCAATACCTCCAATCGAAAAAGTAAAAATAAGACTTTCAATATCAAATCCGGTTTTTTCAGCAAGGTCAAAAAGAGTTGGAGGATTCCAATACTCAGGAACGAATAAAGGCTCCGTAAGTCCAAAGAGCATTGTCCATAAACTAACCCTTAACATTTCTTTTCTAAATTTCTTGTTTGTGATATAAATAATTGCCCAAACAATCAGAATAATTATTGACCAGGTTAACCAGGCATATTGCATTATTTTTTCCTCGGTTTAAAATCATAAAAATTATATAAAGCTGCCATCGTTGCACCCATAAGCCATCCAATTATAAAAATTTCTATAATTCCTGAAAATAATTCAAATGAGTGAACCTGTTCTCTTACAATTAATGAGATATCTATCCAATGAAAAATATCTCTCATAAATAAAGCTGTTCCTGCAGCTCCGACTGTCATTACTAAGAAAACACAACCTACATAAAGTATTGAGAATGTCGTACCAACAGCAAATGCAAACCTCTTAACGTTAATGGACTTCATGCTTTTCCTCCTTATCGTTTTGATTGTTGTTATTATCATGTAATTGGCGGATGTTATAACTTATCATAAATAAATTTAATATAAAAATAATGATCATCATAATACGAAATCCCCCAGTGCCGCTAACTTTAAAAACAGGGAGAAAAAAAATTAGCAGTAATGGTAGAACGCATATAATCATCATCCAAAAATGATGTTTGTGCATAATGCATTTTTCTAAAGTTTAATAATATGACAGGTTAGTATAACCGGTCTCTGTGAATTAAAAATTTATTAATTTTATTTTCTATCTTCGGGAAGCTTACAGGAATCTATAAGTTTTTTATAAGCTCCCTGATCTGCTTTCTTATCATTCGCATCATATCCCGCAGATGTGATCGCATCTTCTATCTGCGTTATGTCTATTTTTGACTTATCAAAATCGATATGTGCTAATTTATCTTTTACAGCAACATTAATGTTTTCAATACCATTTAACTTCTTAACTGCCGACTCAATGTTCCTTTTACAAGTTTCGTTCTGCATTGTCGGAAGATTGATTGTAAGATTCTCAATTTGTTCGGTCTTCTGTTTGCTTTGCTTATTGTCTTCATTATTATTTGCCGTTTCTTTTTTGCTGCATCCTGTTATTAACACAGAAGATATAATAATAATAAATAATCCCGGCAATAAGGTCATTTTTAAGTTTGATCTGTTCATTTGATTTTTCTTTTTTGTTAACCGAAATTTAATTTTTAATTTTTTTGTATCTTTAAGCTAATAGTATTTCTTGAAAAATATTTACTTAATTATTAATATGTTGGCTTGATTTTTTATAAATACCTAATGAGTCTAAAATGAAATATGCTCGCTCCTCAATTGTGAGTATAGGAACTTGTATAACCCGATAATTTAATTCTGTATAAGTTTCATATATCAACTGTTCAATATGTTTTGCTTCCTGGAATCTTCTGTTCTTGCATAATCTTTTTGAAAAGGAAGAAGTTCTAATAGAAAGATTTTATGATATTTTCTTTTTGTTAAAAATTTTCTGGCAATGCTATCGTCTCCGCCGGAAAGTCTTGTGTAAGCAATAGAGTCAGGAATTCCTCTGTCATGGAAGCAAATCTTATCAGGTAATAATATATTCTCAACCGCCATTTGAATACCCAATATACTTTGATTAAAATGTTCCTCATTTCTTCTTATTTCTTGAATTGTCAAACCGCAATTATTTCCAATATCAATTAATATTCTTGCTGCTTCAGGAGAACTTGCAAACCCAAGACTCTTAAGTTGATTAACCGTTGTTGTCTTACCTGAAGAAGGTCCTCCCGTAATTACAATCCATTTTGTAGAAATTTCAAAATTATCTAACTGTTTTGTATTATCCATAGTTATTTTATTATCAGATAAATAAATCAATTTTCATTAACTTAAAGAATTATCGCCATTACCCGTGCAAGAAAGTTGAAGAGTATGATTTAAGTTTCATAATTGCTTTGTGTCCATTATGACTTATTGAATTTATTACTTGCATTATAAATTGCCGCAATACTTGCTCCCATCAGCCAGCCGATAATAAACCATTCTACTATACCTATTAATGCTTCTGATACTGGCATAGGTGTTTTTCTTATAATGGAAGAAGCATCAAGTGAATGCATCAGGTTGTTGAAAAATGCAACCGCTGTTTCGGTGCTGACGGATGAAATAACAATGATGCAGCCTATGTAAATTATTACGATAGTAATTCCTACTGCGAAACCAAACTGTTTAATGTTGATGTGATGCATGGCTGTCCTCCTTTTTATTTTGATTAGTTTTTTCATCTTCGTTGTGCGAACCGTGACTGCCGATCATCAGAAAGTGGCAGCCAAACATTATAGCAATGAAGATTAAAATAGTGATGTTTCCCGTTATTCCAAATATCGGTAGTATGAAAATTAGTAAGAGCGGAAGTGTGCAACCAATAATCATTAATATGCTATGCTTTTTCATTTATTATTATTTTTAAGTTTTTAAATTTCGCAGCTTATTTTAAGCTTGTGAATTATATTTTATACACTTTTTTTCCAAAATTAATTTTCTGAAAAATAATCTTTGACAAATGAATGAAGTTGATTCTCTGTCATTTTGTCAGTTTGTTTAGTTTCAATCTTTATTTTTGCAAAACGATGATCTGCCTTTAAAATATTGTATAATTCCATCTTAGCACTGGTAGGACCAAATAAAATTACCTCATCATAATCTTTAATGGTTTCACCCAGCTTTTTATAATACTCTGAATGCTCATGCTGTTCTTTGTTGTGCATTGTTTTCTCACTCTTAACTATAGTCTCTTCTTTTTCCTGATGAGTAAATTTAGATTCTAAGGTTTTTATCTCGATTGAATCAGATGTGTATTCCATTAAATGAGCGTTTGAATGATCCATCCAAATTCCTAACTTTTTTTTTGCTGTTGTCATAATCGTTTATTTTTGGTTTACAAATAAATTGTTTTTTATTTTTAATGAATATTAGTTTTATTAATATTGGTTTGTAGCTTACCAGCAATCTTTTGATAATATCATTTCTTGTCATCTTACTTTTCTTTTTTATGATCCATTCCTTCCATTTTATTATCCATATCTTTCATCTTATTCATATCCATATTTCCACCCATCATCTTTTGCATCATTTCCTTCATTTGCGGATTCTCCATCATAGTCTTACACATTTTTGACATCATAGTTGTATCACCCTTTGATGCACCCATCATACACGACATCATATTTTTCATCATGTCAGGATTATTCTTCATCATTTTTTCCATCATATCTTTGTTCTCACTCATCATCATCATCATCTTTTCATTTCCTTGCATCATCATTTTAGCATTTTTGTTGTTCATCATCGCATTAGTCATTTCCATCATCATTCCCTGATTATTGGCAATTGAATCCATAATTCCCATTCTCATTTCTTTGTTCGAAAGTATATCTTTTGAATTTGAATTGGACTGACAGGAATAGAACACTGTAATTAAAGCAATAGCTAGTACGATCTTTTGTAGTGTTTTCATGATTTTTAAATTTTTTAAGTTAATAAATAATTTTGCGTTTGTTAATTTGAAAACAAATTTTTTTTATCTTACTTCTAAGATTGTTAAAATTTTTTCTTATTATGAGTGATGTTTATTTTCTTCCTCTACCCTTTTCCTGCATTCCTCATGCAATTCTTTTGGTATAATTTTTAAAGCTAACAATATCAAGGACGGGATTATAATTACATCATCTATGTGACCAATAACCGGAATGAAATCAGGTATTAAATCAATTGGCATAAAAAAATATCCTATAGCGATTCCCAGTAAAATCTTTGCAGACCTCGGTGTCCGTTCATCATTCAATAAGAGTTTGTAAACTGTTATTTCTTTTTTTATTCTATGACTCAAAGATTTCAATTTTTTAAACATCTTATTTCACACTCGCTCTCAATTGATAATTTCCTGTTGTTACTACTCTCGCTCCTGTTGACACACCATTTAAAATCTCAACATACTGACCGTCAGTCCTTCCTAATAAAACTTCAACTCCTTTGAAAGCCTGCGCTTTGGTATGTATGAACACTACATTCTTTCCACCGATATCTACAATCGATTCTTTAGGAACTGTCAATACTTCAGTTTCATTATTTGTATTAATGTTAATATTTATATTCGCAAACATTCCAACTTTTAATAATTTATTTTTATTCTTCACTTCAAAAATGACCTTTACTGTTCTCGTAACATCATCAACAACATTTCCGATATTTACTAATCGCGCATCAAAATTCTCATCAGGATAAGTTTGCGCAGTAACATTCGCGTTAGAAACATTCCTAAGCTTTGCAATGTCAGTCTCATAAATCTCCGCTTCAACCCAGAGAGTATTTATGTTTACAATGGTAAATAGTTTTTTATTTATTTCTAACTGTTCACCAATGGATACATCCGACTCAACTATAACTCCGGATATAGGAGATGTAATTTGAAAATAATTATTCAGATTTTCTTTTCCTTGTAATACTGACTCATAATAGTCTAATGTCTTCTCTGATGAATTAAGCCGGATTTCTGCGGACAGAATATCTTTCTCGGCTGCTACACCTTCTAATTCTTTAAGCCGTTCATAATCTTTGACCGCTTGTTCATATTCAGCTTCAGCTTTAAATTTTTCGTTAGCAACACTTAGCTTACTTTGTACATCAAGTGTTTGCTCTATCGTTAATAATGTAGTTCCGTTATTAACATTCATCCCTACATTAGGAATTGTGCGTTGAGTTATTTTACCCGGCAGCGGGCTAAAAATTTCCGCCTTTCCCTGTGCAGTTGGTATAATTTTACCTGTAGAATTAATTGTAAAATTAAGCTGCCTTTCCTGAGCTATTACAGTTTCAATTCCTAGTATGAATTGAGTTTGCTTTGAAATGAAGAATGGGTCTCCTAAAGGTGCGCCGTTATAGGATGGAGGAGCGTCATCATGACCTTCATGACCATCGGATTTTGTATTAACAAATACCAACGAGAATGTCAGATAAATAAGGGTCAGACTTATAATTATTTTATTTTTCATAATTTTATTTCTTTAATATTTCTACTTGCTTCTCTATTTATATTCATTGCAGTTTTTCTGCTTTTTCCAATTCTGTAAAATACAAATGCGATCAAAACAACAATTAACAAAAAAATTATCATTACTAAAAAATTCTCTTTAATTATTGTAATAAATGATTTTGATTCTTTCTCTTGAGTAATAACTTCTTCCTTTGCACCAATGTCAACATCGTTAATTACAATCAGATCATTTGTTTCACCGCTTGTAATATTAATCAGAAAATTATATTTTTTTATTTCAGGAAATTCTACAAGAGCTTCATAGATTCCCGGATCAATCGAAGGCAGAATATTAATTTTAGAATTATCAACTCCTGTAATGTCTAATTCTAATTTTGCATTGCCGACCGGAATATTTGTCTTAAAATCCGAGATATAGATAATAAGTTTAGATTCTTTATTGGCTTCAATGTCATTGTATGCAACTACGACTTCAAAATTGCTTGTAGAACCTTCAGCATAAGGCATTGGACCGGTGTTTTCACCTTCTTGAGCCAAAATAATCGCAGTCCATAAGAATAAAAACATTGTCAATAAAATATTTTTCCTCATTTTTAATATATTTTAGTTTGCGTTGCTTTTTCCAAATCAATTATAGATTGTTTATAATCTCCCAAAACTTCGATATAGTTTAATTTCATTTCATACAACTTTTGTTTTTCGTTAAGAAAGTTGATAAGACTTATTTCACCTTTCTCATAACCTCTCTTTAATAATTCCAAAGTATTTTCTATAATCATATTATTTTGCCGGAGAAGCTCAATGTTTTTCTTTGAACTTTCCCAATTATTATAAGCGCTTATTACTTCAGAGCTTATTTCTTTCTTTATCAATTCAATTTCATTGTTCAGAATTTTTGTTCTTATTTCTGCTATTTGAATGTTACCCTGATTAAAGTTGAACAGTCCGTTAAAAGGTAAAGGTACACTAAATCCAACTCCGAACTTTAAATTTTTGTCAATGTCTTGAATCTTTGTGATGTTGTGAGTTCCGATGATATCATCTCCGGGAATTACAGTTGTTCCATTTGAATATCCAAATGCTAATTTTAGGTTCGGAATATTTTCACTTCTATAAAGAGACATTTCACTGTTAGCGGCTAACTTCTCATACTGAATTGCTTTGATCTCCGCTCTGTTTTCTAAAGCAGCATTTTGTAGTTGCACTAAATTTAACATGGATGGCTTATAACTTGTGTCTGTATTAATATAAAATACTTTTCCCGGTTCATATCCTAAATATACATTCAATCTGCTGACTTCATTTTTGAACTCAACGTCTGCCCTGCTTAAATTTACATTAGAATTATTCGTCTCGATTGAAACAAGATTATAATCTAATTCTGAAATATCACCCGCCTTAAACCTTCTGTCTGAATTTAATAAAAGCTCTTCATTAATTTTTTGTACCTCAGTTGCAATTTGAAGTTTTAATTCAAGAGTAATTATATTATTCAATATAGATTTAATCGCATAGACTACTTCATAATTCCTAGCTTTATATTCAGACTCTGATTTTTTTATTCTATAATTACTAACATCATTCCGTCTGGAAAACTGTCCTGCTATTTCAATTTCCTGAGTTAGCATCAGATTGAAAAGCTTACTGCCATTGTCTGTGAAGTATTTATCCGTTTCATATTCAACATCTATCTCGGGTAATTTCGGGAAAAAATTATTGGTTTTGTAATACTCTCCCTTTGCAATGTCAATATTTAATAATTCCTTTTTTAGAAAAAGGTTTTTGCTTAAAGCTTCATCTAAAACTCTGTCATAGCTAAGCGTATCCTGAGCATTGGAATTCAATACATACAGACATAAAATAACAATCGAAAATATTTTTGTTTTGATTTTCATTTTACTTAACGTTTACTACAAAATTTGTTGTAATCAATTTTCCGCCGGGATTAAATTGAGCAAAGACTTTGTATATACCGGGCATAGGAAAATTCGTGTGAAATACTACGTTCGGTCCGCTCTTAGAAATTTTATCCGAATCCATTTTCATATCTTTCATTTCTTTTTTTTCTTCATGTTTATGTCCGGCGTTCTTTTCTTCTGCTTCCATTGGATGAACATGCAGATACATTGAAGCATCTTCACTGATTACAACCATGTGTCCTAATGCAGCTAAATAATTTTTAAGATCTGTTACATCTTTTCCATTCTTTGTTAATTTAACTACTATCTCTGTTGATTTATTTGCAACAAGATTAGACGGGTCTGTCGTCATCACAGCGCTGTAGCCTTCTGTGTCAAATGTGTTGCGGGCAGTTAAAGGAATATTTGCAACCGGTTCACCTGCAACTTTCAACGGAATATCGAAAACCTGATTTTTCTTTTCTCCCTTAGGCGTCAAATCCCCATACAATACATAGTCACCACCTTTGTCAAATTTTGTTTTTACTGATAAGCTCCCATCGGAATTCATCTCCGGATGTATGTGATCAAAATATGCAAGATTCTTGCTAACTATTATAAGGTGTAGAATTTTTTCATGAACAACTTCTAAATCTCTAATTTGCTGTTTAGTTTCATTGTTCATTAAGCTGAAGTTAAGTGTTACTTCTTCTCCGGCTTTTGGACTTTGCGGTTCAGTAGTCAGATTCAATGAATATTTATCCGAATGCATTTTCATTGGCGAGTCATTCATTGAACCGGCTTTCATTTCTTCAAGATTCATTCCGCATTTCGGACATTTATCATCTTTATTCATTGACTTTACTTCCGGGTGCATCGGACAGGTATATACAATCTGCTTTACTGTGGTATCTTTTTTAATTGTTTCACTTTGTTTTTCATCTCCCGCATTTTTATTACACGCATTTGCAAAAACAATCAGAGAAATCAAAAGCGGAAAAATAAATATTGAAAAGGTTGTTGTATTATTTTTTATGTTAAGCATTTTATTGATAATTTAATTTTTAATAAACAGAAATTCTTTTGTCTATATTGAAAAATCGAAATTGAAAATATTATTGAAATTGTCTAAACTAAGTCCATTCTTATTTTAGAATATATACAAACGGTCTTAAAATTAAGAAATGGGCGTAGTTATCCTGTTGATATACTAAATCAGAAAAGATTGTATAGAAATGTAAGTTGGAGTGTTTTGTTTTATTGCGTTTTGAGAAATTTGTAAACAATTGCTGATTATCTCTTTGGGAATTGAAAAATTATTTTTAGAATATGTCTTATATAGATTTTGTACTTTTAAATTTTGATTTATTAAGTCATTTCCTTCATAATTATCATCGTCACAATGACCTTTGCAGAAAACACTATTAACTATTTTTCTATCGGAACGGCAATTATTTTCAAATCGAAAGCACGTTCCACTTATGCAGCAGCAACATTTATCAGCTGCATCTCTGAATCCACAATTGTTCTCTTTAATTTCTGCGCTTTTTTTAACGAAGGATACATCAGATGATGGAACTTCATTACTGCTTTTATTATGATTACCCTGATGCGCAGATAATAGCTGAACATTTAAAAAAATAAAAACTATTAATAATGTGAGTCGTGTGGTTTCTTTCATTTGTATAAGTTAGTCAATTACAATAAGACTTTCTAACATAAAATGTTAACTTATGTTTAAGCCGAAATAATTTCTACACAACCTCTTTTCCTGAGTTTTCCATTTATAAAAAAATTTTATTCCGAATCAGCAATTTCCATTTTGAAGCCTTTTAATTTCCAACTTACATTTGTAAACTTCTTAAATCGTTACCTATTAAAATTTCCAATAAATTATTTACTTATCTATATATTTTATTTCATATAATCTTTATCTTGCAAAGAATGAAAGAATTTAGAAAAAATATCACTGTTATACTTCTGTTCTTATCTTACTTCATTGTTCTGGGACACAGTATCTTTCCTCATGAACATCATGATGAAATGGAAATATTGAATACTAAGCAATACCACTCATCTGAAATTCATCATCCTTCAAATGATTTAAATTTTCACAATTACTATCATTCTGGAAATAAAGAATTTTTTGTAAAAAGAAACTCCTTACAATACAACTTAATCCCAACCAATAAATACCAAGCAGATCATTTTATTAACCGTCTCCTGCTATTGGATATTAATTTACCACCTCCTTTATCACTAACTGCCGTCAATTTTATTCCCGATTTCAATAATATCTTATATAGCTTTTCAGCTTTAAGAGCTCCTCCCCTTTCTTAAATAATACATAAATCACCAGTCAGATTTAAAACATCCGATTTATATTTTTTTATAACTATTTACCAAAAATATAATATGAAAACACTTTCGTCAGCGTTTACTGTCTTCTGTATTATTTTTAATGTTCTTATTTCAGGATGCGGCACAAAAGAAGATGACAAAAAAACCATACAAAAAGAAACAGTAAATAAAAAAAAAACTGAGACACAGCAACAAAACTCTACCCCAACTAAGAGCAATACTTCAACTACAGAAGCAGGCAAAATATGGAGTCAGGTTGAGAAAATAAATGAATCAATGGGGAAAAGCATTAACAGCGGAAGGTCCGGGCATCTGGAAGAACCTGTTGCTGAAATAATAAAATTTATAAAAACCATTTCAGAAAAATCTCCAAACCTGGAGTCGGCTGATCTTGAAGTGATAAAAACTAAAGTCAACGAGCTAAGAAAAACCGGGATTAAAATGGACAGATATCAGCATGATAATAAACCTTCTGAACTTAAAGAAGAATATGTAAAATTTAATTCAGCTCTTAACGAAATAAAAAACGAATTGCCGATGTGAATGCCTATGATAAAAAGACTTTTAAGATTTATACATAATTTAAAATTAATTATTAATAATGAAAAATATAATATTCATACTCGCGATTTCAATCAGCGTTTTATTTTGGGGATGCGGTAAAGATAACAATAATGATAACTCCGGAAGCAATGATGAACCTGAACTAGAAACTTTGGCATTTACTTTATATACAGATAAAACCGAATTGTTTGTGGAATACAAACCATTAGTAACAGGGGAAGAATCAAAGTTTGCCGCTCACTTTACGCAACTCGGAGAATCATTCAAGGCATTCACGGAAGGCACAATAACATTAAGGTTAAAGATCGGCGATAAAGAGCAAAGCATTATATCAAACGCGCCTACTTCTCCGGGAATATTCCGGTTTGCCTTAACTCCCGAAACTGAGGGAAAGGGTCAATTGATCTTTGATATTCAATCGGAATTGTTTCTTGATCAAATAATCATACAAGATGTAACTGTTTACCCCAGTGAAGAATCAGCTTTTTTTGATCAGAAAGAAGAATCAGGAGGAGAGGATATAACCTATTTAAAAGAGCAGGCATGGAAAATAGATTTTGCCAATATGCCCGTATTCAGAGATTCATTTAATGAAGTAATAAAAACCTCAGGACAAATACTTTCTGCACCCGGAGATGAATCAATGGTAGTTGCTAAGTCTAACGGGATTTTAAAAATAAGTAATAGTAATGCAACAATAGGAGCGGGTGTATCCGCTGGTGAATTATTATTTAGTGTAACTGGCGGGGAGGTTGTCGACGGCAATATCAATGTGCGGTTTGAAGAAGCGAAATTAACTTATGAAAAAGCATTAGCTGATTATGAAAGAGGAAAGGAGCTTGTTAAAGATAATATAATCTCTCAAAAAGAATTTCTGGAAAGAGAGAGAATCCTTCAGAGTTCTGAAATTTATTACGATGCAGTTTCAAAAAATTATTCCGGCGACGGAGAAAACATTACAAGTCCAATGAGCGGATTTATAAAAAATTTACTTGTATCCGAAGGTCAGTATGTGACAACAGGCCAGCCATTGGCAAGCATTTCAAAAAACAAAAGACTAATCTTAATTGCAGAAGTTTCCCAAAAATATTTTTCACAGCTTTCAGGATTTATATCGGCAAATTTTAAAACAGAATATGATAATAAAGTTTATAACACAGCCGATCTGAACGGGAGACTTGTATCTTTTGGAAGGACAACCGGTGATAAGAACTTCTACATTCCAGTAAACTTTGAAATTGATAACAGAGGAAATCTCATTCCCGGATCTTTCGTTCAGGTTTTCTTAAAATCAAAAGAGATAAGAAATGTTTTGGCAATACCTGTTTCCTCCTTAATAGAAGAGCAGGGATTATTTTATGTTTATATTCAGACAGAAGGCGAAAGTTTTCAAAAGCGGGAAGTAAAATTAGGAGGCACTGACGGTATCAATATAGAAATTCTTTCCGGTATAGAAGAAGGTGAAAGAGTTGTTACGAAAGGAGCTTACAATATTAAATTAGCCACGATGTCGGGGAATATTCCCGCACATGGACATGAACATTAAAATTAAAATTCAAATTAATGCTTAATAGAATAATAAATTTTTCTTTACAAAACAGATTATTAATAGTAATTGCAAGTTCGTTACTTTTGATATTCGGAACGTATATAGCTATGAATATGGAGGTTGATGTATTTCCAGATCTCACTGCCCCGACAGTCGTAGTACTGACCGAAGCTCACGGAATGGCGCCTGATGAAGTAGAAAGATTAGTAACTTTTCAGATTGAAACTGCAGTCAATGGAGCAACTAATGTCCGAAGAGTTCGTTCATCTTCATCTGCGGGAATATCAATTGTTTGGGTAGAGTTTGATTGGGGGACGGAAATTTATGCAGCAAGACAGATTGTTTCCGAAAAAATGTCTGCTGTATATGCATTACTACCTGAGGGAACAGGCAACCCGACTCTCGCTCCGCAGTCCTCTATTATGGGTGAGATATTGCTGATAAGTGTTACATCAAAAGATACCAAGCCGATTGATTTAAGGACTATAGCAGATTGGTCAATCAGACCGGGGCTGCTTGCTACCGGGGGAGTTTCACAGGTAGTCGTAATCGGAGGTGAATATAAACAATATCAGATATTGGCTTCGCCTCAAAAGATGAACTACTTTAATATTTCTATAAATGAAATTCTTAAGGCAGTGGAAGAGTCAAATAAAAATTCTTCCGGAGGATTTATGAATGAATACGGCAATGAGTATATAATAAGCGGAATAGGCAGAACTACGGACATCTCCGAAATCGGCAAATCAGTAATAAAAAATGTTGATAACTACCCTATTAAAATTGAAGATGTCTCTGAAATAAAAATCGGATCATCAACAAAAATCGGAGATGGTTCAATGAATGGCATGCCCGCAATTGTGATGACCGTAATGAAACAGCCAAACACCAATACATTAGAACTAACTAATAAAATTGATGAAGTACTGATAGATTTAAAAAAATCATTGCCGCAGGATATACAAATAAATACTAAAATTTTCCGACAGGCAGATTTCATAAATGCTTCCATAAGCAATATCAATAAGACATTAATTGAAGGGTCTGTTTTTGTAGTAATAATTCTGTTTATTTTTTTAATGAACTGGCGCGCTACAATGATTTCGCTCGTTGCTATTCCTATATCATTAATCTTTGCAATACTAACTTTGAAATATTTAGGATTAACTATTAATACAATGAGTCTTGGAGGAATGGCAATTGCGATTGGTGCTCTTGTAGATGATGCGATCATTGATGTTGAAAATGTTTTTAAAAGGTTAAAAGAGAATTCCCGTAAACCCCCTGAACAGCAGGAAAATAAACTAAAAGTAATTTTCAATGCATCTGTCGAAATAAGAACATCAATAATAAATGCTACATTGATTATCATTGTTGCTTTTCTTCCTCTGTTTTTTCTTTCTGGGATGGAAGGAAGACTTTTAGCGCCGCTTGGAATTTCATTTATTGTTTCATTATTCGCTTCCTTAATTGTTTCTATCACACTCACTCCCGTGCTTTGCAGTTATTTGCTTACAGGAAATGAAATGCTTGAAAAACATTCAGATGAAAGTAAGTTTGTCCGGTTTCTTCAAAGGCAATATACATCCATTCTTAATAAAGTAATGAATGCAAAAAAATTAGTATTAGGATCGGCTATAGCTTTGTTTATTGTTTCAATGATTCTTTTATCGGGACTTGGCAGAAATTTCCTTCCTGAATTTAATGAAGGTTCGTTAGTAATAGGCGCAGTAAGTCTGCCCGGAATTTCACTTGAAGAAAGCAATAAAATCGGAGCTGATATAGAAAAAACATTACTAACAGTTCCGGAAATTAATGTAACAACAAGACGGACAGGCAGATCTGAAATGGATGAACATGCACAGGGTGTTAATGCCTCGGAGATTGATGCTCCGTTTGTTTTAAAGGACAGGGATCGCGATGAATTTATGGAAGAGGTGAGAGAAAAATTAGGAGCAATTTCCGGAGCTAATATTACTATCGGTCAGCCGATCGGTCACAGAATAGATCACATGCTTTCAGGAACAAGATCGAACATTGCTATTAAAATTTATGGTCAGAATCTGAATGATATGTTTGCGATTTCCAATAAAGTAAAATCGGCAATTGAAAATATTGAAGGACTTGTTGATATTTCGGTTGAACAGCAAATTGAAATTCCGCAAATCAAGATAAAAGCAAAGAGGGAAATACTTTCCAAATACGGAATTACAATTGGAGAATTTACTGAAATGATAGATGTCGGATTTGCAGGTGAAAAAGTCTCGGAAGTATTTGAAGGATCTCAAAGATTCGATATGATATTAAGATTCGATGATAACAGCAGAGGCAGCATAGAAAATATCCGAAACGCAATGATAGATACTCGAAACGGTGACAAGATACCTTTGAGCTACGTTGCCGATGTAGTCTCGTCTTCAGGTCCCAATACTATTAACCGCGAAAATCTACAGCGAAAAACTGTAGTATCTGTTAACGTGAGCGGCAGGGATCAGAAAAGTACTGTAGAAGAAATAAAACAGAAAGTTGATGCTGCAATAAATTTACCCGAAGGTTACAGAATCGAATATGGAGGACAATTTGAAGCAGAAGCTGAAGCATCGAAAAAATTACTGGCGGCATCTGTGTTATCGCTTTTAGTAATTTACATTTTATTGTATCAGGAATTTAAAAACTTCAAACTTTCAACAATCATTCTTCTTAATTTGCCTTTAGCTTTGATTGGAGGTGTATTAAGTATTTACTTTACATCCGGAATTATAAGCATACCTTCAATAATTGGTTTTATTACATTATTCGGGATTGCTACAAGGAATGGAATTCTATTAGTATCAAGATATGTATCGCTTCAAAAGCAGGGATTAAATCTTTATCAGACTGTTCTTCAAGGATCAAAAGACAGATTAAGTCCGATACTAATGACTGCTCTTACCGCAGGACTTGCATTAATTCCATTGGCAATTGCAGGAGATTTACCCGGCAATGAAATTCAAAGTCCAATGGCAAAAGTAATACTCGGAGGTCTGTTGAGTTCAACTTTGCTTAATTTATTAATAGTGCCTATAGTATACTATATGGTTAATAAAAAGAAAGAGAATATTATATGAAAAATAAACATTTAAAAATAGAACCAGGAAAAAAATCAGTAAAGTGCATTGCCATTTTGCTTTTTCTTATCTTGTTATTAAATGATAAATCTGTTTCACAAAATAAGATAGACAATGTGTTGGCGGAAATATCAAAGAACAACAAAACTCTGATCGCAAATAAAGAATTTATAAAAGCAAAAGGGTTTGAATTTAAAACAGGACTATATCTTACCAATCCATTTATAGAATTCAGTAACCTTTTTGGGACTACTGCAGATGATGGCAATCAAACTGAATTTAAATTATTGCAATCATTTGATTTTCCTTCCGTTTATTCCCGGAAACGAAATTTATCAAATTTAAGAATTCAACAGACTAAATACGAACGCGAAGTATTGCGGCAGGACTTATTGCTCGAAGCTAAACAAACTTGTCTGGAACTTATTTATCTTAATAAGAGAAGTGCTGTTCTTAAAAGAAAATTTGAAAATAGTAGATTCATTTATGAGCTATATAGCGGAAAGTTAAATATGGGAGAGGGAAATATTCTCGATGTGAATAAAGCAAAAATTAATATGTTGAATGTAAAAACAGATATACAACTCAATGAAATTGAAATAAATAATTTAAATGTTAAATTGACCGGGCTGAATGGTGGAGTAACGATAACTTTTAGCGATACTACTTATCCTATAATTCCTTCTTTACCTGAATTTGTAACTCTGGAAAACACAATTGAGATAAATGATCCGCTAAAAAAATATCTGGAGCAGGAGATACTAATAAATAAAAGCCTGGTTGAAGTGAGTAAATCACTAAATCTTCCCAGGTTTGAACTGGGTTATTATTACCAGGGAATAGGCAGTCAGAAATATAATGGATTTCAATTAGGTTTCTCCATTCCGCTTTGGGAGAATAAATACAAAACGGATTTCTATTCCTCAAAAGTATTATATTCATCTCTTGAAATCGAATCTCACAAAAACGAACATTATTATGAGATAAAAAAACTTTATGAAAAACAAAATTCTTTAAATGAATCATTGATTGAATACCAAATTGCTCTGCAAACTTCCGACAATAACGAAATATTACTACGCGCACTTAATGTAGGTGAGCTTTCATTAATTGAATACCTTATGGAGACAGGTTTCTTTTTTTCATCTTATGATATATACCTGGAAATAGAAAAAGAATTTCAAAAAATAATAGCTGAATTATATAAATACAGATTGTAGTTTCTATTATAAAAATTCATTCGTAAAATCCAAATTGACCTTTAAGATAAATGAATTATTAAAGCCTTTATCAAACAAATTATTTGCGCGCCTGTATTTTGCCCAGACTATCAGTTTATTTGGCGATGCCTTCACATGGGTAGGATTGGCATTGCTCGCTTTTGAATTGGGCGGAGATAATGCAGCAGCAATTTTAGCGACTTCCCTGACGCTCAGAGTGACAGCTTTTGTAATTTTTTCTCCTTACGCAGGAGTATTAGCCGACAGAATTGACCGAAAGAAAATTTTGTATGTAACTCATCTTGCGAGGATGGTTATTGTCGGAATGCTGCCATTTGTCACTGAAGTTTGGCAAGTTTATCTCTTAGTCTTTATGTTAAATATTTTTAATGGATTCTTTACACCGACTTATAAAGCCGTTATTCCGCAGATCATAAAAAACAAAGATGAATATGTGCAAGCGATTTCATTATCAAGCGGAACATATCAATTGCTTGGAGTGCTCGGTCCGGGTGTTGCCGGCGGACTTGCTGCCGTAATCGGTTTGAGAGAAATTTTTTTTCTCGATGCTTTTACTTTTATAATTGCGGCTGTATTAATTTTTACTCTGCCGGGAAGACTCATCGTAACTGAAAAAAATAACACTTCAATAATAAAAAATAATATTTGGTCGGATATCAAAAAAGGAACCCGGGATTTATTCAAAGATAATCTCATTCGCTTTGCTCTCATTATGGAGTTTGTTGCAGCTGTCGCAGGAGCGCAGATCCTTGTCAATACTGTAGGACATATCAAAGGCGCCCTTCATCTTGGAAGCACTCAATACGGCTGGGCAATGTCCGCTTTCGGTGTAGGCGCAACCATTGCTGCCTTCAGTCTCGGTATTCTCAGCAAAAATGTTAAGCAATCTACTTTTATTATTTTGGGGGCTTTCCTCATTGCATTTGCTATTACTCCGGCAAATTATGTTGGTATCTATCCTTTAATTGCTTTATGGCTATTTGCCGGCATGGGTCAAAGTTTCGTTGAGATCCCTGCTCAAACACTCATTGCAGAAAGAATACCTGTTAAGGAACAAGGAAAAGTTTATGGCGCGCATTTCGCGTGGTCTCATTTGTGGTGGGCAATAGCTTACCCCGTCGCCGGATTCTTAGGAACGAATTACTTCCGGGAAAATTTCCTGTTTGGAGGAATAATATCTTTCGTACTGATTTTTGCAGTATATATTGTTTTCCGGAAAAAGAACGGGTTTTCAGAAAAGTAGAAGTAATGGTTAATGGAAGGTAAAACACAAATGAAAAGTAACACTATTAAATAACCTAAAAATAATGAGTAAATGGGATTTGTGATCTTTATATCCTTTTCCTGAAACTACAGAATATAAAATTTTGAGTAGTATTAAACGGTGTAATATGATCTTCATGAATACAACGTATTTTCTTGAATCCGTTTTCTAACTGATGTTGTAATTCTTTTTCTGAATATTTTCTTATATCTAGACCGCTGCATTTATCCGGTCCTGTTTCAGAAAAAGTTCCAATGGTCATATATCCATTTCCTTTAATATAGTCATTTGCCAAAGATAAATATTTTCTTATTTGCTTTTCAGTAAGTAAAAAATGAAATGTAGCCCTGTCATGCCAAAGCTCATAATCCATTGAAGGTTCGAACTCAGTAATATCGGAAACAATCCATCTTACAATTTTTGATTTATCACCGAGTCTTTGTTTTGCTTTATTGAGCGCTTGCTGTGAGATATCAAGCACGGTAATATTTTCAAAACCTTCATCAAGTAAACAATCAACGAGTTTGCTGTCGCCTCCTCCGATATCAATAATGCTAGCCGTCTTATGAAGATAAAAGCTGTGAACAAAATCTAATGACGTTTTAGGATTTTCCTGCCACCAGCTAACATCTGAAGATTTATTTATGCTATATATTTTTTCCCAATGTTCTTTATTAGTCTCCATATTTTTTTCTAAAAATTAGTAAACTCTTTCTAAATCAATTGGTGTTCATTGCTCTCCAGGTTAATGTAGCGGCGACTGCGCCAAATACAGGGGCAGTTATATAAATCCAAAGTGTTTGTATGTTTCCTGAAAATATTCCCGGTGCCAAACTTCTCGCGGGATTCATGGATGCTCCTGAAATCGGTCCTGCAAACATTGCCTCCAATAAAACTGTTGCTCCAATGGCAATACCTGCTAAGACACCAATTTCTTTTGAACCTTGCGAAACATTTATTATTACAAGCATCAGGAAATAAGTAAGTATAAATTCAATAACAAAAGACTGAAATGCACTTCCTGAAGGAATTGTAGAACCAAGGTTTTGATTATTAGGAAAAAGAGCTTTTAAAACTCCTGTAGCTAAAAATGCACCTGCAATCTGGCTAATAATATAAGGAAGGATTTCATTTTTATCAAACCGGTTAGCGAAGAAAAAACTGATTGTTACAACAGGATTCAAGTGTGCTCCGGAAATATCTCCAAATGTATAAATCATCGCAAGGATAATTAATCCGAAAGTAATTGAAATTCCGATGTGTCCAATTGCACCGTTCGTTTGTTCATTAATTATTATTGCACCAGTTCCGCAAAATACAAGTCCGAACGTTCCAATAAATTCTGCTGCATATTTTTTCATGTCCGGACGAAAGTCACTTTCTGAATAAATTGCAGCACTGCATTTTTAATTTTGTCTCGTATAATTCTTGTTGCCGCTAATTTTTCTTCGTGACTACCTGTGAATTTTGAAGGATCTTCAAATGACCAATTGATTTTGTTAATTAATCCGGGAAATATCGGGCAACGGTCAGACGCTTCCTGATCACAAACAGTAATTACGTATTGAAATAATTTCCCTTGCTTGAAATAATCAAAGACATCATTGGTTTGGTTTTGCGAAATGTCAATTCCATCTTCCTTCATCACTTCAATTGCAAGTGGATTGAGCTTTCCCGGTTCAAGACCCGCGCTTTCAACTTCAAATTTGCCGCCGCCAAACTTTTTCAAATATGCTTCTGCAATTTGACTTCGTGCAGAATTGTGTACACATAGAAATAATACTTTAAACATCGTGAATATTTTTAAGATTGGAATTAAAATAAAACAATATATAATATTTATGTTAAATAATTATTATCATAAATATTTGTCAATCTAAATTCTAAAAAACAATTTTTCACGTTAGTATAAATTCATTATTCTAACTTTGAACTCCTAATCCCATAGATTTTAAAATCTTCATATCTATTCCTGAATTAGAACAGCACTTAGCCAAAATTCCGTCTATCACTACACTAGGAAGTGATTTTATTGAGTACAATCTGCTTCTCTTTAGCGCATCATCGTCTTCATTGATATTTAATACTTCTATTTCGCAGCTCGAGCATGCTGCTTCTTTTATTATTTGAACCTGTTCTTCACATACGGGACAGCCCGCTGTAAATATTTCAATTTTTTTTTTTCATTTCTAATTTCCTTTCTTATTTTTTTAAAATTGATTTCATTATAGAGCAATGTTTTATTGAACCCTTTGAAGGGCACTTTCTTAATAAGAGTTTTAGCTTTTTAATTAACTGGTTATATTTTTTTATTTTATCATCCACTTCCTTAATTTTTAATGACGTCAATTCAAATAAATCTTCGCAGTCTTTAAGTGTTAATATTTCTCTGATTTCTTTTAAAGTAAAACCTAACTCTTTGGATCTCAGGATATATTCTATTTTATCCCGGTAATCTTCAGTATATATTCTATAACCTTTTTCATTTCTTTTTGGCTTTGGTAATAACTTTAACTGCTCATAGTATCTTATGGTATCTATACTTACATTTGTTTTTTTAGCTAATTGTCCGATTGTCATGCTTATACAAAAATAGGGTATGGAGTATACTCTTGAGTCAAGTACATAAATTTATACACAAAAATATTTTAATTTATTCCTACAGTAATTTTCTCAATACATCATAAATTCACCTGAAGTTCGAAATCATTGTAGCTAGAATTAATCATGAGAAATAATTTTCACCATTACAAGAATTATCTTCTCAATACACTCCGTGTCTGAGCTGATCCAATGTTCCGCCATACTGCAAATATAAAAAATTAAATACTTCATCAACCTTTAGTTTTATTTCTTCCGTACTAAAATCCGGTGAAGGTAAATTCGAATACAAATAATCATAAATTTCAGTTTTTACTTTTGCTTTCGTAGCTTCCTTTTCCCACACACCATGAATATTTAAATAATCTTGTTTCAACTTTTCTAATAATTCTTTTGCGACTCTCTTTAATTTTTCCCTTTCAGACTTTTTAAGTTTTTTCGGTTTTTCTAATAAGTCAAATAATGCAAGCGTATCTTCTTCAAGTCCTTCCCGGATAGCTCTTTTTTCTTCATATTCTAATTCAGCAACAAACTTCAATAATTCAGCGAAAGTCTTTTCAATCATTACTCTGTCCTTTTCTAAATTATAATCTGCAATTATCTCCTGATATTTTTTATAAAAATCTACTCTCATAGGATTTTTCGCAATCATATTCTGTAGACGTCTTTCTACGATTTCTTTCAAACTATGTGTGATTGTATTCTTCTTAACTTTCTTTTTAAATTCATCGTGCAGCTTTTGAAAATCTATTTTACTTATATCGAATATTATATCTTCATCTGAAACTTTATCAGGTGGAGCGGTTATAATTGCTTCATCTACTATTTTCTGTAACTCTTTTAAAATATCCGTTATATCTGCTTCTGCTTTATCTGTCTGAAGTTTTTTATAGATTATATCTATTGCTCCATACTCTTCCCTGTAATTATTTACCCTTGGTAAATCTATACAAGCTCTTACTTTCCTGAATACTTCCCTCGCAAGTATTTCAAATCTTTTACGTGTCTCTTCACTTTGATTTAATATTTCCTTTGCTTCATCTATTGCTGCATTCTTATCATGTCCTTTGCTTTCGATTATTTTATTAAGGTCGAAATTTCTTTCTTTTAAAAATTTTTTTGTTTCTTGTATTACTTCTTCCAGCTCTTCCAATAACTCTTCTTCGGGCTTTACAGGATCAACGGGAGAATCTCCTCCATCCGGATTTGGAATTGTAAATGTTGCAATGGCTTCCCTTAAACTTTTCAATATTCCGCAATAATCTACTATCAATCCGTTATTCTTCCCTTCATAAACTCTGTTAGCTCTTGCAATTGCCTGCATCAATGTGTGTGCTTTCATTGGTTTATCAAGATATAAAGTCGAAAGTGACGGCACATCAAATCCCGTAAGCCACATTGCACAAACTATTACAACTCTGAATTTATGATCGGGATCCTTAAAAGCAATATCCATATCCACTCTTCTTCCATCCGAAGTTTCAAATCCATTTTTTATTTTTTGTCTGTGTGGTATAATATCCAAATCCCATTTTCTGAATGCTGCAACTTCACCCTGCTCTTCACTTATCACAACTGCCATCTCGGTTTCTTTCAGCCAATTAATTTGTCTTTCCAGATAAATTGCTTCCTGCTCATCCTTTGTCTTTAGTAATATTTTTTCAAGTTCTTTAATTCGCCTAACCCAAAGTTCTTTTATCAAATTATACATTTTGACTGTCGTTATCTTATCTATACAAATCATCATTGCCTTTCCGGACTCCCAGCGTTTTGTGTAATGCTGAATAAAATCTTCTGCGATCTTTTTTAATCTTTCAGGAGCTGTGTAAATATGATAATCCCTTCCCAGATCTCTTTCAATGGCAGCTTGCTGGTCTGCGTCAAACTCATGTTCTTCAAGTTTCTGTGCAATCTTTTCGTTAATGTCATTCATTGTAATTTTAAGCTTGTCACCTCGATTGTCATAGTGTAAAGGAACAGTTGCGTTATCATCAACTGCCTTTTGAAAATCATAAGTTGAAACATAATCGCCGAAGATCCTCGAAGTGATTTCATCTTCTTTAAACAAAGGTGTTCCGGTAAATCCAATGTAACTCGCATTCGGCAATGCGTTTCTCATATTCAAAGCTAACTTTCCGTATTGTGTCCTATGTGCCTCGTCTGATATTACAATTATATCTTTTCTTATATTGTAAGGATTATTTTGGCCAACATCTTTATTAAATTTATGTATCATTGAAAATACATACGGCTTATCCATTCCTAATATCTCTGTAAGATTATCTCCGGATGCGGCTCTGCATTTATCTTTGTCATTATCAACTATTCCGCATCCTGCATAAGTTTTATAAATTTGTGTTTCCAAATCCTCTCTGTCAGTTAAAATCAGAAATGTAAAATTTCCTTTTAGATTTCTTTTTACTTTTTCAGAAAAGAAAACCATCGAATAAGATTTACCGCTTCCTTGTGTGTGCCAAAAAACACCAAGCTTAGATTTTTGATTTTGGATTTGAGATTTACGATTTTGATATTCTTCTTCAGTTAAAGAAGACTTTTCTTTTTCTAATTCATTTCTTTCAAGATTGTAATTCGTAATTTGTAATTTGTAATTTGTAATTGCTCTGTTCACTCCGAGGTACTGATGATTCTTTGCAAGTATTTTTACCGTTTTACCTGTGCTGTCATCGAATACAATAAAGTGTTCGAATATATCCATAAAGTTCTTTTTGGTGAACATTCCCTTTTGCAATGTCTCCATATCAACCACACCTTTATCATCTTCTTCAAGTCTCTTCCATTCGTGAAAGAAATCATACTTCGCAGAGAATGACCCAACCTTTGCTCCTATTCCGTTACTCAAAACAACAATAGCATTGTGATGAAAAATGTGCGGAATAGTGTCTAAGTAGTCACTGAGGTTTTCATTGTATGCACGTCTGATATCTTTATGAACATTCTTTAACTCAACGAACAATAACGGAATGCCATTTACAAAACCTACAATGTCCGGTCTTCTCCGATACAAAAAACCCTGAACCCATAACTCACGAACTATAAGAAAGTGATTATTTTCAGGTTCATTAAAATCGAATATTCTAAGTTTAATTTTTTCATTCTCTCCTTTAGTATTTTTAAATGTAACTAATACTCCATTCTTAAATAGTTCATACTTTTCTTTATTGGTTTGCATCAATGATTTTGAAACACTTGTTTCCAATATTTGTCTGATTGCATTATCATAAGCTTCAGTAGGTAATTCAGGATTGAGTTTCTCTAAAGCAGTTCTTAAATAACGGACCAGCACAATATCTTTTTCTGATTCTCTTCCGAGCGTCCCGTTTATTCCGAGTATTTCGTCATTATATGCATATACCGATTCCCAGTTTAGCTTGTCTCTGAAGTAATCAGCCATTGTTTGTTGAACGAGCTTATCTTCAGTGTAACTATTCTGATACGAAAGAATCATACTTCTATTTCTCCGTTGATGAGTTTTGGAAGTAAGAAGTCGCGGGCTTTGATAAGTTTTGAATTGATTTTTTCTATATGATAGATCTGTTGGTAAATAGGATTAGTAAAATATAAAAACTCATTCATGATTTTCTCTTCAGGAATAATAATATTTTTTGCATATGCCGAATCTCTATTAAGTCCTGGGACAGCTCCATGGCTACTTTGAAAGTTTTGATTCTTCAAATTATAATATAAGAATAAATTCGATTGTTCATTTGAAACATAATAAGTTGTATCAATTGAAAAAAAATCTGATTGTGACCAAAACACACTTCCTGCATTCCCTTTCCTTCCGACTATTATACCTTGTCCTTTAACAATTGCCTCATTATGATTTCCAACAATTCCACTTGATCCATAAACAGGAATATTACCATCATTTCTTTTTTCAGCTTTTAAACTTTTTCCGTAATTTAATAAAATAACTTCACCAAGCTTCTTCTTCTCCCACCCTTCCGGCACACCATCTATTATTTTCGTATGTTCATATCCCGGAAATCTTAAATGAACAAACCATTCTTTATAAAGCAGTTGTGCAGACTTTTCTAAGAGCTCGATACGGCGAAGATTGTTTTCGATGAGGTCATCGTAAGATTTTAGAATTGTTGCAATCTTTATTTGTTCATCTTTACATGCTGGAATTTTAACATTAATTCTGTAAATCCTTTCAGGTGCAGTATGCCTTACAGTTACACCACTTGCTGAACCTCTTACAGTCCCTCTATAATATGGAGAATTAAAAAGATGATACATAAAACCTATATCAATTTTTTCGTCATCAATTATTTCTATAAGCCCTAACCTTTGATTGTGAAGATACTTATTGTCTTCGGAAATTCTTAAAGAACCACCTAACATAGGTGCGGAATTTACTAAATCAGTCATTACAATTAAAACATCACCTTTTTTAAGTAAATATCCTTCAGGAAAATCTCCAATATAATATTTTTCTTTTTCACCTTTAAGTTTCAATCCACCTTCATTATTAAAATTTCCTGGAGATAACAAAACATATTCGCCCACATCTGAAAAATAATCACCTTTAAAAGCCCAACCATGCTTTATCTTTATTAATTTACCAAGTTCAATTTGTATCCAATTCATATATTAAAAAATTGAAGATTAAATTATTTTCATGCTCGTTCCAAACTCCTTTTGGGAATGCACTTGCTAATGAAACTCTGTTTCAAAACACTTTCGAGTTATAGGAATCAATTTCTTAGACCTATTGAATTTGCTTTTGCAAGAGGGTATCTGAAAACAGAATAAATTCTTTAACAGTATCAATTACCTCATGAATTTCCTGAGTTGAATAAATAAAACCTCTTTGATCATCCGGGAAATGAATTAACTCATCTAAAGGAAATCCCATTATTAAAGATTTGAAATATCTATGATGTTGTAATTTAGATAACTCTGAATTAATATCTTCTTCTCTGTCAGCGAATTTCTCTATAAGTTTCGTTTTGAAATTTGAATCAAAAATTACTTTTATGCTGATTTTATCAATTCGGTTTATTGGAATTTCTATTTTAATTTTTTTCGCAAGCTCAAGTATTTTTGTCTCAAGCGCCAATCTTGAATACAAAGCTGCTGCTCTGAAATCCATAAGATTCAAATGTCCTTCCGCTTCATTAATATAGTTTGTTGTAGTTTGTTTTATTAAACACTTACCTAATTCTGTAGAGTTTTCTTGACTAAAGAAAGTTTTATAAACTCTTATTAGAGGTTCTGCAAATGAATTTCTAAGTATATCAAAAAAATTTAAATCAGATGTTGTTATAATTAATTGATATTCAGATGAAAGTTCAAGAAAATGTTGAACAAGATTATATCTGTGTTCATGATCAATCGAGTAAATAGGATCATCTATAACAATGAATTTCAATTTAGGATTATTTTCTTTAAGCCGTGTAACTAAAAGTGCAAATCCTAAACATCTCAAATGACCGGTACTTAAAATTGTCAAAGCATCTTCCCATTGTCCAGTCCCTCTCAGTTTCGCTTTAAAAGAAATTTCCTCCTTTTCAATATCCGGTATTATATCAAATTCAATAATGTTTTCGTTTGTGGATTTATTAATTTTATTATAAATTGATGTAACTTTGTTTTTTCCAATTGTGCTAAGTCCTTGTGTTATTTTTTCAATGTATTTTGCCTTATACTCATTAATTCCGTTTTCAATTTGTTTATTAACTTTTTTCGATAATTCATATTCTTTTAGAGTTTTTTCATAGCGTGTTTTTGTTTTTTCAAATTCTTCTTTCTTAGATTTGTAAGCTCCAATCTCCTGAAGATTATTATTCTTAATTAAATTAAAATATTTTTCTTTCGAATTGGTAATATTAGTCAACTCCTTCGAAAGATATTTAAATAATTCATCGTCTGATTTATTTGATAAATCAGTATTATTACTTTTAGAATACTCTTTTATGAAAGTGGGTTTTGACTTACGAATGTCCTCATTTTGTAAATCTATTCTTCCATTAATATCTTCTAATTTTTTCTCTAAAGTGGTAAAATTATTATAACCATCTTTCAAGCTCTTTAATCTTTCCACTACATCGGTTAATTCTCCTTTATCTAAGGGCTTCGTGCATACAGGGCATTCATTTATATTCTCAACTGAATCAAAATATTCATATGCTTCATTTATTACTTTAACAACTATTGGAGTTTCGATTTTTTCCTTTTCAATTCTAAGAAATTCAGAAGTATGTTTTCTTTCAGTATTCAGTAATTCTATTGATCGATATTTTTCTAAAAGAGATTTTCCTTTATCTTCAATAGTTTCAAATTGTTTGTAAAATTTCTCATATTCTTTTAGCTTGGAATCATCCAAACTTGTTTCCCAATTTTCTCCTATGATACTTTTAAGGTTCTCTTTTAGCTTTTCAACTTCATTTTTTAATTCACTAAAATTCTTTTCAGAATCAGCATAGACTGATTCTTTATTCTGTTGATCTCTATCGTTTTCTGATTTCAATGCTATTAATTGAGCTCTCAATTGAATTAGATCATCAAGTCCTAATAGAATTAAAAATCTTTCCCACAAGCTTCTTGGTGTATCAACGACAAATTCTTCAATCCTATTACTCTCAATAAAATTAACTTGCGATTGTTCCTCATGTTCGAATGGAATTTGATGAGCACCTTTTTTTAATTCTCTTTTGTAAGAATTTTCATCTGGAGAATTGAAGGATACTTCCACGTAAGGAATATCCTCTTCATTGTTAAATATGTTTTTTAAGAAATCATCTTGCGAAAGGATTCTTCTATTCTTGCATTCAGGAGTGTTGCCGGTGAGACACCATTCTAAAGAATCAAAAAAACTCGATTTACCGGTTCCGTTTTCCCCGTAAATGAAAAGGTGTTTGCCGTCAGGTTTTATTAGGTGAGGATTTGGAGAATTGTCTTTATCTTTCCAAAAACAAAATCCGCGAATTCCATTAATCTTTATTTGTTTTATTTTCACTTTCCAGTTTCTTTCTGAAAAAGTCGAGAATGTCTTGATACTTGTTTTTGAGTGCGTTTTGGTTGGATTCAGGAATATAATTTCTTGAAGAAAGATAGTCATCTAAATATTCTATAAACAAAGTGTTATTCTCAGTTTTTATTTCCGATATTATATTTTTTAAAGTGGAATTCATAATTTGTATTTTTTCACAACAAAGTTAATTCATTTTTTGGTTTAAGACAATTCTATCTTTTTTCTAATATGAATTAAATATTTAAATCCCTAATTCACTAAAATTCAATTTTATCTTCTTCGCCAATTCAAACGACTCCTCATTTAAACTTTCTATCTCTTCATGAATCTCTCTCATCGTTTCTTCAAAATCAAAATCCTCATCTTCAATCTGCTGCGCTACACCGACATACCTGCCCGGAGTCAGACTCCAATCATTATTTTCAATTTCATTTTTATCAACTAACTTTACTAATCCTTCTACGTCCTTATATTTACCCTCAGGAAACCTTGACTGAAGCCATTGAATTTGTTTATGGAAATAATTTGCTTGTTTAAGTTGCTCGATAGCAGCTTTCCTCGAGGCTTCAAGCTCTTTCTTTAATTTGCTGATTACTTTGCCTTCCCATTCTTCAGAATCTTTTATATTAAATTCTTTCTCTGTTAATTCAATTGCTTTCGTTACCAATTTATAAACCAAATCAATTTGCTTAATGATACATTTGATTTCAACTTCAATCGTTTCAAATTCTTTGTTGGCTTTAAGCTGGTCTCTGTTAGCTTGCGGAATCTTCTTTTTGTATTTAGTGATATATTGTGAAATTGTATAAATTAATTTATCGGAATCTTTTGTATAAAGTTTATTCGTGTCTGAAAGTTCTTTAAGAGAATCGAATAAAGATTTCTCATTATTGGATTTTTTATGAAAGTTTTTTATATGTGAAATTAGTTGTGATAAGTTATCATTGAAAAATTTCAACTTCTCTTCAATCAATTCCGATTCATTATACATCATTTCAAAATATTCGTTAATCAGCTTCAGATATCTATCGGTATAATTTCGGTATAGCCAGACTATCGCTGTAATATTTTTCATTTGTTCCGGTGAAAACTCAAAAATTCTTCTGCTGTCCTGATACCTTCTGAAAATATTTATCGCGTCGAGCATCAATACTTTATCAACCATTTCCTTCGTCTTCCCCTTATCAAAGAACCAAAGTTCACAGGGAACTCCCCTTGTATAGAAAAAATTAGAACGGATAGAAATCATTATATCAACGCAACCTTTCTCAACAATCTTTTTTCGAACTTCTTTTTCACCATGTCCTGCACTGGAAGCCTGCGAAGACATTACAAATCCTGCTCTGCCTTTATCATTAAGATAACTGTAAAAATATGAAATCCACAAATAGTTTCCATTACTTACGTCTCCTTTCTTATTCACTCCCGGTAAACCGAAGGGCAGCCTGGGATCTGATTTTACTTTTTCCGCATCAACTCCATCAACATTGAAAGGCGGATTAGCCATTACAAAATCTGCTTTCTTTTTATACATCTCATGTTCATCCTGATAAAAGGAATTTCCCTCCGCAATTTTCCCTTCAAGTCCGTGAACTGCAAGATTCATTTTTGAAAGTTTGATTGTTGTTTCTGTTTTTTCCTGACCATAAAAAGTTACCGATGAACTGGTATCTCCTCCCATCGACTCTATGAAGTGAGCTGTTTGGACAAACATTCCACCCGAACCACATGCAGGGTCAAAAACATTTCCATGGTTTGGCTCAATAACATTTACAATTGTTTGAACAAGAGAAACCGGAGTAAAGAATTCTCCGCTATCCTGTGCTCCCGACATAGCAAACTTCATCAGAAAGTATTCATAAATTCTCCCGAACACATCACCTGTAGCAGATTTCAAAGTATCATCATTGAATATTTTTAGAAGTCGAATCAGCAAGCTATTATCAAAAATATTATATTCCTTTGGAAGAACACCTTTCAAAGTTGCATCATCTTTTTCAATAAAATCCATAGCATCAATTAAAGCTTTACCAATATCTGATCCATCCGGGAGACTTAAAAGAAAATCATATTGAGATTCCTTTTTTAAAAACATAGCACTCTTTTTCTTAAAATCATCTTTAGTGATTTCACGGGGGATTTCATTTCGTCTCGGTAAAACTTTCTTGATTTCCTCTGCTACAACTAAATACCTATTATATGCATGCCTCAAAAAAATTAATCCGAGCACGGGCATTGAGTATTCAGTAGAAGTAAGATTAGAATTTGCTCTTAGCTGATCGGCAGCATCCCAAAGACGTTTTTCGACCTGTGAATTGTGTGATGACATATAAATAATTTCTTTCGCTTATAAATTTAAGAAATATAGAAACGATAATTAATGTTAATTGGCATCCGTTAAGGTTTGTAAAGTTGTAAGGTTAGTAAAGTTAATTTCTTAATGAAATTAAGTCTTTGAAAATAAAAGTTTCATTTGAAAACAACATTATTTATATTATCATAAATTAATAAAAACTTCTTATGAAAAAAATAATTGTTATTACCGGTGCATCAAAAGGAATCGGGCTTGCCTGTGCAAAGCTTTTCTTAAAAAATAATTACATAGTCATTAATGCTTCCCGCACAAATGTTAATCCAATCAAGAACAAAGATTATCATTTTATCAAAACAGATGTCTCTAAAGAAAATGATATTAAAAATCTTTTTGATAAAGTAATTAAGACATTTAAGAAAGTAGACGTTCTTATTTGCAGCTCTGGCTTCGGTAAATTTGCTAGCTTGTCCGATACAAAGACAAAAGATTTCGATGAGATGTTTTCAGTAAATGTCAGAGGCCTTTATTTATGCAACCGCTATGCTGTAAAATCAATGCTTGAAAGAAAAAGCGGGACAATAATAAACATCTCTTCAATCGGAGGAAAAAACGGAATTGACACGGCATCTATTTATTGTGCAACCAAACATGCAGTCATTGGGATTTCGAGTTCATTGATGGCTGAAGTAAGAAAAGATAATATAAGAGTCGTAACAATTTGTCCCGGGTCTGTAGATACAAATTTTTTTGACGACCCTAGCGCTGACTTGGGTTCGAGCAGAGATACGATCCTTTCCGCCGATGATGTTGCACAAACTTGTTTTTTATCTGCCGAGCTTCCCGAAAGAGCATTAATAAGTGAAATTCTAATCAGACCTTTAAATCCCACTCAGTAAATATTTACATTTTGAAAATTCAATTGATATTCATTTATGAAAAAATTTATTAATTAATGAATAACATTTTTTTGCAGGCAATCAATAACTAACATTTTTAATTCAAATTTCAAAAACTTCACCCTTCCAAAAAGTTTTATAAACTAAAATTGGTGCTATGTGATTTATAGTGAAAGTTAATTTCAAAAATTTCTAGCTCACGCCCCCATTTTGTCATTCCCGCATGCTCTTAGCGGGAATCCAATCACACGCCCTGTATTTCAATATTATAAATCATTGTAATTAAAAATCATTATCAATGTCATCCCCGCATGCTCTTAGCGGGGATCATTTGTCTCTATCTCATAAAATAAATCCTTCTATTACGGGTTGCTTTTTTCAATTAAAGCAATTTTTCATTTTCTGTTCCACCTTTTTAATTGCTTTGCTCTTTGAATTGCAATCCGAATTATCTTTTGTTTACTCATAATAAACTTATTCACAAAATATTTTTATTAATCCTTTTAATCTGATTGGATTCCCGCTAAGAGCATGCGGGAATGACAAAATGGGAGCATGCGGAAATGACAAGTAATTACTTTCAATATTATCCACAGTATTTCATATAGAACCCTAAAATTCTTATAGCTGTTTGTTCCAAATTAAAATTTTTGGAACAGCAATTTTTTCAACTTAATACGCCTCACACTGGATCCGGTATTTCCCGGATTTTGACTTCACTTTTCAAAAAAATTTCCTCAAAAACATTTTCACACATACAAAAATCACTCATATTTCAGAATAATTTTTTTTAACCAATCCCGGCAAACATAGTACTGTCAATAGCCGGGGACCTGTTCAGTTTTTCATTTTCACAAATCGCGTTTTTTACAATTTGACACAGCGGTGGATTTTACATAGTTTTGGCTAACTTTTAAAAAGATGAATTAAATTAAAATGAATTTACAAATTAAAATACGGGCTCCTACTTAGAAGAATATTTTTTATCTCTTTTGTAAATCATTGAGAGTGAAACAAAAAAATTTTTAAATAACATTAACAAATAAAATAATTCCAAAAAAATATTAAAAAAATTAAAAATGAAAAACTTAAAACTTTACTTTTCAATAATAACAATATCTTTAATCTCATTTCAAAATATTTATTCTTACGAAATTATCCCTTTGAACAATGACGGCTCTTCCCAATTTCTTCCGGCTTCTGCAAAATCAAAATATAATTTTACAGATAATGGAACAATAATCGGCTGGTTTGATGAGGAGAAAGATGGTTCTCTGTGTGCTCAGAAATTAAATATGACAGGGGTCAAACAGTGGAGCGATGAAGGTCTTACAATTGACATAAACTTAGGATCCGGATTTACTGCTGATGATGATTACCCGCAAATATTTTCCGATAACAAAGGAGGAGCTATTATCATTTATACAAAAGCTTTCTATTCTTCTAAAGAGATTTATATGCAGAAAATTTTAGCAGATGGAAATTATTTACGAGACCCGGTATGTCTTTCTTCAAAATTCGGCGGATATAATTTTAGCCCCTCTGCTGTAATGGCAGGTAATGATTATATAGCAGTCTCATGGGAAAATTTTAACGGAGGAGATTTTAATATTCATGCGCAAATGATTGACTTAAACGGAAATATCATATGGAATGAAGGTGAAGAAGTTGAGGTTTGTGATTTTCGCTTTGACCAGCGAAAACCAACCATTGCCTGCGATGAAGATAACAATATTTATGTCACATGGCTTGATACAAGAGATTCGGAATATCAAGAAGAATTCGCTTTTAACCTGTATGCAACTGTACTTACTCAAAAAGGTGAATGCCTGGAATACGGTACAAAGGGAAAACTCATATTCGGTGATGATTTCAAAAGTAAAAAATACTCAAGTAAGAATTTTGACAGTCAGGGTTATAATGATCGCAAGGAGATGTTTTTCAATCACAATTTAATTTCTTCTTCCGGCAATTCAATTATTGTGTCGGTTGAAAGGTCAAATAATGAAGACGACAGCTACATAAAAATTTTCAAGTTAAATAAAAATTTGGAAAATATTTGGGAAAAAGTAATTGACGATTTTTATTATCAAACCAATCCGTTAATAATCTCTGATAACAATAAAGGAGTGAATGTTTTTTGGACCGACCAAAGAAATGAAGGGCGGGAAATTTATAACATGGCATTAGATAAAGACGGCGTGATTTTTTCAGGCGGTGAAAGAGGGGAAATTATGTCTTGTGATAATATGAAACCATCGTGCATCAGAGTGATGCCTTCACAAAAAAATCAAAACGGAATTCATTATTCTAAAAATAAAATTTTCTTTACATGGGTTAATACTAGTAATGATAAATTATATCTTTCAAATTTAAACTTAATCGACGAATCCAATAATTGCGGCAATGCAATTGAACTCTTAGATGGTGTAACTGAGGGGGAATATACTTCAATTACTACTCAAAACGAAGATTTGGTTATTGTTTTCAGACAATCCAATAGTATCTTCGCCTTAGTTAAGGAAAAAAATGATAATAGTTCAAACGACGCTCATCAAAAAACTCTTATTACTAATTTCCCTAACCCCTTCAATCCTGCAACAAAAATATACTTCAAAATTCCCTCTGATGGATTCGTCAGGTTAAGTGTTTTTGATATTGCCGGGAGAAAAATTAAAACTTTCATCAGTGATTTCAGAAAGTCCGGAGCTTATGAAGTCACATTCGATGGAAGCAATTTATCTTCCGGTATTTATTTTTACAGATTGGAGACAAATGGTTTTATACAAACAAAAAAGATGACACTAATAAAATAATTTTACAACACTGCAGATCATAATAACGAAATGTCTGAATGAAATGTCTTACATTAATATAATTTTTAAAAATTCAAATTATTGAGAGGAGGTAATTAAATTGATTCGCGCACCTGCCGTTCAATTGTGAAAATAAAAGGGATTAGAAAAAGTTACATCTTTACTATTCAGTTTGTGTTGGCCACCGAACAAAAATAAAATAAAGAATTCTTCTAATCCCGTGAGCAATTTATTAATCTAAATTTTAAAACGAAATGGAAAAGATAAAATCCGGTTTCGCTTATAAATTAAGGTAATTAGAAATATCGAAATAAAACAAGTGGCCAAAAGCTTTTATTAAGCGCAAACTTAATAAAAAAAATCCATAAATTTTTATTAAAACTCTAAATAAAAAGGCCATGAAAACATTGAAAGTAATATTAACCATTGTATCAATTATGTTTATAAATCAAATTTCATATTCATATATAGTTCATGTGACAAGACCAAATCCTTGCGAAGGATTTCCATCACATGAATTATATCCTGCTGAAGACTTCCATGTTGACTTCAGAATAGAAAGACATGATCTTTTTGATACTGATTTCGCAAGAGTCAGAATTTATGTAAAGCAAGGAGATATTCCTTTCACAATGTATATAAATGCACATGAGCAAACTAACGTAAATTTATCAACAGCGATTAATTTGTTAAATTATCCTGGTTTCTGTGCTAACAAAATTACAACAATAATTGTTGAAGCATTTCCACAGGGAATTTTAACCCCTATTTATTATGGTTACGGGTATGTTGTTGTTCATAGGAATGAAGTTAGCTGCCAAAACGCCACCGCAACAAATGGTACTTCTACTCAAACGATTAGTCAATCGGTAAGAACTTTCTACGGCACAAATCCGTGTGGTCCACTTGCAAGCGCAAATTATATTATTAATCAACATAGAATCAGATTTACATTTAATGGTAATTTCAATAATTCATGGGTTATAGTCGATGAGCCTTTATGTTTAGGATTTAGCAACGCCTTGCCAAATTATCAGCTTCCCTGGGCAAGAGTAGTCAACCAGACAAACAGTCAAGTGGTATTTGAAACGTTCACTTATAAAGTATGGGGAATAGACGGAGCCTACCTTGGCTGGTTCCCATGCCCGCCCGAAGAAGCCAAAGTCGTATATTATACTTGCCGGAGCCCAGTTTTGGACAGCTTAGTTCAATGGCCAAAACCCATAACTCCAAGAAATAATCTTGGATATGTTTTCCGGTATATACATCCCGTACTACCAAATACAATAGACACCTGGTCAGATTTATATAATATTCATAAAATAGAATTCACTCCAATGGGTGATCGCGCACGTATAATCAGACATAGATGGGGTGTACCTCCGCTGAATCAGGATTTGTTACCGCCATATCAGATTACCTATTTTGGAGCAAACGATTGCGGACAAACGGTATTAGATAGTTTGTATATTATTTGGGGTCAGGATCCACCATACCTATGTCCTGAAATTGGATTTTATATAAACGGTGAAAGAATAATTGAAAATCATATTCTTAATCAATCTCCGCAAAATCCTGATATGGACGTTACCGATAAATATATCATATCTAATCCTGAATTGCCGGAAAAAGAATTTATTGAATTTGATATTAGTGAAGCGGCTGATGATGAAACAAAATTAGATCTTCTTGAACTGTACAAATTTACATTAGCAAAAGAATATAATCTGGCAGTTACAAATGAAGGTAAGGAAATATGTTATGAAGAAAGGCAAAATAGTTTAAAAGCTTTGTACAATAAAACGGAAGACATCACTTATTTATTATATAAAAATGACAATAAAGTAAAAGAACTCAAGGAAGGAGATACGCTTGAAATGTCATTTATCCCCGATAATAGCAATTATGTAGTTCTAAGAATATGGGGTCCAACAAACAAAGATAAAATTGCTGGGACAATTGTAACAGATGAAGGCAAAGAAAATACATTCTTATCCAGGAATAATGAAAGCTCTGTTTGTATAGAATTAGATAAAGATAATATTAGCTCACTAAAGATAGTTGCGAAACAATCTTTTACTATAAATCAAATACAGATGGTAAAAAACGAAGGGACTTTTGTAAAAGATAAGTTAGATCTCAAAAGTGCATTCAATAAATCAGGTGATATTCAAAAGAAAATTTCTTCATCTGATAAGGATTATGCCATTATAGCAAAAGACAACAGTTCATCTTTTAGTTTTGTAAACAAGATTGATAGCAATCCGAATTTCAAACAGGTGTATGTACTTACATCAATGGGAAGCTATAAAAAAGCAGGTGAATCACAAATGAAATTTAATAATGATGAATCCGGCTTACCGGGTACCAACAAATTATTCAATAATATTCCCAATCCGTTCAATCCTGCTACAAGTATTAAATTCGAAATTAAGAATGATGCGATGGTCAAAGTATCTGTATATGACATCACCGGCAGAGAAATAAAATCACTTGTAAATGAATTTAAGAAAGCCGGCGAGTATAAGATAACATTTGACGGCAGTGGTTTTGCCAGCGGTATTTATTTTTATAAAATGCAGACAGGTGAATTTATTGAAACCAAACGAATGATATTAATAAAATAAAAATCAAAATGGGCTGTTTCAAAAATATATTTCATTTAATCAAAAATAAGTCTCCACCTTTAAATGGATACAAAAGAAACAGCCCGTTAAATAAAAGCTAATTATTAAATTAAATTAAAATAAAAATGAAAACAATTAAACAAATTTTTGTAGTAGTTATTTTTTGCAGCATGTTTTTTGTAAATAATTCTTTCGGTCAGCTGAAGAATTTTGGAATAAAAGGCGGTTTGAATTTATCCAATGTAAATTACGAGGTAATATATGACCTTTACACAGAAAATAAAATCGGATTTAATGTTCAAATATTTTATGATTTTCTTAATTACACGAATGTATCACTTTCTGCAGAAACAGGTTATTCACAAAAAGGATTTGATTTTAATTATCCTATAACTAATGAAATTGGCGAAGCGATAAGCTCGGAAACAATACATACAAAACTGAATTATATAAATACCGATATCCTGGCAAGATTTTCTTTAAATTCAAAAACTGTTAATCCTTATATATCGATTGGCCCTGTCGTAGGATTTTATACGGGATATTCAATTAGTTCGAGCGGTCCCAATGATACATTGTTTCAAGTAAACATTCTACTGGAGAATTTAAAATCACCTGCATTCGGACTGATATTAGGAGCCGGCACAGAATTTAAAAATCTAATGTCTGCAACATTAATAGCCGAAGTCAGATACAATTTTGATTTTACAAATTCTTCCGATTTAGGCGCTGTTAATTTTAAAAATAAAGTTGTTGAATTTAATGCCGGAATAATATTTTAAAAAATATAAAACTATTGACATGAATATCAACCTTTCAATTAAGAGACACGAAAAAAAATTAGAAAAATTAGATTTAAAACTCCGTGACATAGAACAATCAATAAAATTTTTAAAGAAATCTCTTGATAAAATGAATAAACCTGAAGCTAAAACATCGACAAGAAAATTAAGCTTAATTGATCGCATGGAGGCAGACAATCGATTGAAAAACTTAATGATGTCGGATTTTAAAAAAGATTAATGATAAGTTTTATTCATCGATACGACGAACAACTATAGCGGAGGGAATAGGTCATTCGTGAAGATTAGAAACAATTATTTCACTGCTAAAAACTTTCTAATTCTAAACTTTAAATTCCCTTCGTTAATAGTTATATTTGCACTTATTTTAAAAGCATTTGATGATTGTATCTTACCGAAGTAAAACAGTGTTAAGGATATTCTTATTCTCAATTATTTTCTGTTTTAACTCCATCAATTCAAAATCACAAATCAAAGTATTCGAAAGACCAACTAACATTGAGCAAAAAAATGCGGGTCTTTTTATTGAAAGTGACACCAGAAAAAGAATTGACTTAAACGGGCAATGGGAAGTTTCTTTTACTGAAGGAAAAGGTTTTGAAAAGTTTATTGTTCCACTTGCTTATAGCTTTACAGGTAATTCTATATTTAAAAAAAAGTTTAATATCCCGGAAGATATACTTAATTCATACACCTTCATTTTTGTAGCCGAAGGAATAAATTACGAATCGGAAGTTAAGATTAATAACAATTTTGTTTCAAATCACATTGGCGGATATACACCGGTTGTAATTTCAATCACCGACGGAATAATAAGCGCCAGCAATGAAATCGTTATCAATATAAACAACGAGCTAAATTACAAAAACACTGTTCCTTTATCCGACCAGATAAATTATTCAAAAGTTTACGGCGGGATTACAAAAGATATTTATTTAATTGCTGTTCCGAAGCTTTATGTTTTAAAAAATACAGTAAACTACTCGATCGACAACCTGCTCTCCGTCAAAGTGAATAATTCCTCCGATATAAAATCTTCCAATTTATTTAAGTATATTGACACATCAAAGTCAGGACAATTTTTTATTCAGACAAAGGCAGTCAGAAAATCAAATGCTGAAGCGGCCGGTGAAAGCGGAAAAACTTTGTTTAGTATAGGTGATAACAATACAGTAAAAGTCATTAATGAATTTAACATTGACAATCCTTTAATCTGGACACCTGACACACCCGAGCTATACACTATCAAAACCATAATCACCAACGGAGAAGATGTAATTATTGATGAATACATTACCGAAACGGGTTTTACCAATTTGACGAAAAGTAACAATCAAATATTTATCAGCGGCAAACAGCTTAAGCTGAACGGCATAAATTATTATGAAGACCAACCGAAGTTCGCTGCTGCACTGGATTACCCGGAAGTCGAAAAAGATTTAACAAATATCAAGACACTTGGCTTTAACTCCATCAGAGTCCCGGGAAGATGCGCCCATCCGTATATAGTTACTATTTGCAACCGGCTTGGTTTATTTCTGTTTCAGGAAATTCCTTTTAATGAAAATTCGGAAAGTTATTTAACAAACGAAAAATATATTCGATTGAGCTTGATCTATCTGGCTGATATTATAGACAGGGATAAAAACTCTCCATGTATTTTTGCATGGGGTATTGGAAATGATTTTGATGTATCTACAGCTGCTTCTCTTGAATATGTAAAATCAGCATCTGCATTAATCGATTCGTCTGATAAGAGATTTAAATATTATACTTCGAGGGCTTACAATTCAGACATTTGTTCCCAGGAAGTGGATTTTGTCGGAATAAATTTTTATGAAAAAAATTATGAAGAGTTAAAAAATATTGTTGCCGATATTACAAACAAAACAAAATCTGTCAGTAACCGGAAAAATAATAATCTTTTTGCGGCAAGCTATGGTCTGAGCATTGAAAATAATAACAGCAACGGCTTTAGTGATATTAATTCTCAAGAGGCACAAATGAAATTTATTAGCGAATGTTATCCTAAAATCTCCCAATTAATGTTCGGCAATTTCATTTCATCTTACGCTGACTGGAACTCGGAAAATCCTTTAAACTTCCCTCTTGATAAAAATCCTTTCCTTAAAACAAACGGAATTTATACTTTTAACCGGGAGCAAAAGCGATCTACTGATTTTGTCAAGAGAATTTTAAATAATGAAGATCTTCCCCGGATACAGGAAGGAAATTCCATACCGGATTTTCCCTATATTTTTATAGTACTCGGAATTTTAGTGATTTTTATTTTGATTTATTTCATAAACCGGGATAAAAAATTCAGGTCAAATTTGATGAGGTGTTTGTATAAACCTACCTACTTTTATTCACTTGTAAAAGACCAGATGATAATTTCCACCGGATATAATTTGTTACTTGCGTTTAGTATTTCGATCGGGCTGGCATTGTTCATCGGGTCAATACTATTTTTTTTCCGGGAAAGCAATTCGTTCGATATGATACTCGCAAAGATTTTCACAAGCGATTCGGCTAAGATCACATTCAGCGAAATAGTAAACAATAAATTATACCTGCTTACAACTTTGACACTGCTGAACATGCTCCTGACTTTTGCAACGGCACTCTTGTTATACTTCATTTCATTTTATACAAAGGGAAAATCTTTTTTCAAAAATATTTATACGGTTTGTGTTTGGTCTACATTACCGATGCTGGTTTTTTTATTCATCGGAACTTTATTATACAAGCTTTCAGAAACCAATCCGTCTTTCATTAAAATTTCCGTTTGGATATTTTTAATTTTATTTGTTCTTTACCTAAATAGAATTATCCTCGGAGCAAAATCACTTTTTGATATAAGAACAGGGAAAGTTTATTTATATGGGATTATAATAATTTTTTTTATTTTTGCTGTAATCTATTCATATTTTTTATTTTTTACGGGAGCTCTTGAAACAATTGATCTCGTATCAAATTTATCAAAGAATTAAAATATTTGTATTTATCAAAACTGGAAATATTCGGATTTAAATCTTTTGCTGAAAAGACCACTATTGATTTCGATAGCGGTGTATCTGCCATTGTCGGACCAAACGGTTCGGGTAAGTCCAATATTGTCGATGCTTTGCGATGGGTATTGGGTGAGCAGGGTGATAAGATTTTAAGAAGCGGGAAACGTGAAGATATAGTATTTAACGGAACAAAGTTCAGAAAGCCGTTGAGTGTAGCGGAAGTTGCCGTTACAATACAAAACAATAAAGGAAGATTACCGACAGAATATTCCGAAGTCCAGATAGCAAGGCGGTTTTACAGAAGCGGTGAAACCGAATATTACCTTAACGGAACAAGAGTCCGTTTAAAAGATATCAAAGAACTATTTATTGATACAGGAATTGGTCCTGATGCATATTCGGTAATCGAGCTAAAGATGGTTGAAACAATTCTTTCAGATATTAAACATGAGAGAAGAAAATTATTCGAGGAAGCTGCTGGGGTTGTTTCTTATAAGCATAACAGGGATTTGACTTTTAACCGCCTGGATGCGGTTCATGAATCTTTGCTCAGAGTAAATGACATAATCCGCGAGAAACAAAGAAACGTAAATGCGCTGGAGCGCCAGGCAAAAAGAAACGAAGAAGCAAAACTTGTTTCCGAAGAATTGAAATCTCTTGAGCTGAAAGTCGGGAGATATGAATTTGAAAACATGATAGGTGAAATCTCCGATATTAAAAGCAAAGAAGGCAGCAACATTAATGCAAAAGCTAAGCTAACAGAAGACATAAGCCGGAATGATATAATATCGGATAACTACAGGAATGAAATCCAGGAGCTTGACAAAAAGCTTTTCGAAATAAACCGGACGCTAACCCGGAAAAAAGATGAAATCAATCTTCTGGAAAAAGATAACCTGGTATTAGGGGAGAAAAATAAAAATCTCAAAAATGATATTTCGAGATTGACTGATGAAAATCAACAACTCGTGCTTAACAAAAATAAAAATTTTGAAAAGCAGTCCGAGTTAAGTGAGAAAATAAAAGTATTATCCAATACAATATTCGTTTCTGAGATTTCACTGAATGAGAAGAAGGCAAAAGTCGATGCTTCTATCCAGATCATTAATGAAAAGAAGAATGAAATGATCGAGCTCGGAAAAAAAATTAAAGAGGTAAATAAAATTGCTGCCGGATATAAATCCGAATATGAAAAGAATAAAATAAATTTTGAAAATAATTTAAAACAGCTTGAAAAGCTGTCCGTACAAAATACCGGAAACATTATTCAAATTGATAATCTTCAGAAAGAAAAAAATATATTTGAAGATGAATTAAAAATTTATCTTGAAAAGCTCAAAGCTTCGGAAAAAGAGCTAAAAGAAAAAGAAGAAGAAAAAAATTCATTAGGTAAAAGTCTGTCCGGCAAAGAAAAAGAAATTTCAGAAAAGAAAATCGAACTTCAAAAAGTAAAAAGCAAGATTGACCACCTGATTAGTCTTTCAGAAAATTTTGAAGATTATGCCGAAGGAGTAAAATATCTTGTAAAAGATATTAAAGAAAAAAATATTCATACTATTTTGGATTCCATAGAAGTCGATGATAAATTCAAAATTGCAATTGAAACTGCGCTCGGAGAAATTTCTAATTACCTTATAGTTGATGATTCAAAACAGCTTGACAGACTTGTAAACACTTTATCGGAGAATAAAAAAGGTAAAGTTACATTTATATTAAATGATGTACTTAATTATAAATCTACAGATTACTTTAGTTTTACCGATATCGAGCCGGATTTCATTGGCACTAAAGGAGTTTATGGCTTTGCTGATAAATTTGTTAAGTGCAATGATGATAAATATCTTTTGCTTATGAAATATATTCTTGACGAGTATGTAATTGTAGATAATTTTTCAACAGCAAAACTTCTTGCCGAAGACAATTATTATAAATTTATTACACTCGACGGCGATATTGTTACAAAAGGTTTTTTGAGGGCAGGCGGTGATGTAAATGAAGAGTCGGTAAAATTAGGAAGGCAGAAAAAAATCGATAATTTGAAAGCCGATGCTTCTTCTTTCCAGAAGTTAATTGATAATGATTTGTATGAACATAAAATCCTTAATGAAAAAATAAATTTAATAGCCATTGATACTTATAAAAACAACTTTGATATTTTTAGGAAGGATTGCGACGGGATAGAAAAAGAAATTGCAAAGATAGACTTTAAGAAAGACCAGCTGAATAATTCAATAACGGATAACGACATTGCTTATGAAACTATAAATAAAAGTAATAAAAATCTGAATGAAGTCATAAACCGTCTTATAGAAGATGTCAATAAATCCGAAAATGACCAGTATAATTTTGATAAAGAATTAATATTTCTTACGGATGAATTTAATATTATTGAACAAAATTTTTCAGCTGATTCCTCTGATTACAATAACTTCAATCTGGAATTTATTAAAATTAAAAATGAACTAAAGAATGAAGAGCAAAACATTATAAGAGTCAACAATTCAATTTCCTATAATGAAAAACAAATTTTTTCTAACTCTGAAACTGTAATAAAAAATCAATCAAGTTTAAGCTTATTCGAAACCAATCTGTCAGAAAACAATGAGAGATTAAATGTTTTTATCCGTGAAATAAAATCAGTTGAAGAGGACTATGAAACTGAAAAGGGATTATATGATAAAAAAAAAGATATGCAGCATAGCATAGATATTGATCAGCGGCAAAGAAGAATTGACTTCGACAATGTTTCGCAAAAATTAATTAATGCACAGATAAAAATAAAAGAAAATGAGATAAAGTCCGAGCAGGTCAAAGAATATATTCTTAAGAAATACGGGAAGGATATATCAATTCATTTTTCTACGGAAGATCGGGCTGTTGAAAGCGGCATTGTTGAAGACTTTGATTTCGCAGCTTCAAAAATAAATGTGGAAGAACTAAGTGAAAAATTGAAACGTCTCGGAGGAGGATACCAGCAGATCTTATTTGAAGATTTTGAAAATGAAAAAGCCGAGTTAAAGAAGCTGGTCGAGCAAAAAGAAGACTTGCTGGAATCTGAAAAAGACATCAGAAAAACAATAGAAAAAATTAATAAAGAAGCACGGGAAAGATTTCTCCTGACATTCGAGCAGATAAGAGAAAACTTTATTAAAATATTTAAAGAGCTTTTCTCCGAAGGAGATGAAGCGAATCTGAAAATAGTTTTTGAAGAAGATGAAGACGGAAAAAAAGAAGAAGATCCTCTCGAAGCAAAAATAGAAATAATTGCAAAGCCCAGGGGCAAGCGGCCCACTTCAATTGAATTATTATCCGGAGGTGAAAAAACATTAACTGCTATTGCACTTTTGTTTGCAATTTACCTGGTTAAGCCGTCACCGTTCTGTGTTCTCGATGAAGTTGATGCACCTCTCGATGTCGCAAACCTTGCGCGTTTCAATAAAATGATTAGAAAATTTTCCGAGAATACACAGTTCATTTTGATTACACATAACGAAAGAACCATGGAATCCGTTGACCGGCTGTATGGAGTAACAATGCAGGAAGCGGGAATAACAACGATTGTAGAGACAAAATTCAAGACAGATGAAAAATTACAGGCTTAAGATATTTTGTGACTTCGACGGGACAATTGCAAAGAATGATGTCCGGATAAATTCACTCGGCAAATTTATAACCAATAGAAATGGTTTCGATGTCATCTGCGACGAGTATTATTCTCAAAAAATTTCATTAAGAGATTGTAATTTGAGACAGCTTGCCCTCGTAGAGAATTTCTCATTAAAAAAATTCAACGAGTATCTAACAATGGAAGAGGTTGATGATTATTTTAAAGATTTTGTAAGCTTTTGCAGACAGAACGAATATGATATTTCCGTATTAAGCGGTGGTCTTGAATATTATATAGATTTTATTTTTAAAAGAGAATCTATTGATGTAAAATATTCCGGATGCAAAATGATATGGAATGAAAAAGAAAATATACTAAGTTGTGAATTTTTACACACTGATGAATATTGCAAGCTTTGCGAAACCTGTAAAAGAAATATACTGATAAATAATACCAATGACCTCGATAATGAAATTTCAGTTTACATTGGTGATGGGGTTTCTGATTATTGCGTAAGTGGTTTTGCCGATATTGTCTTTGCAAAAGGAAGATTAGCTTCATACTGCTGGAAGAATAATATTACTTATTTTGAGTATGCTGATTTTTTGGATATAAAAAATAAGATAATCAAGTTAACCGGCAAGAATAAATTTAAGCAAAGACGTGAAGCTATGATCAGCCGCAGAGATATTATTATGGGAGGATGAGTACGAATTACAAATTACAAATTGCGAATTACAAACAAACTAACAACCAACAACCAATTTGCGTGAATTAGGAAAAGTTTTTTTTAAATACCGAAGTTATGTGCCGATTCCGTTTGTATTAATAATGCTCATATTTATGAAGCCAAACTTGATAAGTATTCTTTCGGGTTTTGCAGTAGCAATGAGCGGAGAGATGCTCAGGATTTGGTCTGTAAGTTTTGCAGGAAGCGAAACGAGAACAACTTCAGGTGTTGGCGGAACGTATTTAGTAACCCAGGGTCCTTATTCAATTGTTCGTAATCCTCTCTACGTAGGAAATATTATGATCTACACAGGCATTGGTATTATGAGCAATGCTCTATTCCCCTATCTGCAAATATCCGGATTGCTTTTTTTTACCTTTCAATATTATTGCATTATTCTTGCTGAAGAGAATTTTCTTTCTAATAAATTTTCCGAAACATACTCACAATACAAAAGTTCCGTGAATAGATTTATTCCGTGGATTTACAAACTTCCCGAGTCAGTCAGATCAAATCTTAATTTTAACCTGAAGGAAGGGATAAAATCAGAGAGAAGATCCCTGCAGGCATTTCTTATTACTTCTGCAACAATTATACTTTTTTTTATTTTAAAAGAATTGAAAGTTTTTTAAGCTCTCGGATGAGATTGTTTATAAACTTTTTTCAGTCTTTCCGGAGTGAGATGAGTATAAACTTGAGTAGTGGATAAGCTTTCATGTCCAAGCATTTCTTTGACCGCCCTGATGTCAGCCCCATTATCCAGCAGGTGCGTGGCAAAAGTATGTCTCAATATATGCGGCGATTTCTTTTTTAAATCCGTAACCAACGACAAATTCTTTTTAACCATCCTGTTTACTTTCATAGGATAAAGTTTCTTACCGGCATTGTTCAAAAACAAATAGCCCGAATTGTTGATATTGCAAATATCTCTTATTCTCAAATAATTTTTTATTGCTTTATCCGCTTTAGAGCCGAACGGAACAACTCTTTCCTTTGAACCCTTTCCGAAAACCTTAATTGTTTTATTTTCAAAATTAACTTTTTCTATCGTTAAGTTTATTAATTCGGAAAGTCTTATTCCCGTACTGTAAAAAAGCTCGATTACTGCTTTGTCTAAAATACTTACATCGGAAATATGTTTCTCTCCAAGCAGCTTATTAACTTCCCTTTCCGTAAGAAATGAAGGAAGTCTACGGGGCAGCTTCGGAAATATCAGTGAAGAAGCGAAGTTTTTAGGAATATATTTCCTTGCCGTTAAATATTTAAAAAAAGACTTTAAGACGGATATCTTTCTTGAGATGGTTTTTTTTGTATATCTTTTTTTGTAAGCAAGTGGATCTGATAACTCTGCAATAAATGATTTTAAAAATGCTAAGTCAATTTTTCCGAAGTCAAATTGTTTATTCTTACCATTTGAAGAAACACTATGAAGCGATTTGGTAATATACTTTTCGAGTTGGAGCAGATCGCATTGGTAGGAAATAATTGTATGAAGCGAATAATTTTTTGTTATCTTCAGGTATTCTAAAAACTCTGTTATATATTCGTTATAATTTTTTCCCAAAATTATATTGCATCTGATATAGTAGAAAAATTAAATTCCGAAAGCTTCAATGCAGGGACAACGATCTTAGCATTTCCGGTTTCACTTCCTATTACTTTTTCAGAAACAGACATATCAATAATATTCCCGAGGATGTTTACCGGTGATTCATTGAACCTGTAATTATTTATTGCATGTTTTATTTTTCCATTTTCAATTAAGAATACTCCGTCTCTAGTTAAACCTGTAAGAAGCATTTGTCTCTGATCCACTGTCCGCATATACCAGAATCTCGTGACATAAATACCTTTCTCGGTCGAAGAGATGAGATCTTCGACAGACTTCTCCGAGCCCGCCATTATTATGTTTGTCGGGTAAGGTACATATTCACTGTTTGTTTTCTTTGCCCAGTACCTGGTTGAATATAAATTATCGAGCACACCATTGGTAATCCATTTTCTTTTATAAACGGGATACCCTTCGGATGAAAATGGAGTTGAAGGTGCATCTTTGTTTTGAGGATCCGAATAAATATTAACTTTTTCACTGACAATTTTTTGCCCGATCTTGTTTCCTTTTTCTTTATCGGAAAAAAAGCTCCTTGCTTCATCGGCGCTTCTTTTATTCATAAACCAGCTGAGATTACCAATCATATCACAGACTGCTGCATTATCAAGTATTGTAACATACTTTCCTGCTTCGTATTTAGAAGGATTCTTGGACAATTTGGATTTCTCAATTACTCTGTCAGAAAATTTTTTGATGTTCAATAAATTTATATCGGAATATGATCTGTCAATCTTACTTGAACCTTTTCCTTCCTTAGTTCGCACTGTAGATGCAAATCCTGCGTTTGTATTTTTATGATAAGCCGATAAATTATTTGTATTTCCCATCGCCTGAAAGCCTGATTCCTTTTCAAAATATCCCGCTGCTATTAAATCATTATCTATAGATTTGTTTAAGGTGTACGAAACTTTGTCGGAAATATTCTGCGGAGTTAAATTATCTGTATCTTCAAAAAACTCTTTCACTTCAAGATAACCCGACTGCTTTTCAAGCGGTGGCATGAACTCTTCTCCATCGGGCGAAAATTTTGCAATCTCTTCGGATTTTCTTACGCCCTTCTCGATTGCTTCATCTTCAATGGAGGTGATTTCTACCGAACCCGACTTTTTTCCAAAGTTAGAAGTAATGTTTGCTGAAATAGAATCTATTGCACCGCATGTCGAGACTGTATTAACTGCAAATCTCAGATTGTTGGAATTGCTTCCATAAACTGAAACGGATGCCGATTCGGCTTTTGAGTAGGAAAGAATTTTATCAACGAGCTTTTTAGCTTCGTCTTTTTTAAGTAACATAAAAAATTAAATTGATTTTATATTTGACAACCCTAATTTTAGAAATAACTTTTTTTTTCTAATTGAAAGAATAGTAAACTGAATCCAATTAATTTTATTTAATCTTGTCAAAATATATAATTGCTTAAAATTAAATTTGTGATTTTGTATTGAGAATGTTTATCTGTCTGAATCTTGCAGGGACAGCTCCGTGACTGACTGGTGATATCTGCCCGGGTTCACCTTTTCCGCAAAATAACGAGCCCCCCAGATAATACTCACTCTCATCGCATAACGCATCACATGAATTCCAGAAATCTACCGTGTTGCCCTGGTATGCTACATCATTAAGCATTCCCTCTTTCTTTCCGTTTTTGATTTCCCAAAATTCCTGACCTGTAAATTGAAAATTGTATCTCTGCATATCAATGCTCCAGCTTCCGTCCCCGATTATTAAAATTGCATCGTCAGTATCGGAAATTAAATCGTCCAAACTTCTTTTTTCATTCGAAGGCTTTAATGAAATATTAGGCATCCTTTGTATCGGAAAATGTGACCAGCTGTCGGCATAAGCACATGCGAATGAATCTTCCCTGTCAATATATTTTGCCTGCTCTCTTGTAGTTTGATAGTTTACAAACAAACCGTTTTCTATTATGGGAAACTCTGTCGTCTTTACTCCGTCATCATCATACCCTCTTGTTGCCAATCCGTATTTCTGAGTTCTGTCAGCAACAAGATTGATTAAATCGGATCCGTATTTTAATTTTCCCAGCTTATCAGGTGTCATAAAACTCGTTCCTGCATAGTTCGCTTCATATCCCAAAGCTCTGTCGAGTTCTGTCGGATGTCCGCATGATTCGTGAATCGTAAGAAATAAATTATTCCCATGAATAATAACATCTCTTTTTCCCGGCTCTACCCCCGGTGCTTTCAATTTCATTTTTGCATGTTCTACTGCTGTTTCAATTTCGCTTTCGAATGGATATTCATTAATATATTCGTATCCTTTGCTCATTGGAGGCGAAAGAACTTTTCTGGATTCAAATGCTCCCGATTCTTTATCAATCAATGTTGGCTCAGTCTGAGCCCATATTCTGAAAAGGTCTTGTGTAATGTTCGAACCTTCGGATGAAGCAAAATATTTCCATTCATTAATAAACCACATAAACGAATCAACATAATCAGCACCATACGACTTAGCAAGCTTGTTATATTTTAATTGAAGATCTATCTTGTCTGTAATTGAAATGTCAAAAGGATTAATTTGTATAGGTGTTTTATATGTGTCTGTATAAAACTGTGTGTTAACCAGTTCAACAGGAATCCTTTGAAGGATTGAATTAGCTTTAGAAATCTGGCATGCCAGCTCCGTTGTTTTTACAACCTCCGGCTCGCTGACAAATGCGCTTGACGCAAATCCCCATGTACCATTAATCAAAACTCTTACACCAAATCCAAAGTCTTCACTATCCGAAATATTTTGTATTTTGTCTTCGTTAGTATTTATCACCTGATTTCTATTTTTGCAAATCCTGATATCGGAATAAGAAGCGCCGTTATTCTTGGCATAAAATATTGCAGTATCGGCTAACTTTTTGAAATCTTCATCATTGTATTTCAAAAACCTTTTTATTGACTCTTCATTTCCATTTCTGTCAAATGAATTATTCCCGAGTGCTTTTTCGAATATGCTGCTTCCTAATACAGCTCCGCAGCATCCGTATGCAGTTGATTTAATAAAATCTCTCCTTCGCATTTCCAAAAAAGTAAATAGTTTAAAAAAATTTATTAATAATTAAATAGCCGCTTCTTCTTTTATTGTTTCTTCTTTAAGTTCGGTTTTTGTTTTACATTGAGGACACTCAAGATAATCACCGTCTTTCTTTGAAGATTTTTTTAAAAGATAACTGTTTGCGCAATTCGTACAGCTTTGAATCACGGGCAAAGTATTTGCAATGAAATCACAATCGGGATAACGGGTACAGCCGTAAAAAAATCTTCCGCGTTTTGCCTTCCTCTGTAGAATCTCTCCTTGCTTGCATTTCGGACATGTAATTCCTAAAGTAATTGGTTTTATTCCGTCACACTTCGGGTAATTCGTACATCCGTAAAACTTTCCGTAGCGTCCGACCTTGATCTGCATCTGAGCACCGCACTTATCACAAATTACTCCTTTGGCCATCGCCAAATCTTTTTCACTCGGCTGTTCTAATGGCAATGCGCCTTTGCATTTAGGAAATCTTTCGCACGAATAAAATTGGCCGTTCCTGCTCCATTTCTTTTCCATCTTTGCTCCGGTTTCTTCTCCGCATTCAGGACATGTAATTTCGGTTTTCTCCACCAGGCCTTTCTTGATATCAGCTGCAATTGAATCGGCTTCATTGAGGTCTTTATTAAATGGAATATAGAAATCATCCAAAACTTTTTTATAAGTACTATCACCATTTGCAATTGTGTCAAGCTCTTCCTCCATTTGTGCAGTGAAATTAACATTGATCACATCTTCAAAATGCTTTGACAAAATTTTATTGACCGTTCTTCCTAATATGGTAGCATGCAGCTTTTTTTCTATTACCTCAACATACGATCTGTTTATCACCGTTGAAACGATAGTAGCAAAAGTGCTCGGTCTTCCTATCCCCAGCTTGTCTAATTGTTTTATCAAACTGCTTTCAGTGTATCTCGGAGGAGGATTTGTAAAATGCTGTTCTTTATTTAAGTTCAATGCTTTTAATGTGTCATCTATATTAAGATCAGCAGGTATTAAAGTCAGATCCTCATCATCATCAGCAGCATCAGGCTTGTCAGTCGTATCATCTTTGACGTCTTCATAAACTTTTAAAAACCCGCTGAACTTTAAAACACTGCCCGTTGCCTTGAATAAATAAATATTCTTACTGCCTTTCGGAGAAAGTGCTTTAATAATTACAGTCTTCTGATCGAGGACTGCCTGCGACATTTGCGATGCAACAAATCTTTTCCAGATCAAATCATAAAGAGCATGTAAATCCTTGCCCAGCTTCTTCATATCTTCAGGTTTTCTGTTTACATCTGTGGGACGTATAGCTTCGTGTGCATCCTGTGTATTTGCCTTTTTCGTTTTAAAAACTTTCGGCTGGTCAGGCAAATAGTCTTTACCATAATTTTTATTTATAAAATCTCTTGCAGAAGTAATTGCTTCATTGCTAACTCTTGTCGAGTCGGTCCGCATATAAGTAATCAAGCCCACCAGTCCTTCTTCCTTATTTCCTTCGATTCCCTCGTATAGCTTCTGCGCAAGCATCATTGTTTTCTTCGGAGAAAATCCTAATCTCGATGAAGCAGTCTGCTGAAGTACACTGGTGGTAAATGGTGCAGGTGCATTCCGTTTAACTTCCTTTACAACAATTTCCGTAACCTTATACTTATTGTCTCTAAGCTCAAGCATAATTTTGTGCGCCTCTTCTATATTGCTGATGCAAGGTTTCTCTCCGTCAAACTTCAGTGTATCATCATTGATTTTATATAACCTTGCTTTAAAAGATTTTGAATCACCTGAAGGTTTTGAAAATAATCCTTCAATAGACCAGTATTCTTTAGGTATAAATTTTTCGATTTCGTCTTCCCTGTCGCAGATTATTTTTAATGCGACCGATTGTACTCTTCCCGCTGACAATCCGAAATAAAAAGTTTTCCACAGAAACGGGCTTACTTTATAACCGAGAATTCTGTCCATGACGCGTCTTGCAACTTGTGCCGACACAAGATTCTCATCTATCTTTCGCGAGTTCTTCATTGCAAGCTCGATTCCGGATTTTGTTATTTCATTAAAGAGCACCCTGTGAATTTTCTTTTTATCAATCACAACTTCATCCGCAATGTCCGATGCTATTGCTTCACCTTCCCGATCAGGGTCGGTCGCAATATAAACTTTATCCGACGCTGATGCTATTCTTCGCAAAGAATCAATTATATTTTCCTTTCCCGGGATTACCTGAAAGGTTCCTTCGTAACCATTTTCAAGATCAACGTGCATTTTACTTTTCGGAAGATCTTTTATGTGCCCTACTGTTGCTTCAACAACATAGCCTTTACCCAAATACTTATTTATTGTCTTTGCTTTTGACGGCGACTCTACTATGACTAATGATTTGCTCATTTAAAATTTATTTATAAAAAATTTTTATTACCAGGAATAGAATTCCTGAAGTTTAATGAATAGTCTCATTATTTTGAAGAACAAGCCGGTTAAGAGAATTTGTCTTGTCTTCAAAATCAAACAACATCGAGGAGATTATAAGTTTAATTTCTGAAACACCGGCTTTCTGATATCCGGATAAAAATACTTTATCGATAATGGACTCTTCATCAAGATCAGAAATGATCCCAAGCTCTTTGATCTGTATAAGGTATCCCATAGCTTCAGTGGTGAGAATGTTTTTTTCGGCAGAGTGAAAGAATCTGTGAGATTTAGATGCTGCCGAAGATTGTGAGAATAATTTTTCACCGGGATTTATCCTGGTAAATATCCATGCAAACGCAGTATTGATCTCTGCATCAGTATAACCGTCTCTGTTTAATTTTTTCAAATCAATTTCGTTTATATGTTTGCTGTCACTTATTTCGTTTAAAATATAAACAATAATTTCAATTATCTTTTCCTGCATTCTTAAATATCTTTTAAATAGTAATTTTCTTTTTTCTTTATAATTTTTTTTTCTGAACCTGTTCTGTCGTTATATCCGCAGAGATGCATCAAACCGTGTATAATAACACGCAACAGTTCCTTCTCAAAATCTGTTTTAAATCTCTTCGAATTTTCTTCTACTGTTTCCACCGAGATCAAAAGCTCGCCTTCCGTCAAACCTTTCTCATCAATGTCATGGAAAGTTATGATGTCAGTCTCGTAATCGTGTCCTAAATATTTTTTATTATACTCTTTTATGAATTTATCGCTGCAGAATATCACACTCAAAGTTTCGATATCTTTTTCTTCCTCACTTGTAATTTTCGCGGCTATTTTTTTTATAGAATCTTTGAAAATTTTCTTTGACCTGCTTTTTTTTAGAAAATTTTTTTTATATAAAATGTTTAATATCAAACCATCGCTATAACAATATCAAAATAAAAAAATTCAATTGACAGAATCGGTGATCGAGAGGGCAATTGCCGAGAGAAGCTTTTCCGAATTCAATTCCGAAAAATCAGAACGAAGCACACTCTTGTTGACATTGGAATACAACGCACAATCCCCCTGCTTTGAAATAATTAATCCCGAGATATTTTCCTCCGTTTCCGATACAAAAATAATTTCTTCAAGCATCTCGCTTACAATTAGACCTGTGCAGGACTGGAGCTGAAGATGGGTATTGTTTGTATAAACCGATATCAAATAGCTATCATTTTCATCAGGGTAGATCTCAACACAGATGTTGGAATTAATTTTTTCATTCCTGATTTTAATTGTGTAAGAGTTATCGCTCTTATTAAATTTTTCGGAAAAAAGATTTTCTATCTTTACAAAATCTTCTTTATTGATATGATTTTTTTGTATAGTCAATATTATAATGTAAAAATGTTTTTATTTAAAGACCCTAACTGAAATTTTCAATTAGGGTCTTACAACGATTTGTTATCAATAATTTTAGTTAACTAACTTAACGTTTGAAGCTTTATGCCCTTTTTTATCTTCTATCAATTCAAACTCCACATCAGCCCCTTCGTCAAGAGACTTGTATGATTGGTCTGAAGCAATATCTGAAAAATGAACAAACACATCTTTCCCGTCGCTTGTTACAATAAATCCAAAACCCTTTTTGGCATCGAACCATTTTACTTTACCTTGTGCCATTTTACCCCCGTTAAAATTATTTATTGCATTTGAAACCAAGCACAGACCATAATTAATTTAGAATTGTCTCAAATGCGATAATTAGCCTATGCTTTGCTTTAAAATTCTTAGTGTTCTTTTAAAGCATTGTAAAAATATCTATATCAATTAACTTTGTCAATTGATAACCATTTTATCTATGCTCCAAAAAAAATATCAAGTGATGTCAAATTCCTGGTGTATAGATTTCATTTTAATAAAAAGAAGTGGTTCTCAATAAGCTTTGTTCAAAAATGATAATTAAAGATTTTTATATTATTATAATTAAATTGTCACAATTACTTTTATCAATTTTTATATTATCGAAAATGAAAAATAAAATGAAAACAAAATTAAACAACTTAGTAAAATTGTCAGCATTTTTTTTAATGCTTCATATAATTTTGTAACGGGATATGTCAATACAGATGTCAATGGAGATAATATTGTGGATTTAGATGACGGAGCAATAGCAGATTACAATGCCTTTAATTTTGTAGGAGTTATTAGACCGTTAGTACTTGTTGACGCCGGGTTAGAAATGATCCGTCTTTATAAGTTTAAATATTTAGAAGTTTATTGTTAGATTTTTTTATTTTATAAAGTTTAGTATTTACCCCTATGTAGATAGTGTATCCCTCTCTATTCTAACTTCACTTAATCGTAGATATTTTGTATTAGAAATAATCGTACTAAATTATGATAAATCTAACGACACAAAGTATTGCAATTAGTGAATCATTAAAGGTCAACCGTTAACCAGAGGAATCTAACGAGATGTAAAAATTTAACTTTAAAAAATAAAACAATAATCATTAACAATAATTTAAAAGGAGAAATTTAATGAAAAATTTAATTGCCATCTTATCAATTTTTATATCAATATCAGCAGGATATAATTCATCCAATGGTCAGGTTGGACCGGAGTGGATTGAAAGATATAGCACCCCTGGAAATAATACGGATGCACCAAACTCTATAGCAGTGGACAACGCAGGGAATGTATATGTCACGGGGTATTGCAATAGCATCGGAACAGGTGAAGACTATGCAACAATAAAATACAATTCAATAGGAGATTCGCTGTGGGTTAGAAGGTATAACGGACCTGGAAATAATAATGATCGAGCAACTGCTCTTGCAGTTGATAATTCGGGAAATGTTTATGTAACGGGTTATAGTATTGGCAATGGAACAGGAAATGATTATGCAACAATAAAATACAACACGAATGGAGATTCGTTATGGGTTAAAAGATATAATGGGATCGGGAATGGTGAGGACAAGGCGCTAGCCCTTACAATTGACGGTTTAGGAAATGTTTATGTAACTGGTACTGCCTTATTCTCTTCAACCTATTTCGACTATGCAACGATAAAATACAATTCAAATGGAGATTCATTGTGGGTTAGCGAATACAACGGGCCGGGAAATCATTATGATGTACCTACATCCATTGTAATTGACGGCTCGGGAAATGTCTATGTTACGGGATATAGCTATGGTAATCTGACTTATGAAGACTATGCAACAGTAAAATACAATTCAAACGGGACTCTGCAGTGGGTTAAAAGATATGACGCGGGTTCGGATTTTGACCGTGCCAATTCCATTGCAGTTGATTTATCAGGAAATGTTTATGTTACAGGTTATGGTTATTTTGGCAGTGAAACCCGAAATGATTATATAACAATAAAATATAATTCAAATGGAGATTCATTATGGGTTAGAAGGTATAACAATTCTGCAGATGCTAGGGATATAGCAACTTCCATTGCAGTGGATGGTTCAGAAAATGTTTATGTTACGGGTTATAGTTATAGCGCCGGATTTTATGACTTTTCAACAATTAAATACAATTCATCAGGAGTCCGGCTTTGGGTTAAAAATTATAATGGGGCGTCACCATATCCTTTGATCTTAAAATTGGATAGTTCAGGAAATGTTTATATTACAGGCTCTAGTACAGGCAATGGGACAGCAATCGATTATACAACAATAAAATATGATTCAAATGGTGATTCTTTGTGGGTTCAAAAATATGACGGGCCCGGAAATCTGCAAGACGTGCCAACATCGATGGCGGTTGACAGTTCAGGAAATGTTTATATTACCGGCTATGGTATTGGCAATGGAACAGGAGAGGATTATTCAACAATAAAATATTCGAAATTGGCCAGGTCTCTTCACCTCACTTCATTGATAGAAGGGTTTTACAACAACATAACAAATAAAATAATAAAAGATACAGTAAGTGTTTATTTAAGAAATTCAACCGTGCCTTATGCCATTGTTGATTTGGCAAAAAAGATTATTGATTCAGCCGGTAATGGAACCTTTAAATTTTTTAATGCCACAAACTCTGTTCCTTATTATATTGTGATCAAACATAGAAACTCAATAGAGACATGGAGCTCCGGAGTAAATAGTTTTTCCTTAAACAATCTTACATACAACTTCACAACAGCAGCATCAAAAGCATACGGAAGTAACCAAAGTCAAATTGATTTATTTCCAATAAGATTTGCAATTTACAGCGGTGACGTAAATCAGGATGGCATAATTGATTTATCAGATTTAAGTCTGATAGATAACGATGCATTTAACTTTGTTTCAGGTTATGTAAAAGCAGATGTTAATGGAGATAACTTTGTCGATTTATCTGATCTTACTTTAGGAGATAATAATGCGTACAATTTTGTCAGATTACTGAGACCTTGAACATGTTCACGCGGTACTTATGAAGTAAAAAGTAAATCATAATAATTGTAACCATTCTATTATTTAACTACTATTATTAATTATAAAAAATTGTAAATTATGAAACACAAAAATCAAAATGGAAATGATGATTAAATAATTTGGACCTCTGTATTTTATACAAGCAATTATTCATTATTTCAAATTGCGAAATCCCTTCTTTCAAATTATGGAATAAAGTTCTGGTCGGACAATGAATACACGGGATTCAAACTTACGGGAGCGATATACAACTGCGGGATAAAAGTTTTACAAAAAGATGAGAAAGCTGCAAAAAAATATTAAGCGAATTAACATCAAACGAATATATCCCCTCAAATGAATTGGATAAGAAAGTAAAATCTTTAGTGAGTAATTGGGCTGTTGTAATTATATTAATAACCCTTATAATTATGATCACAGTTTTTCTAAAACTTAAATGATAATTTACTAATCAAATAATAAATACCTATATCATGGCACAAAAACAATTTCTTAAAAATAAATCACGAAAATTATCAAATAAATCCGGTGCAGAAGAAACAAACAGGTATGAAGATGAATCAATGAAGGTCTCAGTATTTACTACAAATAACAATGCCCTATTTCAATTTGCAAAATCTTTCCTTGATAATTATAAAATAAAATACACTTCAACCGGAAATTTTTTAAATACTCTGAATTCAGCTGTATACAGCGCTGAAATAAAAATTTATAAAAAAGATGAAAAAGCTTCGAGAAAATTATTAAGTGAATTGGAACCGAGTCCGGGTCCACGATTAAAATTATCTGCACGTGAGTTCTTGCATCTTGCTATCATAGTGTTATCAATTGCAATTATGATAGTTATTTTTTCGGTCTTTAAATATTACTTACCAAATTTATTCAGTGTTTTATTATAGGTGTTGACACCTGGAATAAGTAGTGTTGACATATATTTCGTTTTGAAAATATAATTGTGATTTTTGTAGAGAGAGTTTTTAAAATAAATACTTTCTATTAAAAATTTAAATCTCAATATTTATCATTGAATAAATAACTTTAATTATAACAAAATGGAAAATTCAAAACTTCGTAAAACAATATTATTTCTATTATTTATTTTCACAATTCTATTTCAGGATCTTTCTTTTGGACAAAATGCCTTTAGCGATGCAATATTAATCTCCAAAAACAGGACTGAATATTTGGAAAATATTACAATGATTTTACAACCGGAATTTCAGGGTCAATATACTGAAAAACAAAAATTCGATTTGGAGAATTTGCAAAAATTTTTAATTAACCCATGGGATCCTGATGTTGTTAAACTTAATTTTAAAGTAGTTCTTGATATTGCAAAAATTATTTTAAACTTTGATCAATTGGAGAAAAGTTATCAAAAGAGAAAAAAATTACTTGAAGAAGGATTGATAGTGTTATCCGAGACCTTAAACAAGAAAAGAGATGAATTAAAAAATCTTGTTGTAACGGATTCATTAACTCTTATCGCAATTACAAATCTAGAAAATGAAATAAAAAAATTAGACGAAGAACAAAATATAAACCAAAATGAAATTAAGAAATTAAATGAAAGCATCGATAAGATTTTAGAAACTAAAGATAATACTGCAATTATAAATTATGAAGAATTTAAAGTGAGCTTGGAAAACAAAAGCAATGTGATAAGCCAATTAGGAAAAGACAATGAGGCTGAGGTACAGGAAACTGTCAGTGATGCACATTTTTCCATATCCCAGGCCGCATTAATTGAAGCAATAGGAAATGCAATTATAGAACAAGTTAAAGAGCAGGTTATAAATAATCTGCTTGAGAATGTTCTGTCAAAAAAAATAAATTTAACTGACGGTGGAAGCACAACTTTAAAAACAGAACTCGAAGTATTATTTCCAAAAACAATTAATTTACTATCAAACCTGAAAGAGAATAGCACGGGAAATTACTATACGAATTTGAACACAACTTTGAAAAATGCTTTTAATGAAGATTTAAAGGAAATTTTGAATAATGTTACTAATGAAAAAAGATTAAAAGAATCAAAAATTCTTGGCAGATTAGTCTTTGATGAAACGGGTAATTATAAAAATGATATATTAACTTATTTAAAATTGGCACAAGCTTTAATAGAAAATATAAAGAATGGATTTCATCCGGTTGAGTTAATTCCATTATTGAAAACTTATCTGGAAAATTCCACTTCTTTAAATAGTTACACTCAGTATATCTCAATGATAGATTTACTCCAAAAAAACTTAAGGGACGTTTCAGATAAATCTAAAAAAATATGGGTGGATATTATGCAATTTCAGGAGATAAATATTGATAAAACCCTTATCAAGTATTCGAATGCCGAAATCTTTCTGGCTATATTATATCAATTTGATAAAATAAAATTTAAATATATCAAAGAAAAATTTGCACCTGATAATATATTTGAAGAAGATTGATTCAATGGATTCAAAACTGATTTGTCTTCATTTATAATTCTGTTAAGAAGAATTGAAAAAAATGTAGACGCCTTAATTGACAGTAAAGATAAATCTTTTGAAGATTACCAATTATATCTCAGTAATTTTATGATGCTTTTAAATGAATCCAATATTTTACTTTCAAAATATTTTTTCAAAGATATAACTTCAATTACAAATAATTTAATGTTAGTGGAAAAATACACTAACTATTCGGTTGAAGTTTATAAATCAATAACAAACGGCACTTATTCCAAGGTACTTCCGATTGTTCTGAATATCTTCAAAGATCAGTTTACTTTTGCAGAAGATTCAAAATCATTCAAGAGAGAATTAATACGATACACAAGTTTATATGCAGATGTATCATCTGCTAACTCACAAAATGAACTTAACTCGGCAATCAATAAAGCTGCAAACAATTCAGGCGGTTATCTGCGAAAGTATGAAGACGATTTTACAATATCGGTTAACTCATACCCGGGATTTTTTTGCGGTTATGAAAACATTAATAATACAAAATATATATTTGCTCCGGGATTTACAGTTCCTGTTGGTGTTAATTTTCAATTTTACCATAACTTCGGAATTTTTGCACAGGCATTTGATATTGCAGCGGCGGTCAGTTATCGTTTTAATTCCGAAGGAACAACTAATTTACCCGCTGAAGTAACGTTCAGACAGATTTTCTCTCCGGGAATATTTTTATCCTGCAATTTCACTCACAGCTTTCCTTTGACTTTAAATGCGGGAATATATATAACACCGGCGTTAAGAACTATTGATGAGTCAAATGTTTCTTTGAACGAAAGTAAATCAGTGAGATTAGGGCTAAGTTTTTCTTATGACGTTCCGTTGTGGTTTATATTGTAGATAAATTGTATCCATTCCATATACAATGATTAGGACATAATTCGTGTAAGAAAAGGATAATAAGATTGTATCGCTGAGGAGTTAGATAAATTAATATTTTGTTCACCAGGGGATTTTACAAATATGCTTTGAAAGATGGGAGGCTTTTTAAAATAATTTCTATCGGAGCGAAGTCAGTACTAATACTTATTTCAAAAGCACCATGCGTTTTGAATCTTTAGTATCCCCGCCAACTTTAAGCGAATAAAAATATATTCCACTTGGAAGATTTGCAGCTTCAAATTCTATCTTATAGTTTCCGGGATTTTTCTTTTCATTCACCAATACAGCAGCTTCATTTCCGAATACATCATAAACTTTTAATATAACAAAATTCGTAAATCCTAATTCGTAATTGATAATTGTTTTCGGATTGAACGGGTTCGGATAATTTTGATGCAAACTAAAATCTTTTACATTATTTATATTCTCTGAAACAGAAACAGGATAAGGTTGACCTGTGTAGATCATAATATAATTTGCATCGGAAATTTTTAATACGGAAGGATCTCCGCCCATGATATTTGTATTTTCAAAGTTTGACCATGCTCCGCCGTTAGGACTGCTCGAATACCAGACCATCATTCCGCTTCCGTAAAATCTAAGTTCATTTGTGTCTTTGATCATATAATTTCCAATCCAGCTGTGACTTATATCGGAAACAATATCCTGAACTCTTGTAAAATTAATTCCTTCATTTGAAATATTATGAAAAGCTCCCCCACTTGCCATGTTTGTAAAAGGATTTGCCAAATGCCAGAGATTTCTAAATTTAATTACTGCAGGATCTATAACAGGTCTGTCAGGCATACTGAACCTGATTCCTTGCTCAATAGTATAATTTATTCCGTCATCTGAAATTGCAGAATAAGTATTGATTGAAGTATCGAGAACCATGTTCAATCCGGAAGAAAAAAATATTCTTATTTTGTTGCTGTCAGTAATTACAGGTGTCGGGTCGAAAGGTCTTGCGAAGTTAGCGGGCAATCCGCTTACTATAATTGGCTGCGGCTCAGACCAGTTTATTCCGTTATCGCTGGAAAATTTTACTGCAACTCTGTCCCACGTCAGTGACCCGACGGGCTGTCTGAACCATTGGAAAGCTGACATCAAAACTCCCGAAGAAAGTTTTATTACGGAAGGAACACCTGCAGAATCCTGAAAAGTTTGTATGTTTGAAAAATTTACACCATCAATGCTTCTACAAATTTTTAACGGTCTCTTCCATGGTTCGTTTTGAGCTGATAGCTTTATTGATAAAAATAAGATTAAACAAATAATTATCTTCTCCATAGATTATTCTTAAATAAATTTTTTCTCATACTAAATACCTATTTAATACTTATTTCAAAAGAATCATTCGTTTTGTATCTGAAAAATTTCCCGAAACAAATTTATAAAAATACAATCCGCTCGGCAAATTGGTTCCGTCAAATTCAACTTTATAACTTCCTGCTGTTTTATTTTCATTCACTAATGTAGAAACTTCCTGTCCCATTACATTATAAATTATAAGTTTGACGTTTGACATTTGACGTCTCGCGTCTCACGGTCTTACCAAACTCACAAAATTAAACGCATTATTATCCGCAATTGTAGCATCATTTAAATCAACAAAGTTATCTCCGCTCAAATCAGTTGCAAAATATCCCGAAACAAAATTATACAAATCATTATCAATCAGACTTAAATCAGACAGATCAACTGTTCCACCCTGATTAACATCCCCCGAATAAATACAATATTTTGTTCCCTTAAGTATCATATTGTTTCCAAATGCTTGGGAATTAGCAGTTGTAAAATTGTAATTTATTGTTGTACCTATTGTAAGATTTTCTCCTCCGCTTTTACTCCACGTTTCAATGCTATTTCTGTGTTTTAAAACTATATAATATGTTCCGGAAGGTGCATTATCAAAAAAGAAATTTCCTGTAAATGAAGTTGAATCTATTAAAGCTTTTGCTGAATCAACTATCGAATATGGAATAGTATTACTTCTTAAATAAGTTTCAACTGTGTCTTTCATATTCAACCGGTTGTTTAAGATATCATAAAATCCTCCAATAGCTATTGTAATATTTATTCTAGTAATATTTTCAGAGTATTTGATTGTTGCATAGTCGCTAATGCTAAAACCGGTAACATAAACATTTCCCGAACCGTCAACTGCAAGTGAAGATGCTCCATCATTGCCGTTTGCATATTCGTTATATCTTTGTATCCACTGCTGAACACCTGATGAATTGTATTTAATTGTTGCATAGTCACGACCTGTTCCGCTGCCATCGCTGGAACCTGTTACATAAACATTTCCTGATCCGTCAACCGCAAGCGACCCAGCAACGTCATAATTATTTCCCGGTCCGTTATATCTTCGAATCCATAACGAATCTCCATTTGAATTGTATTTTATTGTTGCATAATCAGAAATGCCACCACTTCCAGCGCTTTCTCCTGTCACAATGACATTTCCTGAAACGTCAGCTACAATTGAATATGCACGATCATAGCCGCTTCCAAGTCCGCTATATCTTTGAACCCACTGTTGGACACCAAATGAATTGTACTTGATTGTTGCATAGTCAAGAGCTGTTCCGATTCCAGTGCTTTCTCCTGTCACATAAACATTTCCTGAACTGTCAACTGCAAGCGATCTAGCAGTAGCAGCGTCATAACCATTTGCCGGTCCGTTGTATCTTTGAACCCATTGCTGAACACCTGATGAATTGTATTTGATTGTTGCATAGTCAGAACCTGTTCCGTTTCCATCGCTTTTTCCTGTCACATAAACATTTCCTGAACCGTCAACTGTAAGCGACCAAGCAAAGTCACTATTATTTCCTGCTCCTGCCGGTCCGTTATATCTGTGAACCCACTGCTGGACACCTGATGAATTATATTTAATTGTTGCATAGTCACTACTTGTCAAGCTGCCGCCCCAGCTATACCCTGTTACATAAACATTTCCTGAACCGTCAACTGCAAGCGACAAAGCAACGTCCCCATCATTTCCCGGTCCGTTATATATTCGAACCCATTGCTGGATACCTGATGTATTGTACTTGATTGTTGCATAGTCATAGTTATTATAAAATCCGATTTCAGCGCTTTGTCCTGTCACATAAACATTTCCTGAATCGTCAACTGCAATTGAAAACGCTTCATTATTATAATTTCCCCCGCTGACTCCGTTGTATACTTGAACCCACTGCTGGACACCCGATGAATTGTATTTGATTGTTGCATAGTCATAATTTGGGTATACTCCGCGACGTCCAGTTACATAAACATTACCTGAACCGTCAACCGCAACTGATGAAGGACCACCAGTCGAATATCCAATGGACGGTCCGTTGTATCTTGCAACCCACTGCATGCTACCTGTGAGAATACTGAGTGTGAAGATGTTATTAATAAAATTACTAAGATTGAATAAAAAGTTTTCATTTTAAATTTCTCCGTTTTATAGTGAACCTGCAAAGAGTTCTGTACCTTTGAAAGTAAGAGCCCAGATATCAGGGCTTGTTAAGCCGTTATTGACCTGAGTCCAGTTTGTGCCGTGGTTGATAGTACAAAAACTCCTTGAAGAGTCCCTGCAAAAAAATTGTCTTCTAAAATAGCTAAAGAATAAATTGTAAGTACATTGCCAGGTCGACCACTTTGGATCCATTGGGAATACAGTGGTTTCGTGTAGGCGATTACGCAAAACATTGTAATCATGAATTTGAATGAGTAGAAAAGTTTGAAAATATTTTTCGTGCTTATTTACTTTCTTAATTTTTAATTTCAAAAATTAATTAACCTACTTCAAAAGCACCATACTCTTCGTCTGAACAAAATTCTCCGATTCTAATTTATAGAAATACACACCACTGGGGAAATTTCTTCCGTCAAAATCAACAGTATATCTTCCAGCAGGTTTATTCTCATTCACTAAAATTTTCACTTCGTTACCAAGTGCATTATATACTTTCAAAGAAACAAATCCTAAATCCGAAATTCCAAATTCCAAATTCGTAGTTGGATTAAACGGATTCGGGTAATTTTGGATAAGTTTAAATTCATATGGAATTTCATTTGGATTATAAATTGAAGTCAATGTCGTCATTGCATAAAACCTCTGTGCGAATCTGTTTAAAGGATTATTAACATTTTCAAATCTCATTCTTATATTACCATTGCCGGGCAAAGTGGTTGTGTAAAAATACATTGTATAAGCCTGTGTATCCGAAGGAGGGAAATAAAATATTGCAGTATCTGTCTCGGGAGAATAACATATGTCAATACAGATTGAGCTTGCCCAGCTTGTTGGTAGATTTTCAGCTGCACGAATAGCTCTAATAATGGCAGTATCTTTCGAATTGTTTATAAATTCACCGTGTCCGTAAATCGTTTCTCCTGCAATACCGGATACTAAACTATCACCCAAAAGATGAAAAGTAAACACGCCATTATATTGACCGCCGCCGCCACCTCCATGTCCTAAAAGATTGTTTATATCGTTCGCCATGTTTTGCGGAGCTTTATTGAACCATGGGTGCTTTGAAAATACTATTCCTTGAGTTGTTACCAGACAAGCATTATTCGGGGCAGGACCAAATTTACGAAGCCATGTATCACACGGACCGTCAATATATACCGGTGCATTTATTGTCATCGCACTGTCCATTTTCCAAACCATTGTCTTCCTCTCACCATAAGTCCTTGTCAGGGGATAAAGGATTCCTTCGTTTATATTCTGCTGAGTGGGATTTACATACCCGAAATAAGGACTGATATCGGGATAGGGATGAGCTTCAATTGTATAGATAAGAAAAATTGAAACACTATCGGAAAATTGCGCCATAAGTGAATTAATGTCAGGGACTTTTCCCCTGAAAACAGGACATGTATAACTGCAGCTTATCAGAACGACCGGCTTTCCTTTCTCAAGCTCCCTGCGGAGATTTAAAGTATCTCCATTATAACTGAATAAAGTAAAATCGTTAAGTGTATCACCTGTCTGATAACCGGTAGTATTAAAGCTTCCTGTATATTTCTGAAAATAACAGGAAGTGTCTGAATCCGCGGGTTTTGAATTTAATCCGATATGTGGTTTTAATACAATCTGTGAGAATGTTGTTGAACAAATTAAAAACATAACAACAAATGTAATTATTGTCTTCATTGTATTTATTAATATTGAGAATAAAAATGTTGTTATTTAATAAAAAATTATTTTAATAGAACCATGACTTTTGTTTTCTCAAAATCTCCCGAAGTCAATTTATAATAATAAATCCCGCTCGGTAAATTACTTCCGTCAAAATCAATTTTATAACTTCCTGCTGGTTTCTTTTCATTCACTAAAGTTGTTACTTCATTTCCAATGACGTCATAAACTTTTATCGAAACATAGTTGCTAACTGCTAACTGATAACTGATAACTGTTGCCGGATTAAATGGATTCGGATAATTCTGATAAAGCATAAAACTATTAGGAGTAAAATTATTTCCGGAAACTGATGTCGGATTATCAACTGTAAAATTAATATACCCGTTTGGAGCAGTAAGCGGCTTAGTAACTGTTCTGCCCGAATTAGATGTTGCAGAAATATAATAATAAACTTTTGTTCCTAATGTTTGTTGAGGTATCGATGCTTTAAAAGTATCTATAGCTTGCGTCATATTTATTGCAGCATAAGCCTGCGTTGTATCGGTTCTCCAAAAAACTTTAGCGGAAGCTACTCCTGTTTTAGTTTTAATATATGATTTAACTTCGTAAGGAGTTGACGTATTCAGAGTGTTCAAAAGTTTTGGATGCGAAAAGAATACCGGTTCGAATACTCCAATCTCTTTTGTAATGCAGTGAATGGCTCCGAGTGCGGAAATCATTGAGCTGCTGTTAATACCCATCACTCTGTATCCCGGAAGATTTTCCCTGTAAATTCTTAAAGCAGTCGAATCCTGTGCAAGTCCGTATATCGGAACGATTATAGTTTTATTTACAAATACCGAATTTGTATAAGTATAATAATCTGCACTCGGAGGATACTGGCCGGATGTACTTGGTGGCATTGGTATTCTAATCACTTTATATGGTCTTCCATAACACGTGAGAAAATTATTTAAAACATATTGAAGGTTTGCTTCTATCTGCGGACCGTCAGCGACGCCTGCAGGATATTGCCCTACAAGTAAAGTTTCTTCATCTAATAATTTTATGTGCATATCGATGTGATGGATCTCGTCATAAGGAAGCGTTTCCATTTTTATATACCGGTTAATTCCAAGGTAGCTGTTTATAATATTATTAATCTCTGATTCAGTCTTAGACGGATTTTCATCCAATATTAATTCAGAAGAAAAACCCGTTCCATTCCCGTCAACCATAAAATTACCGCCAGTGTGTACAAGATCATTCGGAGAACTTATAGCTTGATAAATGGGAGTACTAATATAGTTTGCAAATCCAACAGGTACCTGGTCATCATTTGGTCTTGGTCTGTTGTAAATCCAATCAATCATTTTAAGACTATCCGAAACTCCTGAATAAGAAGCCCACGGACCATAATCCCTGCACCAGACTGAATTAAAAGGAGTGATCACAAATTTTAAATTAGTCAGCGGCACGCCACCGCTAGTGAGATAGCTTCGCACTGTATTCGAATCTGAGCAGACTATAAACACTAAGCCTTCATCCTGAGCATGATCTACGATCTGTCTTATTATAGAAGTGTAAGAAGTCCATGCAACAATTATTCCCTGCACTTCTTCCCATTCTGCCATTGTCCTTACCGGTGTTGGAGGAGGATTTATGTCGTCTGTATTAATGAAAGGGGGATGATAATTCTCATAAGCTTTCTTTTCTATATCAGTCATGTAATGCGGAAGATCCTGTGAAAAAGAATTACACGTAACAGCACAGATTAATAAGAATAAAAGTTTTTTCATTTTAATTTTATTTTTAATATTTTAATGTAAATTGATTTAACTTTATAAATGCGATGCGTCAAACATGAAACGTCTAACATGAAACGTCTAACATGAAACGTGAAACGTCAAACGTGAAAGCATCATTAAACTTTTGGTTCTTTACAAACTTTATAAACCTTATAAACTTTACAAACTTTAGCTAAGATAAGCATTTTCCGTATTCAGATAATTCATTACATAGTCCGAAACCGCATCATCTATTTTTATTATCTTATCAAGATACCCCGCACTCTTCAGCTTGCTTGTATCGGCTTTAGTATAATACTGGTATTTCTTTTTTAAAATTTCCGGCATATCAAAGTATTCTATGTTTTCCGGAACTTCCATTGCTTTGAAAATGGGTCGGATAAGTTCATTAAAACTATTTGCCTCGTTAGTTCCGATATTATAGATACCTGTTGCGATTCTGTTATCCCAAAAAAATAATGTCATATCAACTGCATTCTTAACATATAGAAAGTCCCGTTTTTGCTCACCGTCTTTGTATTCCGGATTAATCGATTTAAATAATTTTGCTTTTCCGGTTTCTTTAACCTGATGAAAACATTTATTTACTACACTTCGCATATCTCCTTTATGGTATTCATTCGGACCATAAACATTAAAATATTTTAACCCGACTACCTTATCGAATATCCTGCTTTTTCTTGCCCAGAGATCGAACATATGCTTCGAATAACCATAAGCATTCAAAGGCCTTAGCGTGTGGAGCTTGCTTTCATCATCTTCATATCCTTGCGAACCATCACCGTAAGTTGCAGCAGATGAAGCATAAATAAATCTTATATTATTTTCCAATGCTTTCTCGCAAAGGTATTTTGTATATTCATAATTATTTCTCAAAAGGTAATCAAAATTCTTTTCTGTTGTCGAGCTGCAGGCACCAAGATGAAAGATCGTGTCGATTTCAAAATTTTTTAGAAAATCAGACTGTACCATGTGCCCGAAATCTTCTTTGTCAAATATATCGGCATACTTAAGCGGGATAAGATTCTGCCATTTATCGTTTTCACCGAATTCATCCACAATAATTATATCTTCTTTGCCGAGTTGATTGAGACGCCATATTAAAGCGCTTCCTATAAATCCGGAGCCGCCTGTTACTATTATCATGCTTAAGTTAAAAAGTTAAAAGTTAAAGAAATTATGTTGTAATTTCCTGTAACGTATTAAATAATTTTTCGTTGTGAAGAATTTTGTTAATTTCCTTAATGTTAGTTTTCCATTGCAGCCAGAATATTTTATCATAAGCTTCTTCATACTTCATCCATTTATATTCGGAATGTTCATCTGATAATTTTACTTCACCGTCATTTGCCTCTGCAAGAAACAAAGGTACAAAATTAATTGAATCGTTTTCAATTTCGTAAAACACATTCGTCGTATCAAGCAGATAAAAATGTTTGGCAGTCAAACCGGTTTCTTCAAGCATTTCTCTGATTGCAGTTTCATATGCTTTCTCATTTTCATTAATTCTTCCTCCGGCAATTGACCATATACCCGGATAGACTTCCGATTTATCTCTCTTTAGAAGAAGAAACTCAAACCCGTGTTTTATTTTCCTGTAAATAAAAACAACAACTAACTCTGAAACTACCTTCGGCAAACTAAACTTTATATTTTTCTTTGCAATACTTTTTTATTCTTTCTACACTATCTTTCAGTATTGGAGTATATCGCATGACACCATTGAAAATTTCTGACATTTCTTCAGGTATATATTCATGAGTTATGTCATTCCGTAAATTCCTAATTTCCACAAATTCATCTGTACTTGAAATTAATTCCTTTTTCTCTGCTCTGTTTAACCTATCTCTTACTGTCCCGGCATCTTCTTCATCAATTTTATCGATAGTTCTGATCGCCTTTTGAATTATGTAATCACTTAATCGCGAAAATCGAGATGTCAAAACATCAAAGTACATAAATTCCTCTTCAGTATATGAATTCTTTTCTCCAATATTTTTGCAAATATTAAAAGCTATATCCAATGAATTTATCATTTGGTCTAATGACTTCAGATCATATTTTATGTAATTTAAACTTTCAACCTTCATAGCTGAATACTTTCCTTTAAGGAATCGGAAACGAAAAAATTTTTATCCTTCCCATTATACAAAACTATATCTATTTTCTGTTCTTCAAGTGTTTTAAATATTCTTGAATATATTTTTAACTTATCCCCATATTTTAGCTTCTCAGAGATTATTATTATATCAATATCTCCGCCTCTTTTTTTATCATCAACTCGAGATCCAAATAAAAAAATTTTAGCAGTTTTATCCAATGCATATACAGCATCCTTTATTGCACTGACTTCAAATTCTTTTAATCTCATTCTTGGTATTCAGTATTAATTGTGTAAAGTAATAAGTAACAAGTTATTAAGTAATCTAATTTTTATTTTATTAAATTCCTTGAAAACAAAAATTCAAATCTAAAATCAAAAATCTAAGTCCTAATTCCAAACCCAAAATTCCAAATCCCAAATCAAATCAGTGCGCTTCAAACCAATTCTCTCCAACCCCAACTTCAACTTCAATCGGTACGCTGAGAGTAATAGCATTTTTCATTTTATCGATTACAATCTTCTTTACTTTTTCCTGTTCGTTTTTCTTGACTTCAAACACAAGCTCATCGTGAACCTGCAGCAGCATTTTTGACTCAAGTTTATTATTAACAAATTCACTGTAAATATTTATCATCGCGATCTTTATCATATCAGCTGCAGTTCCCTGTATTGGCATATTGATAGCAGCACGCTCATCTTCGGCTCTTGCAGATGCATTCTGATTATTGATTTGTTTTAAATATCTTCTTCGCCCCATCAATGTCTCAACGTATCCGTTATCATGTGCGAATTTTTTTGTTCTGTCCATATACTCTCTGACTTTTGGATACTCTCTGAAATATCTGTCTATAATGTCTTTAGCTTCGGAGTTTTTTATTTCCAGCCTGCTTGCCAATCCGAATGCTCCAATGCCATAAATTATTCCGAAGTTAACTTCTTTTGCTTTCCGACGCATGCCCGGAGTGACATCGTTTTTCGAATGCAAATTAAAAATTCTCATTGATGTCTCCGTATGTATGTCATGATTTCTTTTGAATGCATTGATCATATTTTCATCGTCTGCATAATGAGCCATAATTCTTAATTCAATTTGAGAATAATCGGCAGACATTATCAAATAACTTTTGTCCCTCGGTACAAATGCCTTTCGAAGACTTCTTCCGACTTCTGTCCTTATAGGAATATTTTGCAAATTCGGATCATTGCTTGAAAGACGTCCTGTTGCAGCAGCAACCTGGTTAAAAACAGTATGAACTCTTTTTGTTTTAGGATTTACTGCAGCCTTTAATCCGTCTAAATAAGTTGATTTAAGCTTTGTTAAAATTCGATAATCAACAAGAAGAGCAGCAATCTCATGCTGATATTTTAATTCTTCCAGAACTTTTACGTCAGTAGAATATCCTGTCTTGGTTTTTCTTACAGGAGTAAGGTTTAGTTTTTTAAAAAGTATATCGGCAAGCTGCTGAGTTGAATTTATATTAAATTTCTCACCTGCAGATTTATAAATTTTCGCTTCAAATTCTTTAATTAGTCTTTCGGTTTCTTTATTTATTATTGCTAATATTTTTTCATCTACTCTGAATCCTTCAAACTCCATCTCTGACAAAACTTTTATCAGCGGGAATTCTATTTCTTCGCAGATTTTCAAAAGGTTTGACTTTCCTAATTCATATTTGATTCTGTAATAAAGCTGTAATGTAATATCAGCATCTTCACCCGCATACTCACTGGCTTTATTCACATCCACCTTATCAAAAGTAACCTGATCTTTCCCTCTTCCTTTAAGTTCGGCTATCGATATTGGTTTATAGCTTAAAAATTTTTCTGACAAAGAATCCATATCCTGTGCACCATCGGGCTGAAAGATATATGCTCCAATTAATGTATCGAAATGCAGGTTCTGTATATCAATATCATAATTTCGCATTACAAGATAGTCGTATTTCAAATTCTGTCCTATGAACTTGATCGACTTATTTTCAAAAACAGGTTTAACATTTTCTATAGCGAAATTCAGCTCAACTCCGGCACTGCTATTATCGCTTACTTTAATTGAAGTATCAAAAAGTGATTGTTCACTTCCGTTTTTTTTTCTGCCAAATGCTTTTCCAAATATGGGTACGTAGAATGCTTCCCTCTCAGCAAAAGTAAAGGACATTCCTATAACATTACAATTCATACAATCACCTGCATCTGTTTGAGCACCAAAGCAAATCAGGCTCTGCTCTGTAAGTTTTTTCATCAGGTTCAAAAAATCTTCATTATTTTTTATTATAACGTAGTTATGCTTTACGTCATTGAACGTTTTGATTTTTTTTACGGGTTCCTGAATATCAACCTTTACTTTATCAAACAGCTTTTCCTTAGGTAGTATCTTAACTCCTTTAATTTGAAGTTCTTTCTGAATTTCTTCTTTGACTTTTTCTTTAGTAGTGTTAATTTCGCCTTTGGAAAATTTCTTTATAAAGGTTTTAAATTCCAGTTCTTCAAAAAGTGTTATCAATGACTTTACATCGTGATCTTTTTTATTAAGATTATGGAAATTTATTTTCAACGGAACATCTGTCTTAATTGTTACGAGCATATGCGATAAAATTGCATCCTCTTTGAATGTAAGTATATTTTCTTTTAACTTCGGCTTGGTAATTTTCTCTATATTCATATACATATTTTCTATCGAGCCAAATTCCTGAATAAGACTCATAGCTGTTTTTTCCCCTACTCCTTTTATACCCGGAATATTGTCAGACATATCTCCCATCAAGCCGAGAACTTCAATAACTTTTGAAGGTTCTACACCAAACTTTCTTTTCACTCCGTCTATATCAACGATTTCAACTTCCGACATTTTACTTCCGTATAAATTTCTTGCCGGCTTATACATGAAAACATTTTCCGTTACCAGCTGCATAAAATCTTTATCCGGAGTTACCATAAAGCTGTGAATTTTTTCTTTTTCTGCCTGTCTAACCAGAGTTCCGATAATATCATCTGCTTCGTATCCGTCAAGCTCAATCATCGGGATGCTAAATGCTTTTATAACTTCTTTTACTTTCCCGATTTGCCACGGCATATCTGTCGGTATCTCCTGACGCTGAGCTTTATATTTTGGAAATTCCTTATGTCTAAAAGTAGGTGCTGCAGTATCAAAGCACACTGCAATATGTTCGGGCTTTTCTTCTTCAAGAATTTTTACAAGAGAATTTGTAAAGCCGAATACAGCTGAAGTATTTTTTCCCTTTGTATTTATCAATGGAGTTGAGATCATGGCAAAGTACGCCCTGTATATCATAGCCATTGCGTCAATTAAATATAATTTTTCAGGCAAGTAAAGAAATGTTAAATGTTAAATGTAAATGCTAAATGTAAATGCTAAATGTAAATGCTAAATGTAAATGCTAAATGTAAATGCTAAATGTAAATGCTAAATGTAAATGTTAAGTGGTAAATCATAGTAAATCATTTAATCAAAAACATCATAGTTAAAAACAAGTTAAAGAGCCATTATAGTCACATATGCAAAGCCAGCAACGGTACCTTGGTATGATAAGCCATTTTCTTCGTAAGGTTCCTGCTAAAAATTTTATCAAGTAACGTCTTTTTGCGAACTGCCATAGCGAGTATATCAACATCATTAGAGTTAATATAATCATTTATTCCTTCGAGAACATTTTCCTCCTTCACGAGCTCAAGCCGGATCTTACTATATGTTACGGTTTTCTTAATTTTTTCAAATTCCTGTTGGTTTAATTCAACCGTATTACTTTCGGAATCGATTATATGCAGCAATGTAATTTCACTATCAAAAATTTTTGCAAATTCAAGCAGCCGCTGAAAAGATGGAAGTCCCGACTTTATATCATCGTAAGCATAAACAATATTTTTTACGCCTTTAAATATTGCGTTCTGCGGAATTGCAAGTACCGGAACAGGAGATTTTTCAACAACACTTGCAGTATTGCTTCCAAGTATAAGTTCTGTGATACCACTTTCCCCATGTGTTCCCATAATAACAGTATCAATTTTAAAATCTTTTATTAATGACAGGACTTCATCAACTACTAATCCCTGCGTTGCAATTGCGTCAGTAGTAAACAAACTATTTCCATTCTCATCTTTATTAGAATCTATAATTCTTTTACTTAACTCTTCAAGACCTTCTTTAGCGGATTTTTCCTCTTCCTGATAAGCCGAAAGATAGATCTCGGCAGGCATATTAGGATCAATTAACTGAACACTGTAAGCATGAAACAACACAAGATGACCGTGAACTTTTCTGGCTATTTCAATTGCATAATTCAGTGCATTCTCGGCAGTCGGCGAGAAGTCAGTTGGAATTAATATATTTTTCATAAAAGGGAAATTATTTTATCAAAAGTCTTAAAAATAATGCTTTATTACAATTGAATAATTTTTAAATAATTACTTTTAATCAATTATGACTCAATGCGCCCACCTCTGTACACGTTAAAAATTGTTTGAATAAATTTGATTTTTTTGACTTAATTCAAATTAATAAAGAATAATGACAATCCCTAAAACTTTTTTAATTTTTGATGGCCCATTCATCGAACAATGCATTGGGATAATCCATAGAAGCAATTCATCGCAAATATTTCTTATTAATATTTTTTTAAATAGATTAGCCCTGAGCTTTTAGTGAATAGCCCTGGGCTTTTAGTGAATAGCCCTGAACTTTAGCTCAGGGACTTATTGTGCAAAGGATTTTTGGCTTTAGCCAATCTATTTATTCAAGATTCGGCTAAAGCCGATTAATTTTTATTTATCTTTACCCCAAGCTAAAGCTCGGGGCTATTCTATTCGAGCTATTCATCGAACTATTCAAGAGATAAGTTTTTTCAGAAAAGGTTTTGATTATTTAAGACATATTACACTATTTATTGAAGATAAAGTTAATGTGTTCAATTTCCTTGCAAATTTTTTATCGTGGACTTAGATTGCTTTTAAATTAATTAATTAATTATATAACTGATATTCTAAATTACTTTTGTTAATTTTGCTTCATAAAAATTTTTTAAAAAATTAACAAATGAAGTATTGATACCAGTTATATCTTTATTATTTATATTAATTATATACACAAATGTTTTTGCGCAAGCAAAGCAGGGAAATTCAAACAGCTCGGTTCCTAAGGTATGGGGAAATGTTTTCGGTGATTATTTTTATAAAGCAGGAGGAGATTCAAGCTTCAATAATTTAGTTTATTCCAAATACAAAAAAGATTTTAATGCGTTTGCTTTCAGAAGAGTAAATCTCGGAGTGGATTATTCTATTAATGAAAATTTTGATACAAGAGTTTCGATATCTTATGATGGTCCCGATACATTGTCTAACGGAAACTTTGCTGTATACGTCAGGGATGCATTTATTACATGGAAAAATATTTTTAAGAATTCAAATTTAACATTTGGTATTATGCCGACACCGGGGTATGTATACATCAGTGAAAAATGGTGGGGCCACAGGTCGATAGAGCAAACTATTTTAGGGCAGAGGAATATTCTGGGTTCAAGGGATTTTGGTATAATGCTGTCAGGAACATTTGATGACGCAAAAAACTTCGGATATTATGCAATGATCGGCAACGGCAGAGGGACACGTCTTGAAAATAATAAATACAAAAAATTTTATGCTACATTATTCGGATATTTTATGCAAAAGAAAATGGTTGTAAGCCTTTATTCTGATTACGAATTCATCGGGAATGGCCAGAGTAAAACAACACCTTCAGCTTTTTTAGGTTACCAAAGTAGTTCAGTAACTATAGGGCTTGAAAATTTCTTTCAGTTTCAGAAAAACTTTAACACGAGTACAACAGCAGAAAGTCCTGACATTGTGCCTTATGGAATGAGCTTCTTTGTAATCCCAACACTTATGAAAGAAAAATTAAAATTATTCCTCCGTTACGATTTCTATAATCCTGATATAAATAATTCCTCAACAGGATTTAATCAAAGTTTTTTTACCGCGGGTTTGGATTTCATTCCCTTTACTAATGTTCATATCATGCCGAATCTATGGTTGAATGCATTTACAGCAAAAACAAATCAGACTCAAAAAATAACGACTGACGTCGTTCCGAGAATTACTTTTTGGTATGAGTATAGATGATTTTTTTTCACCAACTGTTATTCTTAATTCTTTATAAAGGAACATTATTTCTAACAACTTAAATGTTCGTTAAATTGAATATTATGTGAAGTATTTGCAGCTGAGATTCTCTGCAAAATCCAATACAAAAAATTTTACTTTAAAATAATTTTATATATGAAATTCACAAATACCCTATTCATTATTCTAATTTCATTAACTTTCTTATACTGTGCAAGCAAGCAGCCTCTTAATGAAATCAATGCTTCCGGAACAATTGAAACTACTGATGTTATTATCAGCTCAAAAGGTGCCGGGCAAATAAAAAATATTCTTATTGATGAAGGGAGTAATGTAAAAAAAGATGAGCTTCTTATGAATCTCGATCATGATTTACTTGATATTCAGTTGAGACAGGCGCAGGCAAGTGCAGACCAGGCTAACGCACAACTAAAACTCCTGCAGTCAGGTGCAAGAAAGGAAGATATAAATTTAGCAGAAGAACAGGTCGAACAGGCAAAAATAAATTTAGACCAGGCGTTAGTAGATAAGGAAAGATTTGCGAAATTGTATGAATCGAGTACCATAACACTAAAGCAGTATGAAGATGTTTCGCTAAGATATAATCTTGCATTAAATCAATTTAACAGTGCGAGGGAAACATTAAGCAAAGTAAAAAATCTCACTCGTCCGGAAGAGATAGAATCTGCCAAAGCAAATCTGAAAAAAAATATTGTAAGTATCGATTTGGTTCAAAAGAATATTGATGACTGTACAATAAAATCCCCTGTTGACGGTATCGTCTCGAAAAAATTTGTCGAAATCGGAGAGTATGTAACTCCGGGCGCAGCCATTCTTAAAATTTCCAATCTGCAAACGGTTGATTTGTATATTTATATTACCGAAGAAGAACTTGGAAAAGTAAAGCTTGGACAGAAGGCAGATGTAAAGATTGATACGTACAAAGATAAAATATATAAAGGTGAGGTAATTTCTATTTCACCCGAAGCCGAGTTCACTCCGAAAAGCATACAAACTCAGGAAGAGAGAACGAAACTTGTCTTTGCTGTGAAGATACAAATTCCGAATAATGAATTTGATCTGAAATCCGGAATGCCGGCCGATGCAAAATTAATTTTAAATTGATTTAATTTGAGTTTGGAAAATGTTATTACAATAAAAAACCTGACTAAAACCTATGGTCAATTAAAAGCGCTCGACAACATAAGTTTTGACGTGAAGAGTAATATAATTTTCGGACTCGTAGGTCCTGATGGTGCGGGTAAAACCACATTAATAAGAATCTTGTGCGGACTGCTCAGACCAGATTCGGGTGAAGTCGAAATTCTCGGATTGAATTTATCAAAAGGCTTGGGCAAAATTAAAAATGACATCGGATATCTGTCCCAGAGATTCAGCTTATACACGGACCTCACAGTTGATGAAAATATAGAATTCCTTGCCGACATTCACGGGCTGAAAGATTTCAAAGGAAGGAGAGATGAACTTTTACAATTTACACGCCTTACAAACTTCAGGAAATTTCTCGCTGGTAAATTATCGGGCGGGATGAAGCAAAAGCTTGCACTCGCATGTACTTTGATCTACAGACCGAAAATAATTTTTCTTGATGAGCCTACGACGGGCGTAGATCCGGTTTCCCGCCGGGAATTCTGGATCATTCTTTCCAATCTTTTGAAAGAAAATATTACCGTGATTATTTCAACACCATATATGGACGAAGCAGAAAGGTTTAATAAAATTGCAATGCTTGATAACGGGAAAATTCTTGCTTTTGATACACCGAATAATATTAAAGCAATGATGGATGAAGTTATTTTAGAGATAGTGTGCACTCCAATCAGAAAAGCTTATCAGGTCTTGAAAGAAAAATCGGGTTTCGAAGTGCAAATTTTTGGAGACCGCCTGAATATAGCTGCTGATAACAATGATCAGAATATAAAAAAAATTGAAAATTTACTAAAAGAAAACTCAATCACTTTATTGGATATGAGAAAAATTTCTCCTTCACTTGAAAATGCCTTCATACATTTAATAAAAGAAAATAGTTAATATGAAAAAGATTGTACTTTTTTTTATTATGGTTTTTTCAGGTTTAAGATTATCTGCTCAGGATAACAAACTTACATTAGAGCAAAGCATTCTCCTGAGTTTTGAAAATAGTGAAGAGTTAAAGATTGCCAAATCAAAAATCGCCGGCAATAAGGCAAAAATTAAAGAAGCTAATTCCCTATTCCTGCCGCAGCTAAAACTTAATGCATCATACCTTAGGCAAAGCAATGTAGATCCCTATTTTATTATAATCCCTTTCTCCGCTGAGCCGCTTCAACTATCGGAAGTTATATTGAACAATTATACTTTAAGACTTTCATTATTCCAGCCTTTATATACGGGGGGAAGATTATTTTCTTCAAAAAAATCTGCAGAGCTGATTACTACTTCTTCTGAATTTGATTTTAATAACGAGAAAAACATTCTGGCTTCAAACGTCCAGGTTGCATTCTGGAATTATTATAAGGCATTACAGATAAAAAGAATTGCCGATACAACTGTAAGGCAAACCGAAACGCACATTAATGATACAAAGAATTTTTTAATAAATGGGCTTGCAACTACAAGTGATTTGTTAAAGCTTGAAGTTCAGAACTCCAATGCGAAACTGCAGCAGCTTGAAGCTGCAAATAATATAGAGCTTGCACGCGTTTCATTTAACAAAATACTCGGACTCCCATTATCCTCAAGAACGGAATTGAAGCTGTCCCGAGATAATCAGCACCTGCCTCATCTTGATCAAATGAATTATGAACCAAAAGAATTTAATTTATCTTCCCTTACAAGTGAAGCATTGAATAACAGGATTGAGCTAAAGTCTCTCGATTACAGAATAAAATCTGCTAGAGAAAATATTTCAATCATAAAGTCTGCTTATTATCCATTGGTTTCTTTGTTTAGCAATTATTATTATCAAAATCCTAATCTGAGAATTCAGCCGCCTGTGAATGAATTCAACAGTACATGGGATGTTGGTGTTAATTTGTCCTGGGATGTATGGAATTGGGGCAGTACATCGGCTCAGGTCCGGCAGGCGGAACAAACATTTGTCCAGGGAAAATTAAATTTCGAACAGCTTAAAGAATCTATCGAGCTGGAAGTAAATCAGAATTACCTGAATGTAATTTATTTGAAAGAAAGAATTGACGTAAGCAATATTGCAATAGAACAGGCAAAGGATAATTACAAAGTAACTAAAGAAAAATATAATGTTCAGCTTGCTACAAGCACAGAGATAGTCGATGCAGAAACTGCATTGTTCCAGGCAGAAACAAATTATACAAATGCGATTGTCGATTACCGAATAGCGTTAATAAAACTATATAGATCAATCGGCAAAAAGTTATATTAATATTTAGGAAAAAAACCTCACAGATCTTAAGACCTGTGAGGTCTTCAAAAACATCCATATCACAAATGAATTCAATAGAAGTATACGACTTAACAAAAAAATTCGGGAATTTTACTTCAGTAGATGATATCTCATTCGAAGTAAAAGAAGGTGAAGTGTTTGGGTTCCTTGGCTCAAACGGTGCAGGTAAATCAACTACCATAAAGATGCTTTGCGGGATTCTCGAACCTACATCGGGTGATGCAAAAGTCGGAGGATACAGCGTTGCAAATGAACCTGATAGTGTAAAAAGAAATATCGGATATATGTCCCAGAAATTTTCTCTATACAGTGATTTGACTGTCGAGGAAAATATAAATTTTTTCGGAGGAGTTTACGGGTTAGAAGGAAGCGATCTTGATGAAAGAAAAAACTGGGTTTTGAAAATTGCGGGGCTTGAAGATAGAAGAAAAACTTTAACTTCATTTCTTTCTGTTGGCTTCAAACAGCGGCTGGCATTGGGCTGCGCTGTGATACACGAACCTAAAATTATCTTTCTCGATGAACCAACCGGCGGTGTCGATCCGATTTCAAGAAGAAGGTTCTGGGATCTTATCACAGACCTTTCCGAAAGAGGCACAACAGTTTTTGTAACGACACATTATCTTGACGAGGCGGAATTTTGTAACAGGATAATTTTGATCAATGCCGGAAAGCTTATTGCATCCGGAAGCCCGAAAGAGCTGAAACAAAAATATATAAAAAATAAAGTTATAGAAGTTGACTGCACCAATATTTATACGGCGACTGAAATTCTTGAAAAAGAAAATTTTGTCGAGAGTATTTCCATTTTTGGAAATTCACTTCACGTGACCATGAAAGAAAAAATTGATTCTGAAAAAAAACTTGAAGAGGACGAAGTTAAAATTATTACAGGTCTCCTGAGCAAAGAACCGGATATTAAGGTTCACAGGATAAGCGAGATCACTCCGTCACTCGAAGACGTTTTTCTTTACCTGATCGAAAAAAACACTCCCAATGTTAAGTAAAATTTTATCCATTTCGAAAAAAGAATTCTGGCAGATAAGCAGGGACAAAAGAACGCTTATTATAATTTTCGGATTGCCTGTATTTTTACTTATACTTTTCGGATATGCTATCACTCTCGATGTCAATACGATAAAGCTCGGGATTTATGATAAAGATAAAACCGAAGCTTCACGTGATTTTATAAACAATTTCATCGGATCATCTTTTTTTAAAATAATAAGCTACGCTGAAAGCGATAAGGAAGTAAATGAATTGCTTGACAGAGGGATTGTCCAGTGCGTTGTTGTTGTACCCACGGATTTTTCCAAAGACCTTGCTTCGAAAGTAAATATTAAAATTCAGTTTCTTATTGACGGAGTTGATGCAAATACAGCATCAATAATACTTAACTATGTGAATGCAGCAACGAGATTTTATTCGCAGAGCTATACCAAAGAATTTCTTGCGGTAAAAGGAATCAAACCGTACCAGCCGATAAATCTCGAGCCGCAATTCTGGTACAATAAGGATCTGAACACCACACAATTTTTTATTCCGGGATTGATTGCAATGCTGCTTATAATAATTTCGGTTATTCTCACCTCTATTTCCTTGGTCAGAGAGAAAGAGCTCGGAACAATAGAACAGATAAGAGTTTCACCGGTAACATCCCTTGAGTTAATTTTCGGAAAAATTATTCCTTATCTAATCATTTCTTTACTTATAGCTTATTCAATTTTATTTATAGGATATATTTTATTCGGAGTCGAAGTAAAAGGAAGCCATTTGTTTTTATTTTTGGGAACGATCTGCTACCTCATGGCGACATTAAGCATGGGAGTATTTATTTCTACGATTGCAGAATCGCAGCAGGTTGCATTTCAGATGGCTCAGCTAATATCGCAGCTGCCGACTGTCATCTTATCAGGTTTTATTTTTCCGATAGAAAGTATGCCGTGGCCGGTGCAAATCCTGTCTAACTTTACACCGGCAAAATTTTATATAATTATTTTAAGGGATATTTTAATTAAAGGTGTTGACTTCGAAGCATATAAAATGCAGATGGTTTATCTGGTTATCTTCGCTGGAGTGTTAATTGCGATTGCGGCGCTCAGAACTAAAAAAGCAAATGCTGTATAACGAATAAACCCGGATAAACCTCAAAGTCTCAAAGACTCAAAGTTAAGAACCTTTAATATATGATTCTGTGAGACTTCGAGCCTTGCGGTTAAATTTTGTATTCACACAGTCCGGGGTTTGGGAAAGAGAAGAAACAAAATAAAACTATGAAAATTTTAAAAATATTTATCATAAAAGAGTTTCTTCAATTCTTCCGAGACCCGAAAATGTTCAGGGTAGTGCTGATTGCTCCGGTCATACAATTGATTTTCCTGGGATATGCTGCAAACCGTGACATTGAAAATACCAAAACAGTTTTATTTGACCAGGATAAATCTTCAACAAGCAGGGAGTTTATACGGAGCTTTGAGAAGTCGGGATATTTTTCAATGGATTACATCGTGGACAGTTATGATCAAATGGTAAAGCTGATTGATGCCGGAGAAGCTGTTGTCGGAATAACAATACCTCACGATTTTGAAAAAGACATTAATAACAAAAAAACGGCTGACGTACAATTAATATTAGACGGCTCTGACGGTAATAAAGCATCTATAGTTGCAGGGTATGCTCAAGGCATCACGGCAGGTTTTGCTAAAAATATTTCAATTGAAAATATTGAGAGGTCGGGATTAAAAACTTTATTGGTCAGCTCCATCGAACCCGAGGCAAGAGTCTGGTACAATCCGAATCTTACAACAAGAAATTATTTTCTTCCAAGCATTGTAGGTCTTGTTTTAATTATTATCACAGTGAACATGACTTCTCTTGCAATTGTAAAAGAAAGAGAGATCGGAACACTCGAACAGCTGATAGTAACACCGATCAAACCTTACCAGATGATACTTGGAAAGTTAATACCGTTTTCAATAATCGGATTAGTCGCTGTAACATTGGTGCTTGCCGTGATGCGATTTTGGTTTGTTATTTATATTAAAGGAAGCATACCGTTTTTATTTGTTTGTTCATTTGTATTTATGCTTTCGACATTAGGACTCGGTTTATTTGTTTCAACAATCTCCCGCACACAGCAGCAGGCAATGATAACCTCGGCATTCCTTGTGATAATGCCGATGATATTTCTTTCGGGATTTTCCTTCCCGATTGAAAACATGCCGATGATAATTCAATACATCACATATATCATTCCGTTAAAATATTTCATAATAATAATCCGCGGCATCGTTATTAAAGGTCTAGGATTTTATGACTTATGGCCGGAGCTTACGATTTTATTTTTCATGGGAGTTTTGATTTTGATATTAAGTTCGTTGAGATTCAGCAAGCGGCTGGAATGATATGTTTGTAGTGTGGTAAAATATTTGTCACTTATTATACAAAGAGATTTGTGTTAAGTATTACAAATATAAATTCTCAATTTTAATTCTTTCTAACGGTGTTGTCATAATCATCAGCAGGTCTCCCTGCTTGACTGTAAAATCATCTTCGGGCTTGAATATTAATTCATCGTTTGATTTTATCGCAATGAATAAAGAATCTTTAAATTCTGTAATCTTAAGCTCTGTAAGTTTTTTGCCGTGATAATTTTCGTTTACAGTTATCTGCTCCAGCCGGAGATTATTATTTGAATCGCGAAGTATTGTATCAAAGAAAGATGTTACTATTGGTCTAAACATTTCTGCCGCCATTCTCATCCCTCCTATATAATTCGGTGATACAACATTGTCCGCGCCCGCAAGTAAAATTTTATCTTTATTGTCATGATATATACAAAGTGAAATTATTCTTATATCCGGATTAATACTGCGCGTCAATAAGCTTATAACTAAATTTACATTATCATCACTTGTTGCCGCAAATAATCCTGCAGCATTTTTTACACCTGCCTTTATCAATGTGTCCTCATGAGTAGCATCTCCTTCTACGTATTTTTGTGAAGGATATTTTTTCATCAGCTGTTTTATTTTCTCAGAATTTATATCTATACAAACGCTGTCTCTTTCAGTTGAATTGAGTTCCTCGATTAAATGATGTGTGTGACTGTCAATCCCGCAAACTATGTAATGAGCTTTTGTATCGAGTATCGTTTTTTGCATTTTTCTTTTTTTATAATTTTCTCTGTAATGACCTCCAATGATCACTGCGGAAACTGTTGAAACGAAATAAGTTAATATTACAACTCCGGCAAAAGCAATAAATACTGTAAATGGTCTTGCCCCGGGATGATTTTCCAAATCAATTATTTCATCAAATCCAATGGTTGTTACTGTAATTACTGTCATGTAAAAACATGTAAACAAATCGTACCTTCCGCCAGTTAAGAAATAATAACCTGATGTTCCTATGGCTAATAGAACAAGTACGGCAAGGCCTGTCTGATATAATCTTGTTTTTAATGTTAAATCCATTAAATTAAAATTAGATATTAATCGTATTAAAAAAAATTGAAAAGTGAATGTTTAACAAAAAAATAAATTCATATTTTATACAAATTGATTATGGAAACTACAAACCTGAATATTGAAGAACTGGAAATTATTATAAAACAGTTTAATTATATTCACGAAATCACTCAGAAAATATCTGAGAATAACAGTATTGAAGAACTTCTCGAAGACATTATAGTGAGTTGCAGAGAAGTAATTAAAGCAGAAGCGAGTTCACTTCTGATGTATAATGAAAAAGATAATAACCTTTACTTTCGTGTTGTTACAGGTGAAAAGGGAGAAGCTGTTAAAAATATTTTTCTTAAAATGGGAGAAGGAATTGCCGGCTGGGTCGGAGAAAACAAAATGTCAGTTCTGATAGAAGATTGTTATGCAGATCCGAGATTTAATAAGGAGTTCGATAAAAAATCTAACTTCAGAACAAAAACAATGATTTGTGTTCCCATGGTCAGAAAGGATAAGCTTATTGGAGTAATACAGCTAATTAATAAAAAAAATAATGAAGTTTTCACAGAAAGAGATTTAAATATTTTTCAGATTTTAGCTTCTCAATGTGCGATCTCAATTGAAAATGCACGCCTGACGGAAATTCAAATTCAGCAGAGAGCTCTTGAAAGGGAACTGAAAACTGCCAGGGAAATTCAGCAAAACCTTCTCCCGTCGGTGCTTCCCAGATTTTCCGATCTGGATGTTTGTTTTAAATTAATTCCTGCCAAACAAGTCGGAGGGGATTATTATAACGTTTATAAAATCAATGATGACCTGACTTTGTTTTTTATTTGTGACGTTTCCGGGAAAAGTATTTCCGCAGCTTTGATTGTCTCCACTATCTGCTCGAGCATACTGACATATCTTAATATGATAAAAATTAGTGAGGAGAAATTTGATCTGCTTGAACTTGTAAAATCGTTGAACAAAGTTTTAATTGAATCTACTACTGAAGAAAAATTTGCAACCTGCTGGTTTGGCTTGTATGAACACTCGACAAAAAAATTTAAAAGTGTTAACGCGGGTCATAATACAATTTATATCTTCAGAGAAAATGAAATTATTGAGTTAAAAGAAGGAGGGTTATTCCTCGGAAGTATTGATATGGATTTTAAAATAGAAGAATTTACACTTCAAAATAACGATACTGTGTTATGTTATACCGACGGAGTTCCTGAAGCAATGAATGATCAAATGGAATTCTACGAAGATGATAATTTTGTAAATTTCGCAAAAGATAATTTAAACAATAACTCAGAAGGTCTTCTTGATAAAATACTTAGTGATCTGAATAAATTTGTGATGGGTGCCGAGCAGAGTGATGATATTACATTGGGTGTGATAAAAGTTTTGTAAAATAAATTTCAACAATCAATAATATTTAAATCTATTTTGGTCTGAATGCACAAAGTGAAAAATAATTTCTTTCATCCGAGTAACAGTCGGAAAATTCCAAACCCGAATTTTCCGCAAGACGGTTTATCATTTCGTTTGTAAATTTATATGAATTCTCAGTATGAATTTTTTCTTCTTTTTCAAATTTAATTGTTTCCTCAATCCCATTAATCGCGATTTCCATTTTCTCTTTTGCAATAAGATACATTTCTATCCGGCTTTCGTCTGCATTGAAAATTGCTTTATGCTCAAACTTTTTTAGATTAAATTTCCCGTCTAATTCGGTGTTTATTCTGTGAAGTATATTCAGGTTAAATTCAGCAGTAATTCCCTTGCTGTCATTGTAAGCATCTTCCAGGACTTTTTTATCTTTCACTAAATCAAATCCGATCAGCAGCCGGTCAGCTTCCTTCATATCATTTTTAAGCATCTTCATGAATAATATTCTCTCCTCCTCGGTAAAATTTCCGATGCTCGAACCCAGAAAAATTATCAGCTTCGGGGAATTATCTAAAGAAAAAATGAAATCAATTCCTTCTTTATAAAATGAAACTATACCGTTGATAAATAATTTTTCATAAGTCTCAATCAGCAATTTAGAGCTCTCCACGAGAATATTTGAAACGTCAATCGGTGTGTAGCACAGCCTGTCTCTTGTTTTAAGAAAAGACTTAATAAGATAATTTGTTTTTAATGAGCTTCCGCTGCCAAGCTCGACGATTAAATTTTTATCTTTATTTCTTTCAGAGATAGTATCGGAAAGATTTTTTAAAATATTTGTCTCTGTGCGGGTAGGATAATATTCTTTTGTCCGGCAAATTTGTTCAAATAACTTCGAACCTCTTTCGTCATAAAAATATTTGGGCAAAAGAAATTTTCTCTCCGAGGTCAACCCAAGCTTAACTTCTTCTGCAAAAGTATTAGTTTGTGATAAATTGTTTAGATAATAAATATTAAGCCGCTCATTGATTGTATCTTTCCTGAATGATAAGGCTTCTAAAGTGGAATTCAATATAAATTTATTTACTAATTTTGAATTAATATAGATATAATATGAAATAGTTGTAAGTGAAACAACTGTCTGAAATGTTATTTAAAATGAAAAAAAGTGTTGCAAAATATTTATTAATTTTCCCTGATTATCCGTCATATCAGCCTGCCTTGCCGTCAGGCAGGTGTTATCCCTGCCCGTTGCCTGCCTCGCCTGCCTGCTGCAGGCAGGCTGTCAGGCGGGTGTGTGCAATTAAATTTTATCGTGTACAAAGAATGTCATTTTAAACTCCCGAATAAAAATATTTTATCTGATTCAATCGGCTGTTTCCAAAAAAGATGCAATAAAAAGTTTCTTTAATAATAGATGTGATTTATGTAAAATTGCAGCAACTTAATTAAACAGACAATGGCATTTGAATCTGATAAAACAATGTTCGAGATTTACCGTGAAAAAGAATTTAACAAAAAATTCAAAGTAGTGTATTATACCGAGCTTACAGAGCACAACAAGGAAACCGAAATCAACCGGGCTCTTAATGGTGAAACTATTTTTGACGGGTTTATAAAAGACAATTCAAAGGAATTGGGTAAAGTAAAAATAAAAGAAATTTTGAGTGAAATGAATTCTAAAGCTGAATCTCTTGGCGAAAACGAAATTAAAAAAAGATTGAGCGAATTTTTAACTTAACATTCTTTTTACCTGCTCCAAAATATTCTCCTCTTTAATATTATTCATGCATACAAAAGTTTCGATAGGACATTTATCTCCGCCGTGAATGCTGCATGGACGGCACATTAATCCGTTTGTCTCAAATATAATATCTTTCTTTCCGTAAGGATAAAACCCAAACTCCGGAATAGTTGCACCGAATATTGCAATAACATCAGTCCCGACTGAATTAGCAATATGAAGCGGTGCCGAATCATTTGTAATAAGCAGAAACGATCTCTTGATTAATTCGGTTGATTCCTGGATTGATAATTCTCCTGTTGTATTGATAAGGTTTTTGTTATGTGAGTTTTTAAGAATGAATTCAGAAATACAACTGTCCTCTGTGCTTCCAATCAAAAATATCTTTACTGCTGTTGCCGACAGTAAATCGCATAATTTTACAAACTTCTCTTTTGGAAATTTTTTTGTAAACCATACTGAACCCGGGGCAATTGATATTATTTTTTCTTCAAATAATATATTGTTTTCTAAAAATAATCTGTTTAGTCGTTCAATTTCTTTTTTGCCAGGAAATAATTCAGGTCTGATAATTCCATTTTCAATTATCCCGGCCGGCTCAAGTAATTTCAGGTTTCGTTGTATCTCATGAATATTACCGAAGTAAGGTACACTTACACTATATAAAAAATTTAATGAAGATTTGTCAAAAGATACAGTTTTCCTGGCTGATGAGAAAAAGGCGATTAAAGAACTTCTAAATGATCTGTGCGGTGAAATTAATAAATCATAACTTTTATTTCTAAGTCTCTTTATTAAATTTATAAATTCTTTTATCCCTGAATTCTTTTTATCATAAATTATTACCTCATTTAGATAAGAATTGTTTTTTAAGATCTCTGAAGTTTTTGGGATGCAAAGAAAATCGATTTGTGAATCCGGAAAGCTTTTCTTCAATACCTGAACTAAAGGAAGAGTTAAAATCAAATCTCCCAGAAATGCTGTCTGAATAATCAAAATATTTTTAAACATCAGCTTCTCATATGTTTAAATCTCTTATGAAACCATACCCATTGACCCGGGTTAGCTCTTATTATTTCTTCCATCCTGAATTGAATTCTTTGTGTCAGCACAATTACATTTTCATTTGTATTTTCTATCAGATCAGTATATTCAATTTTCTCAAAACTGAAAGTATAACTGTAATCTTTATTCCTTACACCATAAGCTAAAATAATCTCCGGTCTTTGCCGTAGACCAATCTTTGCCGGACCTGAAAACGAGGGAACCCTCTTACCAAAAAAATTTATATAGGATGAATAATCGGGATGAGCAGACTGGTCAACAAGAAAACATACCGTTTCGTTTTTGTTTACCTTCTCAAAAATTTTTTTTAAAGATAATCCAATTTCAATAATCTTGTTTCCGCTTAATGAGCGGTATACATTAATTTTTTTATTCAGTCTTTTGCTTGCCTGAATCTTGGCAATAATATTCATACTTTCTCCATAAATTGCCGGATAGGCGAAAGCTGAAAGCTCCCAATTTGAAAAATGTCCGCTTAAAATGAATGTTCCCTTATTCTTTAATTTTGCTTCTTGCAATAAATTTTGATTATCATACCTCACAAATTTGTTTATCAATTCCTTCTTCATTTTTGGGAAATACAAAAATTCCAACAGGTCGATTCCTATATTAATATAGGAATTTTTGATGACTGCTTTTTTCCATTGTTTGTCTTTTTCGGGAAATGAAAGGTCTAAATTACTGAGTGCAACTTTCTTTCTGATAGGAACGAGGTAAAAAAAAACTGACCGGTTAATTTTCCTAATATCTGGACCGGCTTAAGAGGAAGGAGCCGTACCATAAACCCTAGAATAGAAAATATTATCAAGCTGAGTTTATCTGCCAAATTTTAAATCTTATAGTTAAAATTAATTTTTATTATCTATGCAAAAGCCGGCTCGCCAAAGAGTGTTGCCGAATTTACTTTATTGATCTTTACATTGACCGTATCACCGATCGAAAAACTCTTTTTACTTATCAACTCGCCTGTTTCATTTACATAAGAGATTTCTTTCGGAATTATTACAACTTTGTTACAGTCAGTTCGTGACATAAAAAATTCATCCGATTTTCTGCTCAACGATTCAATTAAAACCTCTTTGGTTGTGTCAATTAATTCTTTGTTTATACCAACTGAAATTTTTCGCTGTAAAGTTATTATTTCATCAAGCCGTCTTTTTTTTGTTTCCTCATCTATATCATCCTTCATGTAAAACGCTTTAGTATTTTCTCTGGGTGAATAAACAAAAGTATATGCATTGTCATATCTTACTTCTTTTATAACATCCATTGTCATCCGGTGGTCTTCTTCAGTTTCTCCCGGAAAGCATGAAATTATATCTGTCGAAAGACCAACAGCAGGCATCATCTCACGTGACTTCTTCATTATATTCAGATAATGCTCTACCGAATAAAGACGGTTCATTGATTTTAAAATTCTATCAGAGCCCGATTGAAGCGGAAGATGAATATAGTCGCAGATATTTTTATAATCTGCCATTGTTTCAAGCAGTTTCTGTGATAAATCATAAGGATGCGAGGTCGTATAGCGAACTCTTACTTTCGGAACAGCAACAGCAACTTCTTTTAATAAATCTGCAAAATCCTTTTGTTCGAACTTATAAGAGTTGACATTTTGCCCGAGCAGCCAGATGTCTTTGATTCCTTCATCTGATAATCTCATTGCCTCTTCGACTATATTTTTTAAATTCCTGCTTCGTTCCCTTCCTCTTGTAAACGGAACTACACAGAAAGTACAAAACTTATCACAGCCTCTCATAATTGAAATCCATGCGGTCACACCTTCTCTTCTCAATGGTGTGATGTCGTCATAAGTCTCTACCCGGGAAAGCTTTACAGCAATACCTTTTTCACCTGTCTCAATTACATTATCTATCAGTTGCGGAACTCTTCTGTATTCATCAGGACCAATAATCACATCTACAATTTTTCTTCTTTCGACTAAATCTTTTCTCAGTCTTTCCGCCATGCAGCCGAGAATTCCTACAACTAAAGTCGGGTTGATCTTTTTATATTTTTTTAAATCATCTAATCTTTTAAAAATTTTATGTTCTGCATTTTCCCTTATGCTGCAGGTGTTTAACAAGATTACATCTGAATTATTAATATCAGTTGTTTCATTATATCCCGAATCGCTCATCACACTGAGTACAATTTCGGTATCGGAATAATTCATCTGGCATCCGTAAGTTTCAATGTAAACTTTCTTCTCATTAGAATTCTTATTAAAACTTTTTTTAGCAGCCGGTTGGGAATTGTTGTTTAATATAAGATTAGTAAGCTCCACTTTTCTATTTAGTATAAATCTTTAAGTCGCTGAAAGTCAAAGAGAAAATCTGCCCTGTGCAGACGGATGATTTTAATGTAACCCGTAAAAATAATTCTTCATTAATGTTAGGTGAGTTTAATTCAACAGAATTTGTGACATTGATTTGATCTCTGTCCGGAAGGTTAATAAGGTAAACAGGTCCATTGTTTACAAGATAATAAATATTTATGCTTGAAAGATCAGCATCGGACATTCCGGAAAAATTAAATTTTACTTTTTGTGTATTTGTTAAATCCAAATTCCCAAAACTTCTCGTTCTCACCTGTACACCTGCGCAATCCCCTTCAAGCGTTTCAATCACCCCTTCTAACTGAAATATTAATGTCTCGTTATTTTCGACTGGATTTTCTTTGCAGCCGAATGTAAACGCGGCAAAAAATAAAAATAACAAGTTAAACTTTTGTTTTCTCATAATTCTTTTGTTTTAAAAGAAACTCACTAACAACTTCTTTAATTCCCTTTGAATCAAGCTTGAGCTCTTCATGAAGCTCTTCCGGCTTTCCGTGATCAATAAATCTGTCAGGTACTCCGTGAATTAGAATATCATTTTTCAAATTATGCTGCGATGCAAATTCCGACACAGCACTACCAAACCCTCCAAGTATAGTATTATCTTCAACAGTAATTATTTTTTTAAATCTGGAAAAAACATCAAACAGCAATTCCCTGTCAAGCGGTTTTACAAATCTTGCATTAATAACTTCTGCATCAATTCCTTCTTCTTCAAGCAGCTTAGCGGCATTGAGAGAATTATGAACCATGTTTCCAATTGCCAAAATTGCAATATCTTTTCCTTCCTTTACGATCTCACCTTTGCCGATTTCGATCTTTTCAAATTCTCCAATCTCAACTCCAAGTGCATTCCCTCTCGGATACCTCATTGCAATTGGACCTCTCTTGTACTGAGTTGCTGTGAATAACATGTTTCGTAATTCGCTTTCATCCTTCGGCGCCATTATCACCATTCCCGGTATAAGGCGCAAATAAGTTAAATCAAAAACACCGTGATGCGTAGGTCCGTCAGCACCAACCAGTCCTCCCCTGTCCATTACAAAAACTACTGGAAGTTTTTGAATTGCAACATCATGAACTATCTGATCGAATGCTCTTTGAAGAAAGGTAGAATAAATTGCTGCCACCGGCGTAAATCCTTCCGTTGCCAGCCCCGCGGAAAAAGTAATAGCGTGCTGCTCAGCTATACCTACGTCGAAATATCTTTCCGGGATTTCTTCCTGAATATAATTTAATCCTGTTCCGTCAGGCATCGCTGCGTTCACAGCCACAATCTTTGAATCTCTTTTAGCCAGCTCAACTAAAGCTGTTCCAAAAATTTTTGTGTATGTAGGAATGGAAGCTTTTTTATGTTCAACTCCGGTAGATTTATCAAATGGATTTAATGCATGAATTTTTTGCGGGTGGTCGGTTGCATAAGACGGACCCTTTCCCTTTTCAGTAATTATGTGAAGCAGGATCGGTCCGGACATTTTATTAAGTTCTTCCATCATCTTCACAAGGTTGACCACATTGTGTCCGTTAACAGGTCCAAAATACCTGAATCCTAAAGCTTCGAATAACATACCCGGTGTCATTACTGCTTTCAACCCTCCTTCCACTTTCGCCGCAACTCTTCTTAGCCTGTCACTTGTTTTCTTATCGAGTACGCCTGTCATTTCCCATACTTTGCTTCTTACTTTATTATAAGTGTCGTTTGTCATCAGCTCATTAAAATAATTCTGGAGCGACCAAACATTTGGAGCAATTGACATTTTATTATCATTCAGTACAACTATAATATCTTTTTTCAATAGTCCAATGTTATTCATTGCTTCATAAGCCATCCCGCCTGTCATCGAGCCGTCACCGATCACGGCGATCACCTTATTTTTTTTATTCAAAAAATCTCTTGCAGCTGCAATTCCGAGTGCCGCAGAAATAGAAGTCGTAGCATGTCCTGCTCCAAATACATCATATTCACTTTCGCTTCTTTTTAGAAATCCGCTGATTCCGTCTTTCTGCCGGATTGTCTTTAAATCTTCTTTTCTGCCTGTTAAAATTTTATGAATGTATCCCTGGTGTCCAACGTCCCAAACAATCCTGTCCTCCGGTGTATTGAAAACATAATGAAGAGCAAGAGTCAGCTCACATACACCAAGCGATGCCCCAAGATGTCCGCCGATTTTTGATATTGTATCAATTAAATATTCCCTTACCTCATCCGCAAGTTCACGCAGATCCATTAGATTTAGTTTCTTTAAATCATTTGGATAATTTATATCTTTGAGGAATTTTGTATGGGCTATATCGTATTCGCTCATTTATTTAATTTTAATGTGTATTATTTTAACAAATATACGATAATTAATTTTCTTCTTCAGTGCTTATTTTTTCGATTTTCAATTCTGCTTCATTCAGTTCATTCCTGCAAACCTTAAGCAGCTGCAATCCTTCCTGGTAATATTTGATAATTTCTTCGAGTGAAGAATCTTCAACTTCATTTTCCAGATTATACAAAACTTTTTCAAGTCTCTTAAAGGAATACTCAAAAGTATTTTCATTAATCTCCGATGTTTCTTTTTTATTTTTCAATTTACTTTTTTTCTAAATTATACAAGAATTTATTTTAACCCAGATTTTTCATTAGGAATTAGTTATGAATAAGAAAATGGCCACCTGAATTGATTAGATTGAGCCCACAATCCTTTAAACCATTCTCGTCTTTTCATTACTAATGATAGTTTAAGAATG
>JALYRX010000022.1 GCA_030855105.1 Bacteroidota bacterium | reverse complement strand
TTCCAGCCGAAGCTTCCATCAAATCGGTTATATTTCACCGTTGCAAAATCAAGCCCGTTGCTTTGAGTAGCATTGTCATAATTAAACATATATCCCGAGACATATACATCGCCTAGTGCATCAGCAGCAATTGAAGTTGCTACATTGGTTCGGGATAACGGACCATTTGTAAGTGTTTTACTCCACTTGACTTTCATATTTTGTTGCAGATCCGGAGCAAAGTACAAGGTCAGATATTTTGTTGTTGGATTATTAAAAACTATTTCATCTGTAACACTTGCGACGGCACATCTTGATTTTTGTCTTCTGTCAGTTGAGTAATATGTAAAAATAAATTCTGAGGGTTTTTCATTGGACCCGGGTTTATTGAAAACTACTGTGTTAACTAACGAATCCTCATCCATATCGTAAACCAACAACATTATATCACTATGTGGATATCCGTTTTGGTAAGTATAGCCGGCTATATAAGCAAATCTATCATCTAACAATATTTCTGTCGCTGCATCATCTCCGCTATTGTTGTTGTAAATATGCTGCCAGTGAGAGTCACCGTTCGACGGATTATATTTTTTTATGATGAAATCTTTTCCGGTATTCGGAGAAGTTACATATCCTGAAATATAAACTTCACTCGCCAATCCATCTTCATTTATTGTTATATCTATTCCCATTCCTCTGTCATCACCTGAATTTGAATAAATTCTATCCCATTTATACACTCCTCCAGTATCATACTTAATAACTATAATATCATTGCTATCGGTTGAACTATTGTTAAAGTATCCCGTGACATAGGTATTTCCTTTTTGGTCTACCGCTAAATCCAAACCTCTGTCATCGCCAAAAGGATTGAAATGTGTATTAAACCAAATTGGATTAGAATTAGGTATCGGAGGATATTTAGCCGTATAAACATCTTTCGTATTACCTTGTTGTTGATATCCTGTAACATAAAGATTATTTTCAGAGTCTAAATAAGTTTTAAATGGGTAATCTTGAATTATTTGTGCTTTACAAAAAGGATTTAATATAATTAACAAAGTTGAAAATATAATTATTGTTTTCATAATTTCATTGATTTAAGGTTTTTTAAATGGTTTTAAGATTTACTTTACGAATAAAAATTTCTTTGTATTTATTTTTACACCATTAACTGATAGTGAATAAAGATAAACACCACTTGATAGTTCTGAAGCATCATATAAAATTTTATATGAACCAGAACTTTGATTTTCATTAACTATTGAATTTATTTCTTTTCCGTTTAAATCATATATTTTTAATTCCACAAAACTATTTCTTTTTATTTCATATCTTATGACCGTACTTGAATTAAAAGGATTTGGATAATTTTGAAAAAGGTTGTATTCGGTTGGAAAAATATTTTCTTCTTTATGAATAAATGTAAGGCCTGCATTAGTTGTTTTTAGCAATGTCCCGAACTCCCCGCAAATGTACCCGGTACTTGCATTTACAACAATAACAGAGCTAAGTATATTAGCAGTTATCAATGGCTGTACAATCCAGCTTTGCCCTCCGTTAGTTGTCTTTGTAATATCTCCTCTTCCTCCAACCGAAAATCCATTGCTGTGATTTATAAAGTTTATCGATTGCAGATTTCCAACCACATTACTTACCTGGTTCGTCCAGCTTAATCCTCCATCAGTAGTTTTTCTTATTCTACCCGCGCCTCCGCAAGCATAACCAATTAAGCTGTCAACAAATGTTAAATCATCTCCTCCAACACTTGATATTTGATTCCAATTAATACCACCATTGGTAGTTCTTCTGAAACTTAAATTAGCAGCAATTAATCCGGTATTTGCATTAATAAAGTTTACCGAATAAAATTCATCGAAAGGCAAACTTGTTTGATTTTCCCAGGATAATCCTCCGTTGATCGTTCGAACAATAATGTTATTTATTCCGACTATAAAACCAAGACTAAGGTCTACAAAAAAAATGTCGTTTAATTCTTCAGTCAAACTACTTGCTAGCATAATCCAATTATCTCCTCCATTCGTTGTCTTGAGTATCGTCCCTGTATCTCCGCAAACATATCCGACATCAGTATTTACAAAATAAACATCATTCAGATTTTGTATTGTATTACTTTGCTGTTGATTCCATGTATCTCCTGCATTGGTAGTTTTTAATATTGTTCCTTCGTATCCAACCGTGTAACCTGTATTTTCACTCGTGAAATAATTTGATGTGAAATTATATCTCCCACCTGTTGTTGTGATCCAATTTAACCCGGTGTTTGTGGTCTTTATAACTCTTCCTCCAGCTCCGCCGATAAAAGCAGTATTTACATCTAGAGCCATTACATCATATAAAACATTAATTTGGTTTGAGGGGGGATTGAATGTTGAATCCGTTTGCCAACTGATACTTGCATTGGTTGTTTTCAATATGTTTCCGAAACTTGTTACTATATATCCCACATCACGATTTGCAAATGAACACTGTCTCGGAATATTGCTGAAATCATTTGGCAAAATACTGTTGGTCCAATTCTTCCCTCCGTCAGTTGTTTTGTAGATATAACCAAAAGTTGTAACGGCATATGCGTTGAGGGAATCTATCAAAGAGCAAGATGTGACGAGATCAAATTGCTGTAAATTAAAATCAGTATAGTTCCAATTGTTTCCGCCGTTTGAAGTTAGCAACACCCCTCTTAATGCAGCTGCCATCCCATGTATTGAATCCGAAAAAGACAAATCAAAAAACGCCTGCATTACCGGACTTGTTTGTTGAGTCCAGTTAATTCCTGAGTTTGTACTCTTTAATATTATCCCGATTCCTCCGACAGCATATCCAATCTCTCCACTTGGAAAATCTAAAAAAAATAAAATATTATTTGAATTACTATAAACCTCGATCCAGTTAATTCCACCGTTACTTGTTCTGTAAATATTATTATTACAAGTGAGAGCTGTATTTTCATCTATAACACTTACGCTTGCCAGATATTGTGACACATTAATGTTATGCAATTCCCAATTCGCTCCCCCGTTAATCGTCTTCATTATAGTCCCGACAGTCCCAACTGCGTAGCCGGTATTTGCATTGATGAAGTCAACAGAATACAAAAAATTTCCTGTCGGAAGCGGCTGCTGCCAAAACCAGGTTGATTGAGCCTGAACTAAAATGTTATTTAAGATTATTGTTAAAGAAAGTAATATAATTTTTTTCATCACTTTAATATATTTTTCAAAATATAAACTAAGTTTGGTTTAATTTAAATCCAAACCATTACAATTCACAGGGTTCACGGATTTTTATTCTAATTTTCATGATGTTTTCTTAAAACATTTAATTTTAAGTAAAACTATGAAATTTCCGCCATTGTGGCAAGTTGTAAAAAATGCGATTTGTGAAAATGAAAAAAGTGACAGGTCTTAAAGCCATACCGGGATTGCATTTGCGGAGATTGGGTGATTTTAATTTAGTTGAAAATTACTTGCCGGAAGTATAAAATTTGTCTGTGATACTCAAAACTTCAAATTACGCTCGATATTTTTAAGGTTTTACATATTCTTTTAGCATTCGAAAAAGCTCCTATAAAAAAAATAACCGCCGGGTATACTTATATACCTGACGGTTATCGGGCTTATGATTTGAGGGTTGCTTAGTTAGACTCTAAAATTTTAAATTTTTTACACCGCCTTCATTTTGCGGATTAAGCTCTATGGATTTTTTATAATTTTTTATTGCAAGTTCTTTATCTCCTTTTTTCATATAAGCTTCGCCAAGACTGTCATAAACATTGAATGAGTCAGGGAAATTTTCAACGTTTAATTTAAATACCTCGATTGCATCATCGATTTTACCGTCGTTAAGAAGATTATATCCCATAAGGTTTATTTCATTTTCGTCTGCATAATATTCTGTTTTATTTTTCCTGAGCTCATTGAATTCCGCTACTGCATCGGATGTTTTTTTTTCGGATAATGACCGGTATAAAATTTCCGAAAGAGATCTCCTGGGCATTTTATAGGGCTGGTCATATAAAATTTCCGAAATACCTTCATTAAGGTCCTCTATATTTGCGCTGGAGGAATTGCTGAGTAAAATAATACAGTTATTATCGTTCGGGTATCTTGTTATCATTGTACTAAACCCGAAGATATCTCCCGAATGGCTGATAATGTTTTTATTTATATTTCCGAGTGCAACGTTTCTGATTTCCCAGCCATACCCGTAATCGTGTATATAATTTGTAAATATTTTTTGTTTTGTATCTTCGGAAACAAGCCTATCAGAATACAGTGCTCGATCCCATTTGAAAAGATCTTTAACTGTTGAATACATTGATCCGGCTGAATAAGGAATTGACATATCAAGAAATCTTGTATTAGTATATCCGGCAGGAGACTGATCATAACCTGATGCCCTGTTCTCAATTATTTCCGATGTATGATCATATCCGGAATTTGTCATATCAAGCGGAATCAAAATATTTTCATTTAAAACATCTTCATATTTTTTTCCTGTTACTTCTTCTATAATTGCCCCGAGAATCACATATCCGGAATTATTGTATCTCCATTTTGTTCCGGGTTCAAATTCCACGTCTTTGCTGCAAAAATTAACAACTAATTCTTTTACTTCAAAATGATTCCGGATATTTTTTCGCATAACGTCAGGATCTTCGGTCATATTTGGAATGCCAGAAGTATGAGAAAGTAAATTGTGTATTGTCACTTTCTTCCCGTCATTATTCGGATAATAAGAAAGATAATCGGTGATTTTTCCATCGAGCTTAATTTTTCCCTGTTCGACTAACTGCATTGTGAGCATCGCTGTAAATTGTTTTGTAACAGAAGCTAACCGGAATTTTGTTTCAGGGGAGTTAGGAATCTTCCATTCAATGTCAGCATAACCGTAACCTTTTTCCAAAATTATTTTCCCGTTTTCAGCTACCAGGACACTTCCATTGAACTGATTATATTCATTATATTTTTTGATCAGCTCATCAATCTTTTGAGCTTTGTCCTGTGAATAAAGATTTGATTTTAAAACTAAAAAAAATATTAATGTTAAAATAATTTTTAAATTTGATCTCACAATTATCCCTTTCGAAAAATAATTTATTTTAAGCAATTATATATTTGACATGCTTTAAACAATCACCTGTTCTGCTTATTTCAAACGGATGAGAAAAAACGAATATTTGAAAATAGGTTGGGGCAATATATAATTTCTAATTTATATATTTAGACTGAAAAAGAATTGTAAGGTTTCATAATTTTTGATTTCAAAGAAAAAACTGAATCAAAAAAACTAAGGGTTGAATTGTAACTGCGTCTTTGAGTCGTCAGCGAGCCCGGTTTTTCGCCTCCTGGTAAACCGCCTGGTGGGACGGATCAATACTGCTAAGCTTATCATAAACAGATCTGTCTCCATAATCAATAAATGCTTCGGCAATTTCCGTTGCTTTTGAATCAAAAAAAATATCAATGTTAAATGCCTTCACTTCTTTCTTTTTTGCAACACCCATTATTTGCAGTGCATCAAGAATATTTCTTTGGGCGTTAGTTTTTTTTATGTAGAGAGAGTCAAGACCCGTCCACATATATTCAAAATATGCTTTTCTGAAATCATCATAACGGGCATTAAGGAGTTCCTGCACAAGGTGCACTCTTGAAGGCTTAGAGCCTCCACCGGTTTCATTCCAACCGTTTGTGCCGGGGGGAACTTTGTTGCATATATCGAGAGCTTTTTGAAAATATTTATTGCCACCTTTGACAAAGTATGAATCTTCATCATAGCCCGCAATCATATACGCATAATAATCAAGAAGACTCAAAAATGTATCGAAGCGGGTATCATTTTTTATGAAGGGTATATTTTCATTGTAAATAAATTCGCATCTTTCATCCAGAAATCTGAACGTAACCGAATATTTATCGGGAGCATTTTTTAGCGGATTATAAACTTGTCTTTGGCTTGAAACGAAAAGTTTTGCCTGATACGTCAGGGAAACTATATCAACACTTGTAAAGCTGAACTGCATCTGAACTCTTACCGGTGTAATATCATCATCGAAGTATTTATTCTTGTCAAGATAATCCTGCACTTTTTGTTTAAAGTTTCTCAGCTTTTCCTGAATTGCGGGAGCCATCTGAGTCATGTCGACAATTACTTCAGTTGTGAAATTTTGCTTTTGAGAATAAGAGTTGTTTAATCCGGATATGAAAATTATTATGATAATTAAAAACCATTTAATTTGACTTTGCATTTTTTGTCTCTTTCGGTTAATTTATTTTCGTAAAATTTAGATTCCTGTATAAAAAGAATCAATACAATTATTTAAATTTAAAATTGAAGGTTATGACTAAGATTAAAAAAATAACATTGGTTATAAGTCTGTTCATAGTTAAAAGTTCCTTCTCACAATTCGAAAACACAGATGTCGGAGCCCGCGCAATAGGATTGAACGGTGCTTTTACATCATTATCAAATAATTCACTTGCGATTTTTTATAATCCATCTGGTCTGGGTCAGCTGAAATACCGTGAGCTTTCTGCATTTTACGGTCCTTCTCAATACGGGGTGAATGAAATTTCTTCTGCAGCTCTGTCCTATGTTGAACCGCTGGATATGGGGACCTGGGGCTTGGGAGTTAAAACTTACGGTTTTGATTTATACCGTGAGACGAACGTAATTTTATCTTATGGGAATAATTTCAGGGAAAAATTTTTTTACGGATTGAATATGAATTTTTATAATTTGAAAATTCAAAATTATAATTCAGCTTCTGCATTCGGAGCGGATATCGGTGCAATGGCGTATTTAACAGATTTTTTAAAGTGGGGCTTCTTTGCAAAAAATTTCACCGGCGCAAAAATCGGTGAGTCAAAACAAAAGCTTTCGCAAGTTTACCGTACGGGCTTTAGCATTCAGCCGGGAAATAATTTCATTTTCATTATTGAATCAGAAAAAGATGTTAAGTATCCTTTGTCTGTAAGAACCGGAATCGAATACTCTGTAAATGATTATGTTGATTTGCGGGCAGGTGTGGCAACAGAGCCAAATTCTTTTTCAGCAGGAGTAAGTGTTAATTATAATATTTTTCAAGTTGAATATGCCATCTTTAACAATCATGACCTGGGAATTACAAATCAAGGTTCAATAACATTGAATTTCGGAGGCAGCTCAGCAAGAAAATATGCGAGAGAACAATTGAAGAATGCTTTTAAATAATTCAAGTTTAACTGATTGTTTTGGAGTTTGTTCTCTGCCACGAATTATACGAATTTTGCGCAAATTTTTTAATGAGTCATTTTCGTTAACTCGTGTAAATCGTGAAATTAGTGGTATGCTTTTGCTTTTCAATTATTTAGAATAGGCAACCTGAGTTAGATAATTTAAATTTGTTAACAAAAATTTCTTATAGTGAAATACAGAAGACTCGGCAAATGCGGTTCTAAGGTCAGCGTAATAGGATTCGGAAGCTGGCTTACAATTGGCGGCAGCGTTGAGAAAAGAAGCGGAGCAAAATTAATTGAGCATGCATTCGAAAAAGGAGTGAATTTCTTTGATACTGCCGATGTATATTCCAATGGCAAAGCAGAAAAATTTTTTGGAAAAACTCTGAAGCAATTTAAAAGACAGGATTTATTTATTGCATCGAAATGCTATTGGCCAATGACAGCCATGCCAAACGACAGGGGCTTATCAAGAAAGCATATTTTTGAATCGGTTCATAATTCATTGCAAAATTTAAAAACAGATTACATAGATCTATACCAATGCCACCGTTATGATATTGAAACTCCGGTTGAAGAAACATGCAGAGCCTTCAATACATTAATCGAGCAGGGCAAAATTTTATACTGGGGAGTTAGTGAATGGACTAGCGAACAAATCAAAGAAGCTGTTACAATTTGTGAAAATTTTTATCTTCATAAGCCAGTAAGCGACCAGCCGCAATACAGTCTCCTTGCAAGAGAGATTGAAACAAACGGTGTAAGGGACTACTGCCAAAAGCAGAGCATTGGGCTTGTAGTCTGGTCTCCGCTTGCACAGGGCGTTTTGACCGGAAAATATAATAAGAAAATAATTGATAAAGATTCGCGGCTTTCTGATAAAAAGAATAATGTTTTCGTAAAAAAACTGGCAAGCGAAGAAAATTTGCAGAAGGTTGGGAAGTTAATTTCTATTGCCAATGATCTAAAAACGTCTGTTTCGAACTTATCATTAGCATGGTGTTTGAGAAAAGAAATAGTTGCCAGTGCAATTACATCAGCGACAAAGGAAACACAGCTGAAAGAAAATTTAAAAGCAGCGGAGTTAGAGCTTTCGGATGATGTTTTAAATAAGATTGAAGAAATTTTTAAAGTACAATAATGAATTATCTGGTAATCGGAGAACCGTGTGTCGATATTATCCATAAATCCAACGGTGAAGTTACAAAAGGATACGGCGGAATTTTATACTCATTAATTACTATGGCTGTTCTTTCGAATGAGAGTGACATCATAATTCCTATAATGAATTTGGGTGAAGATGAGTTTGAGAACGTTATGACTATATTAAAAAAATATCCTTCTATTAAAATTCACGGAGTAAATAAAGTCAGGCATCCGACGCGAAAAGTAAATTTACATTATAATCTGTATAATTCCGACAAAAGCGCGCGGGTGGAAAAGTCATCTGTGCCGACTTATACTTTGAATTATGATCAATGCGAGAGTTTCTTAAAGATGTCCGATGCTATTTTGATTAATATGATCTCGGGTACTGATATCACTTTGGAAACTTTAAAGAATATCAGAAAAAATTTTAAAGGCTATATTCACATTGACATTCATAATATAGTAATGGATACAAAAGAAGACGGAAGCAGAATTCATGCTCCTATAGATAATTGGTATGAATGGTGCACTAATGCCGATACAGTTCAAATGAATGAATTTGAAGCTGCCACTTTAAGCAGGGAAAAAATAACAGAATATAAGATTGCGGAAAAAATATTATTAAGCAATAATTATGAGGTGAAGGGCTTGATAGTTACCAAAGGAAAAGACGGAGTGACGGGATTTACGAAAAAAGACAAAAGTTTTGGAGGAGAAAAATTTTATGATTTAGAGCATCATGAAATTGCATCGGTAGAAAATCCGCACTTTGCCGACTCTACAGGATGCGGTGATGTGTTTGCGTCTTCGTTTACTTTGGAATATTCCGTAAACAAAAACTTTGAGAAAAGTATTAATTATGCAAACCGGATGGGATCGCTGAATGCTTCTTTATCCGGCATTGATGAATTGTATAAGCTTAAGTAAAGTTAAGCATTAACATTTAAAAGTCATGTAAATCGGGAATCGTATTTAATTAAATTATGATTCAAAGATTTACAAAGTTAAAAAATAAAATGAATGAAAATATTATTAACAGGCGCGAACGGATTATTAGGACAGGCAATTATGTCAGTGATCAGAAGGGAAACTGATTACGAAAAAATCCAAACTTCAATCGAGCCGAAGCCGTATCTTGACTATGGAAATACTTATGAAATACTCGATATTACAAAAAAAGATGAAGTAAAAAAAATAATTGATTTTTATGTTCCCGATGTGATCATTAATTGTGCAGCTTATACAAATGTAGATTTGTGTGAGACCGAGCGTGAAGCTTCGTGGAAACTGAATGTTGACGGAGTAAAGAATCTCATAATTGCTGCAAAAAGAATTGATTCAAAGATTATACATTATTCAACGGATTATGTGTTTGACGGAAAGAACGGACCTTACACCGAAAGCGATGTTCCCAATCCAATTTCATTTTACGGAAGAGAAAAGCTTGCAAGTGAAAATGCTCTGATTACCAGCGATATTAAATTTACAATTATCAGGACTCTTGTCCTTTACGGAATTGGAAATAATGTAAAGCCGAATTTTGTATTATGGATGATTGATAAATTGAAGGATAACCAGCCGGTCAGAATCGTTACCGACCAGGTAAGCAACGTAACAATGATAGATGACCTTGCCTATGGAACCTTAAAAATCATAGAAAACAAATGCACGGGAATTTACAATATTGCCGGCTCTGATATTTTATCAAGATTTGACTTTGCTTTGAAGACGTGTGAAGTTTTTAATTTCAACAAAAATCTTGTAATACCAATAACAACCGCCAGTCTCAATCAGCCTGCACCGAGACCTTTAAAATCAGGGCTTACAACATTTAAAGCCGAATCAGAACTTGGCTTCAAGCCGATGGATTCTCTTGAAGGACTCCGGCTTTTGAAAGTTCAGCTTGGATATTAATTAATATAAATCAAAATGCTCGATATAAAATTAATAAGAGAGACCCCGGATTTAGTAAAAGAAAAATTAAAATTACGTAACGAAGAGATTACAGGCGTAGATAAAATTCTAGAACTTGATAAAAACCGTCTTGATATAATTCATAAAGCCGACCGGCTGAAAGAAACACGAAACACCGTTTCAGATGAAATAGCTGTAATGAAAAAAAGTAAACAGAACACTGATGAAAAAATTTCGGAAATGAAAAAAGTTTCGGAAGAAATTAAATCCCTCGATGAAGAACTGAGAAAGCTTGATGAAGACATAGATGCATTAATGAAATATATTCCGAATTTACCCGATGATTCGGTCCCTCCGGGTAAATCGGAAAAAGATAATGTTGAAATAAAAAAATGGGGAGAAAAAATAAACTTCGATTTCAAAATAAAAGATCATATACAATTAGGGAAATCACTGGATATTTTTGACTTCGAAAGAGGTACCAAAATTTCCGGCAGCGGATTTCCTTTATACAAAGGCAAAGGTGCGCAGCTCGAACGCGCATTAATAAATTTTATGCTCGATGAGCAGGGAAAGAACGGTTATAAAGAAGTTATTACTCCAGTGCTTGTAAACCGCGCATCAATGGAAGCTGCGGAAAAAATTCCGAAACTTGAAGAAGACATGTATCACATTGAGAAGGATGACTTGTTTGCTATACCAACAGCCGAGGTTCCGATAGTGAATATACATCGTGATGAAATTTTAAAAGTAGATGAGCTTCCAATAAAGTATTGCGGATTTACAAATTGTTTCAGGAGAGAAGCAGGAAGTTACGGCAAGGATACGAAAGGATTTTTAAGAGTCCACCAGTTTAACAAAGTTGAGCTTATAACTTTCATTAAGCCTGAAAATTCATATGAGGAAATGGAAAATATGCTTTTACATGCATGCGGCATTCTGGAAAAATTAAATATCTATTATCGAGTTATCGAGTTATGCACTGCCGACATTAGTTTTGGAGCAAGCAAGTGTTATGATATTGAAGTCTGGTCCTATGCTGAAGATAAATGGCTTGAAGCATCGTCAGTAAGCAACTGTACTGATTTCCAGTCGAGGAGAGCGATGATCCGATATAAAAAAATTTTAGACAATAATAAAACAAAAACCGAACTGGTTCATATTTTGAACGGCTCGGGTTTAGCAACATCAAGATTGATGGTAGCAATGCTTGAAGCAAATCAAACGAAAGATGGAAATATTATAATTCCTGAAGCATTGAGAAGTTACATCGGATTTGAAACGATCTAATCGAACTTTTTCTTCGCAAGAACAACCGCACCGACTATTGCAGCTAAAAGCAAAAAAGATGCAAGCTCAAAAGGAAAAGAATAATTAGTAAAAAGCTCCGTCCCCAGATATTCTGCAGTACCGAATTGTTCGGCTTTGTCGGACATCACTTTAAACTTTCCGGTAAATCCGAAAAAGATTGTTACTCCCAAAAGGCAAAATAAGAGTATTGATAAAAGAACCGAAGTAATTTTTTTGTAGGTGTATTTTTCGGTAAGTTTTTTTTCGTCCTGAAGATTGAGAAGCATAATAACAAAAAGGAATAAAACCATAATTGCACCCATATAAACCAGCACCTGGATGATGGCAATGAACTGGGCTTTAAGAAGCAGGTAAAGTCCGGAAACAGTAAAAAAATTTAATATCAAATATACTGCACTCATAATCGGATTTCTTCTTGTGATCATCATGATCGCAGATACAACTGAAAGGAAGCTGAGGGAAAAAAATAAAACAGTTTCTAAATCAAGTTTCATAAAATGATTTGTTCCAAAATTTTATGCAATATAAGTTTTATAAATCATTTTTGTAATTCCATTTAATGCTGTTTAAGTGCAAAAAAGTGCAAACCTCCCTACACGACAAATTTTTTAGAACGCCTGCCTGCTGCAGGAATGCAGGCAGGCAGGCAGGTGTTATACGTGTTCCATTTTTCGGAGTATGGAGAGAGTGCAAACAAAATTTGGAAGAAAATAAAAAATGTAGCATTTTAAATGTTAATTTAAATTTTTTTGAAAAATAATTTTAGCTAAATTACAATCAAAATCAAAACTATGAAAGATTCATTACTCACTGAAAAACAGAAAAAGAAAATTATCAAAGCAATAAAACAAAAAAAGTATTCTTCAATTATTTCCATTCTTGAAAAAATCAAAACTACCCATGCGGGAACACCAAAAACAAAAGATAAGCGATTTGTTATCAGGGAAATTATAAAAGGTGTTATTGATAATTCAAGAAACCCGGAAATAGATTTTTTCAATATCGGGAGTTTTTTTTGTAAAAGAAAAGAAGACGTTTCAAAAGAGATAGGCGTGTCTTTGGTATGGAGAGGATATAAATTTAATCCTTCGGAAGTAAAAGATTACTTATTGAAAATCGCAGATGACAATAACTGGGAAGTCCGTGAATATGCGGCTTCTGCCTTTGCCGAGACACTTTATTACAACAGGGATTTTTATAATGACATAATGGAATTGACGAAACATCATTCTGAAAATGTAAGAAGGGCAGTTGTATTTTCGGCACTTGGTCTAAGGGAACAGGAGAGTTTGTCAAAGGCATTTTCAATATTTGAGATATTGATGTTCGATAAATCAAAATATGTGAAAAAAAATCTGGGACCTTTTATACTCGGTTCTTATTTTGGTAATAAATTTCCTGAAGAGACTTTAAAAAAATTAAAACAGTGGAGTAAAATTATAGATGAAAATGTAAAGTGGAATGTGATAATGTCATTTAATAACAGCTTTGGAAATAAACATCCCGAAGATGCTCTCGAAATTTTGAGACATTTTTTAGGTGACGTTGACTTGTCAGTAAAAAGAGCACTGTCCTCAACTTTAAATTTTTTAAGAAAGAGACATCAAAAGTTGGTTGATGAGTTTATTAAAACATATCTTACCGAATTGGCAAAATAATTTAAGAATTATTTTTCTCCCTTATGATACTCCTTACCCAAACCCCATTTTGGTAAGGGATTTTTAACGTAACACAACTTCCTAAAACTTGGTTTTGGAAAGAGTAAGCTTTTTGGACAGTCTCTTTGAGTGGTTTTAGAAATTGAAAATCAACTTTGCGTAACTTCAGTTAAGAATTATTTTTCTGCCTGATTATTTCAGCAGCAATGCTGATAGCAATCTCTTCCGGTGTGTCGCTGTTAATATCAATTCCAATTGGTGCATGAATTTTCTCCAGCAATTCTTTTTTGATTCCGTCTTTCACAGCTTCATTAAATATTTTTTTAATCTTTGCTTTCGTTCCCATCAATCCGATATACTTCAATCTTTTATTTATAACCTGTTTGATTGCCTCTTTGTCAGATTCAAAACCGGTAGTAACGATGATAATATATGAATCTTCTGTTACGGCATTTCCTAAATTTTTATATGAATCAATTATTTTTTTATCAGCAAATTTATTATCCTGCAAAGTTTGCAAATCGCCCCTGCTGTCATAAACAACAATATAGAAATCGAGTATTGACATTATTTTACAAACTGCTAAGCCAACATGTCCGGAACCAACAACATAGACAATATTTTTTGTGCCGACAGGCTCTTCATAATTCCAATTTGTTTTGCTTTTAAAGGTAAAATTAACTTGACTAACCAAATTCTTACCTGATGAAAACGAAATTCCCTTTTGACTGAAAATTATTTTTCCAGGATTATGTACTTTCACTGCATCTGAAATTTCTCTGATGGCTTCAATATCTTTTTTATAGAGTGAATATGTAAAATTAGTTTGAGCACCTGCACATATAAGACCCGATCTGTTAACTGTAGTTTTCCTGTTATGATAAAGAGTTTCAATTTCATTAATCCTGGTTTTCTTTTTTAAATGCTCTTTGCATTTCGCGATAATATTATATTCCATTACTCCCCCGCCTATTGAGCCAATTGATTCGCCGTTTGAAGAGATTGCCATCTTAAAACCCTCTTTTCCCGGTGAACCTTTTTCATGATGAACAACGGCAATGAATACTACAGAATTATTTTTGGCAAGGTGAGTGTAAATAAAATTCCAAAGATGAATTTCTTTCATAAAAAATCAGAAAGCTGTTTCCAGCTTTGCAGTTTTAGTTGTCGAAAATAAATTATCGGATTTACACTTTTTATATAAATTCATCAGGACTTTTTCGGGGGTGATAGGTGAAGAGAGATTAAAAACTTCATTAGGATTAAATGCTTTTACCGCATTCAGAATCGCGAAGTATGCGCCTATACCATACATTAATGGCGGCTCCCCTATTGCTTTTGAATTGAAGATCCCGACGGGATTGGGCTCGCTATGAAAAATAATTTCTATTTCCTTCGGAGCGAAATGAATATCCGGCACTTTGTATGTCGATAAGAGATCAGATAAAAGTTTTCCGTCCTTATTGTGAATTACTTCTTCGATTGTCATCCATCCGATGCCCTGTATTATTGCACCTTCTGCCTGTCCCCTGTCAATAACCGGATTCAAAGAATTTCCAAAATCATGAACGACTCTGACCGAATCAATTTTGTATGTTCCACGCAGGCAATCTACAGTTGCTTCTGTAACAGCTGTTCCATAAACATGGTATGCAAACGGATTACCTTTGTTTGTCTCCCTGTTGAAATGAATACCCGGTGTTACGTAGTGAGCATGAGAGGAAAGACTGATTCTTTTGAAGTAACTCCTCACAATCAATTCATCCCAGCTTAAATCAGTTTTCTTCCCGTCATAAAAAACTGTTTCATCGTTTATTTCAATTTTGGTTAAATCATTTTTACCGATCTCTTCCAGAGCAGAGTTCTTCAATCGCTCTAAAATTATAGTGCATGCATTGTAAACTGCGTTGCAGTTTAAATCGGCTCCGGAGCTTGCCGCAGTCGGAGAAGTATTTGCAGAACGTGAGGTGTTGGTCGGTTCGCTTTTTATTTTGTGGTGAGGAATAGAAAAAACTTTTGACACAACTTCTTTAATTTTTGCATTAACTCCCTGCCCCATTTCAACCGCAGCAGTGCTGAAGCTGACACTTCCGTCTGTGTAAATATTTACAAGTGCATTTGCCTGGTTCATTCTTGTATTTGTAAATGCTATTCCAAAACATATAGGCATAAATGCAAAACCTTTTTTAAAATTTTTATACTCAGTATTAAATTTTTTAATTCTCTTTTGAATTTCTTCAGGATCAAACTTTTTCTCTGCTAAATTCCAGGTATCGAGAGTGTGAACGTTCATCGCTATTTGTCCGTAATGAAATTCGTCGCCTTCTTTTAAAAGATTTTTCTTTTGAATAATTGATGCCATAACTCCCAATTTTTCTGCAGCTTTGTAGATGGCACATTCAATTACAAACTTACCCTGAGGTCCTCCGAATCCTCTGAAAGCAGTATTTGGCGGCAGGTTGGTTCTGCAGCAGTATCCGGTAGCTTTAACATTCGGGATGTAATAACTATTTGTACAGTGAAAAAGTGTTCTGTCCAAAACAGCCGGTGATAAATCCGCGGAAGCTCCCGCATTTTGATAAAATGCAGCTTCGTAAGCTAATATTATTCCATCTTTCGTCAGACCGATTTTAAAATCCGATGAATACGGATTTCTCTTACCTGTCATAATCATATCATCATGCCGCGGCAAAATTAATTTAACGGGTCGGTTTAATTTGAGAGCTGCAAGTGCAGCCATTGCAGCCCACGGAGATGCCTGATCCTCTTTGCCACCGAAGCCGCCGCCAAGCCTTAAAACTTCTACTTCAATCTTATGCATTGGAATTCCAAGAATCTTGGACGTCACTCTCTGAGCTGCAGTAGGACCTTGAGTAGATGAAAAAATTTTTATTCCTCCTCCTTCAACCGGGAATGCAAAAGCTCCCTGCGTCTCGAGGTACAAATGTTCCTGTCCGCCGGATTCACATTCTCCTTCAACGATTACATCGCAATTTTTCCATGCACTCTCCACATTACCGTTTGAAAAAATTCTCTCCGGAATAATCAGCTCACCTTTTTTAAATGCCTCGCGGGGATCGGTAATTATTTCAAGAGGTTCAATTTCTATTTTAATATTTTTTACAGCTTCCCTCGCTATAAAGCTTGTTTCAGCAACAACTATTGCTATCGGCATTCCGATAAAATGAACTTCATGTTCGGCAAGCAAAGGCTCATCGGGAATTATACCTCCTATTTGATTTTCACCGGGAATATCTTTGAAGGTGAAAATTCCCTTAACTCCTTTCATTGTTTTTGCATATGCAAAGTCGAGCGAGATAATTTTCCCGTGAGCTTTAGGCGAATAAAAAACAGATGCGAACAATGCCCCGTTTGGAATATTTATATCATCAATAAATTGAGACTCTCCACGAACGTGGTGTATAAGATCATAGTCTTTCATAATGTCTGTTCAATTTTTATAAGTTCCGGAAATAAGGTAATAAAGTGTGTGTAAATCAACCGTGACAAAAGTAACCGCTTGTAATCACTGCTTCCTCTTGCGTCGCTGATTGGAGAAATTTCCGTTTGAGAAATTTCAACTGCTTCTTTTATATTTTCTAAGTTCAGTTCTTTTGCTTTTAAAAATTCACAGGTTTGGAACAAATAAAAAGGTGTTGCAGCGACTCCACCGGCAGAAATACTGACATCCTCGACAAACCCATTTTCAATAAAAATAAGAATAGCCGTATTCACACTTGCAATATCAAGGTAAGTTCTTTTTGAAACTTTCTCAAAATTAAAAAAATAATTTCCTTTAGGTAATTTGAAATTTATGCTTTCCAAAAATTCATCCGGCTTTCTTTCGGTGACCTTATAACTTTTATAAAATCTATTCAAAGCAATTTCTCGTTTAGCGTTTCCATTTGAAAGAATTACATTTGAATTTAAAGCCATAAAGAACGTAGTCATATCACCAATTGGAGAGGCGTTGTTGAGATTACCTCCGACTGTGGCCGAATTTCTTATCGGAGTCGATCCGAATAGCTCGGAGAATTTATAAATATCTGGAAAATATTTTTGAAAGATTTCCGACTCAAGCAAATCTGTGACACAAGTTGAGCTTCCAATATGACAAAAGCCGTCTTTTTCCCTGATACCTTTTAAAACAGGTTCGGTTTCTAAAAATCTTAAATTTACTTTAAGCATTTCATCAGGTCTCTGAACGAACAAATCGGTTCCTCCGCTTACAAAATAATTTGTTTTTCCATTTGTATCCGAAGAATAATCTTGCTTGCTGATTTTTTCAAGTCGTTCACTGACTGAAGAGAAATATTCAGGGACGATTTTATTTTCTATAAGAAATTTTAATCTCTCAGAGCTTGTATTTAATTCATTTTGAAATTTTTCCGAGACGTTTTCAGCAGCTCTTATTATAGAATTATGTCCGGTACATCTGCAAATGTTACCATCGAGAGAATCAATCACATTATTATACTTTAGCTTCCCTTCATTCAAAAAAAACCCAGTCATCGAAATTATAAACCCCGGAGTGCAGAAACCGCACTGAGTAGCACCTTCATCAACGAACACTTGCTGGATAGGATTTAAGAGTTTATCATTTAAATTTAATCCTTCGATTGTAACAACATGCTTACCGGCAATACTTTGAATTGGAATTAGACAAGAGTTTACCGATTTATACTTTACTTCACCTTTGTCCGTTTCACCTATGAGAACTGTGCAGGCACCGCAGTCACCTTCTTTACAGCCTTCTTTCGTTCCGGTAAGCCGCAGACTTCTGATAAAGTCGAGAACCACTGTTGCCGGGTTTATTTCGACTTCTATATTTTCGGAATTTAATATAAAACGGATCTTACTTTCCAACGGAAATTCTTTTTTGCTGATAAATTAAAAATATTATGATGAATTTACAACCGATTAAAGTCTCAATACAAATTTAGCTTTAATTCTTTTGAAAAAATATTAGAATATTATGGTAGCTTTTTGAAAATAAATACATTAACTTACATACAATTAAAAAGACTAACTTTATTCTTAATCTAATAAGTAAAGTAAAAGTTATTTTCACTTTTACTCTTTGACTTTCTTCTATTAGCAAGTATGTAATATTATCTAAATGATTACTTCGATACAAGCTTATTAACAAACCAAACTTAAACTAAAGGAACAATAAAAACTAAAGGAAACAATGAAAAAATTTCCACTTGATCATTGCCTTACTTTGTAATTTTTTATTTTTATTGAATTAAATTTCTTATACAATTTTTTTTAACAAACCCATATTTATAAACTTTAAAAAAAACTAAGATGAAAAAATTATTTTCAGTTTTAATGATCGCTATTGTTTTCTTGGCAATCAGTAATTACTCTTATTCAGCTAATGAATACAGGTTGTCGGGGACAGGAGCACCCACTTTCTATAGTTCATTACAAGCTGTTCTAACGGCTGCTAATTCAGTTACTAACGGCACAGCAGCTAAAACAATCACAGTCGTTGCTGCACCACCTGCGGAGGCTGCTGGCTCAACATTGACCGGTGCAAATTATACTACTTTGCTCTTTACATCATCCGGAGTTTTTACTATTACGAGTACCGGAGGTGCTGCCATTCTTATTCTCGATGGTGCAGATAACGTGACAATAGACGGAACTGCAGGCGGTGGAACTTTAACATTTAATAACACAAGTGTCGCTCTTGCAGCCGGAAGCATACAAATGGTTAATGGCTCAAGTAACAATATTGTAAGGAATTGTACATGCATTGGTGTTGGGGTTGCAACATCACAAGGGGGAAGAACAATCAATATTGGACAAAGCTTATTAGATGCACAGGGAGGGAATAATAACAATATTATAGAAAGAAACACAGTCATCGGTGGTCGAAGAGGAATTCAAGTTTTTGGATCTGCTCCATTGGGAGGTCAGCTTGGTGTTACGAATGATAACACCATCATAAGAAACAATGTTGTAAAAAACAATTCTTCAATTGGAATATTCGTTGGATCTGAAACCAGAAATAATACTGTTCTTTCTAATGAAGTATTTATGGATCCTGGAGTAGTAGTAGTAGGCGACGGGTTAAATTTTAGAGGAATAAACTGTCAAGGCGTTGGAACAAACAATATCAGAAAAAATCGAGTTCATGATTTATCGTCAACGACTCCATCTTCTACTTTTTTTGGTATCCTTTCAATTCCTGTTACACTAACAGCACCAGGATCAAATTTAACTACTAACAACATTATCAACAATTGTGTTACATTAATGACAAACAATGATGGTCAGGTCATAGGTATTGATTTATCTAATATAGCCCAGGAGTATACCGGAAATGTATTTAACAACACATGTAGGTTAGCTGGAAATTCAACTGTTCAACAATTTTCCGCCGCATTAATTGCAGATAATAATCTGACTGGCTCTATTATCAACTTATGTAATAATATTGCTATTAACGGTAAGACAAGTGCTGTTGATTCTTCAACACAAGTAGGTCTTGATTTAACAACTTATCCCGCAACAGGGGTAACACTTAACTCTGACTATAATATTGGAAAAGGGCTGGATACAATTACAGGATGGGACGCAGGATATAATGGTTTCCTTTATAGAAATGCCGGTGGACTTGCACTTTACAAAGCTGCAGCATTCCCCAACGAGCAGCATACAGCGTTTATGAATGTATTGTTTACAGGTTTGAATACTTGCGATCTTAATCTTGCAGCAGTTGGCGGAGACATGAGCGGAAAACCATTAGCTTTAGTTCCGGATGATATTAATGGAACCGTAAGAAATGCAACTTATCCATACAGGGGAGCTTATGAAGGTCCTGCATTGAAGGTTCTTTCTGTCACTGTATGCCTTGAAGGAAAAGTAGCAGGTGGTGAAATTCAAGTTTGTTTATATGATGCTAATTGTAACCTTATTTCAGATGGTACAGCTGACATTAATTTCGCTACCGGTAAAACTAATCTAGCCTTTGGAAATGCCGTATCTAATGGAGTCGGTTATTACCTGAGAGTTAAAAGCATAAATCATTTAGCAACATGGAGTGCTCTTCCTAATATTGTTTTTGCAGCTGGTGGCCCTCCGAATGCAACTTATGACTTCACGACAAGTCCAAGCAAAGCTTTTGGGAATAATCAAACTCCTGGACCTCCGTCTTGCATGTTCGGCGGTGATGTAAATCAGGATGGTACTATTGATGTTACGGATGCAGGATTAATTGATAATGACGCGTTCAATTTTACTGCAGGACCTAGATTAGCTACTGATATTAACAGTGACGGAGTTGTGGATCTCTCCGATGCCTCTATTGCGGATAATAATATATTCAACTTTGTAAGTAAAGTTTCCCCATGTCCGGTTTTTGAATCAATAATTTCAGGTCAGATTGAAACTAAACAACTTCAAGTCTTGGATAAAAGCAATACAGTTTCAATTAAAGCTCAGCAATAATTTATAAGTAATAAGTTTTTTTTAGTAACCCCGGCAGTTCATTCTGCCGGGGTTTTTTTATTTTTAAATTATTAGCTTGAATTTATTCTCTGATATATGAAGTTTTGTTAAAATAAATTATCGATGAAAAAATTAATTGCTTTCCCAATACTATTATCTTTTCTTTATTCGCTTAATATCTATGACGGGAAAGATGAAATTGAAAAAATCAGGAATACCGAAATTACAAAAGAAGAATTTCTCCAGCATATAAAGTATCTTGCTTCTGATGAATTGGAAGGAAGGTTTCCCGGAACTAAAGGAGATTCTCTCACTGAGGTTTATATGTCGGATGAATTTAAAAAATATAAATTAGAACCAATAGGTGAGAACGCTTATCTTCAGCCATTTGAAATGGTTACACAAATGCAATTATCCGGTGTTAATGATTTTCAAATTATGTCGAACGCAAATACCTCTGCTTATTCAGTCGAAAAAGATTTTATTCCTTTGGGATTCAGCGGAAATGTTAAAGTCGAGGGTGACTTGGTTTTTATCGGGTATGGAATTTCTGCTCCGGAACAAAATTATGACGACTACAAAGATAACAACGGAAATGAGATCGATGTAAATGGAAAAATTCTTGTTATGATGAAATATTCACCGGGCGTTACTGACGCTCATAATAACCAGTTTGAGACGTATGAGCCGGTCAGATACAAATCAATAAAAGCAAAAGAAAGAAATGCAGCAGGAATAATTTTAATAAACACTCCTAATTCGGGAGAAGATAAATTAATAAAATTGACTTATGATAAAGTAATGCAGAATGCGGGATTACCGGTGATAAATTGCAAAAGGGAAATCATTGAAAATATTTTTAAAGCGAACGGACTTGACTTGCTCAAGATTCAAAATGAAATTGATTCAACAAAATCTCCAAATTCATTTCTGCTTGATAATACAACGGCAATTATAGAAACACATGTTGAACCATTGACGATTACTACCGATAATGTGATTGGGTTTTTAGAAGGCAATGATCCGGTATTGAAAAATGAAGTAATTGTTATTGGAGCTCACAGAGATCATCTTGGATACGGAGGATACGGTTCCCTCTACAGCGGAAGTGATAAACAAATTCATAACGGAGCGGATGACAATGCGTCCGGTATAGCCGGACTTCTCGAGATTGCACAAAAAATTTCCGCTGATAAAAATAATTTAAAAAGAAGTATTTTATTTATCGGGTTTGGTGCAGAAGAGGCAGGACTTCTCGGATCAGTTTTTTTTACCAAGTCAGAAATTTTTGAAAAGCTTAATATTGTTGCGATGCTTAATATGGATATGATTGGAAGAATGGTTGATAATAAATTAATTATTTACGGAACAGGAACATCCTCGTTTTGGAACAGCACTCTTGATTCACTTAACAATTCTTATAAATTCACTATCACAAAAACACCCGATGGTTTCGGACCTTCTGACCATTCGAGTTTTTATGCAAAGAATATCCCGGTACTGCATTTCTTTTCAGGAACTCATACGGATTATCATTCACCGACTGATGATTATGACAAAATAAATTCCGAAGGAGGAATAGAGATTGCTGAATTTGTCTATGATATTACTATGGAATTGAACACAATGAATAGTAAACCGGATTTTATTAAAGTTGTATCGAACAGTAATGAAAATCGCTCGATGGGCAGTGTAAAGGTTTATGTCGGAACGATTCCCGATTATTCTTCGACAGTCGAAGGAATGAAATTAGCCGGAGTAAAAGAAGGAAGTCCTGCAGAAAAAGGAGGACTCCAGGCAGAAGACATTATAATAAAATTCGGAAGCAAAGATGTAAAAAATATTTACGACTATATGTATGCAATGGGTGAATTCAAGCCCGGGGAAGAAGCAGAAATAACAGTTCTCCGTGGCAATGAGAAAGTGGTTTTAAAAATTGAATTGGGAGCCAGATAATTTTATTTATTCCCGCTTTTTAACTTTTCAAGAAATTTTTTTCCATTCTCATTGTTGGGATTTAACTCAACAGATTTTTCATAATTAATAATTGCAAGCTCAGTGTTTCCCATATTCATATACATTTCTCCAAGACTATCATAAGTATTGAATGCTTCAGGATACAGTTCGGTATTTAGTTTAAATACTTCCAGTGCTGCATCAGGTTTTTTTTATTAATAAGATCATAACCAAGTTGATTAATACTTACTTCAGATACTGATCTTCGTTCAGGATAATTTTTTTTCAGATCCTTTAAAGCGGAAACTGCTTGTTCGTATCTATTCATTTCAAAAAGTTCAACAGGAAGAAATTTGTCAGCAGAAAGTTTATTGTATCTTATTTCGTTTCCGTTAACATTTAATGTAATCTCATTATAATTATTTGACTCATCAAAATATACTTCGACATTTTTTCTGGAGGTTTGAAAATGATTTTTTTTGTCAGGATAAAAAATTGTTTTATAAAAATTCGATATCTCCATAGTAAGGTTCCCATTTTTTTCTTTCACCACAAGAATCTGGTCCGGACTAAATTCAAATCTCCCGGTAAATTTCGCAGCTTGTTTCGGAGAAAGCTTCGTATAATTTAAAGGCTCGGTTTTATGATTTATAATAGCTTCTAGGACAGGGTCTTTGTGTGAAAAGAAATCCGAACTTGTTAACAAAACTTCAATATCAGGAGCAGTCCATTTTCTATTATCTGAAGCAAAACTATTCTCCCAGTAAATAGACGAAAATCTCGGAGAAAACTTAGAGTTTGGAAGTATTACAGGTCTGTTATCACCGTAGTGATTTGGATCAGCACCTGTCGGCTCGCCTGCGAAGATAGTATTCGTTCTGTTTTCCAAGGCTGTAGTAAAAAAAGAAGCAGCCGAAAAAGTTTGTCTGCCTATAATTGTATAAAGCTTTCCGTAAATATTAATTTTGTCATTATTACTTAGATATTCAACCAATGGTAAACTTGTAAAATTATTGCCTCCCCCATTATTCCGTATATCTATTACAACCTTGTCAACTTCCTTAGTATTTACAATATCATCAATTCTAGAAATGAAAGCATTCATATTTTCATTTCTGTCAAACTGTACTTCATTATATTTTATATATAAAATTTTAGAATCATCGAGATATTCTAGCCAATAAAATTTATCCGGCTGCTGTAAATACAACGGTGATAGTGCATCGGTTTTTTGAATATGAGATCCATTAAAATATTCCTGCTGATCTATTATTTGCGAATTCAAAATATAAGATTTGCGATTTCCGGATTTATCTTCAAAAATAAATTCGGCATTGTTAACGTTGTTAATTATTCCAAGTCCATTAAGGTATTCGGCAATTAATATTTGACGCGGTGTCAAGCTTTTCAGCCAGATGTCATTATCTCTTGCAATAATTTCTTCATACATTTTATATATTTCGTTTATATTTTTATTTCCTATTCCAATCAGATTCATCCCGATAAGCTCTCTGTAATCTGATGCGTGAGTAACAAAAACTCCGTCCTCAAAATCATAAAGTTTAATGGGAAAAGAATGCATAGTCTCGGGCAGGAGATAGGTATGACCGTCACCAATCATTTCCATTATTTTTAAAAATTCTATAAAGATCTGATTATAAGAAAGTGAAGGAATTTTTTTATCTAAAGCCTCCGCTGCTTTTTCCAGTTGTTCTTTCGTCATAGTATGAAAAATATTTTCATGAACCTTTTGCATTTCGGAAACCATGTAATGAAGATCTTGTCGCCAATTTTCGGCAGTAATACTCGAAACGGAGTCTGAATCTACAGGCTTAGACATTAATTTGAAGCAGTGGAGAAGAAAAATTGCAATAATAAAAAGTCGTATGGTAATTTTCATATACTTTAAATATATTGTTTTAAAAATAATTTCTTTTTTTAAACGGATAATTTAAACTATAGTTGCCTTTCAAATAGAATTTCAAAGGGTTTTTTTGATCAAACAAATTTTATGTAAAAATTAAAAGAGATGACTAAAGAACAGTATCCCAAAGTTTATCTTTACAGAAGAATAGTTCAGGCGAAATTATTTATTGACAATAATTATTTTGAAAAAATTGACCTGAACAATATTGCAGACAATGCATTCTTCTCTAAATTCCATTTTCTCCGTCTATTTAAAAAAATTTATAATAAAACACCTCACCAATATTTAATAACAGTCAGAATTAAAAATGCAAAGCTTCTATTAAAGACAGACACATCCATAATAGATGTTTGCTATTCAATTGGTTTTGAAAGTGTAAGTTCATTTACGGAATTATTTAAACGTTATGTAGGAATGACTCCTTATTCTTACCAATTGCAACAGCGAAAACGAAAAGCGGAAATAATAAGAACACCAATCAAATTTATTCCCGGCTGTTTTGCGAGCTCAAACGGCTGAATTTTAAAAACAGCAATTTTGAAGAAGAGAAATAATTGATAAAGTATTATTTTTGTATATCTAAAAATTAAAAATAATAATCATGATCTCTAAAATGTCACATGCCAGCATCTTTGTTCTGAATCAGGACAGTGCCAAAGATTTTTACACAACTAAGCTTGGTTTTGAAGTACTCACGGATGTCCCTATGGGTGAGGGTATCCGATGGCTGACAATCGGTACAAAAGATCAGCCCGGCTTCGAAATCGTTTTAATACTTGTATCCGATAAGATGATGTTTACAAAAGAAAGCTCCGAGCAAATGAGAAGCTTAGTAAGCAAAGGAACATTCGGTTTTGGAGTTTTTGAATGCGACGATATTTATGCCACTTATGAAGAACTAAAAGCTAAAGGAGTGGAATTTACCAAAGAGCCGAAAAAAGAATTTTATGGTATCGAGGCAATATTTAAAAATGACTCAGGCAATTGGTTTAGTCTGGGGCAGAAAGCTTAGCATTTGGAAATTGGAATTTCGAATTTGGGATTTGAGAAAAAATTCACATTTGTATAAATTCCAAATCCGAAATCCAAATTTCCAAATCAATCACATCTTCATTCCTTTTCCTTTTGGCGACCATGTAAGCAAAATAATACTTGCAAAAACAATTATAAATCCAAAGAGCTGATGCATGTAAAAATGTTCTTTCAATAGTACATAATAAAAGATCAAGGCGCTCACTGACATTAAACCCATAAATCCTGCTGCTTCAACTCCGGAAACTTTTTCAATTCCAAAATACCATAGAGCAAGCCCAGTGACTCTCTGATGATCAATTTTATATCCTGTTTACCAAATGCTTTAATTAATTCTTTTTCCGGAGATTACAGGAAGCTTATACATAAATTACAGTTCAATTATTTCTTCACTTATTGGAGGGGGAATCGGTTCATTATGTTTTCTTAAACTTTCAATATAACCTTCCAGGGCTTCTTTAATGTTTACTAAGAGATACATCCAGGGAGCGACGGAACTTCTGCAACAAATTTTCCATCTTCATCCTGTATATTAATTTTCTATATTTCATAATTTTTTTATTTAAATATAGTAATGTTTAATAATTAATAAAATGAAAGATAGATAAATTTATAAAAGTCTTAGAATCCGTATTCTTCTAATACTTAAAAGTTATTTATTAAAAATAAATATGGAAATTATGACTGATATTAAAACTTTATTTTGTTAAGTTGTTTTAAAGTTGTGTAAAATGTTTTTGAATTTTTCCCAAATAGCAGCTGTGCTGTCAATAATTTAAATTTTATTTTTATGAAAAATAATAATCCTTTAAAAGATCTCCACAGACTACTAGATAAACAAAATTTCAAAAATGAAAATGAGTTAAAAAAATTCATGAACTCAATTGTGTTAAAACCAATTCCGGAAATAAGTGATGAAGAATTAACTAAAGAAGAAAGAGCACAGGATTTAGTAGAAGAGGCTTATGATCTTCCCATAAGAGCTGCAATAAAGAATATAGACATAGCGCTAAACTTCAATCCCGATTGTATCGAAGCTTACGAATTTTTAGGATCAGTACAAAGAAGTATTGAATCTGCATTACCCTATTATGAAAAGGGAGTGAACATTGGAAAAAGATTATTTGGTGGAAATTATTTAGAAAAACACAGAGGACAATTTTGGGGATTCCACGAAACAAGGCCTTTTATGAGATGTATGTCGGATTATTCGGATTGCCTTTACAAATTAGGAAAAAAGTCCGAGAGCATTTCAGTAAAGGAGGAAATGATTCTTTTGAATCCAAATGACAATCAGGGAGTTAGAGATCAGTTGATGCTTTACCTCATTGAGCTAAATGAATTTGAAAAATTCAAAACATATTGTAAATTATTCCCCGGAGATTTTGGTGCATACGCATATTTTAACCGTACATTATATTCTTTTAAGACAGAAGGTGAAAATGAAAAATCGTATAAACTTTTGAAAAAAGCAATTGAAGAAAATAAATTTGTTTTACCTATGATAATTTCATCTAAAATTCAAACTGAATACCCTAACACCTATGGAATCGGAAGTAAAGAGGAAGCAAAATATTACTCGGTATTTGCTCAAAAAATCTGGCAGCAAACACCGGGCGCTGTAAAATGGTTAATGAAATTCCGGCATTCGATTTAAATTAATTCCGACAAGTTTTTTTTCAATTTTAGTTTTTATAAACTCTGCAAAACTCTTCACAGCATAGAAATCTTTTTCTTCAAGTGAATCGAGAAGTTTATAAAATGATTTTCTTTTTGCCTGATTATTAAATGTTTTAGTTTTCATAATTTTTTTCTTGAAAATAAACTAATAATTTATCCTAATAAAAAAAGTCTGCAATTTTCATCACAGACTTTTAAAATAAACTTTAAACAAACTTTCTTCTACGAACTAAACATCTTCAAATGAATCAAGGAGTTTGTATAATGTTTTTCGTTTTGCATGAATATTTTTTAATTCTACTTTCATATCAAAATCTACTAATAAATAATTTAAAAATTAATTCATATTAATTTTTGAATATTTTCTACGAACTATACTTCTTCACATCTTCATTCTGTGTAAGCTCCTGAACACTTCCTATCAGGTCTTCCACAACCTCCTGCTCACTTTGAAACGTTATCGTATCGTATTGATCCGACATCTGAAGCCCATGAACTTTATTCAAGACAGGAAGTTCTATTGTCTTATTTGTTATTTTTGCTTCGAAGTCTTTTCTGAATTTAATTACCGACCATTTTACCGGCCATGCAGCTGCTTCTCCCAATGCGCAGATTGTGTTTCCCTCTATATTTTTTGCCACAGAAACCAACAAATCCAAATCACTCATTCTTCCATTACCTTCCATTATTCTGTTAAGAACTTTCAGCATCCAGCCGCATCCTTCTCTGCATGGAGTGCATTGTCCGCACGATTCGTGATAATAAAATTTTGTTATGCGTCGTATCACATCAACAACATCGGTATCTTCATCCATAACAATTACTCCGGCAGTTCCGATAAGAGAGCCAACTGTTTTCAAACTTTCATTATCCATTTTTGCAACCATGCATTCATCACGTGTCAGAGGAGGCATTGATGAGCCGCCGGGAATTACCATCTTGATTTCTTTTCCGTTTTTTACTCCGCCGCAATGATCATTTATTAATTCCATTAAAGGAATTCCTGTCGGGAGTTCATAAATTCCGGGCTTATTTACATGACCGCTCACACCGTATAGAAGTGTACCTGGCTGACGCGGATCACCGATTTTGCTAAACCATTCTGCGCCTTTGTTAATGATCGGCGGAATATTTGCTAATGTTTCTATATTATTTACAATCGTCGGATTGCCCCAAACTCCTACGACTGCAGGAAATGGCGGCTTCACTCTTGGGTATCCGCGTTTACCTTCAAGTGAATTTAACATTGAAGTTTCTTCACCGCAGATATAAGCGCCGGCTCCCACGTGTAGATACATTTCAGCCGAAAATTTTGAACCAAAAATATTTTTCCCGATGTATTTCTTTCTGTAAGCATCCGCTATACACTCTTCCATAATATTTATCCACTTCCAGTATTCTCCTCTGATGTAAACATAAATTGCACCGACTCCCAGCGCATACGCAGCTATCAAAGAGCCTTCAATAAACTGATGCGGATTCTTTTCAAAAATTTCCCTGTCTTTAAAACTACCCGGCTCGCTTTCATCACCGTTGCAAACAAGATATTTCGGCTTGTCATTTCCCTTTGCTAAGAATGACCACTTCAATCCCGTAGAAAAACAAGCTCCGCCTCTTCCTCTTAACCCTGATTTTTTTACTTCATCTACTATTTGTTCCTGAGTCATTTTAGTTACAGCTTTTTTTAAAGCCGTATAACCACCGTTGGCAATGTAGACATCAATCTTATCCAAATCGGGTATATCTTTTAAAATTATTTTTTCCATCTGGTTTCGTTAATCAGTTAATTGGTTAATCAGTTAATTTGTAAATCAATCATAAAAATCTGATAATCTGATAAATCTTATGATTTAGATAATTCGGAAAGCAGTTTATCCACTGAATCAGTGGTCAGATTTTCGTAATATTCTTTGTTGTTAATTTGCAGCATAGGTGCCGTTCCACAGCTTCCGAGACATTCAACTTCCTCTATTGAAAACATCCCGTCGGAAGTAATTTCTTTATTTTTTATTCCTAGTTTACCTGAAATGTGATTAAAAATTTCGTATCCTCCGCAAAGCATGCACGAAACATTCGTACATATTTGCAAGTGATATTTGCCCATAGGTTTTTTGAAGTACATTGTATAGAAAGTTGCAACGCCAAGCACGTGGTCAGCAGGTAGATCAAGCAGCTCACCGACATACCTCATTGCTTCAACCGATATCCAGCCGTATTTATCCTGAATCATCCATAGCACCGGCATTATTGCAGCCATTGGCTTTGGATATTTTGAAATGTAATCCTGAACAATCTTCAGCTCTTTTTCATCAAAGACAGGAATGTAATTTTCTTTAATCACTTTGATAGTTGATAATTGATAGTTGATAATTGATAGTTGATAATTGGTTGTTAAATAATACTTTACTTCATAAACTTTACAAACTCAACTAACTCAACTAACTTTACAAACTTTACAAACTTTACTAACTTTACAAATTTTACTAACTTTACAAACTTTACAAACTATTTATCGGCTTCACCCATAACAGGATCAACACTTCCTATAATCACTACTGTATCAGATATCATACAATTTTTCATCATCGGAGCAAGTGCCTGCAAATTACAAAAGCTTGGAGAGCGAATTTTCAACCGGAACGGCTGACCGCTTCCGTCACTTATAAAATAAAATCCTAATTCTCCTTTTGAAGATTCAATAGCGGAATAAGATTCGCCTTTTGGCGGATTGACTCCGAAGTTTATCAACATGAAATCATGAATCAATTCTTCCATCTTCGTATAAACTCTTTCTTTTTTTGGTAACACTTTTTTTGATTGAAGAGCATTGTAAGCACCTGATGGAATTTTGTCCAAACATTGCTTTAATATTTTTGTTGACTCAACTAATTCTTCAATTCTAACATAATATCTTGCAAGACAATCGCTCTCGGTATAAGTTGGGATATTAAAATCAAGTTTATCATAAACTAAATAAGGATCATCTCTTCTCAGATCCCTTACGACTCCGCATGCACGAAGCAATGGACCGGTCAGGCCTAAATCAATACAATCATCTTTTGACAGATATCCAACCCCTTCGCAGCGGACAATAAAAATTTTATTTCTTTCAACAAGATCACGCATCTCCTGCAGGTTAGCGGAAAACTCTTCAACAAATATTTTAGTCGCTGTTAATCCTTCATCTGAAATATCCTGCGCCACACCGCCGATCCTTGTATAAGAAGTAGTAAATCTTGCACCGCATATTACATCATATAAATCTAAGATTTTTTCACGCTCCCGTATTGCCCAAAGAAAAGGAGTAACAGCACCGATATCCATTACCAATGCACCCATAGCCAGAAGGTGTGATTGGATGCGTGCAAGCTCGGCAATTATTACTCTTATGTATTTTCCTCTTTCGGGAATTTCAAGATTAATTAATTTTTCAACAGCAAGAGCATAAGCAACATTGTTTGCCATCGGAGATAAATAATCGAGACGGTCTGTGTGAGGAATATATTCATGATAAGTGCATGCTTCCGCAAGCTTCTCATAACCCCGGTGCAAATACCCGAGTTCGGGAATACAATTCATTACTGTTTCTCCGTCAAGACTAACAAGCAGACGTAACACTCCGTGTGTTGCAGGGTGCTGCGGTCCCATGTTAAGCACCATTGCATTATCAAGAGCATCGTCAAACGAAACACTGAGATCTTCAGACTCAAGCGCTTCGAGAATTTTTGTTTTTTTTACATTCGGAGAAGCTTTATCAATTAAATCTTCATGCATTGAAAATAGTTGTTAGTTGTTAGTTGTTAGTTGTTAGTTGTTAGTTGTTAGTTGTTAGTTGTTAGTTGTTAGTTGTTAATTGTTAATTGTTAATTGTTAGTTGTTAATTGTTAATTGTTGTAATACTTGACTTTACAACTTTACAACTTTACAAACTCAATACACTCAAAACACTCCGCACTCTAAACACTTTAAACACTCGATATACTATTTATTTGGAAGAGGTATCGAATCCGGAATTCCCATTAATGGAAAATCTTTTCTCAGCGGATAGTATTCATAATTCTCGGGCATATACATTCTTCTCAAGTCGGGATGGTTTAAAAAATTAATTCCCATCATATCAAAAGCTTCCCTTTCATACCAGTTAGCCGCTCTCCAAACCTGCGTCAAGCTTTGCATCTCAGGTTTTTTGCTGTCCAATTTTATTTTAATGAATAGCCGTTCGTTATTATCAATTGATACTAAATTATAAATCATTTCATACCTGTTTTTTTTCTCAAATCTGTCCACACTAACTGCATCCACAAGAGAATTAAATTTCAATGATTCGTCATCTTTTAATAATCTGCATACTGCAATAACTTTATCCAAGTCAACGTACAATGAAGGAGTTCCATTTACATTTGAGAATTCGACACTAAAGTTTTGGAGTGTTGTTTTGAGCAGGTTAAATCTGTTTTCGTTCATTTTTTTATTTGGATAAACTTACTCAATATAAAATTTATTTTAAACAGCAAAAAACCCGCCTCATTGACTCATATTAGTCTTTGAAGCGGGTTAAAGTTTAACGCGGAGTTTTTAAAAATCTCCGCAAAAAATTATTTTATTAATTGCATCTTCTTTGTTTCAGTATAAAAATCAGTATCGAGTCTGTAATAATAGGTTCCGCTCGAAAGTGATCCGCCATTAAACTCTGCCTGATAAGAGCCCGAGGGCTTATAGCCTTCAAAAATATTCATAACCACTTGTCCGAGAGAATTGAATATTGTTAATTTTACATTTGTACTTTTTGCTAAATCGAAATTTATTTTAGTAGTTGGGTTAAATGGATTCGGATAATTTTGACTTAAAGAAAATTTATCAGGCACGTTGATTCCATTTTGAGAAATTCCAACTGTTCCTTCAAGCTGAACGTCATCTAACTGGACATAATATCCGTCTACAGCCATATTCATATTGTATCGAAATCCCATATAAACATTTTGTCCGGCATAAGGTGCTAAGTCAATATAATATTGAACAAAGTTTCCATACACTGATCCAACAGGGAAAAAAATATTCTGCAGATAATTCGCTGGATTTGACAAAAATGATGCAGGTGTAGAATCCCCTGTACTTATCCAAATTTGTACGCTGTCACTAAAAGAAGCTGATCCGCCTGTTACCCAAAAGCTAAACAATCCGTCACTCGGAACATTTGGAATTCTTTGAGTTACCAACCATGCATCTGAGATACCGGATGACACACCTGTCCACCAACTTACTCCTACAGATTTTTCACCAGTATGAACTACGGATAATCGGGTTGATAAACCCGGAAGATTTAATCCAGCCGGTCTTACAGTCCAGTTCCAGTAAGGTTCAATTGTATCTTTTGGTGAGTTATTATAATTTGTCCAGCCTGTAGGTAAATTTGCAGAATCGGAAGTTTCAAATCCTTCAATCCAAATGACGCCCTGGGCTTTAGAACTATTTACTAATACAATTATAAAAAATAGAATAAGATAAATTTTTTTCATGATTTTTAGTTTTTTGATTTATAAATAATTTAGTTAATTGAAAAAACGCCTTCTTGACCTGTAGTTATTTTTTCCTGAAGCTTCATTAATGCTTTCAGAAGATTATCCGGTCTTGGCGGACATCCGGCGACATATATATCTACCGGTAAAAATTGATCAATACCCTGAACCACGGAATATGTTCTGTACATGCCTCCGCTTGAAGTGCAGGCTCCCATCGCAATTACCCATTTGGGTTCCGGCATTTGATCATAAATTTTTCTTACTACCTGCGCCATTTTATATGTTGTTGTTCCGGCGACAATCATTACATCTGACTGCCTCGGTGAAAATCTAAAAACTTCACTTCCGAATCTTGAGATATCAAATCTCGGACCGGCTGCTGCCATCATCTCAATCGCACAACAGGAAATTCCCATTGGCATTGGCCAGAGTGCATTTTTTCTTGACCACTTAATTAAATCATCTATCTTAGATGTTATAAATCCATCTTTCGATAATTTTTCTTCTAATCCCATTTTAACGCTCCTTTCTTTAAAATGTAAATATAACCTACTAATAAAATTATTATAAAAACCAAAACACTAACAAATGAGTAAACCATCTTAACCGGATCTAAGTTCACGAAAGATACAGCCCACGGATAGAGAAAGACAATTTCTATGTCAAACAGAATAAACAAAACCGCTACCATATAGAATTTTACTGAAAATCTGTCATGAGCTGTTCCAACAGGCTCAACACCGCTTTCATAAGTTGACTGCTTTTCTTTGTTAGGCCGGGAAGGACCGAATAAAGTTGAGAATTTTACATTAACTACTGCAAATAAAATAGCGATTGTTAGTATGATAAATATTGGGATATACGATTCAAGCATGCGTCAATATAATTTTTTTTTGAATTAATGTTAATGAAAAATTTAAACCTAAACCAATGTCCTCTGTACAGTTAGCCTCATATTCCCATGGTGCTAATATTAAAATTGAATTAGAATCTTAATAATGGTAATTTGGCAATGAAAAATTATACCGATTAAAATGTCAAAAATTATTTATCACGGTCATTCTTTTGTTGAATTAATCCTTAACGAAAATATAATTTTTATTGACCCGTTCATTGATGGGAATCCTTTATGCGATATAAAATCCAAAGGTGCGAAATGTAATTATATAATTCTGACACATGGTCACGATGATCACTTCGGAAATACAGTTCAACTGGCAATAGACAATGACGCAACAGTTATTGCTATGGTTGAACTTTCAGATTATCTCTGGGCAAAAAAAATCAAAACTCATGCAATGAATCTCGGAGGATCATATAATTTTCCTTTTGGCAAGGTTAAACTAACTTTAGCACATCATTCATCATCAATACAGGGAGGCACCTATACAGGATCACCGGCAGGTATAATAATTAATTCAGGGAATAAAACAATTTTTCATGCCGGAGATACTGCGCTTTTTTATGATATGAAATTAATAGGTGAAATGAATAAACTAGATTATGCTTTTCTTCCGATAGGAGATAATTTTACAATGGGAATTGATGATGCCGTTAAAGCGGCAGATTTTCTAAAAGCGGAAACTTTGATTCCTGTACATTATAATACTTTCGATGAAATAAAAGCCGATCCAAAAGAGTTCAAAAGAAAAATTGAATCCATCGGCAGGAAATGTATCGTAATGAAAGCAGGCGAAGAGCTAGGTTTGTAAAGTTTGAAAGATAAACAATACGATCCTAGTCATAAACATCATTCAATCATAGTCAAAGTTTGTAAAACTAACAACTAATTTAAATTTATTGACAAAAATAATTTCCATATCGAATCAAAAAGGAGGTGTAGGTAAAACTACAACTGCTATCAATCTTTCTACTTCAATTGCGACTCATGGAAAAAAAGTATTACTAATAGATGCTGATCCACAGGCAAATGCTACTTCAGGGCTTGGACTTGAAGCAAGTATTGACGGTCATTCCACTTATGAAATATTTATTTCAAACAGGACAATTAATGAATGTATAAAAAAAACACAGGTAAACAATCTGGATGTAGTAACTTCCAATATTAATCTTGTGGCAGCCGAGCTTGAGCTGGTTGAAATTCCTTCACGTGAAAGTATTCTCAAGAACAAGATAGCAAGTTTTGTAAATGACGGTATAAATCAAAACCCTTACGACTTTATTTTTATTGATTGTCCTCCTTCATTAGGCTTGATAACTGTTAATGCATTGACTACAGCTAATTCACTGTTGATACCTGTTCAGTGTGAATATTATGCACTGGAAGGATTATCGCAGCTTTTGAATACTATTAAAAATGTAAAAAATATTTTTAACCCGTCTCTGAATATAGAAGGCTATCTTTTGACAATGTTTGACTCAAGATTAAAATTATCAAATCAAATCGAATCCGAGCTGAGAAAATTTTTCGGAGAAAAAGTTTTTGACACGAAAATTTTCAGAAACGTAAAAATCGGTGAAGCTCCCAGCTATGGTAAACCTATAATTACTTATGATCCTTCTTCAACCGGTGCAATGAATTATTTAGAACTGGGAAAGGAATTTTTAACCCGTAATGGTCTGGCTTTTCCAAATGAAAACTCAGTAGAACAAAAAAATGATTTACATATTATTGAACCCACTCAACAATAACAATGGATAATAAATCTTCAGTTTTAGGGAAAGGACTTTCTGCAATATTCACGGAAAAAAATGTTGATCTGAAATCTACCGAAGCCGATGACGCGAAAGTTTTTGATAAAATATTTGTGAATAAGATCAGTGAAAACCCTGCACAGCCGAGAGAAGATTTTGATGAAGAAAAATTAAATGAGCTTGCCGATTCAATAAGACAAAACGGTCTTATACAGCCTATTACAGTAAAAAAAGAAGGTGACAATTATATATTAATTTCCGGTGAAAGGAGATTGAGAGCAGTCAAAATAGCTGGTCTGGAAAAAGTCCCCGCATATATTTATGAAAAACCGGGTGGCAGCACAAACGAAAATATGCTTGAGCTGGCACTCATTGAAAACATACAGCGTGAAGACCTCAATCCGATGGAGCTTTCCGATTCATATAAAAGATTGCTTGATGAATATAATCTTACACAGGAACAGGTAGCTGAAAAAGTTTCAAAGCAAAGAAGTACAGTTGCAAACTACCTGAGACTTCAAAATTTACCTGTTGAAATAAAAATTTCTCTAAGAAAAGGTGAAATTTCGGAAGCTCATGCAAGAATGCTTTTAAGAGTTGACAATATAGATGATCAGTTAATACTTTTGAAGAGAATAATTAATGAGAATATTTCCGTAAAGAATCTTGAGGAGATCACAAAGCCATCTGCCAAAAGACATAGAATAAAAAAACCAAAGCTCGGAGAAATTTACGATCCTTACTTTCAAAAAATAGAAGATAAACTCAGAAAATTTTTCGGCACAAAAGTTACGGTAAAAAGAAAATCGAAATATTCGGGGGAGCTTATAATTGATTATTACTCAAATGAAGACATTGAAAGAATAATTGACAAATGTGACCGCTGATTAACAATGAACTATGATTATTGTGATTATAATGATAACTGTGTTAATTAAAATATAAATAATATTAATGAAAGAGAAAACAATTTTACATTCTGACAAAGCTCCGAAGCCGGTCGGACCATATTCACAGGCAGTTGAATTTGATTTACAAAAAAAAATGATATACACTTCCGGACAAGTAGCACTAAATACGGAGGGCTTTCTCGTATCGGAAGATGTTAAAGCACAAACCAAACAAGCTCTGGAAAATTTAAAAAATATTTTAGATGATAACGGTTCATCAATGGAAAATGTAATCAAAGCCACAGTTTTTTTAAGAGACATGGATGACTTTACCGAAATGAATGAAGTATATAATGAATATTTTAAAAATTCTCTTCCGGCAAGAAGTACAGTTGCAGTTACAGGTCTTCCGAAAGATGCGAGAGTTGAAATAGAAGTAATTTCATTTAAAAATTAATTTCAAATGAAAAATTATATTTTTAATCCGCTGTATGACAAGTGCTGCCCGGGAAAAGTTCATTTTACAGTGGGGACTGTTATCAAATCAACTTTGCAAACCGTCTGGGATAATGTCTGCAAAACCGATAACGTCAAAAAATATTTTACGACTGATGCCAGAAGAGACTTAGACAAAGGAGGTGAAATTCTCTGGATTTGGGGTGAAGAAGCTGCTTTGATAAACGTGATTGAAATTTATCCGAATGAAAAAATAGTCTTTGAATGGAACGGTTACAATGTTGATTACAGGATACGAACCGAATTTATATTTGAAGACAGTAACGGTAAAGTCAGACTCAAGATAAAAGAAACAGGATGGGAGATGAATGAAGAAGGAGCTAAAAGTGCATTTGCAAATTGCAGCGGATGGACGGAATTCCTGAATGCATTAAAAGTCTATACCGAACATAGAATTGCTTTTTTGAAATAACCATTAACTAAATAAAAAGTCTGCCAAAGCAGACTTTAATTATTAAAAACTTATTTAACTAAAATTATTTTCCGAGTTGGTTAATATGTTTTGTGAGCTTTGATTTTTGATTAGCAGCTTTGTTCTTATGAATTATTCCCTTCACTGCGGCTCTGTCTAAGACCGCCATTGTCTTCTTCATTTCGGTTTCGGCTCCTGATTTTTCTTTTACTTCTAAAACTCGTTTAACCGAACCTTTTATAAGAGCTTTATACTTTTTATTCCTTTCGGTTCTCTTAATTGTTTGTCTTGCTCTTTTCTGTGCGGATTTATGTCTTAATGGCATTTAGTTATCTCTTAAATTATTTTTACAAAAATATAGAAATCCGTCTCCAAAATCAAAGCAATTGTTTATAGAAAATCATTAATCGTTATAAATAATTTCAAATCATCCTTAAAAAAATCTTAAATTAATCTTAAAACGTTTTAAATAAAATTTTTAAACAAATAAAATATCATTTAAAAATCACTAATTAAATCGAGTTCAGGGCTTTCACATTTTAGATGAAACAATAATTAACGTAATTTTGGATTTAGTTGATTATATTTCATTTTTAAGGTAATTCGATTTTTTGTTGAATAATTACAATTAGAACCGAGGTGAAAACCATGAAATAGTTTCTTTTGAATAGAATTTCATTATATATATATTTGAGCAGTTCATTAAACCCGGATTGTTCATTAGAAAAATATTAAAAACAAAGTCACCAAGCTGACAAAGGATAATCGCCAAAATTCTATTGTAAGAAAAAATTCTTTGCGGACTTTGCGTAAGTGCTTTGCGAACTTTGCGTTTAAAGATTTTTAAAATTTCCATTGAATAATTTGGGTTAAAACAAAATATAATCCGGATCAGATAACTGAAAAACATCGCTTCTCAGCATATCAATATTCCGGGTTATTATTTTCATTTTTTAATTTAAAACCTTAAGGAGAATTTTGTATGTTCATTGAAAAAAATTGCGGAATAAATTACATGATCAAAACATTTTCAGTTTTGATTTCAGGATTTTTTAAAATTGCACTATTACTATTTTTTATTTCATCAAACTTATTTTCACAGGAGAAAAAAGTCCAGCCGTCTGAAATTCCTGCTCCGATACAAAGGGATACTGAAAGAGAAAATTTAAATTTTCACTCTCCGGCAAAACAGGAAATTATTACTCTCGAAAATGAAATGATGGCGGCAAAACGCTCCGGTAACATTGAGATCGTTTTAAGAATTCAGGAAGAACTTAATAAGCTGACTGGTTCGGTAACAATGCCGGGAGAAAAGATGGAGATGCAATTAATAAAATCCGGAAAAAATCCAATTGATCCGGATAACATTAATGCCGGTCTTGTCTCTTCTGTCACCGGAGTAAAAGGGATTAATACATGTACAGAACAGATAGGTACAACAGGCGGAAGAATATGGTCTGTGTTTGTATTTGGTCCGCAGAGCGGTGCAACCGTTGACCAACTTCGTTTATGTTATAAAAATTTCGGAGAAACTACATGGAACGAATGGATAACTCTTGGCTTCTCTGCCGGCAATAGAATGTGGCAGGATCAAATTGATGTTGAACTGATTGAAGATAATACAGGCAGCAAATTTCTTTGGGTTGCGTTTGGCTACGCGACAAATAATTATTCAGGTCAATCCAAAATCGGAGTGACAGTTGTTAATATTTCAATTCCATTTAATTACGGAGGATATACTTTAAACTGGCCCGGAACAGTGAGTTCAAATATTTATCGAAGACCAAGGATTACTTCGGACAATGAAGCTTACCATTCTAATCCATGGATTTATATTACAGCATGTCTCGACAGCGGCGTTTCCGGAGGTTATATGTCGGGAGAAAAAGTTGCGATATGCTATTCTCCATATACCGTAACTCCAAGCTTTACTTACAAAGGATATGCTTTTACCGGATTTCTTTTTCGATTCCCGACGGATTTTCATTGTGACATTGCATATTTCAAAAACGGCGGACAGGATTCTATTTTAGTTATTGAGTCAAGTCTTGTTGATTCATCCAGAATCATTTTATCAAAAACATCTATCTTTAATTTTGTTTCCTCTTCATTTGCAACATATGTCGGAAACATCAGCACTTCAAATTCACGAAGATATCAGGCATGTATAGCATCGGGTGGAGGTTATAATAATCTTATGATTGTGAACTTAAATAAATACAGCGAAAGTGATTGGGACATAGAATATTTCCGTTCAACCAATGGCAGTGCAGGATGGTTAAACGGATTCGTAGATTACCGTACTAACTATTCCACCCGGGCAGACATTATTGGATACCGGAGTCCTTCCGGAACTTATGCATGTGCATATTCGGAGAATACTCTTTCGTTTGTTCCGGTTACGTATTGCGAAGCTGAGAATAGTGTGTGGGGAGGAATTGTAGTTCAGATGAATCATGTAAATACCAATCCATTTACAGCACAGCCAAGACCCGGAGTAAATTACGGACCACAGGGAGAGAGCTGTTTTGCTTTGTGGACAGAATACAGCGGTTCGACAAATGTCTGGGCTTCCACGGGCTGCTCGGGATCAGTGAATGCAATAAGAAACATTTTCTTTAGAGGAGTCATTCAAGGATTTTGGTCGGACCCATATATGGTTCCTGATACCGTTACATTAATTTTACGAAATGACTTTGCTCCTTTTGAAATTGTTGATTCTTCAAAAACACTTGTTGACAATGATGGCTACGGGAATTTTTGGTTTACAAATGCTGAATTATTTACAAATTACTACATAGTAGCAAAGCACAGAAACACAATCGAAACCTGGAGCGCTTCACCAATTCAATTTACTTCAGCTTCATCCTCGTATGACTTTACATTAGCTTCATCTCAAGCATACGGAAATAACCTTATACAGGTACCTAATTTACCCGACCCGTTATTTGCTTTTTACAATGGTGATGTAAATCAGGATGGAACAGTTGATTTGGCTGATCTGAGTCTTATTGATAATGATGCCAGAAGCTTTACCAGCGGATATGTCAATACCGATGTTAACGGTGATAACTTTGTTGACCTGGGAGATTTGACTATTGCCGATAATAATGCAGCAAATTTTGTAAGCATCATGAGGCCATAAATTATTCGGTAACTATTTTTGACAAAAATGAACAAAGAATTCGATTCGCATAGTTATACTTCATTCATAGCATAATTTTTGTTAACCCTAAGGCGCTAAAAGACATAATTAATTTTTTTGTAATGTTTTTGACTTAGAGGTTAACAAATTTTATATCTTTAAATACATTTTTTCTATTTCATTTTTAAATTTATCTTCTACATATTTGCGTTTTACTTTCATTGTCGGAGTAAACTCACCGCCTTCTATACTAAATGAATTCTCAAGCAGAATAAATTTTCTCAGACGTTCATAATTTGCCAGATCTTTTTGTAAATTATCAATATCTCGTTTTATCAGTTTTTGCAAGGTATAATTATTGATAAGTTCGGTAAACGAATCAAAGTCAATACTATTTTTTCTTGCAAAAGAAATTAGCTCTGACTTTTCCGGAACAATCAGTGCAGTGACATACATTCTTTCATTACCGAGTACTAAAGCATTTTCAATATATGGTAATCTTTCTATCATTTCTTCAATCTGAGTTGGTGCTACATATTTTCCGCCGGAAGTTTTTATCAAAGATTTTTTTCTATCGGTTATCTTCAGATATCCTTCATGATCTATTTCTCCTATGTCACCGGTATGCAGCCAACCATCTGCGATTATCTCCTTAGTATTTTTGTCATCTTTGTAATATCCAGCCATTACCAATTCTCCTTTGATCAAAATTTCATTTTCCTTTGTAAGTTTAATCTGCACTCCATTCAATGGCTTTCCTACGGTTCCATATTTGTTTTTACCGGGTGGATTTACTGATATCACGGGAGAGGCTTCTGTCATTCCATAACCTTCTAAAACTGTAATCCCTATCTTCTCAAAAAAATCTCCCATCTTATTATTCATTGCTCCTCCGCCTGTAACAAAGAATCTGATTCTTCCTCCTGTCTTTGCACGGATCTTTTTATATACAATAAAGTCTGCAATTTTCCATTTTAAATTTTCTTTTGTAACTTTTTTGCTGTGGGCAATTTCCAATGCCCACAGAAATATTTTTTTCTGAAAGCCGCTTTTCATTTCATTTCCGGTTTTCATCAGCTTGTTATACATCTTGTCTAACAATCGGGGAACAGTTATAACCATCGTAGGTGAGATCTCTGTTAATTGCTTAGCAATGGTATCAATATTCTGTGCATAGTAAATTGCCGCACCTGAAAAAAGCGCAAGATAGTATCCCGCTGTTCTTTCATAAGCATGTGAATACGGAAGATAAGATAAAAAAACATCTGTTTCATTTATGGGCAGGACTTTCTGACATGCTTTAATATTATAATAAAGGTTGTTATGCGTAAGCATTACTCCTTTGGGAATACCCGTGGTCCCCGATGTATAAATAATTGTAAGTAAGTCCGAACCTGAAACATTCTCAGACAATTTTTTTAACCTCGAAATTATTTCTTCTTCTGAAATTTTGATTTCATTGTTCACGATGATATCATAATTTTCGATATGATGATCTCCATATTTACCCGGTTCAGATTTCAAATCAAGTTTATTAAATACAACAATTTCTTTTAAATCTTCCAGCCCGCTTTTTATGGATAAAACTTTTTCGAGCAATAATGAATTTGAAACAAAACATACTTTCGATTCCGAATTTTGAAGGATAAATTTTATTTGTGAATTTGATAACGAAGTATAGACAGGTATCGAGATTAATTTGGAAAACATACACGCGAAGTCAACTGCAACCCATTCAACTCTGTTTTCGGAAATTATTGCAATCTTATCCCCAGCCTTCAATTCAAGTTTTTCAAAATATTTTATTACTGCAAAAGTCTGTTGAATTAATTGTTTGTTACTAAAAGGTAAATACCCATTGTTTTCCTTTGTAAAGAATGTTTCTTTTGATAAACCTTTTTCTTCGGTGTGTTTAATGAACAAATCGGTTAATGTATTTCTCATTGCAAAAATTTTTTTTCATTATAATTTATATAATTCAATAAAACAATTCGTTAATGGCAATATATACTTGATTGTTTTATATAAAAATTCTAATTTGACTTCAAATTAAACCGGCTTCTTTTTCTTTTGCAAAGGAACATTAATCAAAAGAAAGCTATTATCGTTATTAATTTTATCTGTATTTTAGAGTCAGAACTAAATCTAAGAAGTAAGAAATTATCCCGAAAATAAAATTATTATTCAACAACTCTAAATTCTACTAAACAAATTCTATCGAAGAAATTCTACTCATAAAATAACTTAAAGCTAACAATTATTATTATTATAAAGAAATCAAGATTTATTTTCACGGTTATCTTACCGTTGATTGCATCGGTTATTTTTTATTCATGTGAAGAGAATAATGATGCTATTATTGATCCGACTTTTAGTTCACCGTTAATTTCCCAACCCTATAAATCAAAAGATACAATCTTTACAACTTCGTCAAGTCCCTTAATTAATTTAATAACTTCAATATCAGTAAATTTGAATGAAGGTTCTCCAATCGAAAGTGTTATAAGCACAGTTGTAGATCCCGACGGTGATATTCTCGGGACATTTAATATGCTTGATGACGGAACTTCAGGTGACACAATAGCAGGTGACAGCAAATATACAACAACAATTAATATAACAAACATTGAATGCCTTCTTGTCGGAGGTTATACTATTCAATTTATTGCGGAAAATAATTCAGGGTTGTTCAGTAATCTGATAGTTTCAGGTTTAGATGTCGTAAATTCCGCTAACCAGCCCCCGGTAATTACAAACTCTAACTTACCCGACAGCGTAGTCAGACCTTTGCAGGGAGACTCTACACTGTTGTCTATTTCGATAAATGTAACCGACTCTGATGGTTTATGCGATCTAAGAGATGCTTCATTTGTAACTAAAAGGCCAAACGGAGTAGAGCTGCCTCCGATCCCAATGTTTAATAACGGCAACGGTCAGTTTATTTTTGCTGCATATGTCGGATACAGCGCTGACCCGACTTCATTTGGATACTTTAAATATACTTTTACTGCCAGAGACAGATCGGGCATCTTCAGTAATCCCGTTAAGGACAGTATTAAATTTGTTCAACAATAATTTATGAAATATATTTTTTTAATATTAATATTCTCAGCAACTTGTTCGGCTCAGTTCATACATAAACCCGAAGATTATAACCTGGGAAAATTTGATCCAAAAAATTTTAACGGAGAAAATAGAAAAGATAATAATAATTTTGTTACAGTAGCGGTTACACCAAATGTTTCTCCTAATCCTATCAGTAATTTTATTACGGATATAATTTTAAACGGAGATACTGTTTGGTTTGCTACAGGAAGCGGAGTAATGAGAACGGTTGATGACTTTAACACCTTTCAAAATTATTTTGGAGTTGCTCCATTTGGAGAAGATGATATTGCAGGATTTAATTTAAATAAGAATGTAATTGTCGCTTCAACTGCGGTAAGTCAGGAAATTAGCGGCGAAACTTTACCGGTTGGAACAGGAATAAAAATTTCAACAGATTACGGATTGAACTGGACTGCATATCCGCAGCCCATTGACGGCAGAGGTGATTCTTTAATTACGTACGGTTCGAATTCATTATATGCACTGCCTGTTGTTGTACCTCAAAATAATTTATCATATGACATAGCAGTTACAAAAACACAGAATGATCCCAACAATTATACAATTTGGATTTGTTCATTTGCAGGCGGTTTAAGGAAAAGTACAGATTATGGAAATTCATGGCTGAGAGTTCTTCTGCCTCCCGATAATCTGGACAGCATAAATGTCAATGTTACAGGATATAATTTTGTACTAAATCCTGTAGCTAATTTGAATCAAAGGGTTTTTAGTATTACTGCTGTTAATGATTCGACCTTATATGTTGGAACAGCCGGCGGAATCAACAAGACCTCGGACTGGGGTGTCAACTGGAGAAAATATAATTTTATAAATACAGGAAGCGGCGATGGAATATCCGGTAATTTTGTAGTTAGCATGGAAGTACAAAAATTTAACGGGAAAGAAGTTGTATGGGGGGCAACGAATATAGCTGGCGATGATGGCGATTTTAATGCATTTAGCTACAGTTCTGACGGCGGAAACAATTGGGTCAATACCCTTGAAAACATAAGGACAAATGGAATTTCATTTAAAGATTCTATAATATATGGCTTTACTAATGAAGGATTGTGGAGAGCTGAATACGGAACATTTAACTGGTCAAGAGCGGGGACAATATATGATGAGAGTACAAAGGACAGACTGGCAACAAATTTATTTTATTCGGGAAATCATATCGGCGATACATTATATATTGGAAGTGCGGACGGGATGCTCAGAACAATTGATTACGGACAGCCGTGGATAGGTAAATGGAAAATATACCATGCAATAACGCCAATTAATCTTTCATCCGATTTTAAAACTTATGCAGCACCAAACCCTTTTTCACCTGATGATGAAGTTACAAGGATTTTCTATCAAAGCAGCACATCGTCTACTAAAATTACAATTACGATTTATGATTTTGCAATGAATCCTGTAAGGACTCTTCTGCAAAACGCTGCAAGAACAGGTGAAGATGTATTGTTTACTGCATGGGATGGAAAGAATAACAACGGTGCTCAGGCGGCTAATGGAGTTTATTTTTACAGGGTGGAATTTGATGATGAAGACCCTGTATGGGGAAAGATACTTTTGTTGCAATAGGTTTAAACTATGATTGAATGATCTTATTGGTTTATATAATAAAATCTTTTTTATTAAATATAAATATATAGCAATCTACATTTGAAGAAATATTTTTTAACAATATTATTCTTTGCTTCTGCTGTAAGCGTATGCGAAGCGCAGCTTGGCAGCTATGCTGGCGCATTTTCAAGAATGGGTTTTAGTGCACGCGGTCTTGCAATGAGCAACGCAATGGTATCTAATGTTTTCGGAGATGTAAACGGAATTTACAATCCTGCACTTGCAACATTTCAGGACGACGGACTAGTAAATCTCGGATATACATTCTTAAGCCAGGACAGAAAACTTAACTTTGTCGGCTTTACAAAAAAAATCAAACTATCCGGAAAGCAAGAAGGTGGTGCAGGAATTACAGCGGCATGGATAAATGCCGGAGTAACTGACATCGATGGCAGAGATAATGATACAAGAAGTATCGGCTCTTTGTCGACATTCGAAAATGAATTTTATCTCGGAACTGCTTTTATTTTAGATGAAAAAATTTCTATCGGAGTTGGATTCAAATTGTATTATTCCGGATTATATACGGATATAACCGCAACTTCATTTGCGCTTGACCTTGGAGGAATTTATAAAGCAAACAGTAATCTTGCATTCGGGTTTTTAGTAAAAGATCTCGGTGCAAAATACGAGTGGCAGACATCAGACCTATACGGAAGCAATGGCAACACAACCACAGATAAATTTCCGAAAGTTGTTGATTTAGGAGCAACATATTTACTCCCGAAAAATTTAGGATTAGCATCTATAGGTCTTCAGCAATATTTTAATCCGTCAAGTGAAGCTGATTCGAACGGAGTTGTTCCTGATAAGTCTAACAATACTGTTTTAAGATTTGGTTTTGAAATTAATGTATTGAGTCAGGTTAAGTTTAGGGCAGGTCTTGGAAGAATGGATTTTAATTCGGACGATTTTACAGGAAACCTTGAACCTTCCTTTGGACTGGGATTAAATAAAAATTTTTCCAAAAGCATTAACTTAGGTATAGATTATTCTTTTCAATTAGAACCTTTTACTCATCACCCTGTTCAGAACATCGGGATTGTTTTTAAATTTAAATAGTTATGAAGACCAAAAATCATATAATAAAAATTTTTCTTTTGATGTTTGTTTGTTCAAATATATTTGCTCAAAATGACGGTGCGGGTAATACAGGGCTGGCTTTCCTTAAGTTGGGTGTCGGCGCGAGATCAATTGCAATGGGTGAAGCTTACTCTTCTCTTTCTGATGATGCAACGGCTTTTATTTATAATCCTGCAAGATTAAACTTCGGAGTGACAAGCAATGTATCGCTTATGCACAACGCTTCTGTTCAGGATGTAAATACAGATTTCATCGCTGCAAAGTTTACTTTAGGGAGCAAACTGGCATTAGGAGTCGGATTTTTCTCAACGAGTGTAAATGATATTGAAATAAGGCAAATTCCCGGAGCATCAATCGGTACATTTGATGCACAAAATCTTTCAACAGGCGTTTCACTTGGCTATAAAATAAATCCAAACTTATCTGTTGGAGTTACAGGGAAATTTCTTTTTGAAAAAATTTATGTTGATGAAGCTTCCGGATTTGGATTTGATATAGGATCGAATTATTCAAAGGATAATTTCAGCTTTGCTTTGGTTTTGTCTAATCTCGGCTCAATGACTGAATTGAAAAATCAAAAATCAAAATTACCTTCGTCAATAAGATTAGGAGGAAGCTATAAATATACAAAAAATAATCTCGGCCTGACATTTGGTCTTGACGGTTTAAAAGTATTTGATGGCGGTGAATTTCATGTTCTTGCAGGCGGTGAAGCGGGATACAAAGATTTTGTATTCTTAAGATTAGGCTATCAGACTTCGTTTGAGAATAAAGGAATTTCCACCGGGCTTGGATTTAAATATAAAGCGTTTACCGTAGATTATGCATTTGTTCCTTATCAAAATGAATTCGGTACCAGCAATACTTTTTCACTCGGGATAAACTTCTGATTTATCTAAAGTGATGTTATGTCATCTTTTTATTTTAAGCTCGAAGATCTTTTAAACAACGGGAAAAATTTTTATAAGCTGTATTTTTTTCTCGTTGTTTTTTTATGCGCAGTAAAATTCCCTTCATTGCTTACAACCGATATACAACCGTGGGATGAAGGAATTCATGCAACACGCGTTTTATCGATTCATTCAAACGGCGATTTAATTGATCAAAGCTTTCATTCTGTTGGAAAATTTTATTCTGCTTCCCATCCTCCTCTTCTGATATGGCTCGGATATTTTATAACTCTTATTTTCGGAATTAGCTCAGTTGCTCTTAAGCTTATAGCTTTTGTCTTTTCAATTTTATGTATATTCTTAATCTTCTTAATCGGAAAAAGTCTGTTCAGTCAAAAGACAGGATTTTTTGCAGCATTGATTTTTTGCAGTAATATTATCTTCAATATTTTTTCCAAAAGATTTCAGCTTGATATCCCTTATACATTCTTTATTCTTTTATCTTTCTTTCTTTTGTTTCTTTATAATGATTCAAGAAAATTCACTTATCTTATTTCAAGCGGAATTTTTTTTGGATGCTGTCTTATGACAAAAATTTTGGTCGGATTCTTTATACCAATTGTTATTTTTACGGCTTATTTTTTTATAAAAGAAAAGGTTAATTTCAATCTCAAAGATATTCTTATATTAACTGCTGTTGGAGTGACTTTAGCCGTTCCATGGCATTTGTATATGATAATTGAGCATGGCATTGGGTTCACAGATTATTTTTTTAAGTTTCATGTTTATGATCGTGCGTTGAATGGTGTCGAAATGAATGAAAAAAATTCCGGTATATTTTTTTATTTTAATTTTTTGCTGACATTGTTTCCTTTTAGCGTACTCTTGCTCTTCAGCTTTATCAAAGATTTAATAAATTTCAAGAATTTAGACTGGAAGAAAATTTTTGTATGGGTCTGGTTCTTTACAGGAATGTTGATCATTACAATTATAAAAACCAAGCTTGAAGTATATGTTCTACTGATAATTCCGCCGCTATGTTTTCTAATCCCTCTCCTTCTCAATGAATTGGACAAAGAAAGTATAATGTTTAAAACAGTTGCTGTGGTTTTTACTTTTCTAAACATTATATGGTTTTCCATCAAATTCTTTAACCTTGACATAAAATCTTATTTATCCCAGCCGAATAAATTTATTTTTATTTTAAGTTTGACAATTTTTATTTCAGTGCTTTTTATAATTAGCAAACATTTAGCAAATAAAATTGGACTAAAAAAATCATATTATATTTTTATATTATTTTGTTTTTTTGCATTCAGCATTTACTATGCAGTCAGAGTCAACGAGGGTGAAACGGATTTTAAAATTTCCAAGATAAAAGATTTGATTGAACATAACGAAAGTAAAAAGATTATTTATGTTAGCACGAATTATCGTTTTAATCCTCAGCTTAGTTTTTATTTCAAAGGATTGGATCTAAACTGGGAAAATCCGGATTATGAATTTGAAATGCTCGACACTAAAGACGGTTTGGAGACAACCCGTAACAAACTTTCCGGACTTGATACAAATAATTATTTTATAATGGTTGAGAAGGACAACATTAACCGGGCAAATTATCCCGCTTCGGAGTCATTCATTCCTGATGATTTCAAATTGATTTTAAAAAATGAAGGGTATGAACTTTATGAGAATTGATCTATGATTGAAGTTACAAAGGTAAGCGATATTGAAAATGAAATAGAGTGGAAAGAATTTTTAAGAAATCAGTATAATTTATTTTTTGATTTCGGATTTAATTCTTATAACGATATTTTTAAAAAAAATATTAAGTGGCATCATTTGAAATTTAAAGATCCGGATTCAAAAAAAATACTGGCAATAATGATTGGCTGTGAAAAAATCATTAACGGGCGTTTAACTTATGTTTCCTCAGATGGAGTCAGCTTTGGCGGCTTCTTGTGGAAAAAAAAAACGGACCTGATTAATTATATTGATGTTATAAAAAGTTTTAAAAATTATTTGCAAGAAAATAATTACAAACATTGTATCATAAAAAACCCGCCTTTTATTTACAATAAAATGTTGAATGAAGAAACGGAATATGCTTTTATAAATTCGGGATTTGAAGTTACTAACGTTTCTATTTCAAACATAATTGACCTTGAGGATTTTGAGTTCAAAAAAATCTCTGAAACTAAAAAGCGCTCGATTAAAAAATCTTCAAAAGATATATCTATAAAGATTATTGATAATAATATTGATAAAGATAATTTTACTAATTACTATAACATTTTGCTTGAGAACCGTGAATTAAAAAATGTCAGCCCTACACATTCATTTGAAGAGCTCTGGTATTTAATAAATCATTTAAAGAACGATATAATTTTATTTGCGGCTTACATTGAGGAAACCCTTGTAGCAATATGCGTTTTATTTTGTATTAATAAAGATATAATTTTAAATTTTTATCTTGCCGGAGATGACAAATACCGTATGCATGGAATATCGGAATATATTTTATACAAATCGATTGAATGGTCAAAAGAAAACAACTATAGGTATTACGATATAGGGACTTCAGACACTGACGGAAAATTAATCGAAGGTCTATTTGCATTTAAAAAGAAATTTCTTGCAAACGGTTTTTTACGAAAAACATTTGAGTTGAGCATAAACTGAATTGAACTTTTGAGAATTAAAAATAAAAAAATATTATTAACCGGAGGCGCAGGATTTATCGGGAGCACCTTAGCAAGCAAATTAGTTAATGAGAATCAAATTCTGATTTATGATAATTTTTCACGTGACTCTCTTAAAAACAAAAATATAAAATCCGGCAATTTAAAAATTGTAAAAGGTGATGTTCTTGATTATGATTTATTGCGAAAAACCTGTGAAGATTTTAAACCTGAAATTGTGATTCATTTGGCCGCTATCGCCGGTATTGATACAGTTATTATTAATCCTGTGAAAACCATGGAGGTCAATATTAACGGAACCCTTAATATACTTAAGGCATTGCAAAAATATTCGGACCTCCTGGAAAGATTTCTGGATTTTTCAACGAGCGAAGTTCTCGGAGCTTATGCATACAAATCAAATGAAAAGTCCCATACAAACTTTGCTCCCGTCGGTGAAGCACGCTGGACTTATTCGATCAGTAAAGTTGCAGGCGAGCATCTTGTCCATAGTTTTTTTAAACAGTATAAATATCCAAGTGTCACGGTAAGACCATTTAACATTTACGGTCCGGGACAGGTTGGGGAAGGTGCAATACAAATCTTTATAAAGAATGTTGTTATGAAAAAAAATATTGAAATTCACGGAGACGGTGATCAAATACGCTCGTGGTGCTATATTGATGATATGGTTGACGGGATAGAGTTATGCTTAACAAACAAGAATGCTGTGGGAGAAATAATTAATATCGGAAATCCGAAAGGAACAATAACAATTTCTTCGCTTGCTGAAAAAATTATAACTTTGTGCAAATCAAAATCTAAAATTATTTATATCCCGAAAAATTATGTGGATGTGGAGCTTAGAATTCCCAGTATCGAAAAAGCTAAAGATCTTCTTGGATTTGCTCCGAAGATTGATTTGAATGAAGGGATTGTCAGAACACATAACTGGTATAAGAAAAATTTAAAAATTTAATTAAGTTTTTTAGATAATTTCTTACGCTTGGTATTTGATCTCACCAAAAATAAAATTAAACTTCGATACTTTCAATTAACTCTTTCAATTCTTTTTGAGAAATGGTTGCTGTTTCAGACTTATCATATATTGAGATTAAATTTACAATCGTTTTATTCCTGTCCATTACAATTATACTTATGACTTCAGATTCCAAATAAGTTATAATTCTAATTCCTCCACTTTACCTTTCCCTTTACTTTTTACTGCAAGCCTTATTTTGTAAGCCTTTTGACCAATTGACTGCCCTTGTTTCGGATTAATGCAAAGTTGTTTTTCTAATTTCCTTAGTTCATCGGTTAATGAACAATATTTTTTCAAAAAGGGTTTAGCCTGTTTCTTAAAACCTTTAGTTACTTTAACTTCGACTTTCATCTAAAAACTCTGTTAGTGATTGCAGTTGTTCAACTTTATTTCTGGCGTCCCTAACTTCAAAAATTCCTTCCTTAATACCTGTTAAAATTTTAACTTTGTTATAAAGTTTTCTATAATTATCGTTAAGCTCTTTCCAATCAGTATAGGGAACTATAACTGATGTTTTTCTTCCTTTCTTGTCAATTAGATATTGAATTTGATTTGACATATCTTTTTTTAATTAAAGTAATTTATGAAACTTTCTTATTATTTATCGGGAATTTTTTTAATTTTAAAGTCTTCATAAGTAATTTTTAAATTTTTGTACCCAATACAAGTTACAAATAAAATTATGAAAATAAAATCATTATTGAATTTCATCAATTAATCTAGTTGCTTTTTCAAATCCCGTAAGTGCTTCATTAAGGTGATCTTTAAAATATTCCGTCAAGTTTTCAATATCATTCTGCAGTTTTTCAATTTCTTTTTCATTAGTCATATTCTTTAGCCATGAATCATAAATACCAGTAGAATAATTTGAATAATGCACTACTTCTTTCCTTTTATTATTTAAGCCTTTATAATCGTTATCCAAAAAATTCTTAAGCCAAATAAAGTTATTGGAATTATTGAAAGGACTTTGAATATTATTTACAACAGTTCCAAAATAAATTTTATTGGGTTTAAGATTTGGAGTAAAATATAAAGCCAGTAAATTACCTATCTTATCCCAATAATTGTACGTTGCTTGAAATAGTAAATCACAATAAGTAAAATATCTTGTATCATGATAGGAAGGAAAATAGGTATAAGTTATTTTTTGATTTATGTTTATGCCATGTTAAAGAAAATTCCAAATATAAGGTCTAAGCAAATACATATTGGACCAACAGGTTTTTATATCAATAGTTTTTTTAACTAAATCATTAAAAAATTAAAATCATGAATATTTATTGTTATAGCTCTTTTCTTTCTTGTAATATCAGTAAAAAATTGTAAACTATTTTTGTCATCAAATTTTAAATTACCATTTGGGTCAAGACAGTTCAGTTTTTCACTTGAATAAATATTTAAAATTTCTTCATTAAGTTTTTCTAATAGCTGTTCTTTCTCTTCTAAAATTCTATAAGAGAATTCTATTTCTTCAGCCATACAATCACCATAGCATTTCAAATCAAATTTTTTTTTTAATCTTTATAATTTTGCCATCATTCATATTGATAAATTTCAATGTCCCTTCTGAAAATAAGAAAATTTCAAATCGGAAATCATATCGACTCTTTTTAAGTCCCCTTATATTTTTTATATCAGACCATTTAAAATATTTAGGTTCCTATAGAATAACAGAATTTTCAAAAGGAATCTCATTTCACTATCAAATATCTAAATTTCAGTTCATTAAGTTCACTCTTTAGAAGATTTTCGATTGCTTTCCTGAAAGTGGTGAGAAGTTTTTTATTTAAAATTATATTTTGTTCCATATAAATTTTTTTAAAGATATTAAAAAAATTAAAGAATTTTCAATCAAATATTTTAAATCTCTTTTATATTTTAACTCTCATTCTAATTAAATAATTTACATCACAAAAACATTTTATTGCCGAAAACAATCCTACACATCGCTCCTCAGAACTTCGCAGGAATGCCCTATGATTTTGTAAAGATGCATACAGAGTTCGGTGATGAATCAAGATTAATTACGTTATATCGAAATACACTTAACTTCAATGAAGACATTTCACTCGATTTTAAATTACCTTCCGGTAAAAGTGCAAAAGCATGGCGTGATTCTAAAATAGAACCTGCTTCATTTCCGAAACTTAAATATAATCAGCCGAAAAATATTTTAGAAAAGACCTACTTTAAGTTAAGAGATGAAAAAAATAAAAGAAAAATAAATGAGGCAATCAGAAAGTATAAGCTTTTCGATTATGACATTTATCATTTCGACGGAGGGATGGATTTTTTCAGAGACTTGAGATTTGCAAAGGAATTAAAAAAGAGAAATAAAAAAATAGTTACTTGTTATTATGGCAGTGATTTACGGACCCGCGGGATTTTCGAAGAGCTGGACAAAATGAGTGATTTAAATCTTACGGTCGAGTTTGATCACTTATCAATTTATAAAAATATTAATTACATTTTCTTTCCATTCAATGTTAATGAATATAAAATTAAAAAAAAGAGCAACGCTAGAATAAAAATTATTCACTCACCAACCAATAGAAGGTTCAAAGGCACTGATAAAATTTTACAGGTAATAAACGAAATTGATAAAGTTAGACAAATAGAATTTATTTTGCTGGAGAATATAGAGCGAAGTAAAGTACTTGAAATCAAAAGCGAGTGCGACCTTGCGATTGATCAGGTAGGAGGTGAAATGGGGGGCTCCGGTTATGGTAAGAATTCAATAGAAAATCTTTCCATGGGTGTTCCGACTTTCACTGAGTTTACAGATGAATATTTAAAGTTCATTAAAGACAATCCGTTCATTCATTCAACAATAGGTACGCTAAAAGAAAATTTACTCATGTTGATAGATAATGCGGCTAAAAGAAATGATGTTTCTTTAAAGGGAAGAACATGGGTTGAAAAATATCACTCCTATTCTTCCGTAAATAAAATGCTCAAAGAATATTATTATAGGAATAATATTTTACCGGATGGAACATAAGTCTTTGTGGAAGAAAAAATTATCCACCCGCAAAAGGCGGCAGCAGTGCCACTTCATCACCATCACGAAGATTTATATTTCCATTTATTATTTCATGATTCACAGCAATTCTATAGGTATAATCTTTCAATTCGGGGTATTTATTTTGTAAATAATTATTTAGCTCATCTGTATCTTTGATATTATCCAAAGATATACTTTCTTTTTTAATTGTTTCGGAAAGAACCCCGAATAGTAAAACTTTGATTGTCATAATTAATTTAATTTCTGAGAACCTCACAGGTTTATAAAACCTGTGAGGTTTCCCTGATTCAAGGAAATAGATGAACCTCAACGGTTTCACCTTCTTTTACAAATTCCGTTTCAAGAGGCAAATATATAAAACAATCTGCTTCGGCAAATGACTTTATTATATATGAGGGCTGTCCGTCTAATGATTCGACTCCATTTGCTTTGATTTTTGCTTTTAAGAAATTACTTAACTTAAAATGTTTTGATAGGTCTTTTAATAACGGAAGATTAATTTGATTCAAAAAATAATTTTCATATCCCTGAAGCTTTCTTAAAAGGGGATAAACATATTCATAGAAGCAGGTTAAAACCGACGCAGGATTTCCCGGTAACCCAAAGATATAGGTTCCATGTTTTTTTCCGAAGTAAAGAGGTTTGCCCGGCCGTTGTGATACTTTGTAAAATAATTTTTCTGCATTAAGTTCTTCTAAAACTTCATTAACGAAATCATATTTACCGACTGAAACGCCTCCTGATATTAAAATCACGTCCGAGTCGTCAAAACATTCACTCACGGTTTTTTTTAATTTATTTTTATTATCTTTAAGAAAAAAAAATTTATTGGGTTTAAGATTCATCTGCATCAATGCGGAATTTAAAATAAATGAATTTGAGTCATAAATTTTTCCAGACTTTAATTTTTTACCAGGAGTCTGAAGCTCATTGCCGGTAATTATAAGATTTATCACCGGCTTTTTATAAACCGTTATTTTTTCGATTCCAAGTGTTGAAAGAAAACCAATTACAGCAGGAGTTATGAGAATATTTTTCAATATTGCAAGTTCTCTTTTTTTTATCTGTGAACCTTTGAGTCGAATAAACTCGCCTTGAGAAAATTCAAAATTATTCGTTGATATATTGTTTCTATCCACTTCAATTCTTTCCTGCATAATGACACAATCTGCACCTTCAGGAACGACAGCACCGGTAAAGACCCTTGCTGCCTGAGATTCTTTTAATTTTAATTTTGCTTTATCACCGGCTTTAATTTCATCGATAACTTTCCAATTAAATGCTCCGGAAAAGTTTACTGCATAACCATCGACATTGGACTGATTAAATGGTGGAAGATCGAGCGGGGAAAAAATATCTTCAGCAAGAAAATAGTTTAATGAATCTTTTATTTTTTTATTACGGGTTTTATTTAATTTAAAAGAATTTTCGATCAGAATTGATTTGGCTTCTTCCACAGTTATCATCAAACAAAAATTAATTTAATTGCGGCAAATAAAATTACAAAAGCCAAAACATTTTTCAGCACAAGACTTTTTGCAAAACGGCTTCCCCACAATGAGCCTGTTATTCCTCCTGATAAAGCAGCTATAACCCACCATACGAATTGAGAACTTAAATTTAAATTTCCCAATCCCAATCCAAGCAGTCCTGAAATTGAATTAACAAATATAAATAATGCTGACACTGCTGCTGTTTCTTTTACATTTCCCCAACCGAATAATAATATCAATGGGCTTAAAATTATTCCACCCCCGATTCCGATCATACCCGAAAAAAATCCTAATACAGCACCGATGACAATTCCTGTAGAAATTTTAAATTCGTTTACATTTTTAATATTTTTTCTGTTGAAAATTCCGGTCAATCTTAATGCTGCTATAATTAAAAATATTCCCAGTATTCGATTATACCAAAAACTATTTAATGTAATGTTCGCCCCGATAAAAGCCATTGGAATGGAAGAGACTGCAAACGGATAAAATAATCTCCATCTGAAAAATCCAATTTTATAGAACTGATAAAAAGCAATTCCCGAAACAAAAAGATTTAATGTCAAAGCAGAGCTCCGCATAAAAATCGAGGTCACTCCAAGTAAGCTCATCAAAGCAAGATAGCCGCTTGCTCCCCCGTGTCCAACGCATGAATAAAGCATTGCAACAAAAAAAATCATTGGTAATATTTTCCATAATTCAATTTCCATTCATTCTTAATGATCTTAAGTTAAGAAAATAAATTCTTTCAGATTTTAAAACAAACTCCCTTCTTGGGAATCTGTCTCAACTAATAAAATTTTTACCACAAGGTACAAAGGCTCAAAGATTTATATTTTTAAAACAATTTTTTTTGTGTCCCCGCCTGCAGGACATTTTATCACCAATAAACGACAGTCGGGCAGGTTCGTGACTTGCAGTAGAGAGAAGTTTTGAGGCACACTCTCTTGTGAGAACCGGATGTGTATAACTTCCATTTATCCCCCGATGCTAACCATGCTTCTGTTTATAATTTCTTCCGAATTAAACTGTCCTCCTCTTTCTTCCTTCTTATTTAATAAAGAAGAATGAATTATAGGGATTACATCTTCCCCATTTCTTAAAGGCGTCAGCAAGTCAATTTCCTCTTTTGAAAAAAGACAATTCTTAAGCTTGCCGTCTGATGTCAAACGCAAACGGTTGCATTCATTACAAAAAGGTTTTGTAATTGTGCTTATAATACCAAAAGTCCCCAAGTGCCCACGGGCTTTGAATTTTCTCGATGTATCATGAATTCTGTCTTCGATCTTTTCAAAATGATATTTGGTATTTATCAGATTCAAAATATCTTTATAAGAAAAAACTTTTTCTTCAGACCAATTATTTTTATTGAAGGGCATAAACTCGATGAACCGAACTTCAAGAGGAAAATCTTTTGTCCATTCGATAAAGTCCAGAATTGAATTTTCATTTACATCTTTCATAACGACGAAATTCACTTTTACATTAAAATTATTTTCCAGAAGGAGACAAATGTTTGAAAATATTTTGTTAAAATGATTTCTCTTTGTAAGGACCGAGAACTGTTCAGGACTAAAGGTATCGAGACTTACATTTAAATTTTTTATTCCTGTTGCATTGAAAACATCTATAAAGCTGTTGACTAGATATGCATTTGTAGTAACGGTAAGCTCTACCGGATATTCAGACAGAATAGACAAAATTTCTTTTATATCTTTTCTAACCAGCGGCTCTCCTCCTGTGATACGGATCTTATTTATTCCCATATTGATAAAGACTGATGCAAGTTTATCGATCTCATCTGCGCTCATCATCTTATTTTTCGAAGTAACAATATTTTTACCTTCCGGCATACAGTACACACACCGCAGGTTGCACGCATCAGTAACTGATATTCTTAAATAATTATGAATTCTGCCAAAACTGTCAAACAGCATTTTACTATTTTTGTTTTGAAAAGATAACATAATTAAATTTTAAAATCAGTTTCTTATGCGGTGAAGATAGTTATCGATAGTTATCGTAATGTGTCGATTTACGATTTATGATCTCTCCCAAAAACTTATTCTGCAGATTTTCTGCTTCTTTTTTTGATTTTGCCTCCGTTATTATTCTTACGATTGGCTCTGTATTTGATTTTCGCATATGCACCCAGTAATTTTTAAAATCAATTTTCAATCCGTCGTTTATCCAGATTTTAATAACATCTTTGTCTTTTAAATACTTTTCTTCGATTGCTTTTAAAATTTTATCCGGATTATTAACATTATCTATTTTTGTTTTAGAAATAAAATATTCGGGTATGGTTTTTTTGTATTTGCTTATCTTTCCTTTGAAGTCAGCAAGCTCATTGAGTACCAATACAATTCCAACTAAAGAATCTCTGCCGTAATGCAGCTTAGAATAGATTACGCCGCCGCTGCCTTCGCCTCCGATGAGAGATTTATTTTTTTTCATTTCATTCACGACGTTAATTTCTCCCACCGGGCTTCTGAAAACCTTTGCATTATTTTTTTTTGCGATGTCATCAACAGCACGGGTTGTTGATAAATTTACAGTTACGTTTTTATTTTTCTTAATATTCTTTAAAAGAAAATTAGCCGCAGTCGTGATTGTATTCTCTTCACTGAACGGCTCTCCTTTATCTGTAATTAAAACCAGCCTGTCTGCATCAGGATCAACCGAAATTCCGAGATCGGCTTTATTTTTCTTCACTGCCTTTGCAAGTAATATAAGATTTTCCGGAATCGGCTCCGGTGTATGAGGAAATTTTCCGCTTCCGTCACAAAATAATTTTATTACTTTACATCCTAATTTTTCAAGAAGCTTCGGGACAATTACAGAGCCGGAGGAATTAACAGCATCCACTACGACTTTGAATTTTCTTTTCTTAATCTTATTAATATTCAGAATATTCAGCTTCAGGACTTTTTCAATATGCTTGTCTATCCATGAACTGTCATCTTTTATCGAAATTAAATTATCAATACCCGAATAATAAAATTTCCCTTCATCAACAATTCTAATGATCTCATTCATTTCATTTTCACTTAAGAATGTACCGTCGGAATTTAAAAACTTCAATCCGTTCCATTGCTGAGGGTTATGCGAAGCTGTAACTGATATGCCGCCGGAGGATTTAATATCTTCTGTTGCAATCTGAATAGTAGGAGTGGGAGCAACTCCAATATTAGTAACTTCAAATCCTGATAGTGTAAGCGTGTCAGAGACAAATCCCGTAATTAAATCTCCGAACAATCTACCATCCCGCCCTATTATAATTTTATTATTCTTGGATTTTCCTCTGCACAATTTTGCGAATGCAGAGGTATACTTAATTATGTTTTCGGGAGTCAGACTGTCTCCAATAATTCCTCTTACTCCCGATACCGACGCGATTATTTCTGACAAAGTTATTTATTTAAGTTAACTGCTTAAGATATTTGTAAGTTGAGTAATTTAAATAGACAAATTATATATTTTATAAAATTTTTTCAATTGTAATTCTTACAATAACATCTTTTAAAATTCTTTTTCACAGGATACTATAACTATATTTCCTTCAGCTTACAATACATTGTATGAAAATATCTCCGGTGCAATTAGCAACGGCATAGAACAGCATTTTATTTTAGGGATGTACTCAAATCGAGAATTGTAGAGCACAATTGTGCGTCTCTAAAGGAAAAAAATTAAATTGAGCCTCTACAAAAAAAGATTTCAAAATTCGTGGGTAGAAATAGAAGATTCAGGAGGATTATTTTAAATTTAGTTTCTAATTCATTAATTTTCCTCAGCAGACATTCCTTTTTCGGAACTAAAGCTGAGGAAATTTCATTTTTAAGATTCTTCAATTCGAAATCGCTGAATTTTTCTTTTAGCTTAAATAGTTTACATAAAAAAATATTGAATGCGATTTGCTCTTCTTTCCATTGTATTGTAATAGATTTGTTTTTGTTAAGAAAATGCTTATATGAATCCAACGACAAATGAAAAGAATTGTGCTCATTCAGTTCATAGTAATTCATCATCTGTAGATTTTTTAAATAGTATTTCATAATGAACAAATCATAATTGATTGTCATTATAGTCCCAAGAGATTTTTCAAATTCATTTCTCGTAAAATAAAGATGAGCCGTTGAATATTTTCTCATATTTTCTTTTGTATGCCGGGGCAGATATTATATAAACCGTTTGGTAAAATCAACAATAAAATCCGGATTTCCCATATCACATGCAGATTGAATGCATGCTGCAAATTCACTTTCTGCTACAACTCCATCCGGATTTAACATTACTTCATATTTTATTTTAAGAATAACAATGTCCAATATTTCTTTGCTCTTGTTCATTTCACATGAATCTAGTTTCGCAAGAGCATTGCGAAGACCGCTGTAAAGAATAAATTTGTCTGGTTTTGAAAAGTTTTTCGAATTTAAGTTCAGGGCTTCTTTGAAATCAAAATATTTTTTACTCGATGAACTATCGCAAACCGATTTATAATATTTATGATATGCATTCAAGATATTATATATTTCTAAGGACTTTGGTTTAATAGATTCGATTAATTCCGAGATTAAATTATTTGAATCTGCTTTTTTAACAAACGACACCATTATATTTTCATCTTTATTATAAATATAATCCCTGGAAAAATTAATAGCATTAATAGAATTACGAAAAATTGTATAAAGAAAAAATGAAGCATTAAAAATTGTATGCTTATCAAATTCCTCTCCGATTTGGGAATATCTGTCAAACTGATTGCTAAAACCAAATTTCAATAAATACATTTTTGACATTATTAAGTAATAACCTTCTGAAGCATCATTTTTATTTTTGTATGCACCTTCTATGTACTTCTCCAAAATTTGAAATTTAGATTTAAATAGATTTATAATTTCTCTTTCATTAATACTATCGATCATGTTATATAGGAAGGAATGACTTTCCCTCTGGTAATATTCGAATGAAAGAAATTTCTCTGCAAGGTGTGTTAAATCGAATATAAGATTTTTGAGAACGCCGTAATGAAATTCTTTTCCCGGATATATTACATTCCAGATTTTTTCTTTTTTCAATCTCGGACTCTTAAATTCAGGAGCATATTTCTTGATGTGCTTATATAGATTTGTTACAGCAGATTTTTTATTGTGATAAGGTGAGCTTACGAGGTCCCCAAACTTCTTTAATTCCTCTGAAGGCAGCTTAACATTGACAAACGGTGATGCCGAATTAAATGGAGAAACAATAACATTTGGAGTAACAGCTAATTTAGCCGAGACCACAGGTAATACTGTAAAAGGTTCTACAGGTTCAATAACAACGACGCGGAATTTGAATAACATCTCTTCTTTGAACGTCGCCGGACTTGGAGCTGAAATAACTACAACTCAAAATATGGGAAGCACAACCATCACAAGAATTCATACACAGCAAAGCGGAAACTCGAATATCAGCATATTGCGATCTTATGATATTACTCCAACGAATAATACAGGATTGAATGCAACGCTTGTTTTTAATTATGATGAGTCAGAATTAAATTCAATATCTGAATCATCTTTAACATTATTCAGATCGACTGATACCGGAACTAACTGGGTATTAAGAGGAGGAACTCCTAACACCATTAATAATATTGTAACTTTAACAGGAATTTCATCTTTATCGAGATGGACATTAGGAAATAAAGATAACCCATTAATTCTGGAAAATTTGCAGCTAACGGTTTGGATACAAGGTTTCTACAATCCAAATTTGAACATAATGGTAAGTGATACAGTAAGGGTTTATCTAAGAAATAATTTTAGTCCGTATTCTATTGTTGATTCTGCAATATCGTTTTTAAGCACATCGGGAGTCGGCTCATAAAACTTTAAGTATGCCGTTGACGGCGTTGATTATTACTTACAAGTAAAACACAGAAACTCTATAGAAACATGGAGTAAATTCGGTAACAGTTTTACATCTTCTTCCTTAAACTATAACTTTACTACAGATTCGGCAAAAGCATTTGGAGATAATATGATTCGTAAAGGTACAAAATATTGTATTTATAGCGGTGATGTAAACCAGGATGGGACAGTTGATATTGCTGATGGTAGTTCGATTGAAAATGATGCATATAATTTTGTATCCGGATATGTCCTGACAGATTTGAACGGAGATAGCTTTACCGATGTTTCGGATACCGCGATAGCTGATAACAATGCATTTAATCTTGTGAGCAAGATTGTTCCGCCTGGTGCAGAACCAGAACCTCAAGTTCCAATTGATAAGTATAGTTCGAACAAACAGAAAAAGTGAATATGCAAATCAATACCCCGGGCTAAAGCTCGGGGCTATACATCGGTGAATTACATTTCATAATAGAGAACAGCATATAGTTTTAAGGCACAATCCGAATTACAAATAAAATACATTATTATCTGCAATAGATTTATCGGTCAGATCTCCGATCGGATGTGAAAGTGACGGTGTATGATATTACCGGAAGAGAAATAGCAGTACTGGTAAACCAGGAATTACCAACGGGAAGTTTTATTCATATAAATTTGAGGGAAGCAACTTCGCAAGCGGAATTTATTTTTTAGACTGAATGCCATAGATCCATCGTCAGGCTCAGAGAATTTCTTATGAACAAGGAAAATGCTGATGATGAATAGCCCCGAGCTTTAGCTCAGGGATTTATTGAACAAAAGAATTCTGGCTTTAGCCGAAACTATTTACTCAAGATTCGGCTAAAGCCGATTAATTTTTTTTATTCATTTTTTACCCGAGCTAAAAGGTTGGGCTATTCATCGGAGCTATTTAAATCCCCGGCAGAGTCTGTACTCTGCGACTTGTTTCTGCAAAAACTTATTTATTATTTATTTAATTTTTTTTGAAATGCAATGTGGCAGGAATTTCTTTTTATTCCACACAATCAACACACTCGACACACTCAACACACTTTCTTAAGCTCTTCCAATTGATCAAACGTATTTATACCTGTAATTTCAATAACATCTTTAACCGGATATGCTCCGATCTTTTTGCCTGAATTTTTAAAATACTTAAATACATCAGTCAGATAATATTCACCCTGAGCATTATCTGTTTTTAAAGTTTTTAATGCTTCAAAAAGAATTTTATTGTCAATAATATAAATTCCCGAATTTATTTCCGTGCACTTTTTTTCATCATCAGAACAATCTTTTTCTTCCCTGATATCATAAAAGCTTTTCTTTTCATCTCTGAGTACCCTTCCGTATCCGGAAGGATTATCAAACACTGCTGAGATAAGACTCGAGTCGAAATTATTTTCATTATGAAATTTGAGAAAAGAATTTAATGTCTCGATTTTCAGCAACGGAACATCTCCGGATAAAATCAAAACATCTCCGTCAAAATCTTCCAGAAGCTCCTTTGTCTGCATCAGCGCGTGCCCGGTCCCAAGCTGTTCATCCTGATGCGCGAATTTTATCTTATTAATTTCTTCAGGGAATTGGCTCTTCAAAAAATCTATAACGGATTGTTTCTGATGCCCAACCACTGGTATTATCATTTTGGAATTAATTGATAGTGCAAGCTCAATGACATATTGTATCAACGGCTTTTCATTAAGCTCATTCATAACTTTTGACTTATCCGGGTTTTTCATCCGCTTGCCCTTTCCCGCAGCCATAATAACAGTTGTAAGTCTTTTCATACAAAAAATTTATTGAGTATCCCAATTCTTTTATTTAAAACATAATACACAAAGGTTAACAAAAATTTATTATAATTACCGATTCTCAGAATTAATTTTTTATTTAACTTTGTGTTCTTCGTGCACTTAGTGGTTAAACTATCCGGTTTTAATTCTTTTTAAAAATAATATTATCAATTAACCGCGTACCTCCTGCCTTTGCTGCAAGTGAGATTAATACTTCACCTTCGAATTCGCTGAGATTTATGATTGGATCTAATTCAGTATTGTCTGTAATTTCATAATACTGTAATTCAAAATCGGGTGTACGCTCTTTTAAAATTTTATCAATGTATTTTTTTATTGCAGCAGGTTCATTAACTTTTTCTTCTAACATTATACGCTTGCCTTCATTAAGAATAAAATATAAAACCGATGCACGGACTTTATCTTCTGTGCTGAGAAAGGTATTGCGCGAACTCATAGCCAAACCATTATCTTCACGCATAGTTTCACAAACGATCAGCTTAGTGTCATAATTCAAATCTGAAATCATTTTTTTTAATACTACATTCTGCTGTGCGTCCTTCTGTCCTAAATATAAATTTACAGGTTTCACGGCATTTAATAGTTTTGCAACAACTGTAGCCACCCCGTTAAAATGTCCCGGCCTGAATTTCCCTTCAAGCTTATCCGAAATATTTGAAACAGTTACGCTTGTATAATTATTTTTTTTATACATCTCATCCGGTTCCGGATTAAAAATATAATCGACTCCTGATTTTTCACAAATATGATAGTCTCTCATAAAATCTCTCGGATATTTTGTAAAGTCTTCGCCTATTCCAAATTGTGTCGGATTTACAAAAATACTGACGACTACAATTTCATTTTCATCCTTTGCTTTCAGCATCAGCGACGTATGACCTGCATGAAGAAATCCCATTGTCGGAACAAGTGCGACTTTCTTCCCGATGCTTTTGTAATAATCAGAAATATCCTGTATTGCAGAAATCTCTTTTATTACTTTCATTAATTTTGAATTAAATTAAGGATCTGCGTAAGCTTATCTTTCATGTCTTTGCGGCTTACGATGAAATCAATGAAGCCATGTTCGAGTAGGAATTCGGATTTCTGAAATCCAGACGGAAGATCTTTTCCTGTGGCTTGCTTTACTACACGTGGTCCTGCGAAAGCAATTAGTGCCTTTGGTTCGGCAATATTAAAATCACCAAGCATGGAGAAAGATGCAGTTGTTCCGCCGGTTGTTGGATTTGTTAAAATGGAAATGTAAGGAATTTTTTCTTCGTCGAGCTTTGCAAGCTTCGAGCTTGTCTTGGCAAGCTGCATTAAAGATATTGCACCTTCCATCATCCTTGCACCGCCGCTTGCAGAAATAATTATTAACGGGTATTTTGTCTTGATTGATTTGTCAATAGCACGGCTGATTTTTTCTCCGACGACACTTCCTATACTTCCTCCGATGAATCCGAAATCCATGCATCCGATAACAACATCAATATCATTGATCTTTCCTGTGCCGGTTCTTATTGCATCAGAGAGGTCGGTGCTTTTCATTGTCTCTTCAAGCCGCTTCTTATAAGGTTTGGTGTCTTCGAAATTCAGAGGATCGAGCGAGCGAATTTTTTTATCTGTTTCCTTAAATGAATCTTCATCGAGAAGTATTTTAAAATACTCTTCGCTTCCGATCCTGAAGTGGTGCTCGCATTTTGTACATAGATAAAAGTTTGACTCCCACTGTTTTTTGTGCATCATCTCGCTGCACTCCGGACACTTTATCCATGTTCCGTCAGGCACATCCTTCCTCTGAGTGTCTGTAGTAATATTCTCTTTAGATCTTTTAAACCAAGCCATAATTTTTTAGTGTGAAATGAAAATACTTAACATAATCTCCAAAATAAAATGAAATATTTGGCTACTCAAGCTTCATATCTGTTTAGAAAAATTTCATACTTGTTACTTTATTCTGAATTTCTTTCTTTATCAAAAATTTCTCTTTGAAAATCATAAAAAAATTTTTTGCCGCAAATTTTATCGAGCAAAAACAAATGTTATTGATTAAATAATGAAAAAAATAATTCTAATATCTTTTGCAATTATGAGTTTTGTTAATTATTCAAATGCTCAATCCGGTTGGTTTCAACAAAACAGCAATTTTGATAATACGTTATTTTCTGTTACATTCTTGAATGCAGAGACAGGAATTTGTGTTGGAGTTTTTGGTAAAATTTTAAGGACCAGTGATAAAGGAGTAAGTTGGGATTCAATTTCCAGTCCAACTACGAATGAATTGTTATCTGTTTGTTTCTCAGACTCTAACAATATATTAGCTTCAGGTTCAAACAGAACAATAATAAAATCAGTCAATTGTGGTCTTGATTGGTATGAAATTACAGATATTAGTGATGGTTATAATTTAACACATATTCAATTTATTGATTTTTATACAGGATATATTGCGAGCGAATCCGGAGTAATTTTAAAATCAACTGATTCCGGTGAAAGCTGGTTTGACTTGGATCATCCTGAACCATTCGCTCAAGCTTTTAACAGCTTATTCTTTTTAGATGCTAATACCGGTTATGTTGTTGGAACTCCTGTGTACAATCCTGTACTTAAAACCACTAATGGCGGGTTAAATTGGACAAGACAAGGAAATTTCTTATTAGGATCTTTGAGCAGTGTGAGTTTCGTCAATTCCGATACAGGTTTAGTTTATGGAACTGGTGGTATTAGTAAAACTACAAATGGTGGTTTAAATTGGAATTTAATATCTGTTGTGGCAACCTCTTCAGGTGATCTATCTTTAATAAATGATCAGATTGCATATGGAGTTGACGATAACGGATATATAGTAAAAACTACAAATGGCGGAATTAACTGGATGCAGCAAATGAGTGGAACAACTAGTCATTTATCGGGAGTATATTTCATAAATGAACAAACCGGCTACATAGTTGGTGCTAACGGAACAATTTTAAAAACAACCAACGGCGGAACAGTAGGGATTAATACAGTAAATCAAAATGTTCCTGATGACTTTTATTTATTTCAAAATTTTCCTAATCCATTTAATCCGAGTACACATATAAAATTTCAAATGCCAAAATCAAATTACGTTCGATTAATTGTTTATGATTTGAGCGGCAAAGAGATAATGACTTTATATGAAGGAGAATTACAACCCGGAGAATATGAAGTTGATTTCGACGGAAGTAATCTTTCAAGCGGAACATACATTTACAAAATCGAAGCGGGTGATTTTGTTGAAACGAAAAAAATGGTTTTATTAAGGTAACAAATTAATATCGATTATATTAATTGAAGTTGCGAAGCCAAAACAAAATTACAAAGTATTCATTTTACAGGAATAAACTCTTTCATATAAAAAGGTTCAGACAACTTGTAGTCGCTGAATTTACTTTCGGTTATATAATTTTTGGTTAATTCCAACATCGAATAAATATATGTATCTGCTGAAACATCAATCAGCTTATTCATAAACTGCTCCGGAATATTTTCTTTTATATTTTCATTTATTACAAACTCTGCATTAATATTTATAATATTTTCTATCAAATCAATTTTGTAATCCGAAATTCTTTTGAGCTTGCCTGAATCAAATTCATACTCACAGTAATAAAACTCCAAAGCTCTTGTGTTGGAAAAAATCAGTGAAATAACTCTCTTATCGGATTTGTATTTATTTGCAATGATATCTAATGTCGGTATTTCGATTAATTTATTTCCGGAAGCAAAACAAATTCCTTTAGCTATTGCAGAGCCGATTCGCAGTCCTGTGAAAGAACCGGGACCGTTTGACAGACTGACGAACTCAATTTCACTAAAATCAATTTTATTTTTAGCAAAAGATTTTTTTATAAAATAAACAAGTGTATCTGCATTGTGATTTGAATCCACTTGTTCTTTAAATATAACTTTATCCTGAATAGCATAACCAAATTCTATTTTCTTAGACGAAGTTTCTATTAAAAGTATTCCCATAAGTTTAAACTCAGAGGCACTCAGGCACCGAAAAAAAATGTTTTTGAATAAACTTGTTAAGATATAAAATATGAATTTCTATATAACTATTGTATGGTTGATTAAATTGGAAACTAGAAAAAAATGATCCGGCTTTCTCTGTGTCTTGTGCCTCTGTGTTAAAAGCTTTTAAACCTAATGACCCGTTCATTATCATCTTTACCATAATCAAAAAAAACTTTTTTCAAATTTCCTTTGAAATATTCATCCGCAAGCTCTGCCCATTCAATTAAACAAACCGAACTATTATTGGTATAACTTTCAATTCCAATTTCAATTAATTCATTCAGATTCTTCAATCTGTACAAATCAAAATGGTTCAGGTTAAACGTTTCCCCGGAATTGTTATCAACACCTGTATATTCATTTACAATTATAAATGTCGGACTGTTAATAACATCTTTAACATTAAAATATTTGCAGATACCTTTTACGAATTGAGTTTTACCGGAGCCGAGATTTCCAAATAAACCGATTATATCATTTCTCTTAAGAGTCTTCGCAAAATCTTCACCAAAGAGAATAGTTTCTTCGGGTGAATAAGAAATTAAATTTTTTTGGGCTTCCAAATATTAAAAAAAAATTAACCACTAAGTTTACAAAGGAATATTAAGGGATTTTAAAATTTTAATTAATTACTGAAGTTACGCAGATGTATATATTTGATTCATTAACCACCCCCAAACCCCCTCCTTTGGAGTCTGTCTCAAAACCCAGACTACTGCTTACCAAGCCCCAGCTTGGTAAGCAAACCCGCTCAGAACTTGACATTCCCAAGCTGGGGCTTGGGAATGAGAGATGTTTTGAGACACTCTCTTTGCAAGGAGGGGGCAGGGGGAGGTCTTTTAAAGAGCTCTTATTTCTCATTAATTTTAAAATCCAAAAATAAAAATTTTTTAAGTTCTATACTTTGCATAACTTCAGTTAATAATTAACAGAGTTTTAAAATTGTTTCTTTGTGGTCTTCGTGCTCTTAGTGGTTAAAAAATATTGCATTAACTTTCTACTTCGGATCAAGTGTTACAACCGGCAGTATCATTTCATCAATCGAAATTCCTCCATGCTGAAATGTATCGTTGTACTGATTAAGATATTTATGATAATCAGTTGGATAGACAAAATAAAAGTCTTCTTTCGCTATAATGTAATTTACAATTCCATTTCTCTTCGGCAGTTTGTATTCAGCAGGATTTCTTACAAAGATCGCATTCCTTGAATCCGCCTTCACATTTCTTCCGCATTTGTATCTTAAGTTAGTCGAAGTTTCCTTGTCACCTAACGCTTTAACTCCATGTAAGCATCTGATACTTCCATGGTCGGTAGTGATAATAATTTTTACATCTTTTCTTGTAGACAGCTGCCTCAGCATTCCGAAAAAAGACGAATGCTCAAACCATGATTCTGTCAGTGAACGATAAGCCGATTCATCGGGAGCAATTTCTTTTAGTATCGCATTATCGCTTCTTGAATGTGCGATCATATCAACAAAGTTTATCACGATTGCATTGAGATGATTCTGGCAGTAAGACATTATTTTTCCCTCAATCATCCTGCCGAAACTTGAATCCATTATCTTGGTGTACTTTACTTCGTTTCTCAATTTAATTCTTCTTCTTTCAAGTAGCTTCATCAAAAAATCTTTTTCATAATTATTCTTGCTGTTTTCGTCATCATCATTTTTTTTCCATAGTTCCGGGTAATGATGTTCTATCTCCGAAGGAAACAATCCGGAGAAAATTGCATTTCGGCTGTAAGGTGTCGCAGTCGGCAATATAGAATAATGATATCCTTTACTTATCTTAAAATACTCATAAAGATATTTTTCCATTATCATCCATTGATCCATTCTCATACAATCAACGACAAATAAAAATACGGACTTGTTGCTGTCAAGCTCGGGTATTACGAACTTGTCTACAACTTCATTTGAAAGTATCGGCTTATTTGTTTTTGAATTTACCCAGTCAAGATAATTTTTTTCTACAAATTTTGAGAACTCCGTATTGCAATCTCTTTTTTGTGTAAGTATGGTTTGCTTCAGTCCAAGCTCAGGATGCTCATCAAGTTCTATTTCCCACTGAGTCATTTTCAAATGAATATCGATCCATTCCTCCCAGGTAGGACTTTCCAACATCGCCATCGAAATTTTATTAAACTCCTGTATATAATCCTTGGATACCTGGCTGCCTTTTAGTCTCTTTGACTCAAGCATTTTTTTGCAGACAAGCAGAAGCTGGGTAGGGTTTACCGGCTTAATAAGGTAATCTGAAATTTTATTCCCGATAGCATCTTCCATCAAGCTTTCGGTTTCATTTTTTGTAACCATTACTACTGGAAGACTCGGCTTGAGATCTTTAATTTCAATTAAGGTCTGAAGTCCGCCCATCCCTGTCATCATTTCATCAAGAAAAACCAGATCGAATTCATTTTCACGGATGAGATTTACTCCGTCTTCACCGTTTGTGGCTTCCTTTACATTGTAACCTTTTTGCTTTAGAAACATTATGTTTGACTTTAGAGATTCTATCTCATCGTCAACCCACAGTATGTTATTTTTTTCTTTTACTTCAGTTAAAACACTTGCATTTTGGTTTTGCATTTTCAATTCCTTTCTTTTTTGCTTCTTATAAAGAGTAAGAGTAATTCATATTTGCTTTTATGTTTTTAGATTTCAAAATTGTCAGATAGAACTTAATAATTTAATCAAACTATTAAAAGTCATTCAATACTTTTTACGGATACTATTTGTAAATTCTTGTAAGCTTAATACTGAAATGACCTTGTAAAAAAGTTTATAGATATGATTTTAATTGACGTTCCTTTTGTTATACTGAATATTGTTTAAAAAGTTATTTTTTTGATTTAATAAATTTTGAATTACCATGTTAAGAAGAATAAACTCCTTTTGTTAAAAGGAAATTCCAATTGGTCATTGAGGATTCGGAATTAATTTTATATTTTGAACTTAATTTAAATTACATTAAATATTCAAGTATCCCTGTAGCAGCAATAAACGATCTCACATTTATTCAAAAATTAAAACATGAAAAAAATATTACTCATTGTACTATTATCATTTAAAATTTCATATTCACAGGTTGGAAATTCCCCTTATCCTGTAATATTTGTACATGGATTAAACTCCGATGACAGGACATGGAACACTACCATAACGCAACTAAGCAGTTCATGGATTCTGAGCACCCGTCATACTTTAAGTGCCGTGATCAATGCAAGAGGGGGTGATACAACAAACTATCTGCAGGATGTAATTATTCCCCTTACAGATGTCAATGGCAATATCGTAAACCGAATTACGAATTCAAGTATGTATTCTATAAACTTTGGAAATTTCTGGAATAGAAATATTTCAGATCCCAGACTAATTAAATATAATAATACAACTCCCGGAAGCAACCAATCGCCGAGCAGTGACTTATCGATAATAGATAACGATGTTTACAATTTAACTACAGGTTTTGTAAATTCCGATCTGACCGGTGATTTTATAAGTAGACTTAACAGATGCCGCTATAGCCGATAATAATAATTTTAATTTTGTAACTTTGTTGAGACCGTAATTAATTTAGAAATATTTAAAAATATTTTTTAAAACTTTTTTTAAAATGATACAAATAAATTAACAAAAATGGAAACAAAAGAAAAAAAAACCTTCGGTGAAATTTTAAGAACCGAACCCTTGGTGCTTGTAGATTTTACTGCTACATGGTGCGGTCCCTGCAAAATGATGGCTCCAATACTCGATGAGCTGAAAGCGGGTATAGGAGACAAAGTAATGATTTTAAAAATTGATGTTGATAAAAATCCTGCAGCCTCTAATGCTTACAATATTCAGGGAGTTCCGACATTAATACTTTTTAAAAATGGGAAAAGTGTCTGGAGACAATCGGGAGTTGTCCAGGCAAATGTTTTAAAACAATTAATCGAGCAAAATCAAAATAGTTAATTATTACTTACTCGTTGAATAATTAAGTAGGAAATTACTTCACAATAAAATACTACCAATTCATTAAACTTAGATAATTATATTTAGCAATGAACAGACTGCAAGTTGAAAGACGAGTTCATTAAGCTACAATAACATTCCGATAAAAATTAAATCATAAAAATCATCCAATCATTCCCTCTCCTTCCCAAACCCCAGTTTGGGAAGGAACTATCAAGTTTACAAATATTTTATTTTGAAATTTCATTACCATTGAAGCATTTATAATTTACTTCTTACTTATTGAGTATTGTTGACAATTACACTGCCTTCTCAAACTGGGATTTGGGAAGGAGGAAAGATTCGTAGAAAACAAAACACAAAAGCCGGAAGATTTCTCCACCGGCTTTTATTAAAATATGAATTTTTTTTATTCGTCTCGCGCCTGCATTTATCGTCTCACATCTCACGGAGGCGTGATCTTGCTCACAAAATTCGACGCATTATTATCTGCGATCGCTGCATCACCCAGATCAACATTATTATCACCGGTTAAATCGGTATTCACATATCCCGAGACAAAATTGTAAGAGTCATTATCAATTAATTGATTATCGTTTATATCTACAATTCCATCCTGATTCACATCACCGCTGAAAAATGCATATCTTACGGGAGAATTATCTGCCTGCATCTGATTACTTCCGTAGGATTTATTTGCGGCAGTAGAAAAATTAAATGTTAATGATCCGGATGTAAATGAATTTCCCGAACTGCTCCATGTTTCCAATCCGTTTCGATGTTTAACTACGATGTAATAATTTATTCCGTCAGATGCATTTGAAAAATAAAATGTTCCATCTCCAGCATTGCTCAAAACACCTTTTGTCGAATCCAACTGATTGTATGGAGCAATTGCACTTCTCAGATAAACTTTTACAGTATCAGCAATCATTGAATTGGAAGTTGAATTATATAGCCCTTCGATGAATGCAGTGAGATTAAGAGAAATAGAAAGAGTGCCGTTGGATTTTACTTTTGCACCATAGATACCGACTCCATTTGCTCCGACATTAAAGGCAGTCTGCCAGAATACGACAGCACCCTCGGAATGCGTGCCCACAACAAATTTTTCA
>JALYRX010000097.1 GCA_030855105.1 Bacteroidota bacterium | reverse complement strand
TATTTTGCATTTTCTTTTATTTTTATATGATACAAAAATAATCATTACCTAATTATTTATACACCCATTTTTTTATTTTCTATTTTATTTTCTATTTCTTGTGCTGAGTTTCTAGAGATGCCCTTAATAAAATAGTCATTGCTTCAATTTTCAAACATAAAAAAAATTTATTAATTATTAAATAAAAAAAAATGAAAGCAAAATTAAATTTTTTAAGCAAGATAGTAATTCTATTATTAGTATTTGCACCGACAGCTTTTTCACAAAACATCACCAATACACTAGGCACAAACGGTGTGTTCACAATTAAAAATGCGTCAACTAATTATTTGACATTAAGCCAATCAACAGGCAATGTGAATATATTAAGATCGCTAGGGCTTGTGAATACGACAAGCTCAGGCCTGGGTGTTCTGTTCAAAGGTGCTGATAGATTTTTGCATGATTACGGAGACAATTTATTCTTAGGTATTAACTCCGGTAATTTTACTATGACCGGATATGGAAATACCGGTCTGGGAGATTTTACTTTATTTTCAAATACCATTGGTATTGATAATACAGCTTTGGGATGGAATTCTTTACAGTATAACACCATTGGCAATGGTAACACAGCTGTGGGAAGTCATTCTTTAACTGTTAATACTCAGGGCAATTATAACACGTCTGTGGGTTATTCTTCTTTACGAGTCAACCTAGATGGTGATTATAATTCAGCAGTTGGTAACAATGCCCTATTATCCAACATCAGCGGCAATAATAACACAGCAATGGGGTATCAGTCTTTACGTAACAATATCAGCGGTGGTGAGAACACAGCAGTGGGATTTAATTCTTTACAGGCAAACACCACCGGTTTTTATAACACAGCTGTGGGAATGAGTTCTTTGATTTCCAACAATGGAAGCTATAACACAGCTGTCGGTTGGGGTTCTTTGGGATACAATACCACCGGACATCATAACACAGCTTTGGGACATAATTCTTTAAATAGCAACTTGATTGGCTACAATAATACAGCCTTGGGACTACACTCCTTATTTTCTAACACCTCCGGTTATAATAACACAGCTATGGGACATCAATCCTTAACTTCCAACACTACCGGCAATTTTAACACAGCTGTGGGATTAAGTTCCTTACATTCTAACACAACTGGAATTTATAATACCGCTTTGGGAACTCAATCATTATTTTCCAATACCACTGGCAAACAGAACACAACGGTGGGTAATGGAGCTTTGTATGCTAACACCGGTGGAGATTTTAACACAGCTGTTGGAAATAATTCTCTATTTTCCAACACTACCGGCTTTCAAAATACAGCTTTGGGTAATGGTTCTTTATATTCCAACATAACTGGATATCAAAACACAGCTGTGGGTAATGGTTCTTTATATTCCAACACCGTCGGCCAATATATCACAGCTTTCGGATATAATTCTTTGTATTTCAACACAACAGGCATTAGTAATACAGCTGTGGGGGGAAAGGCTTTATATTACAACACCACAGGCAGAGATAACACAGCGGTGGGAACACATACATTATACTCCAACACCACCGGCGTTTATAACACTGGTATGGGTGAGCAGTCTTTATATTCGATCACTACAGGTAGTGAAAACACAGGCTTGGGATTCAGATCTTTATATCAAAATATCTCCGGTTTTGGGAATACATCTGTGGGGGTAGAATCATTATATCTAAGCAGCGGAATTTCTAATACTGCTTTGGGAAATAGGGCAGGTAGAAATATTACTTCAGGCAGTAATAACACCGTCATCGGAAATGATGCTCAAGTGCCTGACGGTACAGCCAGCAATCAGGTCAGAATAGGGAATACATCAGTTACCTATGCCGGCATTCAAGTACCTTGGACTATAACTAGTGACAGGAAATGGAAGTCAAATATCCTTAACTCAAATCTTGGTTTAAATTTTATCTCTAAGCTTAGACCTGTTTTATACACACGCAATAACGATGAAAAGCAAAGAACTGAATACGGATTCATAGCTCAGGAAATTGAAGAGGTATTAAAAGAATCAGGTGTTGATAACAGTGGAATGATTACCATAGACGATGAGGGAAGATATGAAATGCGTTACAATGATTTACTCGCTCCGATGGTAAAAGCAATTCAAGAGTTAAAAGTTGAAAGTGAAAAGTTAAAAGTTAAAGGTGAAAAGTTAGAAGTTGAAAATATACAATTGAAGAGTGAAAACGAAAAACTCTTCTCTGAATTGGAATTATTAAAATCTATGAATGAGAAGATAGTGAATCTTGAAAAGATAGTCAGTGAGCTTACTACTGTTAAATTTGTCTCAAATAACAAGACAAATGAACCTCCAACATTTTCAAATAAAGGAAGCGAAAAATGAAAACGATATATTATTTTACAACATTATTTCTAATTTTTACTTCAGCTGCATTCGCTCAGAGTACACTGAATTACCAGGCAGGAACGGGCGTTGTAATACAGCCGGGCGCTGATGTATGTGCTGATAAGGTAACCATTAACGGGACTTTTTCAGGAGGCGGTACAATATGCGGAGCAACTGCATATGTCTTGAACCTTACAGTTTTTATACAAGGCTTTTATAATCCGGCTTCCAATACCATGGTCGCAGATACTGCAACTGTTTATTTGCGAAGCTCTACCACGCCCTTTGGAAATATAGATTCGTCAAAAAGTATATTGACAAGTACGGGTGCAGGGACTTTTATTTTCTTTAATATTACTAACGGCACAAATTATTATATAGATGTCAGACATAGAAACTCCATTGAGACGTGGAGCTTTTCTGCTGTTGCATTTTCATCCGGTACATTGACTTATGATTTTACACCTGCGGCAAATAAAGCATACGGGAATAATATGATACAGGTCGATCCATCGCCGGTGAAATTTGGAATCTATAGCGGAGATGTAAATCAGGATGGAATAATCGATTTAACTGATAATGAATTGATAGATAACGATTCATATAATTTTGTAACAGGATATGTAAGGACTGATGTAAACGGAGATAATATAGTTGATCTGGCTGATGCTGCAATTGCGGATAATAATGCTTTAAATTTTGTAGGCAAAGTTACGCCTTGACAGTTAGCAGTTAGCATTTAATAAATTAACTTTGCTTTGCAATGCGACATTTATAATTTATAATTGTATTTGAAAAAGAAGCCGGTGTGGAAATTCATCGGCTTTTTATTTTTACATATTCACAAACTTAACTAATATTACAAGAACGTTACAAATCTTACAAATCTTACAAATCTTACAAATCTTACAAATCTTACAAACCTTACAAACTTTATTAACTTACAAACCTCACAAACATGTAACCCTACAATCTTTTCAACTTTACAAACTTTACAAACCTTACAAACTTTACAAACCTTACAAACTTTACAAACCTTACAAACTTTACAAACCTTACAAACTTTACAAACCTTACAAACTCTATTAACTTTAATATTACAATCTATTTGAGTAATTTGTAAAAAAATTCTAAGAACGAAAGTTTTTTAATGCTCAGACCTATAATTTTCGGAATTGTATTTATCGCTGCGATTGTATTTTTTGTTTATTCCGTAAAGAATTTTCTTTCTTACCTCAAGCTTGCAAAACCCGAAAACCGTTTTAATGATGTTACAAAAAGATTAAAGAATACATTTGAAATAGCTTTTCTTCAAACAAAGCTCTTAAGAAATAAACTGGCGGGAATACTTCACCTTTGTATATACTGGGGGTTTGTTGTTCTTTTATTTGTTGTACTTGAATCAATCATCGAAGGATTTTTCCCGGACTTTACATTTGCATTCCTCGGACCGGTATATAATGTTTTAACATTCTTGCAGGATTTCTTCGGAGCACTGGTGTTTATTGTTGTTGTCTTTTCTTTAATACGAAGATATATCGGAACACCAAAGAGATTGCAGGTGGACAGAGCTGCTAGATTAGATGCAACATTTATACTTATAATGATCGGATTAGTAATGGTAACTATGTTCGGAATGAGTGTTGAAAAAATATTAATCGGTGAATCACAGGGATACAGACCCGTTTCGGAATTCATCGCAGGATTTTTTTCCAATGGTTCACAAACGATGTACGAAGTCTTTTGGTGGGCGCATATTATAGTCGTTCTTTCATTTTTAAATTATCTCCCTTACTCGAAACATTTTCACGTTCTGTCTTCAGTCCCTAATACTTTCTTTTCGAATTATGAAATTCCTTATTATGGAATTGAACTGAAGCCGATTAACTTTGAAGATGAATCAATTACACAATACGGTGTAAAGGATATTGAAGACCTAACATGGAAAAATATTCTTGACGGCTATACATGTACTGAATGCGGAAGATGCACATCAGTCTGTCCTGCAAATATTACTGGTAAACTCTTAAATCCAAAACTGATTGTAACACAAATAAGAAAGCGAACGAAAGATGTCGGACCGATATTAACAGGTAAAGATGAAAAGGAAAAAGAGAATGATCCTGTGTTGCAGAAGAATTTAGTTCACGACTATATTACTCCGCAGGAACTCTGGGCTTGCACGACTTGCATGGCATGTGTCCAGGAATGTCCCGTTATGATCGATCATATTACGCCGATCGTGGATATGAGAAGAGATCTTGTGATGATGGAATCTGAATTCCCGAATGAGCTGAATACCGTTTTCAGGAATCTGGAAAATAACGAATCACCTTGGGCTTTTGGAGCTGAACAAAGAAATGACTGGATAGATGAGTTAAGCGACGAACTTGCAAAGGAAGGAAAAGAAAACAATTTACAAAAAGTATCCAACATTGGCTCGGCTGAAGAACTTGATATTGTATTTTGGTCCGGATGCGCAGGAGCTTTTGATAAAAGATACAGGAATGTTACAAAATCTTTCGCACAGCTTTTGAATAAAGCAGGAGTAAAATACGGTGTGTTGGGAAGCGAAGAGAAATGCACCGGCGATCCGGCAAGAAGACTCGGTAATGAGTTTCTTGCGCAGACATTTATTCAGCAGAATGTCGAGACATTAAAGAAATATAAAGTAAAAAAAGTTGTAACTGCCTGCCCGCATTGTATGAATACATTAAAAAACGAATATAATAAATTCGGTATCGAACTTGACGTAACTCATCACACCGAGTATATAGATAAATTATTAAAAGAAAAAAAATTAATTCCTAAAAAAGAAATAAAAGAAAAAGTTACTTATCACGACTCATGCTATCTCGGAAGATATAATCATATTTATAATTCACCAAGAGAATCTCTTGAAAGCACCGGAGTTGATCTGATTGAGATGGCACGCTCGAAGGACAAAGGTTTCTGCTGCGGAGCAGGAGGAGGACGAATGTTTCTTGAAGAGCATGAAGGAAAAAGAGTTAATATAGAAAGAACAGAAGAAGCTCTTGCTACGGGCGCAAAGACAATCGCTTCCGCATGTCCGTTTTGTATGACAATGCTTAATGACGGATTGAAAGCAAAAGAAAAAAGCGAAGAAGTAAATGTAAAAGATGTTGCTGAAATAGTGTTGGAGAGTTTGTAGAGTTTGTGGAGTGAGTGGAGTGAGTGGAGTGTGTGGAGTGACTGGAGTGACTGGAGTGACTGGAGTGACTGGAGTGTGTGAGTGAGTGGAGTGAGTGGAATGTGTGGAGTGACTGGAG
>JALYRX010000096.1 GCA_030855105.1 Bacteroidota bacterium | reverse complement strand
CTTTCAACTTCCGAAAGTTAATTAGGAAGTTCAAATTTATTTTTACCATTTTTAGAACGTTGTTAAATAGTAATTTTATTGAAGTAAATTTAAATTTTAAGACTTTTTAAGGATCAACTAAGTAAAGACTTAAAAAAATTAAAAGTAGATATTGAATCATCCTTCATCTTAACCACATAGAACATAGATCACATAGAAAAATTTTTAGAGACTATCCTGCAATAGGAACTATAAGAGATTAAAAGGTAGGTGTTTTATTTTGTTAGTTCATTCGTCGGGCAAAGAACGAAATATTTCATTAACAAATGTTTTCTGTCCTTTTTCAAAAATGTTTACACAATTAAAGTTGATAATAATCCCTTTCGGTGCTCGCAAAAGTTTCATATAAGTTAGTAATTGTGCTTCATGAAGTGGAGCAAAAGTTTCAACAGTTTTTAATTCAATCACTATACAATCATCAACAAACAAATCGAATCTTAAATCTACATTCATTTTAACTTCTTTAAAGAATAAAGGGATTATCATTTCAGATTTATAATTAATATTTCTAAGTTGTAATTCATATTTCATACAAGTATGATAAACACTTTCCAATAGTCCCGACCTAATGCTTTATGAACTTCTATTGCGGCGCCAATTATCTTATATGTTAATTCATCTAAATATTTCTTAGTCATTTTTCTTTGTTGTTTTCCAAATTTACACAGGTATTAAGTAGAAAATTTTAAAAAACAAACTATGTTTTCTATATGTCTATGTGTTTTATTAAATCTTCAATTGTATTTCACTTCACATCATCCTTCATCTTCTTTAATATATTCATTGCCTCAAGAGGAGTTATGTTGTCTATATCAACTTCATCAAGCAGCTTTCTCAAAGCTTCATCCTTAAACTCAGTAACTGCAGATTCAAACATGCTGATCTGAAATTCATCTTTATTTTTTCTTTTGTATTCCTTGTCTTCGAGCGAACGGAGAATTTCCTTTGCTCTCTTTGTGACTGACACGGGTAAGCCGGCCATTTGTGCAACTTGTATACCGTAACTGTGATCGGCGGTTCCTTCAGTGATCCGTCTTAAGAAAATTACTTTATCATTAAATTCTTTTACTTCAACGCGGAAATTTTTTATTCTGTTATATAAGTCAGCAAGTGCATTAAGCTCATGATAATGTGTAGCAAATAATGTCTTTGCTCTGACATTAGGATTTTCATGCAGGTATTCCGTCATTGCCCATGCAATCGAGATTCCATCGTAGGTGCTTGTACCGCGGCCGATTTCGTCAAGAAGTATCAGACTCTTTCCCGTTGCATTGTTCAATATGTTTGCAGCTTCATGCATCTCAACAAGAAAAGTGCTTTCACCTTTTGAAATATTATCCGATGCACCGACACGTGTAAAAATTTTATCAACAATTCCTATGCTTGCACTTCTTGCCGGAACGAAGCATCCAATCTGAGCAAGAAGAACAATCAAACCAACCTGTCGAAGGTAACTCGACTTACCGCTCATATTGGGACCGGTAATAATCAATATCTGATTGTTGCCGGTATCTATTGAAGTATCATTGGCAATATATTTTTCACCCGGAGGAAGAAGCCGCTCTATCACAGGATGGCGCCCGTCTTTGATCTCAAGTTTATCAGAGTTTGAAATTTCCGGCATCACATACTTATAAGCTTCCGAAACTTCCGCAAAGCTGATTAGTCCGTCTATTGTTGCTATCAATGAAGCATTTTTTTGAATAGGATCTGTGTACTCCAATATAAAATTTCTCATCTCGAGAAAAATTTTATTTTCGAGCGTGTTTATTTTTTCTTCCGCATTGAGAATTTTATCTTCATATTCTTTAAGCTCTTCGGTGATATAACGCTCGGCATTTACGAGTGTCTGCTTTCTGATGTATTCGGACGGAGCTTTGTCGAGATTAGCTTTTGTAATTTCAATATAATATCCGAAGACTTTATTAAAATCAACTTTAAGAGAATTTATCCCGCTTCGCTTTCTTTCCTTGCTCTGAAAATTTTCAATCCATGTTTTTCCGTTTATCAAAATATCTTTTATCTCATCAAGCTCAGGATTATAACCTTTATTAATAACACCGTAAGAATCAATCCCACTGATAAAATTCTCGTTCACACACTTTTCGATTTTCAAAATCAATTCATTTATCTCAATTAAATTATTTCTTAATGCCTGGATAGAAGGTGTAGAAAATTTTTCGAGCTTTGATTTAATCTCAATTACTTTTTTCAATGAAATTTTCAGCTGAACCAAATCTCTGGCAACTGCTCTTCCCGTGGAAACTTTTGACAGTAATCGCTCTAAATCAGCAATAGATTTCAAATCTTCAATTAATTTTTTACGATCGTTTTTATTCTCAAAAAAATCTTTAACTGCATTCAGTCTTTTTTTTATCTGATCTTCTTTTTTCAATGGTCTTGAAATCCATTTCTTCATGAGACGACCGCCCATCGCAGTTTGAGTTCTGTCAAGAATTGAGATAAGTGTCCCTTCCCTGCTTCCTTCTGTCATTGACGAAGTGATCTCAAGATTACGCTTTGTCGAAGGGTCGAGTATTATATAATCGGTATAATCATAGTTATAAATTTTTTTTACGTGAGGAAGATTGTTCTTTTGAGTTTCATTCAGATAATTCATGATGCATCCAGCCGCAATAATACCTTCGTGTAATTCAGCTATCCCGAAACCTTTCAAAGACTGCGTGCCGAAATGATTTGTAAGAACTTCCTTCGCATAATCGAGATTAAAAACCCATTCATCAACTTTCGTAAAAAAAAATTTATTTTTTTGCTCAACGAATGATGCATCAGGATCATAGTCCAATGCCTTATAAACTTTTTCTTTTTCTCTTTTTGTAATTAAAATTTCGGATGGATTGATAATGTCAATTTGTTCGGCAAGATTTTTTAAAAGAATTTCAGAAGCGGCGAATTCACCCGTTGAAACATCACAAAAAGAAAAACCGCAGACATTGTCCTTTATATAAACAGCGGCAAGAAAATTATTAGATTTAACATCGAGAAGTTTTTCGGAAAAATTTGCTCCGGGAGTAACTACTTCGATGACATCACGTTTGACAATTCCTTTTGCATATTTGGGATCTTCGAGCTGCTCACACACCGCCACTCTGTATCCGGCCTTTACAAGCTTCGGTAAATAATTATCCAGTGCATGGTGGGGAAATCCTGCAAGAGGAACTTCCGATGCAGCTCCATTTGATCTCTTAGTCAGTGTTATCCCGAGAACCTTTGACGCAGTAACGGCATCATCTTCAAAAGTTTCAAAAAAATCTCCCATTCGAAAAAGCAAAATAGTACCGGGATATTTTTCCTTGATCTTCTTGTATTGCCGCATCAAAGGAGTTTCGTCTCTCATCAGTTATCAGTTATCAGTTAACAGTTAGCAGTTAGCAGTTAACAGTTAACAGTTAACATTAATGAAAATAAATTAAATATGAAAATTGAAAATAGTTAGTCGAAAATTGTTAGTGATGGTAAAAAATTAACGGTGAATAGTCATTTGTCAATGGTTAATGTTCAATGGTTAATGTTCAATGGTTAATGTTCAATGGTTAATGTTCAATGGCCAATGGTCAAAAATCAAATGTCAAAGATTATATATTAATATATAAGTTTCAAAAATCCAAAATCAAAATTAAAAAATCTCTTTAAATCCCAAATCCGAAATTTCAAATATCAAATCAATAATGTTTTATCTTATCCTTGAGATACTTATTAAGCAATTCTCTACCTCTGAAGATATGCGCTTTGACAGTTCCGAGGGGAAGCTTCAGTTCCTTTGCAATCTCTTCATACTCTTTTTCCTGTTTATGTCTCATTACAATTACTTCCTTGTATTTATTTGGAAGGGACTCAATTGCCTCATCGAGAATTTTTCTCATCTGCGAATCTATAATGTGTGTGTCGGGTTTGTTTTCATGGTCGGCAATTTCGAACCTGTAATCGCTGTCATCAGATTCGATATCTTTGTCAATTGAAAACGTTGCAAGCTTCTTTTTTCTCAGGTAATCTATCGCATTATTTGTAGCTATTTTGAAAAGCCAAGTTGAGAAAGCAAACTGCTGGTCGAAGTTATGCAAAGAATTAAATGCCTTAATAAATGCTTCCTGTGTAAGGTCTTCAACATCTTCTTTCTTAGAGATCATTCGGTAAACAAGATTGTAAATCATCTGATAATATTTTTTCATCAGCTTCTCGTAAGACATCTGGTTACCTGTCAATGCTTCTTCGATCAGAACGATGTCATCTGACTTTGACTTGCTATGAATATTAATCGGATTCATTAATTGCAGCGAGGGTTTGAGAGGAAAACATTTTTATTTTCATTGTGCAAAAATTACATCTATTCAAATTCAATTTCAATCGCTATATTATTCACATCTCGCATATACAAATTCAGATGTCAAAGAAAAATATACTAAATCTTTTTATTGAAGATTTAGAAAAAGAAATAATTGATTTAGGTGAGCCTAAGTACCGGGCGAAACAAATCTTTGCCTCACTTCACAGGAAGAATGTCCATTCTATTAATGATATTACCGGAATACCTTCCGGACTGAAAGAAAAGCTTAACGGGAATTTTTTTCTTCCTTCACTAGCTACAGTTAAAGTATCGGATTCAAAAAAATTTAATACCAAAAAATTTTTATTTGAAATTAAATCTCCGAAAGAGAATTATTTTATTGAAGCTGTATTAATTTCGGAAAATGGAAGAAACACAACCTGCATTTCGACACAGGTGGGATGCAATGTGAACTGCGAGTTTTGTGCAACGGGCAAAATGGGGTTTAAGAAAAATCTTGATGTGGGCGAAATCATTTCACAGGTTTATGAAGTAAAGCGTCAGACCGGGATCGAGCCGACGAATATAGTTTATATGGGTATGGGCGAACCGTTTTTGAATTATGATAATATGGTTAAGTCTTTAAAGATGTTAACTCATCCGGATGGGCTGGGTCTTCCGTCAAAAAGAATTACAGTTTCGACAGTAGGATTCACAAATAAAATAAATAAATTTGCTGATGACCTGATGAAGGAGGAAAATAAATCGATCAAAAATGTTAAGCTAGCATTGTCACTGCATTCAACTGATAACGGGTTGAGAGAATCTATTATCCCGACTTCTGCAAATAACAAATTATCCGATATTTATAAAGAGCTAAGTTATTTTTATCAAAAAACAAAAAACAAAATTACCTATGAGTATATTTATTTTGAAGGATTAAACGATACAGAGAATGATATAAAGCGTATTGAGAAAATTTCCATGATGGTTCCGTCCAATTTGAACGTAATACCGTTTCATCCCATTGATTTTGAATTAAGAAAACCGTTAGATATTTTTAATAAACAAAAAGATATAAATAAATTACTTTCAAATAAAAGATTATTTGATTTTATTTCCGAACTTAAAAACCGAAAAGTAGTTGTGAATCTGCGCTCAAGCAGCGGGATCGATATTAACGCAGCCTGCGGACAGCTATCTGTGATAATGAGTAATGAATAATGAGTAATGAATAATGAATAATGAATGTCTTGTCCTGAAATGGGTTGTCAAAATGTTAGTAACATTTTTATAAACCTAAACAGAAAGGACTGTAAAAGATGTTAAAAGAACAGAAGTTAATAAAGCGATACAGCATAAGTTTTAAGCAAAAA
>JALYRX010000021.1 GCA_030855105.1 Bacteroidota bacterium | reverse complement strand
GAAACTATAAAAGCTTGTATCTACTAAGAGAAAAAATTATGCAAACACTAAAAATAAAAACAACAAAATCTTATACTAAAGCAGCTTGAGTCTCTGTTTAATTTCAACTGAAAATGACTTTACACCCTTTGCGTAACTTCAGTTAATAATGAACATATTTAAAAGGCTTTATATCTTTAATGTTAATAATGCTGATTACTTTCTTTCCTTAGGCACCCAAATTTCTACTGACGTTTCATGAAAAATAAAAGGAGCGCATAAGGTTCCCGTAAGGTCATAATTTTGTTTTAGTAAATTATCTTTAATCAAATAATTGTAAAAATCTTTAGTCCGAAGTATAAGATCAAATTCTTTTCGGATTATTTTTCCATCAATTTCTTCTTGAAATTTTTTCATTCGTTCAGAGACTCCTTTGGATGCAGCTGCCAGAATACTTGGTTTTTCTTTTTCTCCAGTGAAACATTCAGAAAGCCCTGAATTATATACAGATTTGTTTTCCTGAATCATAATGGAAACATTTTCAGGTGAATTAAGTGTGTTTTTACTCTTTTTAATAAGCTCATCCATTTGTTCAAAACAGGATGTAAATTTATCAAAGTCATATTTCGGAATTTTAAACTGAATATTCATTGTGATAATAAGAAGGACAGCAGCAAATGATTTATAAATTTTGCTTGAAGTTTTTTCTAGCAACTGAAAGGTAACAAGTATTAATAATGGGGATGCAAGATGAAATAAATATGCAGCATGCCAATTTCCCGGGTGACCACCCAGCATAACAATAAACAAAATTAAAATAATCAAAAGTGTAAACACAAAAAGAAGATCGAACCTGCTTTTAATTAAGGGCTCATCTCTAGTTATTTTTAAATTGAAGTTAACGTGAAACATATTTCTTAAGTATTTCATAAGCTGTTCATACGTTTTAATCAAATGACGTTTTAAAAACTTCCAGAAAATCAATATGCAGGATAAAAAAATAATGATAATAAGAAAAACATTAATCTCTGCATATTCGGCAATCTGATCTTTCATATAACTATAGTAGTAAACGGAGTCGGTTATATGATAAACCACAGTATTATTGAGATAAAGGGGATATACAAGCGATGTAATTGTAATTATTATCAATAGAAATATACATGAAACAGCAGTATATATAAGTGATTTTCTTTTGCTTACAAAAATAAAAAGGTATGCTGCTACAATTGGAATTACAAGAATGTAGTAAGGTTTTGTTAGATAGCCAAGTACTCCTAATACTATACTTGCTGCAAGCGAAACTTTAGAATAATTCCATTTCCAGGGAATTATTATTCCAAATGTAAATAGAAAAATTCCCAGGCCCTCCGGTCTAGCAATAGCAGTATTAGCTGCATTAATAATTGACTGATGAAGAATTATCATAGCTGTAAAAGCAAAAACAAAATTTAACTTCAACTTTATCAATACATAAAAAACAAGCAAACAGGTTACCAATATAAAAAAATATACAAAAGACCTGTGGACAAAAAGTGTGTTGCCAAATATATGCGCAAAAGGCGTAACAGCTAGAGGATAGAAAAATCCGAATACATAAGTATTTTGAGGCTGTTCCTCCATGGAAAAAGGATTTCTATGATTCAGATAAAGCTGTGTAGTGTTTAATCCGCCGCTTCACGATATTCCAGTTCATAAGGATGAGAAATAAAACGATAGTGTGTTTTTACGGATTTGATTAGTACTAAAGAGCTGAATAAAAATAAAATTACACATGAACAAATATAAATATATTTTTCAGATTTCTTCACAAAATTTTTTTCGGGCATAATTTATAAATTTCTTTTAAATTTCTTTTTAGAATTATTCCTATATTTATTAATTTAAAATTCTTATATCAGTTGCTTGTATTAGATTTTATTTATTCTTTTTAATCATTAATAATATAGAAATGATCATCAAAATAACAATAGGAATTTGTATATAATAAGAACCCTAACCTTATAGTAACTAACTTAATTTATTAATTATTTTATTTGTATGCATTTTACTCGGACTAAGTGATTGAAACATTCCTTTATTATTTAAAACAGAGGGTAGAACAATTTTCAACTTTAATTTCATTTTGAGAATTGTTAAATGGCAGTGTTATAATTTTTATCACAGTATTATTTTGCAAAAATAAGCAGTTAATTTGAATAAAATTAATTCTTCTCTTTTTTTATTAATATTTCCGATTTTTTTTTTCATTACCGGTTACATAATCAAAGATGCAGGCGGTCCTTACTTTCTAAACTACTACGATCCAAGCTATGTGTATCTAATCAATTCTCTAAACGTGATGCAGTTCAGCAGCGTAGGGCACTTTGACCATCCTGGAACCACAGTGCAGATTTTCGGAGCAATAATTTTAAAGCTTAAATTTCTATCGGCAAACTCCAATGATGAAATTGTAAAAGAAGTTTTTTCAAATCCGGAAAAATACTTAGAGTTGATAAACCGATGTTTCGTTTTGTTAAATTCTTTGGCTCTGTTTTTGTTGGGAATATTTATTTTTAAAACAACGAAAAATATTTATCTGGGACTTTTACTGCAACTTTCGCCCTTTGTGTCATATCAAATTTTTTATGGTCTTGTAATAGTAGCACCTGAAAACTTTATTGTTTTTGCTTCAATACTTTTGATAGGAATTTTAATCTTTTTTATTTTTAAAATCGATCCGGAAAATCCATCCCTGTCCTGTATAATATTTTGTGGGCTCGTGTTCGGCTTTGGGACAGTTACCAAACTCACATTTGTCCCCTTATGGATAATACCTTTTCTTTTAATAAAAACAATTAAGAACAAAGTCATATTTATATCATCAGGGGTTCTTACTTTTTTAATTTTATTTTTACCGGCAATCTCAAACTATAAAAAATTTATCGGTTGGATTCAAACTCTGTTCTTTACTTCTAAGGTTCATGGAACCTTTGACGTAAATCGGTTTGGTATTTCTTTATATTTTGACAATATAGTTACAGTATTTAAACAGGACAAACTCTTATTAATAATATATTTTTTTATGTTAATTAATATAATAATGGGTTATTCTATTCGAAAGATTGAAACTGAAAATTTACAATTTAAAAAAAGTCGTAAGGTTTTGATTGCAATATTTATTGGGATTACTGCGCAAATATTAATCATAACGAAAAACTATGCACCTTATACACAATATTATTTAATACCATCCTTTATGTTGTTAGTGACTGGATTATATGTCTCTGTTTCAATATTTCATCAAGCTCTAAAGAAATATTTTCAGCGTATAAGTTTAAATCAAATTTACATGTCCATTACTTTAATACTCGCTGGCTTTGCTATTGTAACAATTTTCAACGCATATAAAGAAGCAGTTCAATTTCGAGATGAAGCCTATAAAATCAGAAATCTGATAAAGAATGATTATAAAAATGAATTAGTGATTCCCAGTTTGATGACTGCCAACGAGGATTGTGCATTAGCGTACATGGTATTTCACGATTACGGAGGAGCTAATAATAAAAAATATACGGATTTTCTTGCAGGTATCCTTCCTACTGAAATTTATTATGATTTTTCAAATAATTTTTTTACAATTCCCGAAAATATTAATATCGAAAAAACAATTCATGAACATAAAAAAATTATTGTCCAGCTTTGTAATGGCGCTACACTTAAACCATTCACAAACTTTCTTAAAAAAAGATATAACATTGATAGTATAAATGAAAAAGAAATTTTAACAAATAAGAATGGTGAATCAATCCATGAGATTGAAATAAAATAACTTATTAAACTAACGAATTTATTATTATTTGAAAAAATAAAAGAGCCTTCCAGAAAAGGTTTATTTATCTCCTATCTTTACTTCATAAGCCGATTCGGAATTCCCATTAGTAATACTTTTATAACCAAAGAATTGCCAACTCAGCAAGTTTTATTAGTGTCTTAATAAATTAGAACCATTTTCCCGAAGTGGATTCGAACTGGTTTATTCGCCGGTTATAGATAGATGGTCTGTTGTATTTTTCTCAAAACGGACGGTATCTTTCTGTCTGATAACATAAAGGAATAACAGATTCTGGAGGTGCTATTGAATCCACATTTTAAGCGATTTCCATTTCCTTTGTTATATCAATTCGCTAATCGAAAAAGGTTTTACAAATCTGAAAGTTTATGATATTCTCGGAAATGAAGTTATAACATTAGTCAGCCAAAAACAAAATGCAGGCAGTTACTCGGTAGAATTCACGGGTGCAAATTATCCGGCCGGCGTTTATTTTTATAAATTGGAAACCGAAAACTTTACAGATACTAAGAAAATGCTTCTAATAAAATAATTTGATTCGTTACAGAACAGATAATCCATTTTATTACATCTCAAAAAAGTGGTACTGTCTCTTCGGACTTCACTAAACAAGATAAAAAAGTATATCAAGCGTGTACCAAAACAAAAAGCCATTTATTCTGACATTTGTTAAATTTGTTTAAAAGAATAATTCTTTTAAAATTCAAATGCCGGAGTTTAATTTTAACATTCATATAGTTCAAATTATTTTGTAAAATTAAACTTTAAGACTAACAGGTAGAATAGTGAAAATTAAGAAAATATTGATTAGTGATCTTGATTTGCATTATGGGAGTTTCCGGGACTTCACAAATTATATATTTGAAAAAATAGAATCTGATGGAAGTCAATTAATTATTGTGCATATCAATCTCAATAATTATTATTTAGTTAACAAAGACAAAACTTTATACACCAACATAAAAAATAATTCTATTGCTGTGTTTGAAGGAATAGGATTGAAATTATGTATGGCGGTAAAAGGAAATGGATTACTAAAAGATTTAAACGGAACGGATTTGTTTCCTTTGTTTTTGAAAAAATTGAAAGCAAAGGGATTAGGAATTTTCCTTTTAGGTGCTTCGCAAGAGTCGGTAAAAAAAACTTACAATCACATTAAACAAAATTATCCCGGAGTAAAGGTTTTAGGATATCACAACGGATATTTTAAAAAGTCGGATGAAGAAAGAATTGTAGAATCCGTAAATAAAAGCGGTGCCGATGTATTGATGATTGGTATGGGATTTCCATTACAGGAAAATTTTGTTTTCAAATACAGAAATAAATTGAATGCTGTTCTGATCTGGAATCTCGGAGGATTATTCGATATCATTTCCGGATTCAAACCAAGGGCACCAATGTTAATTCGCAGAGTCAGACTTGAATGGCTGTATAGATTCTTTAAAGAACCTATAAGAATGTTTCACAGAAATACAATTGCCGCAATATGGTCTATTGGAAATATTCTTTTTTTTAAAAAAAATTAATTTTGTTTTTAATGGTACCTTTATTGATCACTATGGATCTTGAGATTGCAAGGGATCATAATATAAATGAGCAAAAGACCATTCTTGAAATTATAAATTCTGATTTTAAACAAATTGGTTTACCTCTTACAATTTTTCTGACTTCCGATTCAATCGATCGGTTTAATGAGTCTATACTGAAATATGATTCGGGTCTGAATGAATTCGGAATTCACGGGTTGAATCACGGGATTGATGAAAATTATAAACTTCTTAGTGAAGAAATAATCAGGAGCAACATAGATTATTCTTATAATAAAATTATTCATTGCCTTAACAGAAAAGCCGAGACTTTCAGAGGTCCTTTTAATTCTACTTCTTCAATAACGCAAAAAGTATTATTCGAAAAAGGATTTAGGTCGGATTTTTCGGTTTGTTCACAAAGAATAGATTTTATGAATTCAAAAGGCGGAGACATAAGATGGTTAATTTCTCCAAGAGTACCGTATCATCCTTCCGAAAAATCAGTTTATATAAGAGGCCATTCACCATTGTGGGTCGTACCACTGAGTTGTCTTGGATTTCCTTTTATTTCATCTATGCTGTATATCTTCGGTTTGAAATTTATGAAAATGTTTTTTAGAATACTGCTGAAGGAATCGCTTGCTACAAATAAGCCCATTGTTTATTTGTTTCATTCATACGAATTTGCCGGAGATGTTAAGTTGGAAGATTCAAAACGTTTTAATTTGAATAACTCCTTCCTTCATAAATTTTATATCTCTGATGTAAAGAAAAGATATGAATTAAACATCAGGTTGCTTAAGTATATGTTATCATTTGACATAATAAAACCTTTAAACAGTTTACAATATATTAATTATCTTGAAAGGAGTACAAATTGAAAGATTTATTTTATAAAGTCTTAACCAACTCAATTTCCCGTTATATCCAAACTCCTAAATATCTTATTCTATTCGTTACCAACAAGTGCTGGATGAAATGCAAACACTGCTGGTTTAGTGAAGAATGGAAATGCGATAACATCAAAGAAGATTCACTTTCCTTTGAAGAATTAAATAAATTATCTGATTCTATAAAAAAAATGCTTTTCCTTAGCATAACAGGAGGAGAAGCTTTTGGCAGAACTGATATTGAGGAAATAGTAAAGCTGTTTACACGAAAGGGAAAAACACGAAGATATCAAATACCAACCTCAGGATATTTATCATCTCAGATACTTTCAAAAACAGAACGCATGCTTTTGCAAAATCCGGGTATCCCTTTCAGAGTGGATGTATCACTGGATGGAAATGAAGATATACATGACAAGATCAGAAACCTCAAAGGAAGCTTTTCCGCAGCAGTTGAAACTATCAAAGAACTTAATAAACTCAAAAAAAAATTTTCATATTTTGATGTTGGAGTAATAACTACTATTTCAAGTTTTAATCAGGAAATTGTAGATGAGATATCTGAAATTATTAAAACAATTCATTCCGATGGTGAATGGATGGTTAATTTAGTAAGAGGAAAAACACGAGATCCAATGGCAGGTGATGTCAAACTGGAAAATTATAACAAAGCACAAGATATAATAAACAAAAGAATCCGGGATGGAAGCTACAAGGGACACAGCGGGCATCTTTCAGCAAAATGGCTTAGTGCTAAGAATTCAGTAAGAAGAAAAGTTATAAGTGATATCGTGCAAAGCAAAAAGGAAGGAGGAGCTTGTTCCGCCGGAGCAATAGCAGGAGTGATTTATGCTGACGGCTCTGTCTACCCATGTGAGATGCTTGGGAAATCATTTGGGAATTTAAGGGATTTTGATTTTAATCTAAGCAAGCTCTGGAATACCAAAACTGCTATTGATATACGGAACTGGATTCAGGATACTCATTGTATATGCACTCAGGAATGTTTCCTGTCAACAAGTTTTCTTATTCAGCCACAGCTATGGCCAAACTTGTTATATGAAAGATTAAAACTTTAAATGAAAAAGTTTTTCAAATATGAATTGCTTAAAAGACCAAATGATATTATCCTCTCATTGGCAGTGATAACATTATTTTTTATTCCGGTTTTCCTGATAATGTTTATTATAAAACTTTCTTCAAGGGGACCTATTTTCCATAAGTCATACCGGATTGGAAAAAGTGAGAAACCATTCGTAATGCTGAAAATCAGAACAATGAATTATGATGCACCTGTCAGATCTTTTGAATTTATTAAAGATCCTGAAAAGTTTTATATACGTTTTGGCAAAACTCTAAGGCGATTAGGAATTGATGAAATTCCTCAGCTGTATAATATTTTGAAAGGTGATATGAGTTTTGTAGGTCCCAGACCCACTCTTTCCGACCAAATTGAACTAATTAAGCTCCGGCAAATAAATAACATATATTCGGTCAGACCGGGACTTACCGGTTATGCGCAGATTAACGGAAGATGTAAATTATCCTTATTCTCAAAAGTCAATTTTGATAAATATTATATTGAAAATATGTCTTTAATCTTTGATATGAAAATTGCCTTTAAAACAATACCTTCGATATTAAAAGAATCTAAATCTTTAAAAAATCAAGACAGGGTGTTGTTAAAAATTGAAAATATTGGAGTGGGTGATCCGGGAAATTTATCATAGATAATTTCTTTTTATATACCTCAATAAAAACTGAAATCTTTTTTTTATTATCTCAGGTAAAAAAGAATAAAGATATTGCGTAAAGTGAATCATTATACCGTAAAGAAATAAAGGGTAATCTTTTCTATATTTATTAATAATGGTAATCTCCGTTTTTGCTACTTCGCTCTGATCCTTGAGAGACAGGTTATGATCGCATTGCATATAACGAGTAAAATATTCCTGAAAATTATATAACTTTCCTTTCTTACCCAATCTTAAAAAAAAATCCCAATCTTCAGCTACTTTATACTTGTCATAACAACCGATTTCTATGCCTGTCTTTTTTCTGAACATTATTGTTGTATGCTCCATTGGACAAGCCAGTAACGCTTTTCTTCTGATTTTTTTATCAGTTTCATTTTTAAAGAATCTGTATAATTCCGTCCCTGTTGAATCAACCATTATTACTCCGCCTCCGGTTAATACATAATCCTTATTTAAATCCATAAAGCTGACTTGTGTTTGAAGCTTATTTTTATTGCACCAAGTATCATCATCATCCAATCGGGCAATATACATTCCCTTGGATTTCATAATTCCAAAATTCAGATATTCCGAAATTCCTTCTGTTTTACTTTTCGGAATACGGAAATATTTTATTCTCGGATCCTCTGTCATATATTTATTTATTAGTTCCTTAGTTTTGTCAGTAGAGTCGTTATCGATAACTATTATTTCCCAATCACGAAAAGTCTGCATTAGTATGCTATCGATGGCCTTCATTAAGAGTTCAGCGCGATTTTTAGTAGGGATTACAATACTTACAACAGGGTGATCAGGATTCAAAATTAAATTATTTAAATGACGGTATACCGGAAATTATGTATAATGCTCAACCGGAATTTAATTTCAAGAATATATTTCTATAAATCATATCGGAAAAAATTTCTTAAGATTAATTTTAATTTAATATTTAATCATCTTTCCCTAATCGGTCCGGTGGTCAGTAGTGTCCAAAATAAATTATGAAGAATAATTTTTCTTCAAATTTATTTGTCTTCGATTTATTTTTATAAATTTGGTTCCGAACCTGATATCAAAATATAAACTTAAATTTTGAATCTGAAAATCCCCATTTAATTCCCCCTTCATGAAGGAGTGAGTCTCAAAACTTCGATTTTCTTTTATCACAGGAATTCAGGTACACAGAAAAGTTCGTATTTTATTTAACTTATTCTCTTCTGTGTCTCAGTGCCTCTGTGTTGAGTTTTTGCATATGAGACATTCTCGAAGGAAGTTAGAGGGGATAATTCTAATCAAATTATAAAGATGTAAATATATCTATCTATATGTAAAGCGTTTTGGACGGATGTCTCCTGTTGTGGAGGTAAAAAAATTTATGCATCTTACCGATTGATAAAGACAAAGCAAAACCGGTCTTTCTTTCTATGTTTAATTTAAAAAATTCAAGAAGCCGTGTGATGATCCAATAAAGGATCGGTAATAAATTCAACTTCTTCTTCTTCAACCACAGTTGCTTTCTTGCTCGACAAGTAAGAATAAATTGCCGGCACTATAAACAATGTCAGAAATCCTGAGAAGATCAATCCTCCTACCACGGCAATTCCAAGAGAAACCCTGCTACCGGCTCCAAAGCCCAATGCAATTGGAAGAATCGCCAGTATAGTAGCTAATGAAGTCATCAATATCGGGCGGAATCTGCGGGTTGCCGATTCTTTAACAGCTTCTATTCGGTCCAATCCCTGCTCTTTCTTCTGATTTGCAAATTCAACAATAAGAATTGCATTTTTTGTTACAAGACCAACTAACATAATAATGCCGATCTGGCTGAATATGTTCATTGTCATATCAAAGTACCATAATGATAATACTGCGCCGGCTAAAGCAAGTGGAACAGTTAAAATAATTATTAGAGGATCAATGAAGCTCTCAAACTGTGCTGCTAAAACCAGATAGATAATTATAATTGCAAATATAAAAACAAATACTAAACTGGATGAGCTTTCTTCAAAGTCTTTAGATTGTCCTGTGAATGCTGTAGAGAAACTTTCATCCAAAACTCTATCGGCTATTTCTTTCATGGCAAGATTTCCTTCACCCAATGTATAGCCGGGTTCTAATCCGCCGGATATAGTTGCAGAAACGTTCCTGTTGTATCGGAATCTTGAAGTGGGCACCGCCTGTTCATCAAGCTTTACAAGACTTTCAAGCTGTATCATTTCACCGGCTGAATTTTTAACAAACAATGATTTTAGATCTGAAGGTTTATCTCTGTTTTCCCTGTTCAATTGTCCGATGACCTGATATTGTTTTCCGTCTCTCAAAAAGTATCCCATTCTCTGTCCACCGTATGCAACCTGCAGCGTTCGACCGATATCTTCCAGGGAAACATTTAATTCTGCTGCTTTCTCGCGGTCTATAGTCAGGGAAATTTCGGGTTTATTTATTTTCATATTTACATCAACAAACTGAAGCCGGGGATCCTTATTAGCTTCTTCAAGAAATATGGGCAATGCTTCTACGAGTTTATCATAGTTCTGTGCAAGTATTACAAACTGCAGCGGCTGTCCTCCAAAGCGGGCTCCGATTGTCGGAGGTTGTGAGACCGATGCTCTTACACCCGTGAATTGAACAACTTCTCTTGACAATTTTCGGAAAACTTCTTCCTGAGCTTTAGTCCTGTCTTCGGGATCAGAAAGATAAATATTTACAACTCCGCTGTTTACAGCGCTATTACCTCCGCCTCCTGCTACTATTTCAATTGGAAAATATGCCTCAGGTATTGAATCAATTACGTACTGACCTATATCCCTTATATATTCTCTTGTAAATTCAAATGAAGAACCTTCCGGAGCCGTTACCTGTATCCTCAAATTGGATCTGTCCTCCAGAGGCGCTAATTCGGATTTTAATGACGAGCCAATAAAATATATTAGTCCAAAAACAAACAAAACTATTATGAAGGTTACCCATCTTACACTCATAAAAGCATCCAGAGCTTTTGCATATAAATTATTTAGCCAAACATAGAAAGGTTCGGTAAGTTTGTAAAACTTGCTCGGTTCATGATGCTTTAAAAGTCTTGAACTCAACATAGGACTTAGTGTAAGAGCGACAAATGCAGAAATCAAAACAGAGCCTGCTATAACAACTGCAAACTCACGGAACAATCTTCCGGTCAATCCTTCTAAAAACATTATCGGTAAAAATACAGCAGCAAGAGCTACTGTTGTGGATATTACAGCAAAGAAAATTTCTTTGGATCCCTTAAAAGCTGCCTGTATCGGTGTCATACCTTCTTCGATCTTTGCATAAATATTTTCAAGAACTACAATGGCATCGTCGCATACCAACCCAATGGCAAGTATAATTCCAAACAGCGTCAAAACATTTATAGAAAATCCGGCGAGATTCATCAGAAAAAAGGTAGCTATGATCGATACCGGGATTGCAATTACGGGTATGAATGTGGAACGCCAGTCTCTTAAAAATAAATATATTATCAAAACAACAAGACAGAATGCAATCAAGATTGTTTCTTCAACTTCAAATACGGTTTTTCTTACAAACGTAGAGAAATCAAAAACAACTTCTGCTTTCATGCCTGCTGGTAATTCTTGTTTTATCTGTTCAAATCTTTTGTTAAACTCATCTGAGATTTGGAGCACATTTGCACCCGGCTGCGGAATTATGGCAATGATAACTCCAAGCATTCCTTTACCTTTAACTTCATTCCTTTCGTTCTCTGCACCGTATTCTGTCAAAGCTACATCACTGAGCCGCACTATACTGCCGTCTTCCTGTTTTATAATAATATTATTAAATTCCTCCGGTGTAGATAGTTTCCCGACTGTATTGATAGTTAATTCCGTATTGTTACCTTCAATTCTTCCGGATGGTAATTCAACATTTTCTCTTTCTAAGACTCCCTGAACTTCTGATGGAGTCAGGTTATAGGAATTTAACTTGTCAGGATCAAACCGGATTCTCATTGCATATTTTCTTTCTCCGAACAATCGGGTAGCGCTTACGCCCTGTATAGTCTGTACTTTCTCTGCAATTACGTTTGATGCAAACGAATTTACATCCAGTACACTCATGTTGTCACTGCTTACAAAGACAATGATTATAGGCGTTGCGTCCGCGTCGGATTTTTCAATCACAGGCGGATCAATATCAGGCGGTAATTGACGCAGAACTCTTGAAACACGGTCTCTTACATCATTGGCTGCCGCATCAATATCTTTATCCAGATTAAACTCAATTGAAATCTGGCTTTGCTGTTCACGGCTGGTACTTGACATAATTCTGATCCCGTCAATTCCATTTATTGACTGTTCAAGCGGCTCTGTGATCTGAGCTTCGATAACTTCGGAGTTAGCACCGGGATATGAAGTGGAAACTGTGATAACCGGAGCATCTATATTCGGATATTCCCTTACTTCAAGATTTAGAAATCCTACAATTCCGAATAATACTAATATTATGGAGAGTACAATTGAAAGTACCGGCCTTTTTATACAAACTGATGATAGACTCATTTGCTGTTACTGAAAATTTCGAAGGAAGTTAAATATTTTTTGCTTAAAGTTCTCAAATTTCTTATTAAACTTTAGAATCTTTGAGAATCAAATCTTTGTAATAAATAATGCTAATTAATATTTATTATTTTTACTTTTCCATTAGGTTTTAACCTTAGTATGTTGGTAGTAATCACCGTATCTCCGATAAAAAGATTTGATATTATCTGAACATCTTTGTCTGTTCTTATTCCCATATCTACATCTTTCACAACTGACTGGCCATTTTGATAAAGATAGACACTTTGTCCTTTGAGCTTCGGTACGACCGATTCGGTAGGTATCATTACAGCATCGCTGATATTGTCGAGTTTTAGTTTGACTTTTACAAAAGATCCCGGGAAAAGTTTATTACCTTTGTTATTTGCGGATGCCCTCAGCTCTATTGTCCGTGTACTTTCATCAATTTTCGGATCATAAGAAATTACAGTGCCCGAAAAGTCCTCATCATACCCATCTACAGTAAAAGTAATTTGCTGCCCCGGTTTGAATAGATTTATATATTTTTCCGGAATTGAAAAGTCCACCTTCACTCTGCTTATATCCTGAATTGATGTAAGAACAACAGAATTATTTACTAAGCTTCCTATACTTACGTTCCTGAATCCTGTAATGCCTGAAAATGGAGCTGCAATCTCTGTCTTAGAAAGTTCAACTTCCAGTATTTCTATATCCGCTCTGATTTTTTGAATATCCGTGGACCGCACATCATATTCGTCAGGTGTCAGCAATCCTTTATCCAGCAATTGCTTTTCCCTGTCTTCTTGTTTAACGTTAAGTTCTTCATCGAGATCGAGCTTTCTTAATCTTGCAAGAATATCCGAATCATCAAGCTTGAATAATACTTTACCTTTGGGAACGAATGAACCTTCTTTAAAATAAATCCCTGTGATCTTTCGAGTAAGCTCACTCTTTATCTCGACCCCTTCGTTAGCAATAATTGTTCCGACAGTAGCAACTTCATTTTCAAGGTCAGTTGACCTTATTACATAAACGTCCACAGGAATTTCCTGTGAGCCGGTGTTTGATGTTGTCGGTTGTTTATTTTTTTCGGATAGTAATTTCGGAACAATAAGCAAAGCTGCGAGGACTATGAGTATCAGAATTACCGAAATATTCCTTACAGGTTTGTTCAATTTGATTTGGATTTACTTGAGAGAAATATACTGTTTATATTAATTGGAAAAAATGTTTAATAATTCCTTATGAAAGCATTCAAAAGTAATTAAAGGACAATGATTTACATAATTTACTTTAATTAAATTGTATACATTTTTGTAAGGAATCAAGTTTTCCGTAAATTATTTTTGATAACCATTAAACTTTATTGATCTTGATTTCCGTTTCTTTTCTTTACGTTGGTAATATACTGAGTGTTCTGTAAATTAAAAATAAGAATTGCTGCCAATTTCATAATGTTAGAACAAATTAGCAAAATGAATTACAAATATAATAAGATAAACAGAGTGATTTGTCGGGGAAAATAAATTACAAGATAAATGCTGTTAAGTTGAATATCTAACAAAAAATTGGAGAAGCCAGGCATTCATTATGCTTAACTTCTCCAATAAATCCGAATAATATTTTAACTGTTTCTAAATTTTACCTGACAGCTATGCCTGTTGCAAAATTTGGCAATCCGGTAGTTATACCAATAGCATTTAAATTGCCAAGTAATGTACGGCGATACCCGCTAATTGTATGTGATGCGGAATTCAGAGCATATACATAACGATTGTTTTCCGCTACAATTATTTCTGTCGGAGCATCTTCTGCAGGTATTGCCGCATGTATCAAGTATAAACCTCCAAACAGTCCTACATAGTAAGAAGAAATATTATCGCTTGCTGTGTTTGTAACATAAGCAAAGCGTCCGTGTTCGGTTATTGCAACCCAACATGCTGCCGCCTGGTTATTGCCAACTGCCCCATTCACCGGTGAAAGATTCCCGGAATTAATCCCTTCATAAGATGTTGCCGAACTTAAGGTTGGTGCACCGCCTGCAGCATTGGATGAAATTAAATAGCGGTCACGTGCAATATCAAATCCGAATGGTGTTTGGCCTGTTGATGAAATAGAATTACCTGTACCGGCAACACCATTATTATCAACCGGAAAAGTTGTGATTTTATTTGTTGCTTTTTCTGTAACGTATAAAAAATGACCATTTGGAGAAAAAGAAATTTGTGCAGGACCTGTACCCGCTGCACTTAATGATTGTATTGAACCTGCGATGGCTGTGAGTGAACCGCCGGAACCGATGCGGAAACCGGAAACATTATCACTTCCTGCATTTACAACATATAAATGGCGATGGTGATTGGTTACGCTAACAGGTCTTACACCTCCGGTACTTATTGTATGAGCAAGAGTTAAGTTTCCACTGTTTGCTATTCTAAATGATGATACAGAATTACTCCCCGCATTGACAGCAAAGAGCCACTTTTCATTTTCGTTTATTGTTAATGCCCCTTGATTTCCAAGCCCACCGCCTGAGCCATGTCCTCCGGAAGATACTGTTGCCTGAAGAGTAAGCGAGCCATTATTATTTTGCTTATACACAAGTATGCTGTTTAGTCCGGCTTCGTTACTTTGTAAATAAATAAAACCCGGTCTTGGTGAATTATCAGCTTCTGTTGATAAGATAGTTTCATCAGGGTTTTCTCCTTTTTCGGATATGTCCGGAACATCCGAGGATGATGACGGTGAAATAATACCGGTTTCATCATTTGAACAAGAAGAAAATGTGAATGCAATCAATAGAACCATTAGTGAGAATAAAAGATTTTTGTTTTTCATTTTTTGATTTTAATTTGTTTGGAAAATAAACCTGTTACAAAACTATCTTATTTAATATAAACCTACAAAAGAAATACCATCTACGACTTGCAGTGAGATTTAAATATTAAAAATACAAAGTATTGTACAATCTTTAATATTATTTAATAAATGACTAATTTAATAAAAAATAACAAGAAATTTTGTTACTAACCTTCCTTAAGTAAATAATGAAAGAAGCAAAGTTTTTCAATTTATTAAAATGTATTTCAAAAAAGGAGTTTAACAATCTCAGAAGCTTCATCTTATCACCGGTATTTAACAGCAACAAAACATTAATCTCATTGTACGATTACATTTTTGAGAATTACGATCTTGTTTTTGAAGACAGAGTTTCAAAATTTGATTTTTATAGGAGTGTATTTGGTAACGAAGAATTCGATGAATCCAAATACTGGAAATTAACTTCAGCATTCGCATCGCTTATTGATAAGTATTTAATTTTTAACGAATATCAAAAAGATATTTATTATCAGAAAAATCTTTTATTGGAAACTTATCGAACCAGGAATATTCAAAGGCAGTTTACATCTTTATCAAAAGAAATACAAAAAAATTTTCAAAGAGAATTTAATAAGGGGTTGAATTTTTTCTTAAATCAGACTCACTATTACTTTCAAAATGTAAGCTATTTGGGAACTGGTGATGATAATAATATAGACAGTGATATAGAAAAATTGTTTGAAAATCTTAGAATGTTTTTCATAATGACAAATATAACAAGTGTAAGTATAATATCGAATTTAAAAAAAGATTTTATAGATAATTCAATTTCTAAACTCTGGCTATTTAATGAGATACTTGATTATCTGAATAAAAACAAATCTTACATAAAGAAAAACTATTTAACTGTTTATATTTTTTTTCTTATAATACTTTCAAAAATCAATTTGAATGAAGAGCAATATTATTTTGAAGTAAAAGGAATAATTTTACGGAACAGGGGTAAATTTTCTTCAAATTTATTAAGACATATGCTTATAAATATTCTTGACTATTCGGTCAACAAATTAGTTAAAGGTGATGAAAAGTTTCTTAAAGAAATATTTTTAATAAATAAGGTAATGGATGAAAATTCTCTGACATTATTCGGAGAATACATACAGGGAGAATATTATTACTCTGTAGTCGAGCATGCAACAATATTAAAGCAAATTTCCTGGGCTAAGGATTTTGCAGAAAAATATAAATTTTATTTATCGGGGGAATACAGAGAGTCGGTTGTCAATCTCGGATTATCGAGAATAAATTTTGAAAATAAAGATTACAATTCTTCGTTGAAGCATTTACTCAATGTAGAAAACATAAATCCGTATTTTTATCTTTCACATAAAATTCTTTTAATTCAAAATAATTATGAATTGGGGGATTTCGAAACTATTCAACTTATACTGGAAACTTTAGGTAAGTATTTAAAAAGACGAATTGATATAACAAATGATCTTAAGGAAAACTATATCAAGTTTGTATATTACTTCAGAAAGTTGAAAACAATTTCAACAACAAAAAGATATTTAATCGGCAACTTGGAAAAAGAATTACGAACAGAAAAATTTTTCTTACATAAGAAATGGATGTTAGAAAAAATTAATGAGTTGAAACGGATTTAGTGAGGTAAGATTTTATATTATAATGAAATGCTGTATCTCTGATGAAAATGAAACCTGAGAATTATCTGAAAATAGTACGAATCTTCTATCACGCAAGACTTCAGTTTGTTTTGTAAACGCAGGTTTATTTTAAACTTTTTAAATTTATCTCAAAAAAATTCCGTACAAGTTCAAAACCATTTTCAATTTCTTAAAGTCTTTTCAATTTTTATTTTTTCCTTAATCATACTTTTCATCCCGTTTCCCTTTATAATATCTCTCACACTTTCATTATCCGCAACTACCTGCCATTCCGTTATAAGATTATCCTTCACTTTTGCACGCCATGCAGCAGGAATTTCAAACTTATCTTCTTCCGTCGGATCCTCTGAATCAAATGTTCCGTTTGCAATTCCAAACATTCCGACAGAATCATTTGTAAGTAAAGTATTAACAACGGTAATTTCATAATCCGGAAACCATTTAAAATATCCTTCCCATGCTTTTGTCATTTCTTTTTTTCCGTTGATCACGAGTCCCGACGAATCAATAAACGTATGATCTTCACTCATCAGTGTTGCCATTTCATCAACGTCATGATCGTTTATTTTTTCTACGAAAGATAAAACCGTTTTTAAGACATCAAGCTGTGCTTTTTCTTCTTTCTTTGTCTTATTTATTATTTCGATATCGGATTCTTTACCCAGATACATCGCCGGCATAGGTGTTTCGACAATTTTATTTCTGATCTTTCTTACTTTATATGCAGTAACTCCCGGTCGCGAAGTTACAATTCTTATTGGCTCGGAGTCAACGAAATGTATTGCTGCTCCGTCTTCCGCTCCGTAACCTTCTTCAAGCACTCCGCTCAAAATTAATTTTCTGAATGCTTCTTTAAGTTCAGCCCTGTCATAATAGTGAGGACAAAAGCTTCCGTTAATGAATCCAAGACACGGCAGACGGGTCAGCTTTCCTGCTGAAGGATTTGTAATGCCGTCATCAAACCAGCATATTGCGCCTGCACTCATCCCGGTCAGGATAATGCCGGCTTCCCAAGCTTTTTTCATTATCTTATCTACCCCGGATTTTTTCCAGGTGTCTATAATTAAATTTGTATTGCCGCCGCCGACATGAATTATATCTTTATCCATTATGAAAGCTTCGATGTTTCCCGGAGGATGCATTAATGACAGATGCGACGGCTCACATTGCATGTTCTTAAAAAATTTATAAAACATTTCCCTGTATTCTTTTCCGTCGTTGCTTGCTGTCCCAAGAAAGCAGATCTTCGGTCTTTCTTTCGGAACAAGATTCAAAATATATTTATCGAGCAAACCGTTGTCCGGCTCCATAGAAAACATTCCGCCGCCAAGGGCGACAATCTGTCTGAGATTTCTCAAATGAAATTTATTGAATTATGAAAGCCGCAAGATACAAAGAGTGGTTTTGTTTTTCAGTGGAATAAAATTGCTATGTACACGTCTAAATTGCACACAGATAACGCGGATTTAACGGCAAAATAACGGATTCCAATTTATTTTAACCCATATTTTTCATTAAGGATTTTTAAACATGAAAAACACAAAGTACACAAAGGGTTTGAGCAAAATAAATAATGTAAGAAATAATTCTTTGTGAACTTTGTGTAAAGTCTTTGTGGGCTTTGTGTTAAAAGGTTTCTAATTTTCTAATGAACAATTTGGTTTTAAAAATCAGCGACCATCAGTCTAATCCGAATCATCAGCGGTCTAAACTTCCAAACCCATATTTCAAAAAACCGCCATCCACCGAAATACATTCACCCGTAACATAAGATGCTGCCGGCATCGAAAGAAATGCAATGACCGACGCAACTTCTTCCGGCTCGCCGACTCTGTTCATCGGAGTTCTTGCTAATATCTTTTCAAATTTATCGGGATCATTTAAAACCGGTTCGGTGAGTGATGTTCGTATGTACCATGGTGCAACTGCATTTACGCGTATAAAATCTTTTGCCCATTCTACAGCAAGATATTTTGTAAAATGAATTAAAGCGGCTTTTGACATTGCGTAAGGCGAACCTGTACCGACGGAAGTAATTCCCGCTACGGAAACAACATTCACAATCGAACCATCACCGGAATTCTTTAACAACGGATGAAATAGTTTACACAATTCAAAAACCGATTTCATATTCAAATCAATCAGCTTATCAAAATCTTCTTCTGAATTTTCAAGAGTTTTCTTTCTTGTATTCGTCCCGGCATTATTAACTAAGATGTCAATACTTCCCCAAACTGATTTTATTTTTTTTAATAATTTTTTTCTATCCTCTTTCAAAGTTACATCACACTTCATCCCTTCCACTTTATAACCTTTCACTTTATAATCTTTTAACTCTTCTTCTATATCGTTTTGATTTCTTGAAATTATAAAAACTTCTGCACCCAGCTCCAAAAGCTCTTCAACAGTAGCTTTGCCGATTCCTCGTGTTGCACCGGTAACAAGCGCTTTTTTATTTTTCAATAACCAGTGGTCTTTCATAATTAGTAAGCTTTTAATTGATTAATTTTTTTATCTATCCAGTTTAAAAAATCAAAATATACAAAAGCATTTTTTTCATATTTATCTTTTTTTAAAATCATAAATTCATCTCTTAGCAAAAGAAAATTTTTTTGAATGTCTTTTTCGTTGTGCAGACGATTAACCTTTTTTAAGAAATTTAAAACAGTTGATTCAACTTTGAATAGTTTATTTTTACTTTTAAAATATTTGGCAGTAGAGGGAATAAGATAATGGAGCAGCTTATGATTCCCGAGTTCATAATGTATCAGCAAATTCAGCATCCTTGCATACGGCTCAATATGAATGGTAAACTTCAGAGTCCGGATTTCAAACAGAAGGTTAACCATTCTCAATGAATCTCCAAATTTGCCAATTACAAAAAAATATTTAGCAAGAAGATAATAAAGATAGTTGTAATGGTTAATTGTAATCTTCCCTTTATATTGTATTAAAAACTTTTCTATAGTATCTGTAATCTCTGTCTTTTTTTCTTGGCGGAAAATAGCATGGGCTATGGTAATAATATAGAAAACAAGTATATTATCGATGTCTTTCAGTTCGGACTTTTTAATTAATTTTTTATATTTTTCAATCAATTTCTCCGCTTCATTAAACTTACCGGCATGGGCAGCAGAGATTATCAAAGCCGTAAACGAATCTTTAAAATTGTCAAACAAAAACTGCTGAAAGATTTCTTTATTCATTGAAATATATTCAAATCTTTTTTTATTAAAGAAATATGCTTTATCCGGATTTCCTTTCAGCTCGTTTGCAATATTCAGTGCAAAAAAATATTTTTCCTTTGCTGTCACAGACAATGCCATCCCGGCATTTTTGAATTCTTCGGCTGAAAGGATTTCATCTACTCGTCTGTCTGTAAATTTATTTCTGACAATGCCTTCCATTCTGTATATCTTAAAAAGTCCGGATATAGCTCTTTTGTATTTATTATTATTTTTTATTTTGTCGAGCACATTAATCTCTTCATCGTAAATCTCAAAAATATTTTTTTTAGGAATATCCTCTTTTTTAGTAAGCTGTCTTTCAAGTTCAAGAAACTCCAGCAGAGAAGTAAACCTTTCATATTTTCGGGATAGCTCTAATCCGTATTTGACACTTTTGAAATATTCGGGAAACAAAGCCTTATTGAACATAAGCCGGCAGCGTGTTAAAACATTATTAAGTTTTGCATCAATTGATTTTTCGTTATAATAAGAGTTAAGACTTTTGAAGATGAGCTTATACAGATAATTTTTTGTAAAGGTTAGATTCTTTACGAAATTTTCTTTTTTATATTTTGTTTTAATTTCCACTTCATTAAAAATCTTCTGTGAATCTAATGCAGCGAATAATTCCAAATAATTTTTATTACCTTTCTGCAAAGCTACGTTAAGCTTGAAATATCTTTTTTCGTTCGGACTCAATGACTTTATAAGATCAAAAAGTTCAGCAGTGGGTTTCATCGGGATTAAAAGAGTTTATTAATATTATATTGATTTATTATTTGTTTTCGGAATAAAAAAAAACTAAACCAACAACTAATTCGAAAACGAACCCGGTTCAGGATTCAAATAATGAGTCTGTTTTTTCCCTCATCAAATACATCAATAGTATTTTTCTCAAGTAATAATATTTATAATTTAACAAAATAAAAATTAGTAAAATATAAATTAAAATTATGAACACAATTATTATCACAATTTTGACAATCCTTTTTCTATTCACATCCCAAACAAAATCACAGGACTTTGTAAAAATGATCAACAGCGTTGTCAGCATTGACAGCGGGGCTTCCAGGAGTGTTAACTGGATTGACTATGACAATGATCATGATCTCGATCTTTTTATTTCAACCGGCTACAGGTATGGTGACGATAATTTTTTATATCGAAACGATAACGGAACATTTGTGAGAATATTAAATCAACCCCTTGTGGAAGACAGCTTGCCTTCGGATGGAAGCAGCTGGGGAGATTATAATAATGACGGCTTTCCTGATTTATGTGTCGTCAATTGGTGGAATAAAATAAACCTGCTTTATCTGAATACAGGCGGCGGCAATTTTGTTTTTCAGGCATCAAGCGTGGTCTGTACCCAACCAAGCAATTCTGAAACTTGCAGCTGGGGCGATTATGATAATGACGGATTGCTGGATTTATTTGTAACAAACAGTTTCGGACAGAATCACAGAAATTTTTTATATAAAAATTCCGGAGGAGGCAATTTCGTTAGAATTGATACCGGCGTAGTGGGAAGTGAACTTGCTTATTCACGCGGTATGAACTGGGTTGATATTGACAATGACAGAGACCTCGATATATTTGTCTGCAGGGAAGGAAATCGAAATGAATTTCTTTATAAAAATAATGGCAATGGTTTCTTTACTTCAGTTACCAACACACCTTTGACAACAAATGCAGGTGACTCATGGAGCGGAAGCTGGGGGGATTATGATAATGACGGCGACCTTGATGTATTTGTAACAAATGCTGATAACCAATTAAATTTTTTATTTCGAAATGATGGAAATTTTTCTTTTACAAAAATTACAAATGATCAGATAGTAAATGAAGCAGGATACAATGCAGTCTCCGGCTGGGGTGACTATGATAATGACGGTGACCTTGATATGTTTATAACACAAGCGTATGTGGGACCTTCGCTAACTCAGAAAGTTGTAAATAAACTTTACAAAAATTTACTCAGAGAGTCAGGTACAGCTTCATTTGAAAAAATTACAACCGGAATATTAGTAAATGACTCCGGCTATTCATACGGATTTGCATGGGGAGATTATGACAACGACGGTGATCTCGATATTGCAACCGCTAATACATACAATGAAAATCAGAAGAATGCTCTTTATAGAAATGAATTATCAAACACAATCAAATGGATGAATATAAAGTGTGTCGGAACTGAAACAAATAAATCTGCGATCGGCGTTAAAGTAAGAATCAAAGCAAACATAGGCGGGACGGCAGTTTGGCAGATGCAGGAGATTGACGGTCAGTCAGGATATTGCGGGCAAAATTTACTCCTGCATTTCGGTTTTGGAAATGCTTCTGTAGTTGATTCAATCAAAGTCGAATGGCCCGCCGGAGGGGATCAATATTTTACAAACGTAGCTTTAAATCAATCTGTGACAATCACTGAGAATGGAAGCTTGATTTCTGTTGATGAAAAAAAAACGGAAATAACTGAAGATTATGTTTTACATCAGAATTTTCCTAATCCATTTAATCCTTCTACGGTTATAAGTTACAAAATTCCTGCTGAGGCTCATAATTATGCTTCCGTACAATTAATAGTTTATAATGTTATGGGAACGGAAGTTGCCACATTAGTCAATCAAAAGCAGAGTGCAGGAAGTTATAGTGTTGATTTCAATGCCGTTAATTTTCCGAGCGGAATATATTATTACAAATTATCTACGGAAAAATTTTCTGTAACTAAAAAAATGACTCTTTTGAAATAATCAGTTGAACCGACAAGGGTGCTGATGGAGAAATAGATAATAGCCAATAACTGTCAGGAAAAAAATATCAGGTTTTTTAATATTCTTTTTAATAAGAAAATTATAAATCTTCTTTTTTCCTTATTCGGATTGACCTTACTACCGCTTCGATTTCATTTTTATACTGATCGAAGAATTGTTGTCTTATCTGCGCGTTTATTAAGAGTTTTTCCGTTGCGAGATTATTGAAAATGTAAAACTTGTAGCTTACACTCCCGGCTGATGCTTTCGGCTCCATTAAATATGCACGAAGAGTGGAATCGTTCATTTTAAATTCAGTCTTAAAATCCTCAGATTTAAATTCTTTACCCTCCGGATCTAAAGAAACAAACAAGTTCATCGTTCCCGGCTGTGAAGCCGTAGTGTCGGTTATTATTAGTCCCTTAAATATTTTTTCTTTTTTATCAATATCACGCACATCTATTAGCTTCCAGTTTTTGGGATAATACATAGCAAGACCTATGTCATTTTCGCTGAAATTATTTTTCAACGAATCCGCGATATCAAAGACAGACATGGTTGAGTCACCTGTACTGTCGGCTAAAGTAGTATCAGATCCTGGATTTTCAGTAAGCAGTCTTCTTATTGAATCAAGCTCACGTGTGAGATTTGCGTCGATAGAAGAGTCCAGCTTTACATCTTCCTCTTCCTGCTCCCTCTTTGGACGGGTTACCGTCGGCGGTCTAATCCTTCTAGGTGTAACTTCTCTTTTGGGTTCAATTATATCGGGCTCATTGACAATTGGATTTTCTTCAACCTTAGGTTTATTCGGATCTTCTACATTTTCTAACTTGATTTTTGGATCAGGTAAATCCTGAATTACAATAAGTCGTCCCTGCTCTTCCGGCTCAAGCGGTTTTTGTTTTTTGCTTATATTGTAAAATGCAAATGCTGCAGCAGCTAAATGTAAAATCACTGCAGCTATTATCCCTATGACCAGATTTTTACGAATGAGATTTCTTAGTGCATCAAACGGATTTTTAATTCCTCTTCCTGAATCTAAATTATTTTCTGTTGAATAAGGATCGGGTAAATGCAAGCTGGAATAATCAGGCGGCTGGATAAGATCTGAAACTTCAGGATTAGGAATAAATTTGAATTTTATGTCATCAGTTTTTTCGAAAGCATCTTCTTTAATCTCTTTTTTCTTTGATTCAATTGATATCGTAATGTCTACTTCCTGGATCTCATCTTCTGATTTTGGCTGGAGATAAATCCTGTTGCTTTGTGTCTGAACAGAAATTTTTTTATCCCGTGCTATCGAATCAATCTTCACACCTTCCGACGTGATTATCTTAATCTTTAATAAATTTTCATTTATTGTATCAAATTTAAAAATTGATTCTCCCACACTGTCTTTTTTTTCATCTGCAGCAAAGTCAGCATTCACACTGATATTATCCGGAATATTAGCTGAAATATTATCTGAAATATTTTCTTTAATTTTATTTCCCGCATTTTTTTCTTCAACCTCTATCATTATCTCAACTTCCTGCATTCCAAAATCCGGCTTTGGATTTAAATATATCTCATTGCTCTGAGTTTCTGCAGAAGTTTTCTTTTCAATTACCGTAGAGTTAATCTTCACTCCTCCATTGGTCAAAACTAAAACCTTAAGAAGATACTTATTGATTAAGCTTATTTGATAATTTCCATCTTTAGGTTTAACAGGAATAATTTTATGTGAAGGAGTTTCTTGTCCTGAAGATTTATCGGTTGAATTTTCTTCTTTGGAAGATGATTCTTTTTCGGTATGTCCGGAGATTATTTCGTCTTTATCTTCTTTTTCCGATTTGTTGAGAGAAGTCTCCGGCTGATCTTGTGACTCTGCATCGGAATTTATGTTATTATCTGACATTTTTTTATTCGTCTTAATTTAGATAACTTAAATTAAACAATAAATTCAATTAGATATGAAATCAAATTTATTCTTTTTATTTTAGCAAAATTTAAAATTATAGAATTAAATTCATAAACTTTTGAATTTGTTCCCCGTTTTCTTGTTTTTAGAAACATAACCAATAATCGTATACAAAACCAAAATAGATTAAAAACCGTAATTAAGTATAGCATTATACTGTAATTAAAATATTGCATTTAAAAATAAATTGAATACCAAAGAATATATAGGATCCGGAATATTAGAACTTTATGCATCAGGCATGCTGACAGAATCCGAATCGAAACAAGTCGAAGAGATAATTAAAAAATATCCAGAAGTAAAAGATGAATACGAATATATTCAGAAGACAATATACCTTTCAATATCAAATAATCTTAAAACTCCATCAAAAAAGGTCAAAGCGGAAATATTAAATAATATAGCAAACAGGCAAGATTCTTTTGAATCAAACCTGAATACGGTGACGGAACCTTCGGTTAAAAAGTCAGATACTTATCGTTATTTGATGGCTGCAAGCATTGCATTCCTGTTATTAAGTCTTGGGGCGAATTTTTTCTTATGGAATAAATTGAATGTGGCAAAAAATGAAATCGCTTTACTTTCGGAACAGAAAAAAATTATTGTGCAGGAATATGAAGCTGTAAGCCGCAAGCTTGGTAAAGCTTCAATGGATATGGAAATAATGGAAGATAGAAATTATAAGATGGTTGATTTAAAAGGTCTTGAGAAGTCGCCTTCCTCTCATGTTGTTGCATTCTGGAATCCGGATACGAAAAAAGTTTATGTAGAAGTGAAAAACTTACCTATGCCGCCGCCCGACAAGCAGTATCAGTTGTGGGCATTAAGCAATGGCAAGCCTATAGATGCCGGGGTAATGGATGTTGATCCTTCCGATAAAAGTCTTCACGAAATGAAGAGTATGCAAGACGCACAAGCCTTTGCAATTACGCTTGAGCCGAAAGGCGGAAGTGTAAATCCTACTATGGATCAAATGTATGCAATGGGAAAAATTTAAAAAATAAAAATATCTTTCAGGTTTACATTAATATTTCCTTTTGAGATACAATTGAAATTATTTATTTTTAATTAAATATTAACCGTTTAAATGGAAACATATTATAATCCCGAAGATCTGAAAAAATTTCCTGATGTATCGGAGTTCAATGAAGAACTTGCAAAAAAATTTTTTGATTATTACGGTGCTGTGTTTGCAGAAGGTGCTTTGACAGCAAGAGAGAAATCACTGATTGCACTTGCTGTTTCCCATACTGTTCAATGTCCTTATTGCATTGATGCTTATTCTCACGATGCATTGGAGAAAGGATGTAATGAAGAGCAAATGATGGAAGCCATTCACGTTGCTACAGCAATCCGCGGCGGATCATCGCTTGTTCATGGTGTTCAGATGATGAATCACGTTAAGAAAGTCTCTATGTAAAAAGGTTTTCAAATAAAAATCTCATATGCTCGTCAAATCACTCAAATACCGCCACTCAGAATTGGCAGCTTCCTCTGAACAAATTAAAATTTTAGATCGCTTTTCAGCAAGGTCATTTGATTCTTATCTAAAAAAATCCGGTATTGGAAATCTCTATTCCCGAAAAGTTGAAATTTTCCAGGTTAATTTGGGTAAGATGTGCAATCAAACATGCAAACATTGTCATGTAGATGCCGGACCCGACAGAAAAGAAATTATGACGAAAGAGACTATGCAGATTTGCCTGGATAAACTTTCCGAAACTGACATTAGTGTTGTTGATTTAACAGGCGGTGCTCCTGAACTAAACCCTCATTTTCGCTGGTTCGTCGAAGAGATTAGAAAACTCGGAAGATACATTATGGTAAGATGTAATCTCACAATAATTCTCTCTAATCCTAAATATAATGACCTTCCTCATTTTTTTGCAAAAAATAAAATTGAAGTTATTTCTTCGCTCCCTTATTATCAAAAGAGAAATACGGACAGTCAGAGAGGTGATGGAGTTTTTGAAAAATCCATAAAAGCACTGCATATGCTGAACGAAGCCGGTTATGGAAAAGAAGACACGGATTTAATTTTAAATTTAGTTTACAACCCGACAGGTGCATTTCTGCCGGCAGCGCAGGCATCTTTTGAAAATGATTTTAAAAAAGAGCTTAAGCAAAAGTATGAAATTGTTTTCAATAATTTATATACAATTACGAATATGCCTATCAGCAGATTTTTGGAATATCTTATAGAATCCGGAAACTATGAATATTATATGGAAAAACTTATAACTTCCTTCAATGTCACTACTGCAAAAAATGTAATGTGTAAAAATACTATTTCAATAGGCTGGGACGGCTATCTTTATGACTGCGATTTTAATCAAATGTTAGATTTGAAAATTATTAATACTGAGAAAGCCCATGTAAAGGATTTCGATATTAATTTTCTTGACAATCGTGAAATTATAACAGGCCAGCATTGTTTCGGATGCACTGCCGGTACCGGCTCAAGCTGCGGAGGCGCTATTTCTTAACTTATACTTTGTATAAATATTTATAAACCTAAAAAACAGTATGAAAAACAGCAGAAGTATAGGTATCATATTAATTTTTCTTTATTTATTCCTGATTTCTTTTTTATTTCTTAATAAAAATATACATTCATGTGACATGGCTGAAGTCAACAGCATTCCTGTTAAAAAAGATATCACCCCGAATTACAAAAATGTTTCTTTCTCCGATGATGCTCCCGAAATAAAAAATAAAACCGGCAAATGGATAAATACAGATAAAGAAATTACAATCGAAAGTTTAAAAGGTAAAGTTGTATTAATTGAATTCTGGACTTTCGGTTGTTATAACTGCACTAACACTCTTCCTTATTTAAAAAAATGGTATGAAAAATATAAATCGGATAATTTTGAAATGATTGGAGTCCACTGCCCTGAATTTGATAATGAAAGAAATTTCGACAACGTAAAAGAAAGCGTTGAACAGCTTGGGATTACTTATCCTGTTCTTACTGATAACGAATTTTCCATTTGGAGTAAATATGATGTTCATGCATGGCCGACCATATTTTTGATTGATAAAAACGGTGAGATACGATATAAGAAAGTCGGTGAAGGAAAATACGATAAGACCGAACAAACTATTAAAGATTTGTTGAATGAAAATTACTCATCTGAAAAAAACAATTAACCGGTAAATCCATCAGTATAAATCAATATAAGACAGCGTTTCTATTTGATCGAATCTAACAAAAATAAAATGTCAGAAAACATTATTATCATTGGAAACGGAATTACCGGCATCACTGCTGCAAGACACATCAGAAAAAGAAGTAATAAAAAAATTACAGTCATTTCTTCTGAATCGAAATATTTCTTTTCACGAACTGCTTTGATGTATGTTTATATGGGGCATGAAAAATTTGAAAATATTCAACCGTATGAAAACTGGTTTTGGGAAAAAAATAAAATTGATTTGATTCATGATTATGTTAAGCTCATAGATACTGAAAATCAAAGAGTAAATCTTGCAAGCGGAAACGTATTGAATTACGATAAGCTGATAATTGCCTCCGGATCAAGGTCGAATAAATTTGGGTGGAAAGGTCAGGATCTTGATGGTGTACAAGGATTGTATTCGATGCAGGATCTTGAGTTGTTAGAAAACAACACAAGAAATATTTCTAGTGCGGTGATTGTCGGGGGCGGATTGATCGGGATAGAACTTGCCGAGATGTTAAGAACAAGAAATATCCTCGTAACGATACTTGTCAGAGAAAAAAACTACTGGAATAATATTTTACCTTATGAAGAATCTGTAATGGTTAATAAGCATATACTCGAACATCATATCCATTTGAAATTATCAACCGAGCTAAAAGAAGTGATTGGTGATGAAAATAAAAAAGTAAAATCGGTAATAACTTCCGGCGGGGAAGAGATATCTTGTGAGTTAGTCGGACTGACTGTTGGTGTTAGCCCCAACATTGATATTGTAAAGAATACAAGTATAGAATTCAACAGGGGTGTATTGGTAAATGAATTTTTTGAAACGAATGTCGCGAATGTTTATGCTGCCGGAGATTGTGCTGAATTCAAAAATACATTTCTACACAGAAAAAATATTGAACAGGTTTGGTATACCGGAAGAATCCATGCTGAAGCACTGGCACAGACAATTTGCGGCAAGAAAACCGCTTACGAGCCTGGAGTCTGGTTTAACTCGGCAAAATTTTTTGATATAGAATATCAAACCTACGGGCTTGTTAATATGAATATTCCCGGTGAAAAGACTTTGTACTGGGAACATAAAGACGGAAGAAAATCAATTCGAATTGTTTACACCGAGGAAGGTGTAATTGGTTTTAATTTAATGGGGGTCCGGTACCGGCAGGAAGTTTGTGTAAAGTGGATAGAAGAAAAAAAATCGATCGAATATGTTTTGGAAAATCTTGCTGAAGCTAATTTTGATCCTGAGTTTTTTGACGAGTACGAAAAGGATATTATCGGAATTTATAATTCGAATATTTCCGGAAAGAAAATTGTTCCAAAGCGAAAGAGAAAACTATACAAATCATTTTTCAATAACTCAAAAGAAGCAGTTTAATTATTCAGAATGTTAAGATTGCATTATCTCCGGAGCACAATAAAAATTTTGAAAACAATATAAAAAACAAAATATGAGAAAAGTAATCTTCATTCTTCTGAGCATCATTTATGTTTCGGGAATTTCTTATTCGCAGGATTTGAATAACCCGGGATTGGATTATCTTACACCCGCAGATTATAATTTCCCTGTAAGAATATATATGTGGGATGTGACCGGTGATGATCCGTTCATTGACAGCAAGCAAACCCTTAAGATTGGTCTTGCATACAACTATTCCTCTGCAGAAAAATATTTTAATACAAACGGTGATGCGACAATGGTAAAGCAATCGTTCAGGCAATATGATAAAGGACTTGACAGCGGAGGTTATTTTAGAAAAAGCGGTGCGCTCTTGTGGGTTCAATATAATTTTGGAAAAGTAAATAAATTGGTTTTGAGACTGCCCTTTACTTTTACGGAAATTAATTCTTATTCTTCAACTACCGATGTAAAGCCGCAGCCTGAATTTGTTAAACCAAGAGGTCCTTTTCAGGATATTGAATTATCTTATACACGTAATCTTTTAAAAACCAAAAATGATTTTGACATTTACGGCGGTGCAGGATTTACTTTCCCTACTTCAAGACCAAAGAGATATCTCGACAATCCGCACGGAGGAAATGGCGACCGCTGGACAGCAAATCTTAATGCATATTTTAATTTAAAAATTAAAAACCTAAATCTTACCACCGGTGGGAAATACATCTACAAATTCCCAACGACCAACGAATTATTTACCCCGCGTCCTTACGGAATCGGCTACCCTTACCTTTATGATACGAGTCAGATATCATTTACAGAAATGAATGATTTTATTAATGGCAATCCTTACCAAGCTACTACAAAATCAGCTAACCAGTTTATTTTTGATTTCCTTGTAAACTATAATTTTAAATTCGGTTTACAGCCAATGCTCCAGTTTCAATATTTCAATAGTTCCGGTGATGAATTTGATACACCTGTTCCTGTTCAGTTTGGAAGAGTTAATAATCTTATCACGCCTGTAAATTTTATAACATCGCTTGAAGGCGGATATTCCGGAGTTTTAAGAATATATCTTAAACAGAATTTCGAGAAACTTACGGGTTCAAAATTTGATTTCAATTTGGGCTTCGGAACCTCTGTTTTCGGTAATAACGCACAGCAAGAAGCAAATCTCTTTTTTGGAATTACAGGATATTATTAAAAATAAAAAAATGCACAACGACATTTCAATAAATCCTAAAATCATATTTTATAAAAGAGCAGGACTTTTTTTATTTACTGCAGGTATGATTTTTTTCCTCATAAGTTTTACTGCCGTATCTAAGACGAATCCTGCAATATTTTTTTTCTTAAGTATTGGACTGGGAGTAACGGGCGCGTTAATTTTTTTTCTTGCCCAATTGAAAGAGTCTCCTATTGCCGGAGTAAAAAAAAATAACCTGATGTTTCTTTCGATGACCAACAGGGGTCTTCTCGGATGGGTTACGGCAATATTTCTTACCGGCATATACATTTTAATTTATTGGTTTCCCGAGCTTCTGGAAAATGTTATCAGGACTTTTGACTCGCTCAGCTATTCATTGACAGGAAGCCCGGCTACACAGTGGTTTTTATACGGCACACTTTATACAATTGCAATTTTAGTAATGGGTGTTAGAATGATAATTCATAACAGACACAACAGATATCAGATTATCAGAACAATTTCAGTAATGTTCTTTCAACTTATACCCGCATACCTGATTCCACTATATATTCAAAACGGATTTTTCTTTACATACTTCTGGCCATTGAAATATGAATACTTGTTTCCGTCAAGCTATGATTATTTAATCAAGTCCGGAGGGATAGGAATGTTTATGTTTTTTTGGGCAGCGGTTATGACTTTCATAGCAACTCCGATCCTTACTTATTTTTACGGAAAGAGATGGTACTGCTCTTGGGTATGCGGATGTGGTGCAATGGCGGAAACTTTAGGTGATCCATTCAGACAAAACTCCGATAAATCATTAAAGAGCTGGAAAATAGAAAGATGGATGGTCCATTCTGTTTTATTAATAATAATTATTATCACTGCTTTGCTCTGGATCAACCGTGCAAATGAAAATTTTATGCTCGGCAGTTTTACAGACGGCGCAGCAAAGTGGTATGGCTTTTTTATCGGTGCAATGTTCGCAGGAGTTATTGGTGTAGGATTTTATCCGCTAATGGGCGGAAGGGTCTGGTGCAGATTCGGTTGCCCGATGGCTGCAATACTCGGAATTTTTCAAAAATATTTTTCACGGTTTCGAATTACTGTAAATGGCGGCCAGTGTATTTCATGCGGCAACTGCTCAACATACTGTGAAATGGGAATTGATGTAAAGTCTTATGCTCAGCGCGGTCAAAATGTTATTCGCTCATCTTGTGTAGGATGCGGGATTTGTTCGGAAGTTTGCCCACGCGGAGTACTGAGGCTTGAGAACGGTCCTGTCAAAGGAAGATATGAATTAAATAAAGAATATCTAAGATGATTTGGAATTGGGAATTTTGGATTTGGAATTTTATTTCTAAGGAATTTTTTTAAAATCAAAAATTGCCACAGAGACACTGAGAAAATTACTGTTTCTATTCGTCTCGGACTTTTTGTAGCGTAAGTTACAGATTACTTAGAATAGGTTTGGAATCAATTATTGAAATGCTCATGATGTATGGAAAATTTTTTATAGGGGAAAAAAAATTATCGCAGCTTTTCATTATTACAATATCGGTTTTAATTTTAACTTCCTGCAATAAAAAGGAAGCTCCGATAAATACTGTTTCCGAAAGCGTTCATTACGACTTCACCGAAATGGATAATTTCTTTAAGAAGTATGTGATTGACGGCAAAGTAAATTATTCACAGATAAAAGAAGACAAGGCGCTTGATAAGATTGTCAATGATTTGAAAGACTTCGAGCCATATTCAATTGATGACAGTTGGGAAAGGCTTGCTTTCTGGATCAATGTCTACAATTTATACACAATAAAACTCGTAACTGATTATTATCCCGTTGAGTCAATACTTGACATAGAATGGAAAACCGGTATAAATCCCTTTGAAATAAAATTCATAGAAATGAAAGCCGGGAGAAAATTCAGTCTCGACGAGATCGAAAAGAAAATAATTATACCGAAATATAACGAACCGAGAATACACTATGCGCTTGTGTGCGCGGCCGAAAGCTGTCCTGTCATAATACCGGAAGCTTACATTCCTGAAAAACTTGAACAGCAGCTAGACAAACAGGCAAAGATTTTTATAAACGATAAGAAGAAAAATTTTCTTTATCGCGACGAAAATGAAATTTTTCTTTCAATGATTTATAAATGGTATGGCAGAGATTTTACTAAAAAAGATTCTTCGGTTGTAAATCACATTATAAAATATATAAACGAAGATGATAAAGATTTTATAATTGCAAATAATGTATCAAAAACCTTGTATCTTGACTACTACTGGAAACTGAATGATTACGTTAAAAAATAAGATTATATTTTATCGTCTGACAATTCTTTTGATAGTTCTTTTTAAGATAATCGCATCTGCAAGTACAGGATTATTCGAGGATGAAGCAATCTACTGGAATTGGTCTCAGTCTGTAGATCCATCATATTCTCTGACAACTATCGCGGCTATAGGAATTTTCACTTCTCTTTTTAACTCAAGTGATGAAATAATTATTCGCTTTCCTGCTCTCATTTCGAATTTGTTTTTAATATTAATTCTTTATAAAATCTGTTTTTTGATGAATATAAAAAAAGAAAAAATATATTTAACTATTATTTTTTTTCTTTCAGTCCCCTTCATATCAATTTATTCTACTTTCATTTCACCCGATTCTTTTTTGCTTCTTTTCTCAATGATATCGGTGTATTATTTTTTAAGAATAATAAAATTTGATTCGGTCTCGGACTGGATTCTTTGCGGATTGTTTATGGGACTGATGATAATGAGTAAATACAATGCTGTTGTTTTTATATTCGCAGGAATAAGCTCTTTAGTTCTTGTTCAAAAAAAATTCGACCGGAAAATCCTTTACCTGTTAGCGTCATTGATTATAACAATACAACCCTTACTGATCTGGAATATAATTTATGAGCCCGTCTGGCTTAAGTATTATTTGCTTTCTGACGTAGATAAAGTCAGTGAAAGTTTAGTGCAAAAGTCAGCAACATTCCTAATGTCTCAAATTTCTCTTCTGATGCCTGCCGGATTTCTGATGATTCTTTTAACTGCAAAAAACTTTTTCATAGTAAAAAATAAAACTTCCCAATTTAAATTTCTATTATATTTGTCAATTTGTTTAGGATTAATTTTCATTTGTTTTTCTTTATCCGGAAAAATCAAAGGAAACTGGTTTTTTGTAATGTATATACCAATTATAATAACATTTTGCCTTTTTAATCTAAACAAATTTGTAAAAGCCGTGCTTACGATTATGGTTATATTTAATTTTACTTTACTATTTACATTATTTCTTCCTACGGACAAAATTGAGCTGTTATCGGAAAATGTATTCGGAAAATATATAGATAATACTTACAAACATTACTGGCCTGATTATTTAAGTAACGCAAACAATGATAAAAGCTGGACTGAAAGAATTGTAAAAATGAAAAACTGGAAAGAAACAATTTCAACAATCGAATACGAAATTAAATGTACTAAACTTGAATATGATTTTCTGGCAACTGATGATTATAATTTAAGCCCGCTTCTGGAATATTACTTTGACAGAGAAGGCGATGTATACGTCGTGGGTGATTTGAAATTCAAATATATAAACTCTGCCGAAGCATTTTCAAAATTAAATGGCAAAGATGCAATAATGGTAACTTACTCAAATTCCAGCGAAGATGAATTTAGGAATAAATTTGAATTCATTGAAAACATAAAAAGCGTTAAAGTAAAAATGTCCGATAACATTTACAAAGAATTCAACATTGTATTCTGCAGAAATTTTTTACCTTCTGTTTCATCTAATCTAAGATACCGGAAGTTTGAATAATATCTACGTTATCATTCCTGTCATAAATGAAGAAAAGTCAATTGGAAAAGTCATTGCCGACATTCCAAAAAATTATGTGAAAGAAATTGTCGTTGTTGATAACGGCTCTGCTGACAACACAATTCAAACCGCAAAGCAATCCGGCGCAACGGTTCTTACCGAATCAACCAAAGGCTACGGAAGTGCCTGTCTTAAAGGCCTCGGCTATATTTTTAAAAAAAATTTAAACAGTGATGATGTAATCGTTTTTCTTGACGGAGATTATTCCGATTTTCCGGCAGAGATAGTTGAAGTTGTAAAGCCCATCACGGAAGAAAATTATGATATGGTAATCGGCTCGAGAATTCTCGGAAACAAACTTGGTAAAGTAAATGATGGAGCTCTCCTTCCTCAGGCTATATTCGGCAATTGGCTTTCGACAAGATTGATAAAAGTAATCTGGAATTATTCATTCACGGATTTAGGTCCGTTCAGAGCTGTGAAATATTCTGCATTGAAAGCAATGAGCATGAATGACAAAAATTACGGCTGGACAGTCGAAATGCAGATCAAAGCGGCAAAGATGAAATTGAAATGCATCGAAGTTCCGGTAAGCTATAGAAAAAGAATCGGCGAATCGAAAGTAACCGGGACAGTGAGCGGAAGTGTGAAGGCGGGAGTAAAGATACTGTGGGTGATATTTGTTTTGATTTTTAAAAAGGATTTGTAAATTATTTTCTATGAAACCTGGAAAAGTAATTTCGGCTAAATATTTAAAAGATTATATATTTGAATTTGAATTCAGTGATGGCTTTTCAAATATTGTAGATTTGAAAAATGAATTGTGGGGAGAAATGTTTACTTCACTATTGGATGTGTATTCAGGAAGTTTAAACTTAACGACTTTACAATAGAATGGGAAAACGGAGCAGACTTTGCGCAGGAGTTTTTGTATGAAAAAGCAAAAGAAATTAGTAAGTGCTGATTGAAATGGTTATCACAATTTGTGATAAGCTATTCAAGGTATTCTAAGTTGGTGTTTTTAGAATTTTAAATATCGGAAGAGTTTAATTATTTATTCTGATTTCACTTTGAGGAATTTCGAAAGATATATTATATAAATTATTTCCAAGAATTTTCGATGCATCTAATATTTCCAAACCGGCAATTTTCCCGTCAGGTCCGAAGTTTCCTGTAATCTCATCGTTCAAATCTTTTGATACTGCTGTTCCTTCTTTCAAAGGTCGAAGCTCGATGTATAACGCATCTACTTTATTGTCGTAATATATTTTCATTTTAATGGTAATAAACTTTTACAGTAACTATAATAATTTGATTATTTTCTTCTACAAAAATAACATCTATTGTCTTAAATTCATAGTATTTATTATTCACCGGAGAATTGGAATTAAAATCAAATCTTAATGTAGAATGAAGTTTATTAAGTTTAGCAGTTTCTTTATGACCTTCATTAATAGTTCTTATTACATCATCCTTACTTGCTCCTCTTAAAAGCATTTGCATTTCAGAATGTTTACTAAAAATAATATCATTCATATCAATTGATTGTATTTTCTAACTGCTTACGGCACTCTCCGCAACCTCCCGCTCTTATTGGATTATCTGGTTTTCCTTTTTTATTGTAGAAGATATTATCTCTTTCATTAGTGATTTTAAGGGAACTGTAATTTCAAACTTCCATAATTTCAACAACTTTATCTTTTGCACTATTGATTATTTTGATAACTATTTCTTTCCAGTTCATTTTTTCTTTTGGTTTAAATATTTTATTTTCTTCTCCGCAATCTGCAACGCATCAATCGCCAAATCCTCATCCTTCAATTCATAAAAGACTTTATCGCTCAAAAATGCTAAGAATATTTCTTTACTCTCTTTTTTAAAATAATTTGCTAATGACATTATTTGTTGTTTAGTAGGCATTCTTTCGTCTCTTTCAATTTTACTTAATAAGGTAGGATCAATTGATATTGAAGCAGCAACTTCACGAAGAAGGAGTTCTTTGGCTTCTCTAATTTCTCTTAATGTTATCCCGATGGATTTCATTCGAATTTGAAATGAATTATTTTGACCTGACAAAATTTGTCATTTATTCTTTAAAAAGCAATATCTTTTCATTTACGAATGGATTCCGCCAGCATGCAGAATGAAAAACTGTACACTCTTTCTAGAAAATATATAAAAAGGTAATTATTTAAATTTTCATTGGAGTTACTTAACTTGCAATAAAAACTCCTGACTCTCTTTAAAGATAAATATAACGTTCTGTTATTAATACTATATTCATTAACTCTTCTGACGTTTTATTTTTTCAACTTTAATAATTATGATAAAGTACTTTTATACATAATTAATTTCTATATCTGCTTTTCGATTTATATCATTTTTTTTCTCAGGAATAAAAACAAACCAGAGCTTTCATTAAAAGAAATAATCTTCATTGCTTTAGCCCTGCGGCTGATTCTATTGTTTGTAAATCCAATCACGAGTGATGATTATTACCGTTACTTGTGGGATGGTAAAGTTCAAAACGAAGGATTCAATCCGTTTGAGTTTGCTCCCCGGGATTTGATTAGTTCGCATGACAACATTATTTATCCTAAGCTGACTTATCCCGAAATAAAAACAATCTATCCTCCTCTTGCACAAATTCTTTACTTTCTGAGCTATAAATTTTTCGGGGCCAATGCTTACGGCTTAAAAATTTTCTATCTGTTTTTTGAAGCCGGTATACTAATTTTTCTTTACAAAATTCTAAAGCTGATAAAGGTTAATACGAACTATATTTTTTTGTACGCTCTTTCACCGCTTGTAATTTTTGAATTTTTTATCAATGCTCATATTGATATTGAGCTGCTTTTCTTTCTTTCGGCAAGCATTTATTTTGCCTTGAAAGATGATTCAAGTCTTTCACTTCTTTTTCTTGGTTTATCTGTTATGAGCAAGCTTTATAGTTTGGTATTTCTTCTATTTTATATAATATATTTTTTTAAATTGAATTCAGATTATAAAAAAATAATTGCCGGATTATTCTATTTTTTGATTCCGTTTTCGCTACTACTATTTTATCAAAACCATATCATAGAACTGTTTTATACTATGCAGAACTATATGCAGCACTGGTATTTTAATAGTTTAATTTATCAAATTATTTTATATATAAATTCATTTATCGGAATAGAAAATCATCAGTTAACCAGATTAATATTAATTTTATTTTTTATTGCTTCCTATATTATTATCTTAAAATCAAATTTTACTTTTATTCAGAAAATGTATCTTTTTTCTTTCTTCTATCTTTTTTTTTCACATACTGTTCATATGTGGTATATAACTTTGCTCGTACTTTTTTTGCCGGTATGTTTTAGCTATTCAGCTTTGTTCTGGAGCTGTATTATCGGTCTGGTAAATATTACAGTTTACTTTCATTTAAAACAAAACATCTGGGAAGACTATATTCCGGTATTGATAATTGAATATTTGCTACTCATTGCTTTAATTATTTATGACATAAAAATTATTTCAACCACAAATTCACAGATTAATAAATTGAATTCAATATTGAAAAAATAAAAATCTGTGAATCTGTGGTAAGAGAATCATGCACAAAAACTCTTTAATTATTTTTGCGAAGAATCCTGTTCTTGGGAAAGTTAAGACGCGTCTTGCAAAAGATACAGGAGAAGAAAAAGCTCTTGAAGTTTACAAAGTGCTTTTGAAAAAGACTTACCAGGAGACAAAAGATTTTAAAGAAAAAAAGTTTTTATTTCTTTCCGATTTCTTTGACAAAAATTTATTCGACTCAAGTTTTATACAGGTCATTCAAACCGGTAATGATCTCGGAGAAAAAATGAAAAATGCTTTTGAAATTATTTTTCAGAAGAGATATACGAAAGCCGTAATCATCGGGACTGACTGCCCTGAATTGGATTCAAACATTATCAATGAAGCATTTGAAAAATTATCTCATTTCGACATTGTCATCGGACCGGCTAAAGACGGCGGGTATTATCTGCTTGGAATGAAGGAGCAGTATGCATTTTTATTTGAGAATATGAAGTGGAGTGATCAGTATGTTTCAGATGAGACTATCAGGAGAATAATTCAAAATGATTTAACTTATCATTTATTAAAAGAATTAATTGATATCGATGATATTAAAGATCTGAAACACTTTAAATCTTTAGGCAAACAAATCTAAGATCGTAAATCCCAAATCAAAAAAAAGCCTTGACTTCTGCTCTCCCTGTATGAATTACTCTTCTGCTTCCTTCGGATCTTCCGTCATAATTAAACGTTGCCTGTAAATTTTTACTGATGCTGTAGTCAAATAAAGCTCTCCAAAGTATGCTCTTACCTTCCTGTCGTCCGTTTGTCAGCTCATATGGATATGTAAAATTTATTTTGTTTAATCTGACTTCATCTCTCTCAATTTCAATTTGCAGTCTTCCCTGTAATGTAAAAGAATAAATGAATCTCAGTATTTGCTGGTTAATATCTGCCTGAGTCGGGATGAACGGATATTTATCCGTTGCGCGAATAAAATTTATTTGAAACCCGCTCTCGATCTGATCGACAGGTCTGTAAGAGAAGTCAGTATATACGCCGTCGGAAGAGATGTTCCTGTTTCTTACAGAATTCACCGGAGCATCGTTTCTGTCCACTTTATTTACATAATCAAAAATTGTAGTCAGGTCTTTTGTTAATCCTATTTTTAGCTTTGCAATTTTTTGAATTGTAAAGAATCTTTCGTTGCCGCTGACATACTGGTTAAAAGTATTTTGCTGAATAAATCTCAGCTTCAATGAATAGGCGGGACTGAATTCGAAAAAGTTTATATCCTGCTGAAAGAGCTGTGTTCCGAATAATGAATTAGTATCATTCTGGAAAGTACTGAAGTTAAGGAAATAAACATTGTCAGTGTTAAGGTCTCCTGTCTTCTCTTCTACTCTTGCATAAGATTCCGTAGATGTATTTCTCAGCAGCTCCGAAAAAAAATCATTTCCCGTCACTGTAAAATATCGTGTCGGTTTTAAGATTATTCTTGCAGAAGTGTTCAAAGCAGTTACCGGAAACAAATTACTTGTGGGAAGATTTATTCTTATATAATTACCATCGTTGAATGCAGTAAGCGCAAACTCATTTTCATCAAGCAGACCGTTCTGATTCAGGTCTCCGAGATAAATATAATTTCCCTGACCCACAGGAACCTGCCGGAAAACTTTTTCGATTTTTGCCTGTCTCTCGCTTGAAACATTGTAGTATAAATCCGTTTGGATAGCGCTGCTAAACGGCTCTACTCTTGTTTGCCAGTTTACAAGAAGAGTATTTATGTTTGTATTTGCGTCCGATACAAAAGCTTCAGTATAGACCTTCTTTCTGAACGCGAACTCTAATAATGTTGATAACCAATTAAGACCTCCGTATTTCACACCGTAAGTCTGGGTATATGCATTTGATTCGTCAAGCATTATTCCGTTAACCGGTGTATTATCTTCTCTGAATCCGAATTCCGTATATAAATTCAGGTTATAAAAATTATTAAGTGTCAGACGTGGTCTGACTTCATTAAATAAAAGACTGCCGGTAAGCAGGCTGTCTCCCTGCGAGCCTACAATATTATTCCGGCGGTTTTCCATATTATAATCAACTCTGAATTCTACGTTAGGATTATCAAAAGAAAATCCTCCGATAAATTTTTTGTAACCGATGCTTCCATATTGTCTGAGCCACCTGCTTTTGGTGTTAAAAAGAGAATTGTCGGCATTAATTATATCAACTCTATACCTTACATCAGGTAAATTCAGTGTGTCATTTTTAAGAGAAAATTCTCCGACCGTTCTCAGCGAATTGAATGATGTTCCCCTAAGCAATTGTCCGAAGATACCTTTTATGTCAATGAAACTATTCGGTGCAATTCTTAACGATGCTTCATGCAGATCTTCGGTAAGCTTACTCGTATCCTGAATGTCATACTCACGGTAAAACTCAACCGGGTTATATCTTTCCAGCGGTACAAATATTTTATTTACTAATTTTTCTTTAACATTCAATTCGAAAATATTCATTTTCATTCCTAATATTCTGAAATTGTATTTATTTATTCCGAGTGAACCGAAAATTGCAACTCCGTTATTATTGTTATCATCAGCAGAAGAAAACTTATTCCCGTCTGTAACAGATAAAGCAGTTTCCAGATTAAAAACAAATTCTCGTCTTGGAGAAGATTCATAATTTAATTTTATATCACCTACCTGGTAAGCATTAGGTATAGGTATAAAAACTATAGTGTCAAAATTCCCCTGCTGCAATCCGGCAAAGTCATACTGGAACGAGCTTTGCTGTATATAATTTCCCACTCCTTGTCCCACAAAGGAAAATATTACCTGATAGACTGCATTTGAATCATAAGGCAGGTATTTATAATAAATAACATTTGTATTGTTAATCACAGTATCCGATTTCACATACAGACCCCTGCCCAGACCGGTTGCCGAATCGATACCGACATATTCAACTCCCGATTTAGTAGCTTTGAATTTATCATCACCAGCATTTGTAAGTATTTCCTTATCCTGTTCGGTCAGTGTAAAGTCAACCGTTTTATCTTTGTTATCATTTTGATTTACGTAGTATCCGGAAAGAGAAAATTTATTCTTTAATAATTTTAACTGATTGAATCCGGATAGAATTGTTCTTGTATATTTTCTGTCAGTGTATTCAAAGTCTACAATGATTCGTGAATTACTTGTTATTAATCTGTTGTTTGTAAATGTAATTGATCCTATCCCATAGTCTATAGTATAATCTGCCTGCTCGCCTCTGGTCATCAGATTTCCGTCAAGATAAACTTTTTCTGTACCCGATAAAATCAGAATGTTAATTTCGTTGTCACGCCCGATTAAATAATAAGGACCTTGAATTCCATCCGTTCCGCCAAATAAATTTGTATTATACAGCCCCCGCTGCACCGCACCGCTTACAAAAATATTTCCTGCTCCATAATCGCTGAAACCTTTAGCGCCCTGAATTTTTCTTTTAAAATTCATAAACTCGGTATTTACAAAGTCAACATTGATATCACCGATGGTTCCGATAAAATTATTGCTTTTAATTTCTATAAAAACTTTATCAAGTTCCTGAAGCTTTTCAGTATTTCCTTCGGGCTGAATCGGGGAAGTTTCATCTGTCAGCGCGGCATTAATTTCAATATCGTCTGTAAGCTTTCCATTCAGCTGTAAACGGAAGCCGGAGTTCAACGACAGGTCGCGGTTTGAACCGATGTTTACACCCCTGAACAAGCTCCCTGATTTTTCCAGATCTGTCCCGTCAAATATGCTGCCAATAAAATCTTTTTTTTGTGTTGCTATCTGAACAGTATCGCCTGAAACGGAATCCCGTTCAGTAATAATATCAAAGTTTGAATATTCATCTTTCAGATTATAAGGAAAAACATCATATTCAATTTTCAAATTATATACCTGAAATGTATCAAGTTCGTATTTTTTAAATAAATCTTTACTGAGATGAATTATTCCTTGGCGGTAATCGAAAGTATAATCATTAACCGGGGAGAGAATTTTATTCTGAAGTGTAAGAATATCGGAAAACTGAATTACAAACTTATACCCAATATCAATAAGAGTATCCTGATAGCCGACCTTTGCAATGTATGTTTTATAATTAGGACTTTCCTGCTGTGAGTAAAGCAGAGTAGTAAAAAATAAAACCTGAATGAGAATTATGAACTTTTTGATTACCATTTAATCATTTTTACTCAACCGCAAATCTGATTCTTAAAGATTCAGGCTAAAAAATTATATTAAAGAGTTTTAAATTAATAAATGTATAATCAAAAAATACTTTATTTATTTTTATTTAAATTTAATAGTTTTAGTATTTGTGCATCCGGAGATTGACCTGTGACACGGTACTCAATGATTTTTCTCCTCGTTTCATTAAAATAATAAGTCAAATGAACGAGTGATCCGAAGACATCACTTATTTCAAATCCGGATATTACAAAACCTGCTTTCAACTTAGGAATAATAACATTATTATTTGTAACGCTATGTCTGCTGGTTACTTTCTGAAATCCTTTTTCTTTAAGAATCTGAAGTATCACTGGTAATATTTTTTTATAGATACCCTTATTGCGGTATTGCTTTAATATTCCCGTGTTTGTCATACAAAATGTTTCAAAGTTCTCTTGCTTACCAAAAAACCATCCTATTTTTTTCTTTCCTTTTAAAATATACAATCTTAACCTGTAAGGCTGACCTAAATTTTCTGATAAGTTATCTCTGTTTTCTTTTTCTTTGCTGCTGTATATTTCTTCAAAGTTTATGGATCCAGAATCGCCAAAAACAACCATAACGTATTTATCAAAAAATTCCCGAAACCTGCCGGCATCGGTTGTAATCTCTATTGAATAATCATCGAAAAGTTTATGTCTGTTTTTATTACTCAATTATAATGCTCACTCCTTTCATCAATGATTAATCATTTATTAATAAATTCCTGATTCATCAGTTGAAGATACATTCGATTTTACACTCTTATCGGTTTTCCTGATCATCAAACTTACTGAATTTGTTTTGAACCCTTCGTCTTCATATTGTATTTCTATTGGGACGTCATCAATTAGTTTAACAGTTGTTCCGGGTGAGTTTGTATTCTTTGAATAAGTGAAACTCAAACTTCCGAATAATGATTTCTTTATTTTGCCGAGCTCACCGGATAAATTTTGTGAAACAGAATAAGAAGAAAATCCTCCAAGGCATATCTCCTGCTGCATAACGTTATCAATGATTAATTCAAAACATTTCTTTTTTAAAATCATAATTATAAAAAATATTATTATTCCTAGCAGGAGAACGATTAAACCTATCAATACAAACAATCTCCACGGTCCGTATTTCATTCTAATTTCCAGTGGGATTTTCGTTACAATTTTTTTATCCTTGAGAACCGGCTGAAAAATTTCCGGTACAGATTTTAATGCAAAGAGTTCTGTAAAGCTGTTTACGTAATTTTGATCCAGCAGAATGTCAACCTGTGAAACATCGAGCACAAGGTCTCCTCCTATCGAAAAATCTTCCTTGAAAATTGTATTGAAGGAAAACCGCGGGGTGATTTCCGGTAAATTAAAAATTACAGAGAAACCCGTAACTTCTCCTTCGGGAGATACATTACTTACTGAAGACGGTGAAATAGTCTGCGTTCCGAGAGATTTTACGGAATAATCCGACGATGTAAAATTTTCCAGTCCTACATTAAGTTTTGCACTTTTTATTATGTAAGGATATAGATTCGATTTGAGAGTCAGGTCATTAAATGTTTCTTTTACTTTTTCACCTTCTTCAAAACCGAATCCTCTTAATGCAGTGCCGTCGTAAAATAATTTTCCCGGTGCAATTTTACTTTGAGTAACTCTTGGTTTTAATACTATCGTTCCTATGTCTAATGGCTTCAGAGTAATCGCCTTCTGTCTTATCCCAACACCACGGAGTATTCCATCATAATATTCCAGATCCTGCTGTGATAAATTGTTTTTTGAATATACTATTCCATAAGCGACAAAACCTTTAGCTGTATCCGTCCCTTCAACAATTTTTTCCGGTATGGGGTAAAGAAGAATTTTTTGAATTTTGCCGTCGTTTCTAAGCTTGTTATAAAATTCAAGAGTGTTCAAATAAGAAGAATCACCGCTTCCGGAGTTGTCATTGATGTTATCCGTGATAAGCCATATTATTCCGGTGTTTTCTGTGACTCTTGCGATTCCTTTATCTAATGCTTCAATCAAATCTGTAGTTCCTGTTTTGTTATCATTGCCCGACATCAAAACAAATTTGCTCATTACTTCATCAGGAATTAATTTATTCGCATCACCTTCAAATAAAACTTTAGGTGAAACAATCTCACGCTGAGGATCGGTCTTTGTGAAAAGCAAAATATCGGCTTTATCATTTTGCTTTACGGAATTTTTTATTAATGCTTTACAGAATAATTTAAAATTGCTTTGCGGCTGGCGATAATAAGGAGACATGCTTCCGGAATTATCGAAAAGAAAAATAAACTGATTTTCGGAATTGCCCTGTGCAAAACTTTTTAGTGAAACTAAAAGTATTACTGCAATTATTATTTTTATTTTGGTCACCAAACTCTTTATATATTGGTTAATTGGTTAACTATTAACTGTTAACTGTTAACTGTTAACTGTTAACTGCTAACTGCTAACTGTTAACTGTTAACTGTTAATTGGTTAACTGTTAACTGCTAACTGCTAACTGTTAACTGCTAAACTGCTAACTGTTAACTGCTAACTGCTAACTGCTAAACTGCTAACTGCTAACTGTTAACTGCTAACTGCTAACTGTTAACTGTTAACTGCTAACTGCTAACTGTTAACTGCTAACTGCTAACTGCCTAAATATGTATATTCAGTTTATCATTTGTAAATACTTCAAATAAACCCTTTTGCGTTAATACAAAAATTTCATTTATTGAAAATATTGCCGAAATAATTTCAACCTTCTCTCCGTTTTCCTTCGATGCAAGAACATATCCTTCAGCTTCCTGAAACCTGTTGAGATTGCAAAATACAATTTTATTTTTTTGTGAAACAATAAGAATATTTTTACTGATAGCTTCTATTTTATTTTCATACTCATCTTCATAATTATAAACAGATAAACCGCTGATTTTGTAAAACTTCCATCCGTCAAGCGTTCCTATGAAAATATTATCGGCAAATCCTCCTATCGAATTAACATAATTATTTTTTATTCCGGAAAACCTGAACCCGTAGTTAAGAGACGGCAGATCAAGATAATACAATTCGTTTAAATTTGATGTAATGTAAATCCTATAGTTCAAATAAAATATAAAAGAATTTTCATCAGTTTTAAATTTGAGAGGATGCACTTCTCCGGTTTTTCTTGTCATATCATAAACCAGCACTGATGAATCATACAAAACATAAGCACAATCTTCGGCTATGCAAATTTTATCACATACAAAGCCATAAACATCAAAACTATGTTCATATTTTATTTCCGTATTATTTATGTCGATAATTTTTAAGAATGCTTTTTTGCTCAACGTACTGAATTCAGTAAACATTAAAAAGTTTTTATAACGATTGAGATTGCTCCAGATAAAATACTCATTATCCAAAGAATAGATTGCTTCAGATTTAATTTTTCCACCGGCTGAATCGTTCAGTAAAAATATTTTTTTTAAAGAATTAATATAAATTGAATTTTCAAAAACTAATCCTGTCTTTTCAAATGATTCATTTTCAAAAAACATTTTTTCTTTTATTGCTCCCGAAAACCTGTCTATCAAATATATATTACCATTTTTTGAAGATAAAATTATGTACCTGTTATTTTCGAGTACTGAATTGAAAAATTCTTCCTTTAGATTGATACTGAATTTTTTTCTGAATCCCTGCTCGATACCTTCGGGAAAGCTTAACTCCGTATCGAATGAATTGTTTAAATGTGAGTTTCCTTTGAAGAATGAATTTATTTTTAAATTTAAGATTTTTTCTTCGTAACTTTTTTCTAAATTTTCAACTTTTACTTTTTTTCCATCTTCACCGAAATCAATAACGATCCGGCTGTCATCTATTTGGCTTTCAGCTCTGCCGGGCTTCTCTTTTTCGTCATCAAAATTTATGATAATTCTTTCCGGCATATTAATTTTTAATGATTGATTGTTCGTAATCGGAATTAGTTTTGACAGGAAAATTAGTTTTTAATTCTCCCGAGCTTGCTCTTTGAAGCCTGTCATTAATAGCGATTCCCAAGCCCTCTTCATCTGCTTTTTTATAAATAATAAAATCAAAATTTCCAGAATCAAGTTTTCTTAAATCTGAAAATAAATTCAAGGCAATCTCTTTCATATTTTTGTATTTTGAAAAATCAAGAAGTCCGATTTTTTTTCCCGTAAAATTTTTAATATCATTATAATCATTTACAAAATATAGCGGAGTTGAAGGAGCGTAATGATTTTTTGATAATCCGGGTGAAATAATTTTTTTAGATTCTCCGTCTGATATTTTTCCAATCACTTTTTCAATTTGTTCTTTTGTAACAAAACCATGTCTTAAAATTTTTATTTCATCTTCTGCAAAACTGATAACCGTAGATTCTATTCCGATTTCACATCTTCCGCCATCAAGGATATAGTTAATTTTTCCCTTAAGCTCCGTTAAAACATCTTCCGCACTGGTCGGCGATATTTTTCCGAATCTGTTGGCTGATGGAGCAGCAATAGGAAGCTTAGTCTCTTTTAAAATTTCTCTGAACATATTATGTGAAGGGATTCTCAAGCCGACACTGTCATTACCGGATGTTACAATATCCGGAATATTAAATTTTTTTTTAAGAATGAATGTAATCGGACCCGGAGAAAACTTATCAATAAGTTTGTAAACATTTTCGGGAATCTTTACAGAATAATTTTCAAAATCATTTTCATTATATACATGGACAATTATTGGATTGAATTTCGGGCGTTGTTTAGTTTCAAATATTTTTAATACAGCATTTTCTTTTAGCGCATTTGCACCGAGACCGTAAACTGTTTCCGTTGGCAGACCGACAACGTTTCCGGTATTAATTTCTTTTACAGCTAAGTCTATATCTTTAATAATTTCTGTCATTAATAGATGAGACTCTTACTACTTATCTCACAAATCACAAGCATTTAATTTTTTGCCAAAACAATTTCTTCCAATCTTCGCACTCTCTTTCTTAAATCCTGACTCCTGTATGCTACTTGAAAAATCACTGCAAAAGAAAGAAAAATCAAAGATACAAATACAAACCCGACTCTATATAGATAATTAAACATTTGAACCAATGGATTGTAAAAAGAATTTTCGAGCATCGCACTTTTTTCTTTTTTATATTTGCTTTCGTCTGTTCTTTCAGAAGAGAAAAAATTCTTTATCTTCTCGATCTGAAGTTCTATTTGTTTTGATTTATATATAAGGTCATCAATTTTATCATCAACAGTCTCAAAATAACTTTTCTTAAACCCGGTAAGCTCAAGCGTTTTTCCTGAAATCGAATCGAACATTGGTTTAAAGACCGTTGAACCGAATAATGCAGTAAAAAAAATAAGCCCGCTTAAAAAATAAAAAATGGTATATGTGGTTTTCATTTCTTTTTTTAAAAATAGCTTTTCCAAAAAATAAATAATATGTGATAATGATTCTTAAAGAAATTTCAGGATAATAAGAGCGGAACATTGGAATAATTTGAGTTTTTTGCAATTAACATTTTAAGTATTTATGATTTTTGCTAACTTGAATTGAAATATGTTATCAAAAAAGATTAATTTTTACGAAACTTTGAAAATAAATTGTTATTCAAAATGAAAATCCGGGAGGCTGAAGAAAAAGATATAGAAGGCATTATTGAATTGTACCGTGAAACTGTTCGCGCTGTTAATGCAAAAGATTATAATGAAGAACAAATTGAGATATGGTCCGCGGGTGCTGAAAATTACGACAATTGGAAGAAACCTATTTCTGAACAATATTTTTTAGTTGCAGTGATTGATGATATTATAGTTGGATTGAGTTCTATAACGCCGGTTGGATATTTAGATTTTATGTATGTTCATAAGGATTTCCAAAGAAGAGGAATTGCGAAAAAATTATTAATTGAAATTGAGCGAAAAGCTGCAGAGCAAATGAACGATGAAATATTCTCTCATGTCAGTAAGACAGCAAAAGGTTTTTTTGAGAAATACGGTTATGTTTATTCCGGAGATGATATTAACAAATTTAAAGGGGTTGAGTTTATGAATAGTATAATGAAAAAAAAATTACGTCTCATCATTGCCTGATATTTATAAATTTCTTTTTATTTTATTTTTATCTGTATTATAAAAATTGTTCTCTGCTGTCTCTCATAAATACTTCACTTAAATAATTTTACCAACAGCTTTATTAATCACGATGCCAAAAATCAAATCAAAATATGTTTGTCAAAACTGCGGTTATTCGTCCGTCAGATGGAGCGGCAAATGCCCCGAATGTGATACTTGGAATTCTATGGTTGAAGAAATTATAAGTACCGATAAAAAAGGTAAAAATAATTCTAATGTTTTATTGAAGATTAATAATGACAGCTACAAATCCTTATCAGACATTTTATCTATTAGTGAATCCAGAACTCTGACCCATATTAAAGAGCTTGACAGAGTTTTGGGCGGCGGCATAGTTGACGGATCGGTAATTCTTATAGGGGGCGACCCCGGGATTGGTAAGTCTACTCTTATGCTTCAGCTTGCTGAAAAAATCACCGGTAAGAAAATTTTATATGTAAGCGGTGAAGAATCTGCTTCACAAATAAAATTGCGTGCTGACAGGCTTAACTACAATTTAAATAATTTTTATATTTTATCAGAAACAAACCTTGATATAATTCGAGCTGTTATTGAAAGAGAATCACCTGATATAGTTATTATTGATTCGATACAAACTGTTTACCGTTCGGAAATCGAAAGTGCACCGGGAACCGTATCGCAGCTTAGAGAATCTACAGCATTAATTATGAATCTTGCCAAGACTGATAATTTTTCTGTCTTTATTGTCGGGCATATTACAAAAGACGGAATGATTGCGGGTCCAAAAGTTTTAGAGCATATGGTTGATGTTGTGCTTCAGTTCGAAGGTGAACGGACTCATTCCTTCAGGATTCTTCGGGGCATTAAGAATCGTTTTGGTTCGACAAACGAGATTGGAATTTTTGAAATGACAGATTTAGGTTTGAAAGAAGTTTTAAATCCGAGCGAAGTTTTTTTATCACAACGAAATTACGGTGCATCAGGTTGTATAATTTCTTCTTCATTAGAAGGAACGAGACCTATTCTAATCGAGGTTCAGGCTTTGGTTACATCATCGAATTACGGAATACCACAAAGAACTTCGACGGGTTTTGATTACAAAAAATTAAATATAATTGTAGCGGTACTGGAAAAAAAGCTTGGCATTTTTTTAAACAGGTCTGACATTTTCCTAAACATTGCAGGAGGTGTAAAGATTGAAGAACCTGCAATTGACCTTGCCGTTGCTATGAGTATTTACTCTTCATTCAGGGACATTCCTGTGGGTTCTGAAACAGTAGTGTTGGGAGAAGTAGGATTGTCGGGAGAAGTCAGGACAATTTCTTATGTTGAAAGAAGGATAACCGAAGCTGCAAAACTTGGATTCAAAAAAATTATAATCCCTAAAGGTAATCTGAAAAATCTCAATATCAAAAAGTTTAATGCGGAAATAACGGGAGTGGAAAGAATTAAGGAGGCTGTGGAAAAATTGATATAAAATTAAGAAAGACTATTTAATTTTTTCTATAGTTTTTTTCTCATGACCGTTCAAAGAAATTTGTTCTATTTCATTAATGTGTTTATTCCAAAGTTTGATAGCTTCTTCTTTCTTTTTCATTTTGCAAAGTTTAAGAAAATTTCTATGGTTAGTGGTATTATAATGCTGATGTTGTTTCATTTCAAAAATTTCATTTAGCATTCTTATATTATGTCTGTACATGTCATCAAACAGGTCAAGCATGAATTTCAGTTTTGAAGGTCCATAAATTATTTTTGCAAAATCCCATAATAAATAACCCACTTGATTAAAGTCTTTACATTTATCAACCTGCCTGAGTATTTCTCTAGCTTTTTTATATGTTTGCTCTTTATACTTTGGGATTGCAACTTCGAGAACAACTGGAGAAAGTAATTTATACACTAATGCAGTTTCGAAAATGTGACTTCGCGAAATTTTCTTAACAAAACTCCCCCTGTTTGGTATTAAATCAAGGTATCCTTCGCTTTGAAGTATTCTAAATGATTCTCTCACAGGAACCCGGCTTACACTAAATTTTTTTGCAACTTCGGATTCTTTCAGATGCTCTCCTGATTTAAGGTTGGAATAGGTAATCTCTATTCTCAGAAAATTTGCTATTTTATCAACCGTGGTATGGTTGTTCTTCATTATACATACTGACTTGGGGTGGTTATACGCAAGATGGTAATAAATTTTGTAATTTAAACCTCAAATATTAATATTTTCATTTTGGCTTATCTAAAAGCACGATTACTTTTATCTGGTCAATAAAATTTATCCAGAGATTAATTGCTTCATCTTTTTTATTATTCTTACAAAGTTCGATAAATTTTCTGTGTGTATCAATTTTAAATTTTGCATTGGATTCATTTTCAAAAATTTCATTCAATACTCTGATACTGTGTTTATAAATATCTTCAAAAATACTTAATATGAATTTCATTTGAGAAGGAGAATAAATTACTATAGCAAAATCCCATAACAAATATCCGATCTTACTGAAATCGGTGCACTTATGGATTTTATTAATGAGACTATCTGCTTTCTTATATGTATTTTTAGTATATCTTGGGATTGCTTTTTCAAGCACGACGGGTGCTAATAATCTGTAAACTTTTGCAGTCTGAAGAATATATTCACGTGAAATTTTTTTAACGTAGCTTCCTTTATTTGGTATCATTTCAATATACCCTTCGCTTTGAAGTATTCTGAAGGCTTCTCTCACAGGAACTCTGCTCACATTGAATTCCTTCCAAATTTGAGATTCCTTAATATGCTGTCCGGCGTTCAGTTTTGAGTAGGTTATCTCGTGTCTTAAATACTTTGCAATCTTTTCAACTATCGTATTATAATTTTTCATTTGAGATTTATTCCCTAACTTTCAGTAGGAAACAATATTGAATGTTTTCTTTAATTGCATTAATATAGTAGAAATATTTTTAAAATATAAATCATATCCATAGATCAAAATTAAATTTCTTTTCTTTATTATTAATATTAAATTGAATAAAAATTTTAAAACCATATATGAAAAAGACAATTATTTTTTTAATTTTGTTTTATGCTGCAATATGCCATTCACAATCAATCAGCAATATGACAATGCTTGGAACCATAAACGAATTCACAACCGGCGGAACTCCGAGCGGCTGGCACTATGCATCGTGCTGGGGGTATGTTGCAGGCGGAAGGGAATATGCTATCATAGGTCATTACGCTGGCACTACTGTTTATGACGTTACAAATCCCTCAAACATCATAAACAAAGGTACCATTCCGGGACCCGGTTCTTTTTATAATTACAGGGAGATGAAAACTTATTCGCATTATCTTTACATCGTTTCCGAAGGCGGACAGGGAGTTCAAATTGTTGATTTGCAGTATTTGCCCGATTCAATACACTTTGTTAGAAGTTATACTTTTTCCGGTTACTCCAGATCACATTCAATTTCACAAGATGGCAGATATTTATATTGCAACGGTGGCGGCTATAATAACGGAGGAGTTTTTATTCTGGACTTATTAGATCCCGAAAATCCTGTTAAGAGAGGTCAATGGGGAACCAGATATATTCATGACTGCTTTATAAAGAATGATACTATTTACGGGGCATCGGTTTATGACGGATACTTAGTAATGCTCGATGCAAGAAATAAAGATTCAATAAAATTTATTAGAGAGTTTACATATCCGGGCGCGGTTACTCACAATGCCTGGACAACTGACGACCGAAGGTTTCTTGTTACCACAGATGAAGGCGGCTCAAATCATGCCAAAATCTGGAATATTTCCGATATAACAAATCAAATACAGGTGGCTGACCTGATTCCTTATGATAATGCTTCGATGGTTCACAATGCATACATAAAAGGAGACTCACTTTATCTCGCACATTACAGAGCAGGTGTGATTATTTATAATATTCAAAACCCTTCAAACCCTGTTGAAGTAGGACACTATGATACTTATCCAGGGGTTAACAGCACTGCGTATCAGGGATGTTGGAATATTTATCCTTTTCTTCCTTCGGGAAATATAATTGCGAGCGATATCTCGACCGGCTTATATGTTTTGAAATTAGGAATAGTTTCTTCGGTAAACAATAATAATTCGGAAGCTGAAAATTTTACTTTATCACAAAATTATCCAAATCCTTTTAATCCGATCACAACTATTACTTATTATATTCCAAAACAGAGCTTCGTAAAAATAAAAGTCACAGATGAGATCGGAAGACAAGTAAAAACCTTTGTTAATGAAGTACAGAGTACGGGAAGTTATTCTGTAGAGTTTAATGGTGATGGGTTTGCATCTGGTATTTATTATTATACGATTGAAGCAGGAAGTTTCAAGGAAACGAAGAAGATGACTTTGGTAAAGTAAATAAAATTTAAATTTTATAATTTGGCAATAAATATTTTTATATCATATTCGCATGCAGATGAATTATACAAGAATGATCTCGTAAATCATTTGAGCGGCTTAAAAAGATCGGGTATTATCAATGACTGGGACGATAGAAAAATATTGCCCGGCGAAAAATGGGATGAAGAAATAAAAAAACATTTTAAAGATTCAAAATTAGTTTTATTCCTTGTAAGCTCCGACTTCATGGCCTCTGACTACATTCAAGATATAGAAATAAGAACGGCTATTGAAAAGCATGAAAGAGGGGAAATTACGATCGTGCCGATTATTATCCGTGATTGTGATTATACAAGTTTATCACTCAGCAAATTTCAAGCTCTTCCAAAAAATGCAAAACCTATCAGCTCCTGGGAAAACAAGGATGAAGGATGGGCAAATGTCGTTCAGCAGCTAAAAAAAATTATTAATCCGGACAGCAAAAATGAAATACAGGATTTTGTATCTCAATATTCGACAACCCCGAAAAATCACAGCAGACATTTTAAAATAATTGGTTTAATAATATTGGTGCTGATAATATTATACTTTATAATCTTTAGAGCTGGAAATGAAGTCACAGGAATTAAGGGAGACAACAACGACAACAATAAAATTGAAATTACAAAATAATAATTTTCACCATGAAAAGATTATGGTTTTTTCTTTGTATTATAAGTGCAATTCTTTTTTCATGCAAGAGTAACGATAAAGTTTCTGGTATAAGTAATAATGGCAGCAATAATACAGGGAATGAAAATTCTAATTCAAATAACACTTCTTCAAACCAAAAAGAATCCGCGGAGGAAGAGTCCAATATAACACAAAAAGAATTAAATCAACAAAATATAAGTGGCAGAAGAAAGAAAACCCCAATCACTTCATCTAACCAAGAGAATTCAATCCCTGATAACGAGGGAATCGTTTCTTCGCGATATTTAACCGATTCCGATTTAAAAGATCTTTCTACTGAAGAATTAAAAATTTTGCGTAATGAAATATATGCAAGACACGGTTATATATTTAAAACTGCAGACATGAAAACTTATTTTTCCGGTAAAAGCTGGTATCATCCGCAATATGAGATTGTTACGGACAACATGCTTTCCGGAATCGAAAAAGCAAATCGTGATTTAATTAAAAAATATGAAAAGTGATTAAATTAGAATTTGTGTTAAAAATTCATTTATTCATATTGATATTGTTATCATGCTCACCTAGGGAGAAAGTTAAAAGCAATATAAGTTTTTCGGACAAGTCAGATTCATCAGTAAATTCAAATTTAAATGTTCCGAAAGCTTTAAAAATCCTATTGAAAACATATGCGAATTTTTTAGATTCTTCCGAAGGAAATAATCTGTATTGGAAGGACGGAACTGTTATGATTTATGATGACGGAATCAACAATAAAACTCATGCCGAAAAGCTTGATGATCCGGACATTGAAGATATGCTATCGCAGGAATATACAATGGGTAAGAATTGGAATAGTCCGCCCTCACAGGATTTCGACCCGGGCAGAATAAGATATGAGCCCTTCTTTAAAAAAATTTATGGTAGTAATTCTGATGAGGTTCAGCAAAACCTTGTGACTGTTAATTGGGTGAATGGTTCACAACTAATGTTTAGTAAAATCAACGGAGCTTCCGACAGTTTGGAAAAAGTTGTAATAGAACTTAATGGGCTTCCCGAAGAGTTTCAAAAATATTTGAAAAATCCGGGAGGGACATTCGTGTGGAGAAACATATCCGGAACTAACCGTTTAAGTAATCATTCCTTCGGCAGCGCAATCGACATTAACACAAAATTTTCAGATTACTGGCAGTGGAACGGAAATATGAGATATACTAACCGGATTCCATTTGAAATAGTGGAAATATTTGAGAAGTATGGATTCATCTGGGGCGGTAAATGGTATCACTATGACACCATGCACTTTGAGTTCAGACCGGAACTCTTAAATACAAACTAATATTAACCGGACAAATGTTAAAATTTTTTTCAGACACAAAGTGTAAAAAATCCGCAAAAGGAAAAGCATTAAATTACAATTTTAAATTATTCAATAAATTTTTTAGGATGAAAAAATTAGTTTTTCTGGTTTGCATTTTTATACCGGTTTTTTTTTCTTGTAAGGGCAAAACCGGCATACAAGGTGATAATAACGACAACAACAAAGTGGTCGTTGGTGATAATAATATCATTACGTTTAATGGAAAGGATTATAACCGCCCAATCAATAAAGATTTGTCTGTGAATGTTTCTGCAAACAACCAGGTGACAGATTTTATAATAAATACGACAAGGTTTTTTGACTTTGAAGAATCAGGATCGGATTATGTAAATAATCTAAATGATAAAGAGTATGAAAAATATGTTTCAAACCTTAAGAGAATTAAATATAAATCTAAGACTGAAAATGGTGCTGTAATAATTAAACCCGACATTAATTATATCGATCTCTTTGCAAGCGGAGGACCGGTTACTAATTCAATAAATGATTTAGATTTAAGCTCACCGGTTATCACTCTGGGCACTGATGATAGATTTTTTCTTACCTTTCCAAATCTTGATTTAAAGGTTGTCAATAATTCTCAAAGTTCGGTTTTTTTCAATAAGATTGTTTTTAATATTAGAAAAAGCAGACCGGACAGAAATACTTTAATTACAATAATTGAATCCTTAGAGCTAACCTGGGCGTTGTATAAAGAAAGCTGGGAAGAGTTAAATTCATGCAAGGTATATTATAATCTTTATCCATATAACACTTCAAACATAAATTATGATGATACACCATTTTCAAGAGATATACTTACCTCTATAGAAGGAAAGACAAAGACTTCGGATTATTATCCTCCGGGTTATGTAGTGCTAAGTATTGAAAACGATCTAAAAGCTATGGGTGTAAAAATTACACGTCGGAACGATTATGCAGAAGTAGATGAGAAAACTTTGGGAAAATTATATTATAAAGAAGGTGAATTTGGTTTTCTTTCCGTTTTACTTGCAGGGAAATTAGTTTTTTCAAATGAAGATGATAACGGAACAGTACAGGAAAAATCTGTAAAATTTAAGGTAAGAGTGTGGATTACAATGGGTGGTGCAAGTGTAGAAGCTCTGCCATCAAGTTCTTTCAATGCAAAATTTTCCGTTAACAGAAATGATTACACGGTTGAAGTTCCTGTTTCAAATCTAGTTAAGCCAACCGATGTCGAACGATTCAATATATTAATTGCAGCTGACAGATCTTCTATACATGACTTTACTGCAAAGCTATATTACAATGATACATCGTTTTATGAAACGGGACCGATACAGCTTCATTATTTTTTACCAAGATCAGCGGCTGACAGATACAATGAAATTATAAAGGAGATTAAAAGGAAAGAGTAAAAAAATATACAATTGTTATAAATAAGTCTTAAAAATTTAAAAATATTTAATTTATTTATCAATCTTCTGGTTGATGAATCGCTTCAAGATTTAGATGTCTCTGTTCCTCCGGTGATATAGAACCATAGCCCCACACTCCGCCCGATGCCTGTGCAACTTGCTTGGATAAGCTCAGCATGCTTTTGTAAAATTCTTTAGCATAATTTGCATCCAATTTTTTAAATACATGGTTAAGTTTACTAAGCTCCAGATTAATCTTACTACTTCTTTCCGTTACATCCTTCGGCATCGCATCTATTATTTCTTTTAATGTTGAGTTAAAATTTTTATCAACTTCCTGATAATAAGACTGAAGAAGTGACGGTTGATTAGCCCTGAAGTGTGCAATCTTAGTTCCCCAATCAACTTCCTTTTTATCTATGTCGCCTTCGGCTCCGGCAATAAGAACTGTTACTAATGCAGGTGTCATCAACATTAAATTAATTTCCTGTTCACTTAAATTTTTAAATTCCGGTATCATGATTTTTAATTTATTTTCTTAAAAAACAAAAATTCCTTTTAAGTATAAAGGAAGAATTTAAATCCTTGAAAATGTAAGATGAAAGATAAAAGGTTATTTTGCAAAGCATTATGTATTTAAAAAACAATTCATTATTGTAATATTGCTTCCAATTAAAAATAATTTCTATTGAAAAATAAGAATGTTAAAAAAAAAGACAATCTGTTAAAATATTTTGCTGCTGGAGTAATTGCTGCTGTAATTCTTCTTATAATTTTTTCCTTGTTGTCTAAAGATGATTCCATCAGTGAAGCTAATTCTCATGTTTGGTCTCCGGAGATGGATTCTCTCTTTGTAAAAAATTGTTATGTGAAATACAAACCGCAGATAAAAGACGATTTACAAAAGCAGGAAAACATAAAAACATTTTGCAGGTGTATGCTCGAAAAAGTAAAAACGAAATATGAAGAGAAGGATATGGGAAGAGTCAGAGATGCTGAAATAAAACAATGGGATACAGAATGCCGGGAGACAATCCTTAATCCTAATAACTTAAAAACAGAATGACTATTTATGCTATTCTTAATTGATAATAAAAATATTTGTGACCCCTCAATAAACCTCGCTTTGGAAGAATATTGCGTTAGGAATCTTGATATGACAAATGATTATTTATTGTTTTATATCAATGATCCGTCTGTAATAATCGGAAAACATCAAAACACAATAGAAGAAATAAATTCAGAGTATGTTGACAAAAATAAAATTCATGTTGTAAGAAGAATCTCGGGCGGCGGAGCGGTTTACCATGATAATGGAAATCTAAATTTTAGCTTTATGACAAAGCATTCACAACATAGTATACATAATTTTAAATTATTTACAGATCCCGTCATCCAAGTATTAAAAGAGCTTGGTGTAAACGCTGAACTCAATGGCAGAAATGATATTACGGTCGGTGAAAGAAAAATTTCCGGTAATGCACAATTTACCGATACAAAATCAATGTTCAGCCACGGAACGTTATTGTTCGATTCTAATCTTGAGAATGTTGCGAAGGCTTTGAAAGTGAGTACGGATAAAATAGAAAGTAAAGGTATTAAATCCGTAAGAAGCAGAGTCGCGAATATAAAAGAATTTATGTCCGATAAAATATCCATTAATGAATTTAAGAAAGTACTTATTAATTCTATTTTTAATACAACTGGTGTTTTACCGCTATTTAAATTATCCGACCGGCAATGGAAAGAAGTTAACAAACTCTCAGATTCCAAATATAAAAACTGGAACTGGAATTACGGAAGATCACCGGAGTTTAACTTACAAAAAGTAAAGAGATTTGGCTTTGGCCAGGTTGATATACGCCTTCACATAAAAAACGGATTAATATGTGATATCAAAATTTACGGTGACTTTTTAGGACATGGAGATATTTCGGAAATAGAAAATCAATTGAAGGGAATTAACTATGAAGAATTTTGCATCAAAGAAGCCCTGGAGAAGTTTAATTTATCTTTTTATTTCGGAGATACCGACTCGAAAGAACTGGCAAATTTCATAACAAAATAATTTTTTCTTGTATACAATTTTTTGAAACTTTTTCAATATTGGATAGGTTAGAGATACCAGCTTGTTCAATCAAGCAAATGTTCTTTCATATTTGTTCTTCCTTTAATTAATCTTCACACAACGATTATACTAAGTGAATTCCGGATAACGGATTAAAATATTTAGACTTATGTTTTTGCATACCGTTTTGATATTTAATTCATTGAGTATTGAAAGTTGTGTGGAGGTTTTTTTTTGTGCAAATATAAAGAATGCTATCCTTTAATTAATTCTAAAGCACTTTTTGTTGCTGATTCGGTAATTTGCTCCCCGCTGATTAATTTCGCCACTTCCGTTGTCTTCTCCTGGTCCGACAAATTTTTTATATCCGCAACCGTTTCATTATTTAGCACTTTTTTGCTCACATGAAAATGTCTCTTGCTCATTGCGGCAATTTGGGGAAGATGTGTTATACAAATTATTTGATGGGTCTTTGATAACTCTTTTAAAATTTTTCCGACTTTTTGAGCAATTCTTCCACTTATACCTGCATCTATTTCATCAAATACAAGAATCCCAATATTGTCTTTTTCAGATAAAACTGTTTTTATTGCTAACATGATTCGTGATATTTCTCCACCGGAAACAGATTTTTTCAAAGGTGAAAAATCAGATCCTTTATTAGTCCTTATCAAAAATTCTATTTCATTAAATCCGTTACTGCCCATCCTTAGATATTCCTTTTGATTTTTATATGAAAATAAATCATCTTCATTGCCCGAATTATTTTTTATGTTAACTTTAAACTCTGCTCCTTCCAATCCCACTTCTGTAAGTAATGAGTTTATATTCTTTTCCAATTCCTTCGATTTCTTTTTCCTTAATTCAAAGATTTCTCTTGCTGTATTAAAAGAAATTACTTTTTTCGTTTCAATCTTTTTAAAAATCTGTTCGAGCTCATAGTCAAAATTCTCAGCAAGGTTTAATTCTTTTTGAAGTGATTCGGATTTTTGAATAAGTTCATTAATGTTTAACCCGTATTTTTTCTTTAAATAATTGACAGAGCTCAGCCGGTTCCTTATCACCTCGATTCTTTTATTATCAAAGTTTAATTCGCTTTGATATTTGTTTAGAAATTCAAAACTTTCTTTTGCAAGAATGTATGAATTTTCCAGATCCTTTATAATCTCTTTGAAATTATCATCAAACTCAGAGATTTTCTTTAATTCTTTTACAGCAATATTGATTGCCCTTATTGCATTAAATTCATCTTCGTTTAAAACCTTTAGGGATTGATTTAATCCTAAAGAAATATCTTCAATATTTTCTAGCTTATTCAACTCATTTTCCAGTTGAGAATCTTCTTCCGGCAATAGATTTACATTATTTATTTCTTTTAATTCATAATCCAGAAAATTTATTCTACCCAATAAATCAACTTTTTTTGACGAAAGGTCAACATAGCTTTTTATTAACACTGTCATCTCATTATATTCATTTTTGTATCTTACAAAAATATCATTTTTAGAACAATAATTATCCAATATTTGAATGTGTGTTTCTTTATTTAAAAGCGATTGGTGTTCGTTTTGAGAATGAATATCAATTATTATGTCTCCTAGTTTTTTCATGTCTGAGATATTTACCAGACTATCATTAATAAAATTTCTGCTTATTCCTTTTTTTAAAAGTTCTCTTCTCAATATTGTAGTTTCAAATTCACTACTTTCATTCTCCATAATCTGAGCGAGTTTTTTTTGAACTGCTTTATTGTTTTTGAAATTAAAATGCCCTTCCACTATAAGAGCGTCCTTATTTTTATTGATAATCGAGTAATCTGCCCTTTCACCTAGTATCAAGGACAGAGCATCTATTATAATTGATTTCCCCGCTCCTGTCTCACCTGTTAATATATTAAGACCGCTGGAGAACTCAATTTCGGATTCTTTTATTATCAGATAATTTTTGATGTAAAGCTTCTCTATCATTATTAATATATTATATAAATATTAGTAGCAGTAGTAGTAGTGTTAGTTATGTTAGCAATTAATATAAACGTGAATTGATTAAAGGTATAGCCTTTATAACTTGTTAATAAAAATAACTTAAATTAAAAAGATTAACAATTGAAGATAACAGATTCTAAGAAAATACTAAAGTTTGTTTATAAAACAGACTTATGAAAAAGTTACCGAGAAGTTACTGACATCTTTTTTATATGTAAAATTTTAGGCAATGGCAGAGCCGTATGATTTGATTAAAAAAAATTCAGGTTGAATTATAAATTTTTTAGGATTTCTTTTATTTCGAGGATTTGGTTTTTAACATCGCTCTCCTTCTTGGAAAGAACTGACACTGCATTATGAGCATACAGTACGGTGGCATGATCCTTTCCTCCGAAGTTGAGTCCGATGGTTTCAAGAGTAAGCGTAGTCAGTTCTTTTGCAAGATACATTGCAACTTGTCTTGCAAATGCGATCTCCTTGGTTCTTTTACGTGAAAGTATCTGATTCTCGGAAATTTTATAATAATTTGCAACCGTATAAATTATATTTTCAATTGAAATGTTTTTTGCTCTTCTCACGGTTCCTATTACACGTCCGATAACATTTTCTGCAATCTCAAGATTGATCTCGCTGCGGTATCTTAATACACTGTCGGCTATTATACCAACGATGCATCCTTCGATGGTTCTGATGCTGTCCTTTACGTTTGTAGCTATGAAATGAATGACCTCTTCGGGAGCTTCAATACTTGCTTCTTCAAATTTTTTTTGAATTATTGCAACTCTCATTTCCCAGTTGGGAGGCTGAATGTCGGTTGTAATTCCCCATTGAAATCTCGAAATCAATCTTTCTTCAATTCCCTTGATTTGATTTATAGGTTTATCACTGGAGAAAATAATATGTTTTCTTTCATTGTAAAGAGTATTAAAAATCTGATACATAAAATCCTGGGTTTTCTCTTTGCCGCTTAAGTATTGAATGTCATCAAGGATTAAAACATCCAGAGATTTGTAAAAAGAGTCAAGTTTCTTCGTGCCGTATCTATTTGTAGAAAAATCTATTCTGCTTTGAGCTATATTGTTTGTAAATTGAGTTGTAAAATCAGGAGCTGTAGTATAATAAATTTTTTTATCGGGAAATTTATTAAGTATCTCATTGCCGATAGCCTGGATCAAATGAGTCTTTCCAAGTCCAACGCCGCCATAAATGAAAAAAGGGTTATAAGTTTTACCTGGATTATTTGTAATTGCATATGCAGCAGCTACAGCAAGCTCGTTGCTTTCACCTTTAATAAAGTTATCGAACATATGCTTTTGATTCAAATTCGAATTGAAACCTTCTTCGGTTTCATCATCCTTATCCTTAAATGAATCATAAAAATTTCTTTTAACTGCAATATTCAGCATACTATCTTTTGATTCAATTACCGAATCAATTTTTTCTTTTTCTGCATTACTAAACAGTCCCATCTGAATAATTTCATAACTCAACTTTCCATCCGGACCTAACAATGTATCCACAATTTTAGTAATTATTTTGTTGTAACGGCTTTCGATCAAGCTGTAATAATCTTCACTTGGAACAACAATTGTCAGAACATTATTTTCAAATTTCTTTGGCGTAATAACAGAGAACCAAGTGTTTACTTCGCTAACTTTTAAGCTGTCCGAAAGCAATTCTACAAACTTATTCCAGAGTGAAATTGCGTTTAACTCCGGTTCAGATTTGTAAACCTTTGATTCGGTATTTTGTTGTAGAGGAATTATTTTATTTTCTAATGCAGAAGAAGAAATTTTTGACACGCTAAGAGTTTTTAAAAATTATTAACAAATGAAAGTTAGTTCATATTTTACTTTATATAACCGTTTAAAAATTACTAAAAAAACACCAGGGAATTAAAAATCCTTAACAATTTTCCGAAGCTCTAACCGTCTTATTAATATAGCCGTTAAAGAATACTAACATAGTTATTAACAATGATTGTTAATAATAACGATTTGGTAACGAAAAAATAATTTTAGTAAAAGAGCGAAAAAAAGTTACTAACAAGTTTCTAACAAAAATAATATCATAAATTACTTACAATAATATTACTCAAACTGATTAATATAGTCAAGTTTGATTTTAAATTGTTTTCAGGTTTTGTATAATTTTCCTTAAATACAGATAAATAAATAAATTCTTTTTAGTAATAAGTTTTTTTACTTTGAAAGATGAATTTTAAGTTTGACGGAAAGAAAAATAATGACACCTATGCTGAAATAGATTTAAAAGTGCTGAAGAAAAATTTTGAACTTATAAAACTATATGCAAATCGAAAATCAAACTCAGAAGAAGTTGTAAAAGTTTGTTCAATCGTTAAAGCAAATGCTTACGGGCACGGAATGAACGAAGTCGGGAAAGCATTAGCCGAAGCTGGAACAGATTATCTGGGGACAGCGGATTATACGGAATCGGTTATCTTAAACGATTACATTAAAAAATTTTCAAAAAAAAAAGTAGATGTTCTTTGTCTTGGAATTTTAACTGACGAAAAGTTTTTTGATGAAATTATTTCGAGGAATATTGTAGTAACAATTGCAGATGTTAAGATTGCTTTGTTATTAAATAGTTTTGCAAAAAATAAAAACAAAAAAATAAATATACATATACAGGTAGATTCGGGAATTAACAGGATAGGTTTTCTGATCAAAGATGCATACGAAGCAGTTCAAAAGATCCGTCGGATGAGTAATCTAAATATTACAGGTATTTATTCACACTATGCAACCAGTGAAATTCCGCGCAACTCTTATGCATTAAAGCAATTAAGCGACTTTAAGGATATTGTAAAAGAGCTGGAACATAATGTAATGAAGTTTAGTCTAAAACACATTTCAAATACCGGGGGAATATTAAATTACAATGATACTTTTTTTAATATGGTAAGACCGGGAATTTCACTTTACGGATATTACCCGGACAGAAAAAAAATTGTAAAGGATATTGGCATTAATCCGGTGATGGCGCTCAAATCAAAAGTGAGTTTTATCAAACAGCTCGATAAAAAACAAAGCATTTCATACGGAAGAAAATATTTTACAAAATCGAAAACTAAAATTGTTTCTATACCTGTCGGATACGGGGATGGTTATTCACGGCTGCTGACGAATAAGGCAAGAGTTTTTATCGGAGGGAAATTATATAGAATCAGAGGAACGGTTTGTATGGATTGGGTAATGTCCGAAGTAGGAATGAATTCAAAAATAAAAGTAAACGATGAAGTTATTTTGTTTGGGAAAGAATATCCTGCAGATAATTTGTCCGAAATTACAGGTACAATACCTTATGAAATAACATGTAATGTTTCTTCAAGAGTTAAAAGAATTTATACCGAATAGAAAAAATAATTTTAATTGAACGAGAAAATAAAAACAGATTACCTGAAATTTATCTTTCACAAAACCAATGTCGATTTGACACGTTACAATATCACTTCATCCGACATGGAGCTTGTCAATAAGCTGTTCGGAAGAATAATCTCTTCTGATAATCTGCTCCGGGATCTGTATATACTTTCTCAAATTAAGGAACTCAGAAATATCGGAAAGTATTTCATTTTCATTTTGAAAAAAATAGAAGACAAAGTAATAAACTACGATAATCTTTCACAAAATCTTCATGCAGATGTGGAATTTATTGAAAATGAAATTTTGAATTATCTTTCGAATCCAAAGCTGCTTGATATGCTGGAGACTAAATATGTTCAGAGCTCAGGGGAAGACGAATCAAAGGAATTACCATTAACATTTGAAGAGGTTATAAAAGTATCTTTGGAAAATAAAGAAGACTCTGAAGAGAACTCTGAGGAAGATTCTATGGATGAACAGGATATTACACATTTTAAGGAAAATTTTCTCAACAAGAAAAATTATCTGGAGCTTATTCAATCGGATGAAGATAACAGCGGAAACGTTTATGAACTTCCGAAGACCGATTCAGAAAATAGCTCTGATGAATCCGGTATTGCATTTGAACTTCCGGATACTAAAATAATTGAAGCCGCCGGAATAGTCTTAGCTGAGGATTGGAATTCAGAAAAAACAAATGAAGAAAAAGGTGAAGATTTATCCGAAGAGCAAACCGAAAATCAGCATGGTGACTCATTTAGAATAAAGGGAAAATTGAACCTTAAAGAAATAGAGCATGAACAGAGTAAGGCATTAGAGCAAACCCTTTTTGATAAAGCAGATAACTCAAAAGAACCCAAGTCAAATGATAGTGAAGAAATTGAAAAAGCTAAAGATACAGAAAATTCCGAAGCAGAAAATATCCAGTTAAGCGAAGAGATACAGGACGAAATTGCAACATATGTAGAAGAGCAAAAAAATTATATTGAAGAAGAAAATATATTTGAGGAAGAGCAGGAAGCTATGGAAGAGCAACCCACCAATGCTTTATTCCTCGAATATGAGAACCAGGTGATAGAACAAAACTCTTATCTTAGTAAGGAATTCGACAGAATGATTAGTATCTTAAATGAGAAACCGTCTCCCGAAGAAGAAAGAAACGAAATTATTAAAAATATACGGAGTGCAAGCACTGGGCTCGAAAAAATTTCAAGAGACATGTCTCTTGAATTAATCTCTAATATATATCAAACTGTTACACTTTCATTTGAAAAAATCTCAGAGGGCAAATATGACATTTCACAAAGCACATTAAACCTGTTTAAGAACGGGTTATCTTTGGTAATCAGTTTGATCAAAGGTGATGATTATTTTGGATACAAAGATATATTAAAATCAATTGAGAATATCAGAAATGCATTAATAGAGGAAAGAGAAAAAAGAGAACAATATTTGAAACAGCAAGCGGAAAAAATAGAATTAGAAAAAAAGCTCAGCCAAAAATACCCTGATAATTCTCAAAGAACAAAAATTACTTCGATTAAAAAATTAGTTAAAGATACAGAAGTAAAATTTAATTTTCTCGAGAAGATCTCCGGAGAATATCAGATTTATGAAGCATTGAGAAGCCTGTCAGGCAATCTTACCAATTTCAAAGAAATAGTAAAGTTGTCTAAAGAATTAGAGTTGAAAAAATTACTTCAGCTCTCGGAAGCAAGCTACATATTTTTAAAGTTTCTTCAGAATTATCGGATTAATCCTGTGACCGGGGATATTAAAGAAATATTCGGGTACATCATCTTCAATTTAAAATCGTTAGTTATAGGAAAAGAAGTAAAGGATATTGATCTTTTTATTTCCTATTTGAATGATCCTGTAAAAATATTTTCTAAAACGGAAAATAAAAAATAATAATTTATGGAGAGGAATAATTACGCCGTAATTATGGCCGGAGGAGTCGGAACAAGATTCTGGCCAAAAGGAACAACAAAATTTCCAAAACAATTTTTAAAAATTACGGATGAAAATGATACTCTTCTTCAGCAGGCATATAAGCGGCTCGAAGGAATGTTTCATAATGAGAAAATTTTTATCGTAACTAATATTATTTATAAAAGCGAAATAAAGAAACAACTTCCGAAAATTCCCGAAGAAAATATAATTTGTGAACCTATCGGAAGAAATACAGCTCCATGTATTGGTCTTGCCTGTCTTTTCATAAATCAATTCGAACCCAAAGCAAACGTGCTCGTAGTCGCTGCAGATCATCTTATTAGTGACATACAGGAATTTCAAAGAGTTATCAAAAGCGGGTTGAAATTCGTAAATGATAACGGAGGGATAGTGACTCTCGGGATTCACCCCACTAATCCCGAAACAGGCTATGGTTACATTCAGTATGATGCCGATAAAGTTCAGGAGGTGGAACTGGAAAAAAACGGTGAGAGTACATTCGAAAAAATTTACAAAGTAAAAACATTTGCAGAGAAGCCGAATCCCGAAGTAGCAAAGGCATTTCTTGAAAGCGGGGATTTTTTATGGAACAGCGGAATGTTTATTTTTCGGACAGATACGATGATAGAAGAAATAAAAAATCATATGCCTGATCTGAATGATTCGTTAGAGAGATTATCCAAAATCCTTTTGTCAAAGGATTATCCCAAACAATTAGAAACCGAATATTCAAAACTAAAAAACATTTCTATTGATTACGGTGTAATGGAAAAATCGAAAGATGTTCATATAATCAGAAGTCACTTCGGATGGAATGATGTAGGTGCATGGGATGAAGTTTATAACATTAAGGAAAAAGACAGTGACGGAAATATTAAGCAGGGCAGAACAGTAACAATAAATACAAAAAACTGTCTGATTATAAACGACCAGAAGATCGCAGCTACAATCGGTGTCGAAGACCTTCTTATAATAAATACAGAAACCGGTTTATTGATTTGTAAAAGAGGTGAAGCGCAAAGTGTAAAAGAAGTTGTAGATTATTTGAGAAGAAAAGGACTTGACCAATACCTGTAGTTAGTAAAGTTTATTAGGTTAGTAAAGTTTATAAGGTTTGTAAAGTTTATAAGGTTTTTAAAGTAAAGTTTGTTCGTTTAAGCATTGTTTATAATAAATATAATCAACCCAATTAACCGATTAATTAAAAATGAAGCTTGCCCATATAGGAATTGCAGTAAAATCTTTAGAAGATTCAGTTCCGGTTTTTGAAAAAATTTTTAATGTTGAAGCGAGTGAAAAGGAATTTGTTGAAGAGCAAAAAGTAAATGTCAGAAAATTTCAATTGCAAAATTGTGATGTTGAGCTGCTCGAAGGTACTGACTCAGATTCTCCCATAACGAAGTTTATTGAAAAGAAAGGAGAAGGAATTCATCACATATCTTTCGACGTTGAGAATATTTCAAGCTCTTTGAATAGAATAAAAGAAAAAGGAATTCACCTAATAGATGAGATACCCAAAATAGGGGCGGATGGGATGCTTGTAGCTTTTCTTTATCCGAAGTCGACAAATAATGTTTTGATTGAATTGACAGAGGAACAAAAATAAAAAGTTTTACTGTTAACATGAACTAATGCCAGAGAATAATGAAAATATCGCAGCAACCAAAGAAGAAAGCCTCGCAGCATCTCTACAGAATAAATTAAAAGGCTTACCGTCATCACCCGGAGTTTATCAATTTAAAGATTCAAACGGCAAAACTCTTTACATAGGCAAAGCGAATATTCTTCGCAACAGGGTACGTCAGTATTTTCAATCGAAGCCCGTTTCGGGAATTCTTAATGCGATGATAAGTAAGATAACTGACTTTGAAATTATCACGACTGACAACGAAATAGAAGCACTGATACTCGAACAGAATCTTATCAAAATACAAAAGCCTCGATATAACATAAATTTAAAAGACGACAAATCTTATCCGTATATTGTTATTACCAACGAACAATTTCCGAGAGTTTTTCCAACAAGAAAAAAAAGATCCGACGGCTCTAAATATTTCGGTCCTTACACCGAAGTAAAGACAATGCGCTTTGCACTAAAAACCGTAAGGGATATTTTCATGATTCGCTCATGCAATTTGCATCTTACGGATGAGGCAATCGGCCAGAGTAAATTTAAAGTCTGTCTGGATTATCATATTCATAAATGCGAAGCACCTTGTGTTGGATATTTAATCAGGAAAGATTATAGTGAAATGATAGATGAAGTTGCAAAGTTACTTAACGGAAAGACAAAAACTCTTATAAAAGAGCTGACCGCAAAAATGAATACGTATTCGGAAGAAATGCAGTTTGAAAAAGCCGCAAGAACAAGAGATAAAATCGAAGCTATTGAAGTTTATTCATCAAAACAAAAAATGGTTGATGATGAGATTATAGACAGGGATATTTTTGCATTCGATAGAATTGAAAACGACTGTTGCGGGATGATACTAAAAATCCGTGACGGGAAGGTGATTGGTAAGACTCATTACTTTATGAATAATGTCTTGGAGAAATCCGATTCGGAAATTTTAGAAAACCTGATCACAAATTATTATTCGAAAAATGATTTTATTCCGGATGAAATTTTTTTAATGAATGATATTGAAAATCGATCTACGATTAAAGACTGGCTTGAAAAAAGAAAACAAAGTAAAGTAGAGTTTATAACTCCAAGGATAGGTGATAAATATAAATTGGTTTTTATGGTGAAAAAGAACGCAAGACTTTTGCTCGATGAACTGATTTTGACAAAGATGAAACGCGAATTCATTGCTCCTTCGGTTGAAGCATTAAAAAGAGATTTGCGATTGTCAAAGCTTCCGAGAAGAATAGAATGTTTTGATATTTCTCATATACAGGGGACTGACACTGTCGCATCAATGGTAGTTTTTTTTGACGGTAAGCCGAAGAAATCAGATTACAGAAAATTCAAGATCAATCAGGTGCTTGACGAGACTGGAAGGCCGGATGATTTCCTTTCTATGCGTGAGGTTATTTACAGGAGGTTTAAAAGAATAGCAGAGAAAAAATTTGATGAAAACAATAATTCAAATAATTCAAATGCATCAACAGAGCAAGACGAAAGTTTTGGTTCGATGCCGGACCTTGTGATAATTGACGGAGGCAAAGGTCAGCTTTCGTCCGCAGTAAAAGTCTTAGATGACCTGCAAATTAAAAACCAAAATATAATTGGATTGGCAAAAAGGCTTGAAGAAGTTTTTATGCCAAATGAAAGCATACCGCAAAATATACCTAAGACATCAAGCGGTCTGAGATTATTACAGAGAGTGAGAGATGAGGCACACAGGTTTGCCATAACTTATCACAGGAGCTTGCGGGATAAAAGAACTTTCACAACCGAGCTTACGGCAATACAAGGGATCGGTGAAAAGACTGCTCAGAAACTTTTGATAGAATTCGGGTCTGTAGAAAATTTAAAAGAGGTTTTGAAAAATAATTATAATATTATTGAGAAGTCGGCTGGGAAGAAGGTGGCGGAGAGATTGAAGGGATGGTTTGAAAGTGAATAGTAATTTTTTGCTAAACATGAAAAAAACTAAAAATTGAAATAACTAAAGCATAACTCTTAATAAAAATATTTTGTAAATTACAAACAAAAATTAGACAATGTCAACTTTAGAATTAAAACAAAAGATAATTACTCGGATTCGCGAAAGCCAGAATCCGGATTTATTAAAAGAAGTCATTAGACTTTTGGAAATTGAAAGTGAAGATATTGACGTTTACAATTTATCAGAAGAACAAAGAAAAGGAATCGATCAAGCAAGAGAAGAAATTAAGAACGGAAAATTTATTTCAAATGAGCAATCGGATAAAGAGATAGATGAATGGTTAAGAGAATAGTTTGGTCTTTAACCGCACAGCAAGATAGGAAGAATATTCTTGAATATTGGAACGTTAGAAATAAGTCAAAGACATATAGTAAAAAATTAAACGAACTTCTTAAATCTTCAATAAAACTTATTTCAACTCACCCTAATATTGGCAAAAAAACAAATTATAGCAATATAAGATTTAAAGTGGTCAGAGATTATCAGATATTTTATGAAGAAACATTGAACTCAATTGATGTATTAAGAATTTGGGATAGTCGACAAGAGCCCGATAAATTGAAACTAACAAAATGATTTTTCTAATAACTAAAAATGATAATGAGTACCTCTGCAACCAAAATAAGCAAAGAAGATTTCATAGAAATTTTACTAGACAAAAAATCTAACAAACTGAGATATGAAAAATAATTTAATCCAATGGGATTTTTAGAAATAAAAAAAGAATTAAACAAATTAGAAAAATCTCAACTTATAGACTTAATCTCCGATCTATATAAAAAAAATATATCGCTCAAGGAATATTTCGGGTTTTATTTAAAACCGGATGAAAAGAAATTATTAGAAGAATATAAATCCAAAGTAAGGCAGGGATTTTTTCCAAATTGAGGATTTCAGCTCAAGCTTTCCATTTCCAGAAAAGCAATTAATGATTTTAAGAAATTTGAAGTATCCGGAGAATGTCTTGCCGATATAATGCTTTATTATGTTGAATGTGGAATGGAATTCATTAATGAATATAGTGATAATGATGAACACCTGATTACAAGTCTTGAAAATGCATATGAAAAGACTTTAGAATTTATGAATAAAGAAAATGTTTTGGAAAAATTTAAAGAAAGAGCTAAACATATTTCTGATGAATCAGATGGATACGGCTGGGGTTTCGAAGAATTTATAGGGGATTGCTATCTCCAATATTATAGCGATTAATAAAAAATTATGAGAATAATGTTTAGGGAAAATTCCGGAATCAGATGCGTGCAATTATGTTTTGCGTCTTTTTTTAATTTCTCCGTCTTATAAGAAATATAAAAAATAATTTGGAAAAGAGTTTAGTAAACATCTGGAATTTGTTCAATAAAGACTTGTACAAGTTTATTTTCAGCCGGGTCAAAGACAGTGATGCGGCGAAAGACATTCTGCAGGATACATTCATAAAAATTCAAACTAATATTTCTAGCTTGAATGAGGAGAAGAGTCTGAAGTTCTGGATTTATAAAATTACATACCATTCTATTATAGATTATTTCAGAAAGAGCAAGTATGATAAAGAAGATTTAAACGATGATTTTGATTACGAAGATAAACTTGAAAAAAATGATAATGAAGATAAAACATCCGAGCTATCGGAATGCATAGTTCCTTTCATAAATAAACTTCCCGGGATTTATAAAGAAGCTCTCACACTTACGGAATTCAAACACTATTCACAGCTTGAGCTTGCAGAATATCTTGGCATTTCATATTCCGGCGCTAAGTCACGGGTTCAGAGAGCGAAAGTAAAACTAAAAGAAATATTCCAAGAATGCTGTACAATCTCTTATGACAGCTATGGAAATATTCTTGATTATAAATCGAAACACTGTAAAAAGCCATGCTAGGTTCTATTGTTTTCACTATTGGATTCTATTTTTAGAAAAACAAAATTCCCACTCACTCAACCGATTAACCAATCAACCATTAACCAACTTGCGTCTTTTTGTAAAAGCTCACGTCTTATAGTTGTATTTAAAAACTTAAAAAAATTAAAAAATGGAAACTACAGAGATTAAAGAAACAGTAAAGAGAGCTTACACAAAAGTTTTTACAGAAAGAAATTCCGGATGCTGTGGAACCGAATGCTGCGGCACAGGTGAGTCAATGGCGGACGATTATACAAAACTGGAAGGATATGCAGCCGAGGCAGACTACGGATTAGGATGCGGTATTCCGACCGAGTTTGCAAAAATAAAAGACGGAGATACGGTTTTGGATTTGGGCTCCGGCGCCGGAAACGACGTGTTCATCGCAAGCAAAATTGTCGGCGAAAAGGGAAAAGTAATCGGCTTAGATATGACAAAAGCAATGATAGATAAAGCCAATGCAAATAAACTAAAACTTGGAATTACAAATGTTGAATTTATATTCGGGGAAATTGAACAGATGCCAGTTGAAAGTAAGAGCATTGATATTGTTTTGAGTAATTGTGTGGTTAATCTGGTTCCGGATAAGAGAAAAGCATTCGGAGAAATTTACAGAGTTTTAAAAAGCGGAGGACATTTTACCATATCGGACATTGTGGTATCGGGCGATCTTCCCGTAGGTATTAAGAAGGCGGCGGAGCTCTATGCGGGTTGTATTTCAGGGGCAATGAAGAAAGATGACTATATAAAAGAAATAAGCGATTCAGGGTTTAGAGATATTAAAATTTATAAAGAAAAATCTGTTGAATTTACTGACGATGCAATGCTGAAATTCATTTCCGAAAAAGAACTTGAAGAATACAAAAAAAGCGGTAACAGAATTTTGAGCATAACAATAAGCGGTACCAAATAAATCTTTTTTTCAGATTCAGATGTAAAAAATTCCTCATATATGTGTGAATTTGAAAAACCCAAACGGCAGATAACCCGCATATGAAATGAATTCCTGTTATCAAAAATGGTTCTATATGACTTACTGTGGAATTTAATTTCAATATACACCCTTATTAATATTTACAATCGCTATCTTTTCCTATCTGTCATTTTCTCGTGTTCCTTAGCGGGGGGTACCCTCTGGGTCATCCAATCATAAGCAACTCTGTCAAAACGTT
>JALYRX010000020.1 GCA_030855105.1 Bacteroidota bacterium | reverse complement strand
TAAAACCGGAATTTTGTACTTCCCAATTTCCTCCGCCGTTAGTTGTCTTCATTATTGTCCCGACAGTTCCAACGGCGTAACCGGTATTTGTATTAACGAAGTCAACTGAGTACAAATAATTTCCTGTTGGCAGCGGCTGCTGCCAGAACCAGGTTGATTGCGAATGAGCTGAAAAGTTGTTAAAAAGTATTATTAAAGAAAGTAATATAATTTTTTTCATAATTATTTTTGTTTTGTCAAAATATAAACTAAGTTTGAATTAATTTAAATCCAAACTATTTCCATTTGTCGGCTCACGAATTTTTATTTTTTGTATTCATAATATTTTTAAATTTGGTAAATCTATGAAATTCCAGCCATTGTGGCAAGTTGTAAAAAATGCGATTTGTGAAAATGGAAAAATGAACAGGTCTTAAAGCCGGACGGAGAGTGCGTTTGCGGAGATTGCTCGAATTTAATTTTGTTGAAAATTACCTGTTGAAAGGTAAAATTTTACTTGTAATTGGAAAATTTCTAAAATAAAAAATGCCGGAAAATTTTTTTCTCTCAGTTTTACTTAATACCCAATACCCATGGGGCAACACCTCTTTCCATTCCGAACAGAGAAGTTAGACCTATTTTACTGATGTTACTAAATGGGAAGCTGTGCGGGAGAGAAGGTTTACGTGATTTATTTAATAGCTGTTTCGATTAATTTCGGGACAGCTTTTTTAATTTGGTATTTTATTTAGAATTTCGCCTAGCTGCAGCAGGCAGGAATTGGGGATTTTTTAAATGTTGGATTTTAGATTTATGATTTTAAATTGAGGAAAAGAAAGAAGATGTAATTGAAAATATTTGATTTGCTATTTTAGACTTGATGAGGTTTTTCATTTCCTCTTATTGCTTCTAAAATTATTAATTATTTAATTTAACATTTAGAATTGAACGCGGAAGCTGTGCGGGAGAGTTGGTTTTACCGGATTTATTTTTTAAAAAGTAAAGACAAAAGAACAAGAATTTATTTAATAAACAACAATTTTTTATTAAGTACCATGTTTCCTGAGATTAATGAATAAAAATAAATCCCGCTTGAAAGATTATATCTATCTGCATTAAATGTTACTTCGTGAAATCCAGATTCCATTATATCTTTGATTAACGTACAAATAACTCTCCCACGCAAATCGAAAATTTTCAATTCAATATCTGACTTCCTGGAGACATAAAATTTTATTGTAGTTTGTGGATTGAATGGATTCGGATAATTCTGATAAAGATTGAAATCATCTTTAATAATTGAATTATGATAATCAATACCAATAACATTATTAGAAGTGGTAAATAACAGCCCGGGACTACCTGATGCAAGGCCAATATTTCCATAATATGAAACCGAATAAAAATTAGTATAATACGGTGGAGGGAGCTGTGGAAAATATTCTACCCAGGAAAGCCCTCCGTTAAGTGTTCTGATTATTCTTCCTCTGTCTCCTACTATAACACCGTTCAATGAATCCGAAAAACAGATTGAATTAAAAATTGAATGAATTGAAGATGCGCTTTCTTGAAATACTCTTGTCCACTGATTTCCCTCATTAGTGGTTTTATATATAGATGTTCGCGTGAAATATGATCCTATTCCAGTTTGAAAAAATTTGCTACTAAGAATGAAACCGGTATTTGAATTGACAAAGAAAACTTGTTTATGATCTGTATTTTCTAATCCAAATTGTCTGCTCCAGGTTATGCCACCGTCTGTGGTCATCGAAATCAGTGAATCGTTACCGACAGCAAAACATTTTAGATTGCTGATAGCATGAATTGATAAATAATTTCCGTTTGTGTTAGTTGACTGAACTGCCCAATGATCCCCGCCATTTGTGGACTTAAAAATACTTCCGCCATTACCGCATACCCAACCTGTATTAGAATCAAAAAAACTAATGCAATTGAATAATGTTGAACTTATTTTGTTGAAGTTCCAGTTAACTCCACCATCAGTAGTATAGACAATAGAGCCATAATCACCAGCACCGATTATTTTATCATTATTAAAAGAATGTAACGAATTGATATTTACATAATTAGGTGCGTCATAAACTTTTAACCAATTATATCCGGAATTTGTGCTCTTCCATATTCCAGGATCAGTGCCTTCAATTGATGTAAGCCATGCTGTCTGAATGTCAGAGAATTTTATAGATGTGAGTATGCTTTGAGGAAGTTCAAAATATTGATTCCATGAATTTCCTGAATTTATAGTTTTATATATTTGTCCCGATTTTCCTGTAACAAAGCCAGTTTGAAAATCCTTAAACAAAACTTGACTGGTTGGACCATCCGAAAAAACATGAGATAAATTCCAACTAGAACCACTATCAGCAGTTTTCACGAGCAATCCGTTTCCATTGACTCCTTCACCTGTTATCCAACCTGTTTTTGGATCATTAAAAAACATATTTGCTGGCAACTGTATATCAGTATTAATGTAATTCCAACTATTACCTCCGTCCGTAGTTTTGAAAATGTAATAGTAGTCGCTTAACATCCATCCTTCCTGTTCATCTATAAAATAAAGTTGTATGAAATTCAAAAAAAGTTGCGCACCTGTTGATTTTTTAACCCAGCTAAGCCCGCCATCGTAAGTTACAGCAATTGTATCTTGCAAGGTACCTGCAGCAAATCCTAAAGATGGATTTACAAAAAATAATGAATTAATTTGAGGACCTAAAGGTGGCTTAGTTAGATTTATCCAACTCAACCCGGAATTATTTGTTTTAATTAAATTTGTTTCTTGTGAAGGGGCAATACCGTAGGCATATCCCTGAGATGGGTTTATAAATTGAAGCGAGGTTGTTTGACAAACACTGTTAAATACATTATACCAGCTTAGGCCATTATTTGTACTTCTTAGAATATCATATCCATAAACGGCTATACCAAACTGACCAGGTATAAAGTGAACTGAAGATTGTGAACTTTGACCTACAAACTGTGGAATATTATTTTCTAATTTCCAAGTATTACCTTCATCTTCAGTTTTCCATTTTATAGAGTTGGCAAATACATAGCCTGTACTGTTATTCGCAAAAGACATTGAAGTGAGAGGTGGTCTAATCTGAATTTGGTACCAGTTTAAAGGCTGAGAATACACAGTTTGAAATAATAAAAAAATTAGAATTATTATAATTTTTATCATCGATTATAAATTTACTGTCTGAAAAAATGAATAATTGTATTTTTTTAGTTGTCGAGGTTTTCTCCCGAAAAATTACTGATTTTTCCTTGAAAGTTTAATACTAAGAAAACCGGTTAAAATCATATTATACATTTGATTTTTCACTTTTATGATCTTGATAATTCACTTCATTTGCTCTTATATTGGGAATGTCTACATTTATAAGTTACCAAGACATTTTTTAAAATACAAATAATTTGGAAAAAGATACAAGAGTTATTTCACTTCCGCAGGTATGGCGAGGGTTATGTTAAACAATTACTTATCTCAAATAATACAAAATATTTCTTTGTTCATGTTGGTAAACAATGCCACAGATAATACCCCACTTCAACAGCATCATCCTATTCCAAGGCCGACTCAGATCTTTCAATCACTCCTTCTGCTAATATTCTGTAAAAATAAACTCAGCTCGAAAGATGTCCTGCATTGAAGTCTGTTGTTTATTAACCCGCCGGCTTATTTTCATTTACGATTGTTTCTATCTCTACCTGTTTGAATTTTCCTATTTATTTCTTTATAGTGGGAATTGTGCCTTTGCCTCTAAAAATTTTATTGATTATTATTCCAACGACTACAGGAATTGCAGCTTGTGCAATTCGTTTAAATATCGATCTCAACATCTTATTTTTGTTTTTTAATTAAAGTAAAAGAATTTTATTGCCTATCTAAAAAAGCTTAATAGAATTTTAATAAAATAGTTCAACAATAACCAGTCAAAAGTTTTATAAAGTTAAAAAAGTTTGTAACTTAGTAGAGTTTGTAAGTTTTTAAAGTTCGCAAGGTTTGTAAGTTTGAGATAAAAAAAATTGTAGTAGTTTGAAGGGTTGATAGTTGACCTGATCTTAATTATGGGCAAATCATTTTTGCAGGGATAAATAAATAACCCCGTCAAGTGTGACGCTTTGAATTCCGGAGAGTCAAAGTGCCACACTGAAACCTGAATACTTTACCTGTGCTGAGTAAACTTTTAGAGAATATCTTCCTTCGCCAAAATATTTTCCGCCTTTGCCGGAAATATTAAGCCCGTTTTTTTTCGGGTTTATCTCAGGAAGAAATTCCGGGGATTTTTTGCTGCAATCAGAAAATACCGGCATAAAAGGAGGTAAAGTACTGATTAATTCAGCTTTTGTTTTTATGTCCACATGTTTATATTTTTAGTTACAAAAATGTATAAGTTAATGACATTACAAAAATAGTCATAATAATTTATTTTAGGAATAAGTGTAACTACTATTTTTTGATAGGTATATATACTCATATTCACATTATCAAAACTCCGTACCTGAGAATGAAACAAATGAAATAAAAGTTGATAAATTTATACTTTATTAATTTCACCAAAGAAGCGGGTTAAATTGGGATTTCAAGCATATGCTAACTGAATAATCGTTGAGATCATTCTTAGCATGAAAGTCAGAAAGGGGATTCAAGCATTTGTTAAATCACATGGAAATATATATCTTATTAAATAAGTGAAAGGAAAAATTAAATTTTTATTTATTAAAATCTCTTACCACTTTTTCCAAATCAATTCCTTTACTCAACACGGGTTTAAAAATATCACCTTCATTTTTTATACGGTCTAATGCATTGAATATTGTAAAGTCGCTCATCTTCAATCCTTTTTTTACCTCTTCCCAGTGCAGCGGCATGGATACAGTTGCGCCGGGTTTCGGGCGTAATGAATAAGGTCCGGCAACCGTAGCCTGGGGTCTGTTCTGTAAAAAATCAATATACATTTTTTTATCCCGTGACTTTACTGCACGCTCTACGGTCGTGAATTCCGGTAATTCATTATGAACAAGTTTTGCAATTACACGTGCAAATTCCTTTGATTGCTCGTATGTGTATTTTGCACCTAATGGTATGTAAACGTGAATGCCAGTTGATCCACTGGTCTTAGGGTAGCTTGCTATACTTAAATTATCCAGTACAGCTTTTGTTATCTGCGCTGCTTTAATAACCTGCTCGAAAGTATTTTCCGAAGGATCAAGATCTATGATGCACCAGTCAGGATGGTCTGGCTTTTCAACGCGGCTGCTCCACGGATTCATTTCTATACATCCGAGCGAAGCCATATAAAGTAAACTTGCCTCATCGGTTGCAACCAGAAAATGTTTGTCACGAGCATCAGCATCACTATGATACAAATATTTTTTGATCCAATGCGGCGCTTTACCTGTTACATCTTTCTGATAAAAACTTTTTCCATATATTCCGTTTGGATATCTGTTAAGTGACTGCGGCCTGTCTTTAAGATAAGGCAAAATGAACGGCGCAACCCGGTAGTAATAATTCAGCATGTCCCTCTTTGTAATCTTCTCCTCGGGCCAATATATTTTACTTAAATTATTAAATTTCAGCTCATGCCCGCTAATAATCTTGACTTGTATTTCATCTGCAGGATTTAAAAGCGTTTTTCTCTCCTGTTTACCAGTTGGTTTTAAAATCTTATTTACTTTTTGTTCCGATTTCTTTGTTACTGCTTTAGTGTCAGCAGCTTTCTCTCTTACTACATCTTTAACTTTTTTATTTTCCCTTAGTCCTTCAAAAGAAGGATGACGCATTACCCCGTCAGTTGTCATTTCAGTAAAACTAACTTCGCATAGGATTTCCGGTTTAAGCCAGGTAGCAGTCGCGTGCGGAGGGTTAGGTCTGAATCGCGAAGGCTTATTGATGTCGGGAATATCTGTAAACGGTGGGGTACTGATTATTAAGGGCTTAAATTTTTTAAGCATTTCTTTTTGCTGCTTATCATTAAATCCTGTTCCTACTTTACCTGTGTATATAAGATTATCTTTTTCAAAAACCCCAACCAATAATGAGCTGAATTCCTTTGACGTATTATCATTTTTTGTATAGCCGCCGATAACCATTTCCTGCCGTTGGTTAGCTTTTATTTTTAGCCATTCATTTGAGCGCACAGCGGGGTAATAAAGACTATCTGTTTTTTTTGCAATAATTCCTTCGAGACCCATCTTCTTTGCAGTTTCGAAAAATGTAATACCGCTCTCAATAAAAGTCTCACTCATCCTTATAATTCCATCATCCGGCATAATTTCTTTTAATATTTTTTTTCGTTCAGCTAACGGAACCTGCATAAGTTCTTTTCCATTCAACCATAAAAGATCAAAAACATAAAAATAAATTTCTCCATCGGCTTCACTTCTCCAGTTTTGCAGCGAGCTGAAATTTGATTTACCCGTTTTATCAAGCACAGCAATTTCGCCATCTACAACAGCCTTTATATTCCAATCCTGTACGGCTTTGTGCACGGGGTAAAATTTTTCATTAAATGATTTGTCATTGCGGGATTTCAACTCCACATTATCTTTATTACAAAAAGCAATAGTCCTGTAACCGTCCCATTTAACTTCATATCCCCAGCCAGGTTTATCAAAAGGTTTATCCACCAGGGTGGCGAGCATTGGTATAAGCTTTACAGGAAATTTTGCGCGCGTACCAACCGTAATTTTTTTATCAGTTAAAAATTTCTTTTCTTTTTCCTTTTTATTCCGTGATGAAGCAGCTTTTACATCGTTTCGTTTATTTAATTCTTCTTCCTTTTTACTTTTTGTATTGGATTCTTTTACACGCTGCGAGCCGTAAAAATTCGTAGTTGTTTTTTCAACCTGCGTCAGCGTTTTTTTTGAAATGACTGATTTATCTTTTTTTGTAATATCGTCTGATGATGCATATTTATCTTTTAGCTTCATAAGAAGCCAGCCGTTATCTCCCCTCCCGTATGCTTTGACGAGGGCATATTCACCTTTAAGTTTTTTACCGTGAAGTATAAATTTTATTTTGCCCTTATGTAATTGACTGCGCAAATTTTTATCCTGAATACTTTTATCACCATCTTTCAAATCCGCAGGTTCATATGTGCCTTCATCCCACACGATGACAGTTCCTGCTCCGTATCCGCTGGGAATAATTCCTTCAAAGTTCCTATAATCATACGGATGATCTTCTACCATCATAGCAAGGCGCTTTACATCCGGGTCTGTAGAAGGTCCTTTGGGAACAGTCCAGCTTTTAAGCACACCATCCATCTCAAGCCTTAAATCATAATGCAGCCTTGAAGCATCATGTTTTTGAATTACAAAACGTAACTTGTTACCATCAGGCTTTCCACCTGCCGGCTCCGGGCTTTCCTTGAAATTTCTTTTTGATTTGTATTCGGTTAAAGCCATAATTTAATAAAGATAATTAAACAAAATCAGAAAGCACAATTTACGAAATTAAGTTTTAAAGGTCAGCCGAATTATAGTTCAATAGATGTTTTATCGAGAAATGAAATGGATAATGCATAAAGGATTCATGAAAATTGACTGATTTGCTGTTTGATTTGCTGAGAGCAGGACTGCATTAATGCATATGCAATTTAAGATAACGAATAAAAACATTAAAAATTGTTTAGGCAAAAACTTAATGTTTTTGTTTATTCAAAGGGATTGCGAAGTTTTCAAACTCTAATGTAAAAGGCGGAGCGAATTTCATCCCTGAACTTTCAACAACTCATCGATTATATTCAAAACATTTAATCCGTCTGCTTCTGCATTAAAATTTGTAATTAATCTGTGCCGGAGTACAGGATATATTACTTTTTTTATATCTTCAATATTTGGTGAGAATCTTCCTTCAAGTATACAATTGGTCTTTGCTCCTAAGATTATATATTGTGAAGCCCTTGGACCGGCTCCCCAGCTCATATATTCTTTTACAATTTTCGGAGCGCTGCTGTCTAATGGTCTGGTCTTCGCAACTAAACTCACAGCATAATTAATTATTTCATCGGCAACAGGTACTTTTCTAACCAGATCCTGAAATGAAATTATTTCTTCTCTTGAAAGCATGATTTTTAATTCAGGGGAATACAAGCTCGTAGTCTTTTTAATTATCTCCAGCTCTTCATCAAACTTCGGATAATCAAGCCAGAGATTAAACATGAATCTGTCGAGCTGGGCTTCAGGCAACGGATATGTTCCTTCCTGCTCGATTGGATTTTGTGTTGCTAAAACAAAAAATGGCTCTTCAAGTGTATAGCTTGAACCGGCTGCAGTTACCTTATGCTCCTGCATTGCTTCAAGTAAAGCAGATTGAGTCTTAGGTGGTGTCCGGTTAATTTCATCTGCTAAAATTATATTTGCAAATATAGGACCCTTGATAAATTTAAAAACTTTTTTTCCTTCGACGTCATTTTCTAAAATTTCTGTCCCCGTTATATCCGAGGGCATAAGATCCGGGGTAAACTGAACCCTGCTGAAGTTCAGATCCAGGACTTCCGAAAGCGTTTTGACTATTAGTGTTTTTGCAAGACCCGGAACGCCGACTAACAAGCAATGTCCTTTTGCCAAAATCGAGATTATAATTTGCTCGATTACTTTGTCTTGTCCGACAATTACTTTAGATATCTCATTTTTTAAATCGGAATACTTTAAACTCAGCATCTTTACTAATTCGACGTCCGAAGAATTTTGGATATTATGTTCTGCCATAAAAATTTTTTTTTGTAATAAAAATGTAATTAAAATACTTTCTCAAACACTTCGGTTTCTCCGAATTGTTTCATGTCATCCATTATCTCTTTCGTATTCCCGGCAATTGAAATCGTGAGCGCATCGGGATGCAAATACTTTTGTGCTGCATCTTTTATATCTTCTTTTGTAAGTTCATTTATTTTTCTCAGGTAAGTATTGTAGTGATCATCTTCCAGGTCATTCAACTTAAGGTTGATAACTTTTGAAGCAATTGCATTTGGTGTCTCAAGCTGCAGCGGAAAATTGCCGGAAAGATAATTCTTCACATTTTGTAATTCATCCCTGCTTACAAAATCGTTCTTAATATCGTTAATCTCTTTTAAAATCTCTTTAATTGTATGTGAAGTAATTTCATTTTTAACTTCAGTAGTTATTGAAAAATCACCTGAATATTTGTTAGCGCTGAAAGATGATCTTGCTCCGTAAGTATAACCGTTTACTTCACGGAGATTTTTATTGATTCTCGAAGTGAAATACCCTCCAAGAATCATATTCATTACATAAATTGAAAAGTAGTCGGGATGGTTTCTTTTTATTCCGAGATGCCCGATTTTTAACGAAGACTGAACAGCTCCTTTCTTTTCAACTAAATAAACTTTAGATATATCCGGAATTGACGAAATTAAAATTTCACTTTTTGGAACCGGCTTCTTTTCCCAGGATGAAAAATTTTCTTTCATTTTTGTCATTGCTTCCTCCGGCGTTATGTCTCCGACAAAGGCAACGATTAAATTTTCCGGCACAAAAACTTTATCATAAAAATTATCTATATCTTCTTTTGTCAATTCTTTTATGGAATTATCCGAGCCTTCGATTGGAAATGCGTAAGGCATATCCCGGTAAATAATTTTTTTAAATATTTTATCGGAAAGATAATCCCCGTCATCAATCATCGAAAGAAGAGAATTTAATCTCTGATCTCTCGACCTGTTAATCTCATCCTCTGCAAAAACCGGATTCAGTATAACATCAGATGCTATGTCAAAGATTGTATCAAAATATTTTTTCAGTGAATATGAACTTATATAAGTTGCGTCATAATCGCTCCCACTTGATAAATTTCCTCCGAGATAATCAACTTCTTCTGCAATCTGAGTTGCCGATCTGCGGTTGGTTCCTTTGGTTAATAATTCGGAAGTCATCGAGGCAAGACCGGATTTATTCTTCCCTAAGAAGTAATCAAGATAAGATCCGGACTTAAAAACAAATCTTGTAGTTACCAACGGCAGTCTTTTGTCTTCAATAACCAAAACAGTAATCCCGTTTTCAGTTTTTGCTTCAAAAAATTTTGGAAAGTTTATGTCTTTTGGTTTGCCTGCTTTCGGGGGTTTGGATCGGTCTAAAATTTCTGCTTCAGTTATGTCTTTTATTTTAGTTGTAGTCATTAAATTTTTGGATTTTGGATTTTAAATTTTGGTTTAGACTTTAGACTTCAGGATTCGGTTTGAAATTTTTTTCGGATAATCATAAAAATAAAAATCCAAAAATCCCAAATCTAAAATCTAAAATCTAAAATTTAAAATTTCTTACTTCTTTGGTAAATAATTTAGGATCAATCTCTGATTATTATTTAGATACTTATTTGCAGTTTCTACAATATCTCTTTTTGTAACAGATAAATAATCTAAAATTTCAAAATTAATTTTTTCGCAATCGTTATAGAAAGTTTTTAGAGATGAAAACTTATCTGCAAGTGATACGATGGATTGCCTCTTTGAGTTGTAATATGTCTCAATCCTGTTTTTAATTTTAATGATTTCGTCCTCATTTATTTTTCCTTCCCTCATGTCATTCAATATTGCGTCAATCTTATTCTCAATTTCCCCGAGGCATCTGCCTTTCATTGCAATTGCGCTTATAATATATAAACTTGTTTTTTCCATACCGTAAAGATTTGAATCAATCTCCGTGACCAGTTCATCTTTGTACTCAAGCTCATGATAAAATCTTGAGCTGTCTCCCTCCGATAATATTCCGTTCAAAATATTCATTGCATAATAATCTTTCGTTCCCATTTCCGGCAAACGGTAAAAAATAAATTTACCTTCCAATTGTATATTATCAAAAATATCTTCGCGCATCTCTTCTACGATATCGTCTTCGCAAAAATTTCTTCTCTTTATTTCTTTCCCTGGTTTGATTGCTCCGTAATATTTTTCCATCAGCTTCAGTGTCTTGTCATAATCTATATCTCCTACCACTGATATTACTGCATTATTCGGACTATAAAATCTTTCAAAAAAATCTTTCAGATCTCTTACATTAACTTTCCGGAGATCTTCCATATTACCTATTATTGGCCAGCGATAACCGCTTTGTTTAAATAATCTTTTGGAGCTTTCTTCTTCGACAGTACCATAAGGAGAATTGTCAATGCTCAAAAGCTTTTCTTCAAAAACGACATCTTTTTGAACCTCAAGACTTTCTTGTGATATACCAAAACCGTAAATCCTGTCTGAGTCAAGCCACATTGCGGTTTCAAGCTTATGGGAAGGGATCGTCATATAATAACTTGTACTGTCCCAGCTTGTGTATGCATTGCTGTCGCCGCCGTTTTGATTTAAAATTTCATCAAACTTACCTTTAGGAATATTCGGTGAGCCCTCGAACATAAGATGCTCGAAGAGATGTGCCAGGCCTGTTTTATTTTCATCTTCATCTTTCGATCCGATGTGAAAGGTAGTATTGAGAGCTACTACAGGTATGCTTCCGAATTTGCACATGATTACCCGCAGACCATTATCTAAAGTATGTTCATTGTAATTTATTGAAGAGATATCGTATTTTATTTTTTCAGCTAAATGATTTGTCGTCAAGTGTAATTTAATTTTTTATATCATTGGAAGGTAAGTTACTGACAATTTGTTTTTACCGAGTATGTATTTTTCTACGGAATTAATTACATCTTGTTTACATACTGATAAGTAATTATCAATCTCCGAATTTATTCTGCTTATATCTTTATAATAAATATAATTAAACACTGTTTCAAAACAAATATTCATCAGCTTTAAATATTTTTGTGTGTTATCAAATTCCAGCTGATTTTGAATCTTCTTAAACTCGGGGTCTGTAATTCCGTTAGCTGCAAATTCTTTGAACTCATTTAATATCTCATTCTTTATAAATTCGATATTCGTTCCGGGATTTATCATCGCTTTGAATACAATAACACCCGCATCTTCAAGCGTATACTTCATCGCCCTGATAGATTTAATTAATCTTTTTTCATAAACTAATTTTCTGTATAGACGACTGCTTTTATTATTTGCAATTATCTCGGCGAAATATTCAAAGTTATAATCTTCTTTGGAACCGGCTTTAGGAATTTGGTAACATAAATTCAATAAAGGCAGCTGGACGTTGTCATAAACTGTCAGATCAATATCTTTTTCTATAGCTTTGATAATATTCTCATTTCTCCTGATATTAATTTCTTTTTTTATCCCGGAAAAATATTTAAAAATTAATTCCTTAGTTTCTATGTAATCAATGTCACCCGCAACAACGAGAACAGTATTTTTTGGCGAATAATAATTGTAATGAAAATCTATCGCTTCTTTTACATTGAATGAATTTATATCATCTGTTTCACCGATCACTGATGATTCGTAATCCGAACCTTTGAAAACATTTTTAAAAATGTTATGAAACATCATTCCGTAAGGTGTGTTATCATATCTTTGTTTCTTTTCTTCAAGAACCACACTTTTCTGATTGGAGAGATTTTCTTCTGAGATATCAAGCGAGTTCATTCTTTCCGATTCTAGCCAGAGTGCCATTTCAAGATTGTTTGATGGCATCACTTCATAATAAACCGTCGCATCCTGCATTGTAAAAGCGTTGCATGTACCTCCCGATTTCATTACATATTCAAAGTGCTGATTTTTTTTTATATTCTCCGAACCCTGGAACATCATATGCTCAAACAAATGCGCAATACCTTTTTTGTTTTTCTCTTCATCCCTCGAACCGACTTTATATCCTAAAGTTACATTAACAATTGGATTCGTGTTGTCTTTATACAAAGCACAGTGAAGACCGTTCGGCAGGTCAAATTCTTTAAATTCAATTTTTTTTGAAATAAATAAATCCGAATTGGAACCTGAAGCAGTTTTGAATCTTTTCAATCTTGTTCGAAGATACTCGTTAATTTTTGGAAAGTGTAAAATTAGTTTTTTTGAATTTAAAATACAGTGTATAAGAAATGGGCAATGGTTAATTAGTTGAAAACAACTGTATAAATCATCCGATAATTTACATTTAATGTAACAGTCCTTTTAACTATTTTTAAATATGGATAATGAAAAATTAGAAACATTAGCACCTAAACGCCAGGAAAACGGTTCCTTAAATAAAGAAAAAGAATATTCTAAAAATCTATATGCAGATGCAAGATCTTGCGCAGTAAAGATTCTTTGCAGATGCGAAAGAACTGATTCTTATCTTGAAAAATTAATCGATTTCGAGCTTAGAAATGATACACTTAATGATTTTGACAAAGCTCTTCTCAATGAGATCTCTCATGGAGTAATTCGCTGGCAGAGGCGACTCGATTGGTTTTTAAACGGATTCTACCGGGGAAATTATGAAAAATGTTTACCCGAAGTGAGAAATGCTATGAGAGTTGCATTATACCAGATACTTTTCTTAAACAAAATTCCTTACTCAGCAGCAGTAAATGAAGCGGTCGAATTTATAAAAAGAATACATGGTGACAAGCACGCCGGTGTAATAAACGGTCTCATGAGAACAATAATCAGAACTCTTGACAATCTTGTCTGGCCAACCAGAGAAATAGATGAAGTAAATTATCTCGGGATTGTTCAGTCACATCCCAACTGGATGGTAAAGAGGTGGATTAACAGGTTTGGGTTTGATCATACCGTAAAACTTTGTGAAGAAAATAACCGTCGCCCTGTTATGGCTTTGAGAGTTAATAATCTTAAAATTTCTAATTTGGATTTTGAAAAATATCTCAAGGACAAAAATCTTTACTACAGAAAAGGAGCTTATCTTGATAATTTCTTCACGACTAAAACAATGTCAAAAATTTATACTGATTCATTGTTTCAGCAGGGATATTTTTCAATACAGGATGAAAGTGCAGGATTAGTTTCTAAATTGCTTGATCCGAGGAAAGACGAAGTGATCCTTGATGTATGCTCGGCTCCGGGTGGAAAAACTGCACATATTTCGGAGCTTGGAGGAAGTGAAGGTAAAATAATCGCAGTCGAAAAATATTTATCCCGCATTGAGATTATGAAAAAAAATCTCCAACGGCTTGAGGTTAAAAATATACAAATAATTCATGATGATATTTGCGAACCCACTTCAAAAGAATTAAAAGAAACATTAATTAACGGAGCTGATAAAATTTTAGTTGATGCACCTTGTTCAGGTCTTGGAGTTTTATCTAAAAAACCTGATATAAAATGGAAACGTGAACTTGAAGACATATTCAAGCTTCAAAAGCTTCAGATCGAAATGTTGGAAAATGCAGTGAAATATTTAAAGCCTGACGGAGCAATTATTTACAGCACATGTACAACCGAACAGGAAGAAAACATTGAGGTTATAAATTTATTTCTATCAAGACATCCGGAATTTTTTATTGATGACGCGAAGAATTATGTACCCGGTGCTGTAGTTAATAAGGAAGGATGCATTGAATCGTTCCCGCATATCCATAATATCGACGGGGCTTTTGCTGCAAGACTAACCAGAAAAAATTAAAAAATTAACTTTGAAATTTTTCATAAGCATCAATAATATCCTTTACAAGTTTATGTCTTACTACATCCTTTTTCTCAAAATAAAGAAAAGCAATATCATCTACATTCTTTAGAATTTCCTGAATTTGAACTAATCCTGATAAGTCCCTTCTCGGAAGATCTATCTGTGTGACATCTCCATTAATTATTGCTTTTGAAGATGGTCCTAGCCGGGTTAAAAACATTTTCATCTGCATTGTTGTCGAGTTTTGAGCTTCATCCAATAAAACAAAAGCATTGTTTAATGTTCGTCCCCTCATATATGCAAGCGGAATAACTTCAATAACATTTTTTTCCATATAGCCCTGAAGTTTTTCAAGAGGTATCATTTCTTCAAGAGCATCATAAAGAGGTCGGAGATACGGATCGACTTTTTCCGATAAATCGCCTGGAAGAAAACCCAAACTTTCTCCCGCTTCAACAGCTGGCCTTGTCAATACAATTTTAGTTATTTCCTTGTTCTTAAGTGCAGCGACTGCAAAAGCAACAGCAAGATAAGTTTTCCCTGTTCCTGCCGGACCTATTGCAAAAACAATATCGTTCTCTTTTACTTTATTAAAATATTCCAATTGATTTTGTGTCCGGGGTTTTATAAAATCGTTTTTCAGGGGAAGTATCATATTTTTTAAATCATTTGGAGTAAACCCGAGTTTATCTTTTGCTTTTTCAGTATGAAAATCTTTGGAATCAATTAAATCCAAAACTAACTTTACATCTTTTGAATGAATTGTGCCATGCCTTTTTTGTAAAAAAATAAGCTCATTGAAAACTTTTTCAATTATCTTTATTTCTTCGCCCTCTCCTTTTAAAAAAATTATGTCACCTCTCAAAACAATTGTCGAGTCAAAATTTTCTTTTACCAAATTTATATTCTCTTCATTTACACCTGAAAAATTTAAGAGATCAATTCCTGCCAGCGAAATTTTTTTTTCTATAATATTCAATTATTTTATTTTATGTAAAATAAAAAACCCTTACACTTTCTTCAAGTGCAAGGGTTTATGTAATATTTATTAACCAAAAATTTATTTAATTATTTTTTTGGTGTTGTCGGAGGTGTTGTTGTTTCTTTCTTTTCATTCTTCATATCTTTCTTTTCGTTCATATCCATTGAATCATTCTTCATCATTCTTTTCTTTCTCTTGGATTTGTAAGAACTAGAAGTATCCATCGCTGCTGATTTTTGAGCATCAGTCAATGTAGGAATTTTCAATACTTGTCCAGGATAAATTAAATTAGGATTTGGAATTGTTTTAGCAGTTCTTTCAGGTGCACTAACAACACCATTCTTGTTAGCATCCCAAATTGCCGGCCATAATTTTGAATTACCATAAATTTTGGTCATACCTGCAATCTTTGATAAGCAGTCACCTTTTACAACTGTATAGTTACCAGATGCTTCAGTCTTACCTTTACATGTTGCAATGTCTTTCTTCATCTTGTTGTATCTATCGAAAAATTCAGGAAGGCAATGCATCTTTCCGTTAGTTCCGAAATTTGTAACCATTTCCCAACAGCCTGTTTCTATAGCCGCTGCATCATCCGGTCCTTTACAAGCAGCAACCTTTTTTTCGCAATCGCTGAACTTTGTCTGGAACTCCTGATACATGGAAAAAGAACCGACCATATTATACAAGCTTGACTGAGAATTGGTATTTGTTTCTTTTCTCTGATCTAAAGTGTTTTTTAGACCGTCTACTTCTGTTGTTAATGAAGCTAATTGACTTGTTAGATCTGTTTTCTTGGCTGTATACTCGTCCATTTGCGCCTGCCATGTATCTTCATCCATTTCTTCCATTTCTCCACTATCATCGTCATCATCATCATCATCATCCTGAGCAAAAGCTGACTTAGCAAATACTGCCAAGGAGAAAACCATCATAAATACTAATAATTTATGAAATTTCATTTTTTAAAATCTCCTTTTGTTTTTTAAGTTAATTAATAAAATTTTGTTTGAAAAAAAAATACAAGCTATTACTGACAGTTTCTTCTAACTGCTTCAGCATTCTCCTGCATTAATTTAATTTCTGCTTCTTGATCAGCAATTTGCTTTTGCAAGCCTGACTTTTCGTCATTCTTTGCATTGACTTGTGATTGAAGTGCATCCACTTCAGCTTTCAAGTCGTTTAACTGTTGAATTTGCTCATCGCTCAATCCGCCACAACCGACTAGAAATGTAGAGCCAGCCAGCATTGCAACTGTGAGTAAAACGAAAAACAAGTTTTTCATTTTTGCCATTTTTAAAACCTCCTGATTTTTTATTGGCATTTTTAAATAGGGTTAATTAAAGTAGTTCAAAAATAGAGTAATAGATTATTGTTGTCAAGTCACATTCTAAAAAAATAGACACTTATTTTTATATTGTTGTGAAAAAACCCAACATAAATAAAAGTGTCTAAAAAAAAAGACAAGTTTTAAAAACTATCTACCAGGTATTTCTTCAAAGAAATCACCGACTTTCAACCGCATATTAATCAAGATGGTCAGAAATCCAAACTTATTATCAAACGTTGTTCCTAACCTCACCGAAGGTCCAATTGCAAAGGAACTTAATGCAAAACCCTCACCGATATTTGAAATCATTGTTTCTAATAATAATTGAAAATTCCTTTTACTGCTTCCAAATGTTGCGTCCATCCTGATATCAAATTGTGATCCGGCTAATCTCATTTCTCTTCCTAAAAATCCTAGATGCATCTCGCCAAACTTCTGTCCATAATACAGTTTTGCCCTGGTAGAACCAAATGTCCTGAATGGATATCTGAATTCAAAATTCGTGTAGTTGCCTGTTATTACATTGTTTGGCATCGGCTTTTTTGTCTCGGTGTTTATTATTATTACCGGCGGGTCATAATCTCCTGTATCTACTGTCGTGAAATAGCTGATCTCGAAAAAATTTCCAAATGGAATTACATATGCGAATTCCAAACCTATATTCGGTGAAAACAAATTATTATAGTTAGCTAAATTTTGAGTGGGATCTACTGGCGTTGTTTCCACAGTTGACCTTGTTAAAACAAACTCTTTGATTCTCGTTGTTACTCCTACTGAAATGCCGAGAATATGAAAAGCTGTGCCCACAATATCAGTCTCCATAGGTCCTGAATAAGGTGTTCCGAATTGAAATGAAAATCCAACTGACTTTTTAACCGGGATACCGAGTGCATCACCGCCAAATGCCTGAAAATATGGATTGATGTACGCTGTTGTACTTAAGATATCTCTTTCCCTTGCAGGAGGAGCAATTGCATCCTTTACTTTTATTTTCTTAAACACATCGAGAAATACGGAGCTGTAATTTAATTTTTTCTTATTTAAATTTTCTTTGTTGGTTCCTGTCCAATTTAATAACGCCTGCTGGACATTTTTTGATAATTGATTCCAGGAAAACCTGCTTGCATCAGGAGAGTTTTCATCTCCAATAATAACATATTGATTAAAAGGATCTGAAATATTAACAACTAATATATACGACTCAAGTTTTGGATCAATATTTAATTCGTCCTGTAATTTGATAAAAACACTGTCATCCTGCGCTCTGGCAAGAATCTTAAAATAAGTCCACGTCCGCGGATTATCATCTATTTCGGTTTGGGAGAAAATATCAGAGCTTTGAGATAAGCTAATTGCAATAAATAACAAAATTATGTTTATAAAATATAATCTTTTTTTTGTCATAGTATTTTTAAAATTTATTTATTTATTATAGTGAAAATAATCACCACTCACCAAACTGGAATGCACCGGATTGGCTGATACTGTGCTGAGTTGCTATTTTATCCTTAACATTTATCTGGAATGTGACCGTATACGGTGACTCCCTGCTTTCCGCAAAATTCTCAAATGCTGTTTTTGAACGGAGAATATCTAATGTAACATCATAAACCAATGCACCAACTTGTTTAACAGAAACCGGACCGCTAAATTTTACATCGAGTTGTCCCGGGTTATCATCTACCAATGTTACTCTGTAGCCGACTGTTGCCTGAAGACTTCTTACTGTTACATCTTCACCGGCAGGAACTAATCTTTGTATTATTATTTTGGGCTTTGCATTTTCTATGGTCGGAACTGTCTTTGACGTTCCTCCATTTTTAAAAGTCAAACTGCTTTGATTGCCTATCGTAAAAGTCCGTGAACCTTTGGGTGGAACTGATGCCAATAAGGAACCGTCACTGCCGTATATTTCAATTGTCTGGTCGCTTGGATTCGAAACACTGTTTGAAGTAAACTGTTTAAATGACTGGGGAACTCTGAAGTCAAGACCTTCTTTTTTTTCTTTGGACTCCTCCGTTTCTTCCTGTTGCTTTTTTTGTTCTGCAGCTTTTTCTTTTTCTACTTGCTGCGGTGGCTGAAGATTAGGTGAGGTCTGATTGACCGAAAATGAAGGTGAGCTGTTTATTTCCATCCGCAGTGTTGCAATCTCTTTTTGTTTTTCTGCTAATTTTTTCTGAAATTCTCCCGGGTCTGAATATTTTTGCGAAGTGTCATATTTTAATTCCGGTACGATACCTCTTGCCAATAATGAATCTATCATTATCTTCAACGAATCGGTGTAATTTTCCTTTTCTATATTATCGGGATCTTTTTTAACAACTTCGGTAAGATCCAGATTGGCCCCTTTCAATGCAAGAACCGCTATAACAAATATATAAAGGGATTGATATATTATAAATTTTACGTCTCTGTTTTTTCTGTTAATCATATTAAATCAAATAGAAAATTCTTTTTTGAACTTATGCTTCTTTTTTTCCAAGAAGTGTTACAAGATTTGCCAGGCTCTTATTTACATTGGTGTCTTTAAAACTGTCAAGTGTAGTCCCTAAAAATTTTATCGATTCTCCCAGAGAAACTGAAGTTTTTTGCAGCTCCCTCAAAACTCTTTCTTCCGGAAGCTTTAAATTATTTATTTCTGCAATCAGCAATTTAATGTTTAATCCTAATTCATGAGAAGCCTTCATTGTTTCATAAATCCGGTCTACTTGTTCTTTTGTTACGGAAGATTCTATAATTATTGGTGGCGGAATTGGCTGAATTATATTATTATTTTTTATTTCAATGGATTTGTTCTGCTGGCTGTATTGATACGCGCGCTCCATATTTTTGATGCCTTCCTGAATTTCCTGGTATTTCAAAGCTAATGCATCAAATACAGAATCAAATAACTTTGCAATAGCTAAAATTAAAATTGATTTGATTTCAAAAGGAACTGCAAATCCTAGAAATACTGCCGGACCTTTTTCAATGGAAATTAAGAGTACTGCTGCTCCCAATAAAGGCAGTGCTGTTCCCAATCCGTCAACAATACCGCTGTACCGATCTATTATTCTTGTAATTGAATCTTCCGAGGCTTCTCTTTCTATAAATTCTTTTTTCAAAGCCATGTTCGCTCTTATCGCACAAAAAACAAAAATCAAAAAAATAACAAACGGAAACCACCATAATGTAACCGGCTGGATATCTGTATTTAATACCTGCTGTTCCGGATTAATATATTTTGATATGGATTCAAAGATATTTCCCAAAAATGGAGCGCTTTCAACACCAACAAAGAATGATAAGAGCAATAAAATAAACGCAGGAATACTTGCCTTAAGTATCGTTAAATATGAATCAGAATAAATTTTCTGAATATTCCTGTTAATTATTATTTTTTTTATCTGCTTGAGTTCAGTGTCATATCTTCCTATTGTTTCAAATAATTCTTCTGATGTTGGTTCACTTAATTTACCCTGCTCCCGGTCTGAATCGTTGATGTTATTTGTCATATTATTAAAATAAAAATTTTTAGTTTTTTTCCATACAAAATAAATAAAAAACATTCTAAAATCAAAACTATTGAATGTGTTTCTAATAAACATTAATGGACATAGTTTCTTAGTTTATTAATACTACCATTCCTAAATATCATTATCGACATTTCATGATTCGATCTCTCGTTAATGGTAACATTATTATGTTCTGCTTCATAGCCTTTAAGCTTTTGTAATGCTTCATTCAAACTTTGTCTTGTCTTACTGCCTTCGGCAATTTTGTCAAGTATTAATTTCATTCCGTCATATCCGAAATAATAATTTTTTATTTCTGATTCGTCCAGATTCACTAATCTTTCGTTTATTCCGTTTTTTAGAAAAAAATCCGATTCGAAATACAATTCCTTAATAAAGTTACTATTGGTGCTCAAATCTTTTCCGTTATTCCAGTCACTTGTTCCGAGTATCGGGAGTGGAATATTTTCGGAAAAATACTGCGATGCAACTTTCGATATTTCGCTTGAATTTGAAATCGGTACATAAACAGCATCCGTCAATCCCAAAACATATTTTTCCGATTTGTCAATTGATGGTGTATAGGGAATTCCAATTGAGTCCAAAATTCTTTCCGCATTTTTTCCAAATAATTTATATATGCTGACAGTTAATTTTTCATTGATCAATGAATCAGGATATGAAAATTGAAATTTAATCTTTTGTAATTTATCAAACTGCGATTTATTCAAATTCCCGAAATCAATAAATTTTTCTTTCTCAAATAATTTATTTCTTATCTCTCCGAGTTCATCCGATAAGTCATTTTGATCCTTTGAGTAAAATTTTGTAAACACAATGCTGCCGCCGTTTTTATTCACTTCAAATGCAAAACTTTCTTCAAAATTTTTACCATAACTCTCTTCCGATAAGATCATAAAATTTTTCATTCCAAGTTCTTTCATCGCAAATCCTGCCATGATTTTTCCTCTTATGTCATACGTCGGATTGAGCTGAAATAAAAACTCGTTTTTTTCAGCTAAAAAATTATATGTTGCCGTAGGAGTTATAATGGGAATCTTGTGGAATGCTGCTGCACCCGCATTATTTACAAGTTCGCTGCTGTATACTGGTCCAAATATTGCAATGAAGCCGCTGTCACTTCCGAATTTATTGAATATATCAAGTACAGCAGATTGATCTTTTTGAGTATCTTCTATCTTTAGAATTATTTTCACTGACAATTTACTCGAATCATATTCCGTCAATGCATCATTAATCCCTTTTAGCATCATCTCACCTAATTTTTTATCGCCGTAATTATCAGAATTTTTCATCAATGGTATCGCAACTCCGATTTTTATCTGTGCAGGTACCGGACTTACATTTTGAAAAAAAATTATTATTAGTATAAAAAATATTTTTGCCATAGTTTGAATTTTCAGCTTTTCAACTTGTAAGTTTTAACTTTTAACTTTTAACTTATATCTTTCAACTTGTAACTTGTAATCATTCCCATTCGATAGTTGCAGGCGGTTTTGAGCTTATATCATACACAACCCTGTTCACTCCTTTGATTGAATTTATTATCTTATTTGAAATATGAGATAAAAAACTTTTTTCAAAATTATAAAAATCAGCAGTCATTCCGTCTGTAGATGTTACCGCTCTTAATGATATTACATTTTCGTAACTTCTTTCGTCACCCATCACACCAACAGTCTGTACAGGAAGCAATACAGAAAACGCCTGCCAGATTTTTTCATATAAAAGATTCTTCTTTAACTCGCTTATATAAATGTCATCAACTTCTCTTAGCAAATCCAGTTTATCTTTTGTCACGTCGCTTAAAATTCTTATCGCAAGTCCCGGTCCGGGAAACGGATGTCTGTATATAAAATTTTTCGAAAGCCCGAGCTGAAGTCCTATCTCACGAACTTCATCTTTAAATAACTCTCTGAATGGTTCTATCAATTTCAATTTCATATTCTCCGGAAGTCCGCCGACATTGTGATGTGTTTTAATAGTTGCCGAAGGACCTTTCTGTGAAATTGATTCGATCACGTCCGGATACAATGTTCCCTGAACCAGAAATTTAGCATTCTTAATTTTCTTTGCTTCTTTTTCAAAAACTTCTATAAACGTTTTTCCAATAATTTTTCTTTTTTGCTCGGGATCAAAAATATTTTTTAATCTTTTTAGAAATAGCTCCGAAGCATCTACAAATTTGAGATTTATTTTATAATACTTTTCAAACAGCTCGACCACCTGCCTGCTCTCGCCTTTTCGCATCAAGCCGTTGTCAATGTGTATGCACATTAAATTATCCCCGATGGCTTTATGAACCAATACGGCAGCAACCGATGAATCAACTCCGCCGCTTAACGCGCAAATAACAGAATTCTTCCCGGAGGTTTTTTTTATTTCATCAATCTTTGATTCAATAAACGATTCCGGCTCGAATAAGTTTTTAATTTTACAGATCCCGAATAGAAAATTATATAAAATATTTCTACCCGATTCAGTATGATGGACTTCAGGATGAAACTGTAACCCGTAAATATTCATTCGCTCATTTTCAAAACTGCAGACAGCTCCTGCCAGGTTTTTGGATGAAGGACTAAATTTTTCAGGCAAAGTATCAATAGAATCTCCGTGGCTCATCCAGACATTCAGTTGATTTCCCACTCCGCGAAATAATTCCGAATCTTTAAATATATAAATCTTAGTCAAACCGTATTCTCTTTGAAGTGAACTGTGGAGCTTTCCTTTGAATAAATAACAAAGCAGCTGTAGTCCGTAACAAATTCCAAGTATCGGTATTTTGTTTTGTATAATAAAATCAACATCCGCTTTGGAAATTTTAGGGGATTCTTTTGACATGATACTTGCAGGACCCCCGGAAAGAATAACTCCTTTAATGTTGTAGTTCTTTATTTTTTCCTTAAAAAATTTTTTTATGTTGATGCTGAAGGGATGAATTTCAGAGTAAACTTTGAGTTCCCGGGTCTTTCGTGCAATGAGTTGTGTAAATTGTGAGCCGAAGTCGAGTATGAGAACTAAATCTGCTTTCTTCAAATTATAATTTTAAGTTCATTCAAATTAATTTGGTCAAAGTATTATAATATTTTTGTTTTAATGTCGGAATTTTCCATAAGGAGCAGCACTGCTCCTAATGCCGGAGAATGCTTCTTCGGAACCACCTCTACAATTTTAAATTTTTTAATTTCCTTTTTTAATTTATCGGAAAGTAAATTTTTATTTTCTATTATACTTCCTATAAACGCAATCTTAATATTTTTTTTTCTTCGTGATACATTTAGAAATGTTACAATATGTTCGATTAGCCCTTCTACTGCTTCATCAACTATCTGCAAACTCAGCCTGCAATTTTTATTTGCCAGATCAATTACAACCGGTGCAATCTTTTGAATCTCAATGTTTCCATGAAAAATTTTTTCGTTAACATTTTCTTTATCAATTCCGAATTTTTCCTTAATTTTTTTTGAAAGTAAGCTTCTGAAGTTTTTCCTTTTATCAAATTCTTTAGTTACAAGATTCAATGCTCTTTTACCGATCCAGTAGCCGCTTCCTTCGTCACCGATAACTCTTCCCCATCCTCCTACTCTCGTCAGGCTGCTGTCTGATAGCCCGTACAATACCGAGCCGGTTCCGCTTATAAGGATTATTCCATCATCTCCTTTGAAAGCTCCGTAAAGAGCGGTCATTGCATCGGTGGTGATGAGAATGTTTTTATGATTTAATTTTTTTTCGAAAGCTTTTTTTAAATTTCTTCTGTCTTTCTCTTCTCTGGCACCGGCAACTCCTGCTCCGATCGCAATACAATTTTTTAAATTTAACTTAGCATCTCTTAATGACCTCTTTATAAATTCAGAAACCGTTTTGCTGTATTGCTCAACTCCTGCGACCGAATAGTGAACTCCTTTATAAAATTTATTGTGCAGTATTTCTCTTTCTTCATTACCTGATACTATAAGGATTTCACACTTTGTCCCTCCGGAATCAACGCCGATATAAAACCTTTCCGAAATATTTTTCATTGGCTTCAAGTTATTAATATTCGGAGTAAATTGAAATTACAAATCGAAAACAAATTTTATAAATGATTTGATTTAGAACTAAATTCTACGGAAAGTAAAAAAAATTTTAAAGCAGCTCTTTTAATTGCGTGATATTTATTCCAACTTTTTTCAATATGTTGTTTAAAGTTCACCTCTTTATTTCTTTGTGATTTGATACAATTACAGATTTGTCCAGAAATATTATGCATAATATATGACTTCCTCTTTGATGGTCAACATGTAACCAATTGTTTTTAGGGTCCTGTGTAAAACATCCGTCTAAAGCATGTACAGTAACATTATGATAATTGATAATTGATAATTGATAATTGACATTGTATATTGCTTACCAATTCAAAAATTACCAAACAATTGAAAAAAGAAGTTCTTGACAAAGGATTTGTCGAAGTAATTGACAAGCTCGGATCCGACCTGACTGTTGTTAACTCAGCGCGTGTTTCATTCGGAAAGCGGAAAGAAAAATTCGATGACAGTGACCGAAAGCTCGTTAAATTTCTTGCAAAGAATAAACACTGGTCACCGTTCCGGCATATGATGGTTCAGTTTCATATCAAAGCTCCGGAGTTCGTAATGCGGCAATGGTATAAACATGTTGTCGGAATTGAAACCTCTTCATCTTCATCCGCAAAAGACCATGCATGGAATGAAATCAGCGGAAGGTATGTGCCGGTGAGTGAATTTTATATACCGTCTAACTGGCGTCAGCAGTCTGCAAATAATAAACAGGCATCCGAAGGAAGTATAGAAAATCAGGAATCCGCAAATGAAGTTTTTAAAACTGCAATGAATGAAATTTTAAATTCATATCAGAAGCTGCTCAATATCGGTGTGGCAAAGGAGCAGGCAAGACTTATATTACCATTGAATCAATATACGGAAGTTTACTGGACTGCGTCATTCCAGGCGATTATGAATTTTATTGATTTACGTGATGAAGCAACGGCACAATGGGAAATTCAGCAATTTGCTAAAGCATTGAAAGAGCTAATGCATGACATTTATCCGGAGACTACGAAGATTTGGTTTGAAGTAAACGGAAAAGACAATTAAGAATTACGTTTGTAATGTTTGTAAAGTTCATAAGGTTTATAAATTTATTCTCTTACCGAAACTCAACTAATTTATGCTTGATCCTAAACTCCGTTCTTGTTTGCTCGTTCCCAAACTCCCCTGTTTGGGACGCAATTTTCAATCGAAACTCTGTTTCGTACTATACTTAATGTTTAGTATGAGTAACAGCATAATTTTTAAAATTAATTTCCGGTAAAAATACTTTTCAAAACCTGTCCTGCCATGTTAGGGTTTTCTTTAAATCGTCTTATTGAATATTCATACCATCTCTGACCAAAAGGCACGTATATTCTCATCCTGTGTCCCTTCGCAACAGCTTCTTCACGCAGATTCTCTCTAACACCGAGGAGCATTTGAAATTCGTATTCGTCTTTTCTAAGATTTATTTCTTTTACCATTTTCACTGATTCTTTTATCAAATATTTATCGTGAGTTGCAATCCCGACATAGGATTTTCTTTCTAATGCCAGCCGTAATATTTTTAAATAATTTTGCCTTATTTCGTCTCCGTCTTTAAATGCTATCTCTTCAGGTTCAATATAAATACCTTTGCAGATTCTGAAGTTTGCCCCGATCTCAGTCAATCGAAGAATATCTTTTTCACTTCTTCTCAGATAAGCCTGAATTACTATTCCTATGTTATCAAATTTCTTCTTGGATTCTTCAAAAATTTTTATTGTTGATTCAGTAACCGATGAATCCTCCATATCAATTCTTACAAAAGTGTTTATGATTTTTGCTTTCTCCAGAATTTCAGTTACTAAACTAAGGCAAAAATTATAATCTAACTGCAATCCAAGCATAGTAAGCTTCACCGAAAGATTGCAGTCAAGATTATTCTTATGAACAGCATTCAATACTTCTATATTTTCTTCTTTGGATTTTACAGCTTCATTTTTATCGGTAATGGATTCACCGAGCACATCAACAGTCGCCATAAGTTTTTTATCATTCAACCCTCTTACAGTTTTTATAGCATCTGAAAGCTTATCTCCGGCGATATATTTATTCGCAAAAACTTTCACAAGCCCTTTCGGCAATATCTGGATGGTCGGAACTAAAATTTTATTTAAAATTTTCATTAAATTTTTAATCTTGAAATTTATTAATTTAATTGACCTGTTATAAATCGTCTATGGTTTTTCTCCCTGCGAATCCGTCCTTTATACTATGCCAATACTCAATGTCACCTTCGCCGTGAAGGTAGCAAAGATAAACTTCTTCACCATTTTCTCTAATAAAAGGAAAATCAATAAGCCCGTTATCTATTCCTTTAACAATTACCCCGTCTTCCGTGATTTGATGAACAAGCCTGATCAAATCTTCCATATCCTTGGGGAATTTTCCCGAACCATTAGGTCCTATCCCTCCGAAAAACTGATGCTTATATATATCATACCCCTTTTCATTCAATGATTCTTTCAACTCGACAATTTTTGTTAATTTGATTTTTAGATCCGGAAGCAAATTCCTTGCCTCGGTCAAAGAGAAATGTTTTTTATGAACCATCAGTTAGTTTTAATTTTTCGGACAAAATAGCAAACAAAATATTCTATTTATATATTCTTATTATTATACAAAAAAACAAATCAATAAAGTGCAGTTTAAAACTTATTGTTTTTTTCACCAATGCTCTATATACTTGTCCTAGTCCGTTCCCGCTTGTAGCAAAACTAAATTATATAGGAATAAAATCTTTTTGTATATATTTTACGTTAAATACTTGTGCGCAATTATTTGTTGTACAGTAAAAAATAAAAAAATAAATTATGCTAAAATACATTTTAATGACTGCTGTAATATGTTGTGCAGCATTTGGGTTCGAGTTCTTTAATAAAAAAGAAAATAATCTACCACAAGAAAAAAATTCATTATCACAGAAAGGAGAAAAAAATACCATGGAAACTGCAACGCTGGCAGGAGGATGCTTTTGGTGCATTGAAACTATTTTCGATGATCTAAAAGGAGTTGAAAAAGTGGAGTCGGGATACTCCGGAGGGAAGTCAACGAATCCGACATACGAGGAAGTTAGTGCCGGAAATACCGGGCATGCTGAAGTAGTACAAATAACTTTTGATCCGTCAATAATCAGTTATGAGAAATTGCTTGAAATCTTTTTTCATATTCACAACCCTACAACTTTAAATAAACAGGGAGCAGATGTCGGAACTCAGTACCGCTCAGCAATTTTTTATCATAATGATGAACAAAATAAAACCGCAGAAATCGTAATTGAAAAAACCGGCAAGTCGGGTCTGTGGGGAGATCCTATAGTGACAGAGATCACGGAGTTCAAGAATTTTTACTCCGCAGAAGATTATCACCAGGATTATTACGTTAACAATAAAGAAAAATCTTATTGTTCGATTGTAATTGCACCAAAGGTCAGAAAGTTTTATAAAGAGTATAAAGATTTATTGAAAGAAGAAGTAAACAATTAGTAATAAAAGTCTTAAGTAATTTAACCTTTTAGAGTGTGCAATTTATAATAAAGTTGCACACTTTTTTATGTTACAATAAAAGTGTTTCATTATCTTAGTTACATTTTAAAGGACTGATAACACACAAAAGTGGGATTGAAATTAGAAGACGTTCATCCTGCAAAACTCATCAATCCAAACTTTTGGGAACACGTCTAAGTCTGCCAGTCAACAACAGCAGCGAGTGAATAAGTTTTAGTTCAATCAGAAATATTTTTTCGCCCGGGGTTGGTATTAATAAGAAGTAATGACGCAACTATCCGTAAATAATTTTTCAACCTGGAGAAAATTTTGAGAGGTTTTGGCTTTTTGTGATTGATTTGATTTCATGAGGCGATGTTTTTGCTACGCGTGACTTTCGATGAGTTCGTACTACATTGATTTCACTTCGAAAAGTGTTTGTGATGATTCTGCATAAATTTACTGGACCCGGAATACATAAATCTCAAAAAGATGATAGAAAAATTGAATAAATAGTTTTTGGCATTTCCCTCTTTCCAATCTTCCATCTTGGCAATGTATAATTCTAAGTTGTTTGCTTACCAAGTTGGGCCTTGGTAAGCAGTGTCCCTGTGTTTTCGCACAGACTATCCCGATTGGGAACGCACTATACAATTCTTACTATATCTATTAAACCATTTTTATCAGTAACATAATCTATTGCTGAATTATACTTCCAATCTTTCGGATTTATGTTCTCAATCGGAGATTGGTATAAAGGTAGTAAAAGAGTGGTTTAGTTAAATCCAGTTTTGCACAGATGACTCTTCTACCTTACTCAACAATCTTACCAGCCCGGTTGCCGCGGGTTAGTCCGGCCCCTTCATTGGCTGTTATCGTGAGAAGCCATTTTCTCGAACGCGCTCGGACGCCGCCTTTCTTTCCAAGCGGCTACCATAGCCGTGCCGATTTCTTCTGGCTCTGCACAGGTTGTGTCGACCTCGAAGTCGTACACGCCAAACGTGTGTGTGACTTCATAGTCTGCACGTGCTTCCCTGAGCTTACGATTGTCACGTGCGATCGCCCTGCGCTCTAGCTCTGGTAAGGGACAGTGCAGGCCAACGAAGTAGACGTCAATGCCCGCTAGCAGGGCAAGCAAACGGTTCATCCATTGCTCGGTCTCCACTATGTGCTCGACAATGAGGTTATTGCCGCCAAGTGCCAACGCGGGAAGGCAGCGATGAAACCCTTCGAAGAATTGGGGGCGAAGCTCGTGCCACTTAAACTCGCCACTGACGATACGCGGCTGCGGTAATACGTTTGCGGCAACGAGATGGTCAATGGAAATGTGCCAGAAGGGTTCGGGTAATATCGCCTGCAGAATCGTTGCCAATGAAGACTTCCCCGAACTCGATGCACCGTTCAGCAGAATGATCTTGCCTGGCGGCAGGGCGCCCGGTCGTTCATACGAAGTGACGGTGTCAGAGCTGTGTGCCATGGCTGAGCGATCTAACTTTATATTCAGTTGGGGCTTTGTCACTTATTTTGTCCGGTATAGTGACAAGATTTATATATTTACTCATGGCTTTCTTGTCTTAATGTTTGATATTTGTAAGAAATTCTTTTTGATATGATAAGCAATATTTGACCATAATTAGTTTTCATATAGTTGTATCATTGGTTTGAATTAATTACACCTAACAATAAATCTGTACAAAATATAAAAATCATTACTGAATATAAAATGCAAACCGCATAAATTATTCGTAATTAAATAAGTTGAAACGATTTACAACCATTTAAATTCTTAACCGGAAGAACAATTATTTTGATAAGATGACTATCAAAAGCAAAACCATATATTTATGAGATGTTTTTATTCTCATTCATTTCTTAATTTATGATTATTGAAAACCAAAATTTTTTCGACATTAATGAATTTAATAAATCAATAAACCATAAAAAAATTAATTTTCATTTTGCCGTTTATAATTGCAGTTACTGCTTCTCTACCAATTCATTTTGCATAAATTCTTACTAATTTAAAATATCAATAATGAAAAATTTAACTTCTGTACTCTTCCTTTATACAGTATGTTTTTTAAATATAACATACTCTCAAACATTTACCAGAATAACAGATACTTCTAATCCGGTTGTAACTGATCAGCATGAAAGCGGAGGAGGCTGTTGGGTGGATGTAAATAATGATGGCTGGCTTGATCTGTTTGTTGCAAACGGAAATTTAATAAGTCAGAATAATTCGCTTTACATAAATAGACGTGACGGTAATTTTACAAAGGTTATCACTGGAGCAGTTGTAAATGACGGCGGAAGCTCAATTGGCGGGGCTTTTAGTGATTATAATAATGACGGTAATCCGGATTTATTTGTGACGAACAGAAATTTTTTCAAAAACTTCTTTTATAATGGGAATGGTGATTCAACATTTATAAAAGTCATCACCGGAAATATTGTCACTGATTCGGCTAACTCTAACTGCGGGCATTGGGTAGATATTGATAAAGACGGAGATCTTGATTTATTCGTTCTGAATTTTCAGGGCAATGATTTTCTTTATTTAAATTCAGGCGCACCGCTTTATAACTTTACTAAAATTGATACTGCTGCTTTTTTATTGAATGCGGGAGATTTTTCAATCCCTGCCTCGTGGGGAGACTATAATAATGACAGATTGCCCGATCTTTTTGTAGGAAATGCGGGGATTCAAAATGATTTTATATATAAGAATAATGGGAACTTGTCTTTTACCAGGACAACTATAAATGACGGAAGGTCAACACTTGGCGCAAGCTTCGGCGATTATAACAACGATGGAAATCTTGATTTATTCGCAGCAAATTTTTTAAACCAGAATAATATTCTTTATAAAAACAGCGGATCTCCGGATTTTATCTTTACACCAATTGATACAGGCATAGTTTCAAACAATGGCGGAAGCAGTGTGGGAAGCTGCTGGGGGGATGTTGACAATGACGGAGACCTGGATCTTTTTGTTTCTAATGATAACGGTGAAAATAATTTTTTGTATTTAAACAATGGTGCTCCGGGTTACGGCTTTACCAGAATTATTACGGGAGCTATAGTAAATGACGGAGGAAATTCTTTTGGATCTGTTTTCGGAGATTATAATAATGACGGAGCTATAGATTTATTTGTTGCTAACCGGCTGAACCAAAATAATTTTTTATATTTAAATAATGGCAACGGAAATAAATGGCTTGGAATAAAATGCAGAGGAACCGTCTCAAACAGAAGTGCAATTGGTACTAAAGTAAAAGTGAAAGCCATAATTAATGGTCAGTCACTATGGCAAATTAGAGAAGTACAATCTCAGTCCGGATATAATTCTGAAAATCTTGATTTAAATTTTGGCTTGGGAAATTCAACCATTGTTGATTCAATTATAATTAATTGGATCTCAGGGACTACTTCGGTTTTCACTAACCAGTCCGTCAACCGATACATTACAATCAGTGAAGACGGAACTATCAATTCAATAAAAAACAATAATCTTGTACCTGATAAATTTACATTATATCAGAACTACCCGAACCCATTTAATCCGTCAACAATCATTAAGTTTGCTTTGGTGAATTCAGGAAATGTTACCTTCAAAATTTATGATGAATTAGGAAGAGAAATTAAAACTCTTGTAAATGAATTTATGAACACCGGGACATATGAAATCACTGTTAATGGAAAAGATCTCGTTTCAGGAATTTATTTTTATAGAATTGAGATGGGAAATCTCATTGAAGCAAAAAAAATGCTCCTGATAAAATAGGAGTAGAAAGAAAATGTCACTAACTTTTAAATTTAATTTAGTAATCGTTATTATGATTGATAACAAAAGAATGAAACTCCCCGCCGCAAGCAGCGGGGTATCTTTTTAAAACAAATAGAGCTGTTCGCTTTTTGACATCTACAAATATATGAAAAAATTTCGCCGCAAGCAGCGGGGTATCTTAATTTCTAGAATTATATATTCTTTCGCCGCAAGCGGCGGGGAATTAAACCCTAAGCGATTAAACTTTTCATAAATGTCAAACGTTAATGAAAGCTGACTAATAGCTTCTTGATTTATATTTGTAGTTTGTAACTCGTAGTTAACAATTCCTAATTCTTTGTTAATTAAAATATTCAAGCGGGAAAGTATATTTCCTTCCTACATTATTAAAGAAAGAAGTCATAGTGATCTAACTCCTTTTTAATCAAAATAACAAAAGTAATTTAGTATAAACATTTAAAAAAATTTTTAAGCTGGTGGAGCAACACTTACAGAGATGGAATAGAGACAACAGTTCTTGAAATTTTAATATATATTTTATTTACTAAGCTTATAACTCCATATTCCCAAAGTTAAATTTACTAACATCCAGATAATTATAAATATATATTGTATTGCACTGAAAAAGCTCATCTGTATTGAAAAAATTATTGTCACTAAGGGAAATATAATCCAAATAATAAATCTTAATATTTTATTTCTCAAATATGGTTCCAGTATTTCTTCATTTGTTTGATTTTTATTTACCTCAAAAATATTCTCATTAGTAAATGAATTTTTTAAAGAGATTAATATTGAACCAAGAAATATACTTAAGAAAAATAAAAGCGCAAAAGGTATTGTATTAACGGAAAAGGAAAACCCGAGAATATTTACTTTTTGATATGCATCAAGATAGTCCTTTCTTATTAAAATAGTAGCTTCTTCAAGAGGCATATCACCATATATTTTGGATAAATAATTTAAATCTTCAGACTTTATCTTTAACGAATCAGGAAAAATAATTTCATTTATAGATGCTTTAAAAATTGTTGTTGATATATCTTTAATTAAAACATCAAATGGTTTTAGTAAACTATCACCTTTATAGAATTGATCAAGTTCATCTAAACCCTCATCAGAAAAACGACTCTGTGAAGTATTTACGGGTGAATCTTCAAAAGAAAGAATTAGTTCTGAATCTTTCAGTTCTGTCGTGAATTCATCATAGTTTCCTAATGCCATATTTTCAAGAAATGATAATTAATTTATTGGATAGTTCCAATCAATTTTGAATCTGTCAACCATAATACTAGGAGCCGCATTCATTACAGATAATTTCAAATCATCAGATTTAAGCATATTTCTATATTTAACATTATCGAAACCCTTTTTAAATTCATCCTCATTAAAAGAATCAACAATTATTAAGCTTCTTTCTTTAGCCAATATTTGGTAATAATCTGATGCTTCCTGTACTGTAATAACTTTATCATTATCTTTTAGAGAAATTTCATTTGAAGAAAAGTCGAGTTTAATCAATTTGAATTCATTCTTACTGTCCACACTGCTTAAACCTTTCAAGCGAATTACATCTTTCGTGTTAAATCCCAATTTAACCAGGTTTTTTGTAATCTCTGACCTGGCTTTGAAATAATTTTCAGCTAAAACCGAATCCTTTGTATTAAGAAACGAGTAGTAAGAGTCAATGAAAGACTTTTCAATATAATTATACTCAGATGTAGTTTTTAATTTCTTTACTGTACTGTAGATTTCCCGCTTATTAATTGAATCTACTTTGTATAATAATAGAATAAAGGAAATTCCGAAAAGTAAAACCAAAGTTTGGGATGAAAGAATTATTCTTTTCATATTTTAAATCTAATTAAATTAGGAGTATTTTGTATTTGATTTGCTCACTGCATCATAACAGATAGTTTTAAATACAATGTTAATCAGAGCAGTGCTAAAAAAAATTCATCTCATCTGGCTTCGTCACAACCTTCCATCCCCACTTCCCAAATCCCCCAAACCCATTCACCGCCTCAATCCACTCTCTTAAATATTTCCACTTAACTTCATCCTGAGGTGTTGTCTGTCCTTTCACTTCTAAAATTAAAAATTCTCCGTTTACTGTTCTTATAATAAAATCCGGTCTGTATTTGTGAATCACTCCCTGGTAAATGTACGCTATCTCAAATCCAATGTGATCATTCTTTACCCACGCTTCAACTTTCTCATTTTTATCTAAGTGGAATGCAGCAGATGCTTCCCACGTGCTGTCGTAAACACAAAAGTTTATGTGTGACTTTTGTGTGAATTCACACGGCTTGCTTGTAAACCATGTTCTCATATCAGCGGTTGATCTTATTGGTTTTTCCGGATCGAAGACAGGTATTATTGATTGAGTATTTTCAAATCTGATTTCATTAAATATATGAGTAACTATCTTATTCATATTCAATGTCAGTAATATTCTTTTTCTAATATCATCTTGAAAAAATAAAGGAGGGTTTATGTTTATTATGTCAGATTGTATAAACTTTTCTATTATTCGAACTAATTGAATCAGCAGATAAGATTTATCACCTTTCCAGTTTGGTTTCATCTGGTCATAGACATCTCTTGCAACTTCAAAAATTATTTTTTGATACCGGTATTTATTTCCTAATTCTTGTAAATCAATTTCCGATATCTTTGTTATGTCAGGTTTTCCGTCGATGACCGGTGCAATTTCTGCAAGTGTTGTTGTTTCACTTGCCTTGATTGTCAAACTTTTTATTTTCTCAAAATCAATTTTTAACTGTGGAGTATATGTATGATCAACTCTGATAATATTAGGCCACTTTATTTCATATTCCTGTTTTTCAAGGACAGGCATAATCATTGTCTTTGGTGTGGGTGGTGGCGGCACTGTTCCTCCCGGATCTTCGTGTGGTAAAAAAGTAAACGGAACTCCGAATATGTTCACATATTCCGGTTCAAATAATCCTTCGGCATTAACTTCATAAGAAGTTCTTCTCAAACCTCTTCCTACAACCTGCTCACATAAAAGCTGACTTGTAAAAGCTCTTAATCCCATTATATGTGTAACGGTTTTTGCATCCCAACCTTCAGAAAGCATTCCAACACTTATCACTGATCTTATTTGTTCTCCGGGCTTGCCGATCTGACCAACTGTATCAACAGTCTGTCTTAATAATTCTGCCTGTTTCTGCTTTGATAATTTCGGAATTACCGCTACATCATCTTCTGATTCAATATCAGAATCTATTTCTTCAGTAACAACAATTTCCGCTTCGTCTTTTGATTCTGCTTCCTCCAGAACTCTTGAATCAATATGCAATACTTTATCCGCTTCACATAGTTCATCTATCAGTATCTTCTTCCTGTCAAATGCAAATTTTATTCTTGCCGCAGTATATGTTGTATTCGCGACAGTGATCATTACAGGTGGAGTGAGTTGATTTGAATCTTTCCATTTGTGAAATGTTTCGAGCCAATCTTTTCCTAATAAATAGTATGCATTATTTACAAGATCAGGAAGAGGTACTTGCTCCTGTAATTTCTGTGTAAGGTTTTCTTGTACGTGCTCATAAATATGATAAAGCTTTGGCTTGAATGTTTTTGTATCAGGTAATGCATCATCTCTTACAACTACTCTCGGAGTTTTTACTAATCCCGATTCAATTGCATCATTCAATCCGAAGTCGCTGACGATCCAGTCGAATAATGCTTCTTCCGAACTCTTCTTTCCGGTCGGTGTAAATGGCGTCGCTGAAAAATCAAAACAATTTAATATTCCTCTTGCATTATGAATTCTATCTAATCCTCCAACCCATTTTGTCGCTTCATCTAATTCTTCTTTCTTTACTCCTTTCACTTTCGATTCTGCTGGAACTCTCCATGCATGATGTGCTTCATCATTTATAACTAAAATATTTCTCGCATTTGCCATTTCTTCCAAAACTTCTCTTACATAAGCTTCATCACTCTTTGCTCCTCTTTTATCAACACTTTTTCTTTTAACAATTTTTTCTTCTGTCTCCCAGTTAAGCGCATGCCAGTTCTTAATTATTATTTTCGCTTGTCTTAATTTTTCAATTAATCCTGTCGGAACAATATTAAACTCATCATAAAAATTATTTTCTCCGAAAGGTAATAAAACCTGTAATCTGTTTTTGACAGTAAGTCCCGGAGCAACAATAAAAATATTTTTTGAAAATTTCGGATCCTGCGGGTAAGTTACTTTATTCAATACCTGCCATGCAATAAGCATTGCCATTACTATTGTCTTGCCCGAGCCAGTAGCCATCTTAGAGCACAATCTTCTGAATTCTCCGCCATCAGATGGAATATCAATTCCGACTTTTTCAGATTCAGGAGCTTCAAGAAGCCAAATCAAAGTTTCAATTGCTTCAAGCTGGCAAAAGAAAAATCTGTTTGTCCTTATATCTAATTCATTCCAATGTTCAAGAAGTCTTTTGGTTATTCCTGAAACTCCGGGATAACCTTCTTCTTTCCATTTCTTAATTCTTGGTCTGATTAAATTCACAAGAGGAATTTCTATAAATCTTCCGGGATCGTCAAATGAACGTGAGCTTTCCGAAGCAATTACATATCCGGCAGGTCTTCTTCCTTCTTCTAATGAAAAAGTTCTTGCATCTCTGTCATATTTCCAATAATGTGACGGCTCGGAATATGGGGAGTTGATTATTAGCTTGTCTATAGACGAAGAAGCCATAAGAGAATTGTAAATATTTTAAGATAAAACTTTTAGTTTGCAGATTGCCGGTAATTTTCTTGTGATTGGTATTGTATGTCTTTTTATCAAAGTATGAGTGTAATTATCCATTGCCATTACTTATTTCCAAAAATAATCCTTCCATTTTTTTTTGCCTCAAATAATATCAACGAATTTGAATTATTCCATTCTTCATCTGAATAATATAAAATATCAAAAGGTAAATCAGTTTTCTTAACCAATTCCCAATCAAGGTCTCCTGTTATTTTCGCCTTTTCAAATAAGTTTTTGTTTTTAAAATCAGGTGATATGACAGCTAAATCAATGTCACTGTTTCTATTTGAGCTTCCGGTCGAATGTGAACCGAACAGAATAATCTTTTTTAAATTAAGATTATTTAGTTTAAAATATTCTTTGATTATCTCTTTCGCTTTTATAATTTTTCTTTCAGCCATTTTAGTAATTTGGATGTTTGAGTAATTAATTTTTTTGTTTCTTTTAATTTGAAATCTTTTAATAATTCGTACAAGTCTTCAGGGTATCTTGTAGGGACACTAACTGAGTTAAGAACCTTGATCACTTCAAAATTATCTCCATCTATATCGAAGTCTGTTTTTTCCTGAATTTTATTTAATAAATATAAAAGATTATGAGTTCTTACAGGATTTTCATTATACACTTTTGCAAATACGCCTTTCAAAGCTTTCTCAATTGAAAGATGACACATAAATACAACATAAACATATCTTCTACTTTCTAACATAGCTTCTGCTGTTTTAAAATCATAGTCTGCCTGTTTAAACCATTCATCCGGTAATTTTATTTTCATTTCTTACTGTATAACATTTGATTGGTTTACTATGATTTTATAAATTCTAATTTGCGAATATTATATCCAAATTACAATTGAATTTATCCTTGGTCTACAAGAGAGATTCAATAAACCTTCTCGGGTTGAAAATAATTTTGAGCTTTCCGAAGCAATGACATATCCGGCTGGTCGTCTTCCATCTTCTAATGAAAAAGTTCTTGCTTCTCTATCATATTTCCAATAGTGAGATGGCTCGGAGTATGGGGAGTTGATAATGAGTTTGTCGATGGAAGTTTTTGACACTTAATCTGGATTTAATAATTTCTGGATTAAACTAAGGTAATTACTACAAAAGTCTTTCATCAAAAATAAAAGGCACTTTGTCTATAATCTTAATGCCTGTAAATTCTTTATGATTGGGATTTATCAAAATATTAAAATCTCCTGTAACAGTTGCTGAAGGAATTTTCAAAAGACAATAATCATTGTCAGAAATAAACTTGTTCCCAAATAATTTTGAAGCCATCACCGGGGGCTTAGCATTCCAGTCTTTCGGTAACAAACTTTCCTGAATAATTTTCATTGATGTTGAATCGGGAACATAAATAGTCATCATGAAATAATTTTCAGGAATAGTACTCTGACCCATGTTAGCCAACACTTCTGCCATTGAAAGAGCTCTACTGGTTGAAGTATAAATCAACTCTATACCCTTAGTATTCCAGCGTCCGGGATATAATGAAGAACCAATTCCGATAACTCCGAAGAATGTTTTTCTTTTGATAATCTGAATATTTCCATTTAGGCAAGGATTCCATATTCGATTCTTCCAATCTCATCAATGACCATTTGCTTTCCGGAGTTATACTTAAGCAAAGTCATCGGTTTTACATTACCAAGAGCTTCATTCTGAGTATCTAACCAAATTCTAAATTTCTCGTCATTTTCAAAAACTTTTCTTCCAAACTCTACAACTTCAGCCAGTTCTATTATTTTTTCAGAATCTATAGAACTCAGACTCTTTTTGGTTTTAGCGAGCTCAGCAAGTCTACTCGAAGATAGATTAAGTACTTTCGACCATATGAGAGGTGAAATCACTTCAAGAATTTTATATGAAATAGAAAACGGTATTCCTTTCTCCAAGGCTTTAATGGTTAATAATTTATTCGAAAGAAAATCCTCGTATGTAATATTGGTCTCTTTATGCGTAATTCCCTTAATGTAATTGCGAATTTCATCTTCTAATTTTTCTATTTGAGTTTCTCTTGTTTCCATTTTAGCATTTTCTTAATAAGAAATTAAAACAACAGTAATGTATATTCAAGGTGATATTGTTCCCAAATACAATTAAATTGCCCACTCATCGAGTTTGTAATTTCTATACAAGCGTTTGGTCTGATTAAATTTGTAAGAGGAATTTCTATAAACCTTCCAGGATCATCAAATGAGCGTGAGCTTTCAGATGCAATTACATATCTGGCAAGTCGTCTTCCATCTTCTAATGAAAAAGTTCTTGCTTCTCTGTCGTACTTCCAATAATGAGACGGCTCGGAATATGGGGAGTTGATTATTAATTTATCAATGCTTGATTGCGCCATGTTGTTTATATAAAATATGTCGACCCGAGCTTTACAGTCGCGACTCATTACTTACAATGAGGTTTTTGGGTTATAATTCATTCGGACATTACTAAAATTATTAAAGATCATTTTTTTGCAAAGGAAAATTCAAAATATAATTAATGGAACCAAATATGAAGATTACTGCATCTTTATCATTTCCCATCTTTATGTCTAGTGACTCTGCTGTATCTTTATTTATTATGACATTGATATCTTCATTTTCTATTTTAAAAAAAATATTTCGGTTTCCTATCATTCGCATTCTTTGTAAAATCTTTCTAATTTCCTTTAATTTATTTGGTTCAAATTTATTGAAGAAACGATAATCAATAATAACGATATCTATTAAATTAAATAGTTCTTCCTGAATATCTTTCGATGATTCATTAAATTGAGAACAAAATAATCGAAGGATTTCAAAACCAAATTCAAGAATATCAAATGAGAATTCTAAAATGTTATTCCCACAATAGGTGCAACATTCAGACAATCCAAATAAAAAATCTGATTTACCACAGTTCTTACACAGTTTTTGCTTCATTTGTAGATCATCCCTCAAATAAATCAAACCTTCACTAAAATTTACACTGTTGGTTCTTTGTCTTATTTGCAAAAGTCTTTTTTCTTTCTTTATTAATAAAATTTTGTTTTCAAATAAAATAATCTGTGCCAGAAAATGTGACCAAGATTGAGCAACAGGAGCATCAAAAATATAATTATCAAAATTTATTTTATTATTTGCAAATCCAATTCCATCAGGATCATACCAAATAGCAAACTGATTATCCATATCGTGATATAATAATTTATTAACTATTTCAAATTTGTACGCACAGTTTGGGCATATTCTCTTATTAATATCACCACTGAACACTTTTTTCTTTAATGATGGATTTACGCTAACATTAACAGAAGTATAAATACTTACCATTGAATACTTATTACATCTAGGACAAGGAACTTCAACTTCTATTGTCTCACTCATAAAAAAAGTTTCTCAATATAAAATTATTTTTAAAAATATGTTCAGATGATATCAAGTCTAAAGTTTTCAATCGATATTTAATTTATGCTTTTAGAGTTATCCGATTTTACTGAATGGATATTTATTCTTAACGTTACTATTAAAATATTCTCCTTTTGAAGGAGAATCCAAAAATTGTTCAAATTCAATCAATGGAAAATTCAGATATTCATAAAGAATTCCATTGTGAAATTGAACTCTCAAAGTTTGAATCCCTTCTTGATAACCAATTGAAGAAAATGTTGTTGATATTACTTGTATCATTTCAAAGTTATCCATATAAATAAATTATTTTATTTAAGTAAACTTCTTATCTCTCCAAAACTCTACCGCCTTAGAATACTCTTTTACATCTGGCTTATCTTTAGCCCATTCTATTGAAACTTTTGGGTCGCTACTCTTTGGTGAATCAGGCATTTTATAAAACTTTACTCTTGATGGAATTTTAACACCTTCCCCAATTATTAAAGCTTCTCCAGTTCGCAGACTTGGCAATAAATCGGTTATGTTGTTTAGATCGTCCTGAATGGCGGAAGTAACATGACTTCGGTCTGAAGAATTATACATTCTTAAAGCAATCATAGTACCACATTGACTTAATACTGTATCATCTAATTCTGATGGACGTTGTGTAACTAATAAAATTCCCAAACCATATTTTCTTCCTTCCTTTGATATTGCCTGAACTGTCCTTGATGAGATAGATTCTTTTCCCGCCTTGAGATAATTGTGAGCCTCTTCCAAAACTATTAATAGAGGTTGCTTTCTTCCTCCAACATGTAAATTTTGCGACCAAAAGAGAGCATCATAAATTATTTTTAAAACAGTCCCAGATATTGAAGTAAGTATTTCTGACGGAATTCCTGAAAGGTCTAATATTGTGATTGATTTATCACTTCCTAACCAGCACTCTAATAGTTTATCAAGGTCACTTGTACATTTACCATCTAATGATGGCTTATAGTCTTTTGGTTCAAACAAAAAGCTATAACTCTTATCAATTAATCTATTTCTAACACTCTCTAGAAAATTTAAAATGCCTTTAGCTCTATTGTTAAAAAAAGGAGCAGTATTAGTTGTTGTCGCTAATTCATAAATATTAGAGATTAAATTGTCAGCATCTCCCTTTTGTGAAAGTGAAGTCTTTGTTGTTCTCACAGTATCGGAAAAGGTTTGTCTTTCAAAATCATCTAAATCAAACCATAATTGTTTAATACTAAATGGGATAGGGCTATCAACTGTAATTGAAGCCTCACTGGGGATAGGTATTAAGAATTTGCTTGAAGCTTTTTTGAGTTCTAAAATCTTTTCACGCAAGTAATCATTTTGAGTATCACTTAATTTTCCTGTAAAGGAATATAATAATTCCTCGAATGGAAGAGCCCAAAATGGTATTTGTAATTCCATTTCTTCTTTTCCACTATCGGCATTAATTTTAAAGACTTGACTATTTTCTTTAAGCGAAGAGCTATACTCGCCATGAGGATCGATAACTAAAATTCTTGAACTGTTAAACTCTGTTTTTTTCGAAATGGCATTCAAGATAACTGTTACAGCATTTGATTTACCACTACCTGTAGAACCAACTAATGCGGTGTGTCTAGTCAGAATTTTATCAATATCAATTTTTGCAGGTAAACTTTCTGATACGCTAATGTTTCCGATTGTAATAGAATTTTTTTCTTCTAATCCTCCGTAAATAATTTCCAAATCCTCTAAAGTAACAAGATGTACTTCGTCTTCAACATTTGGAAATTGTGTTACTCCTCTTTCAAAATTATTAATTAATGTCTCACCGATTAAAACTGCGCTTATCCATCTAGTTGTAAATTGCATATCGATTCGTTCCTCAAGTGCAATCTTTTTAAATGATTCAGGCAAAGCATCAGCTCCAATTTGTATCACAAGTCCGTAAAGATTTGTAAATCCCAGTGGGATTTTGATGAATGAACCTATTTGACCAACCTTATATAGAATTCCATTTATTATAGGCATAATTGATTTCATCTTTTCATCCAATTGAATCGAAATTCTATTTCCTGAAATACTTTTGATATTTCCAATTAATGTAGAGTTCGTTCCTCTCATAAGACAGTTTTAAAAATTGAAAGATATTTTACTAAATTGTTGAAATCAGTTAATAAAAATTCTCCTTCACCAGTCCATTTTCCTGTATCTGGTATATAATATTGTTTAATGATTTCTAATTCATATTTATCTGGTTCTAAAGGAATTTTCCATTTCCCTAATTTACAACCAACTATTGAATTTCTCTTTCCAAATAAGGATAATCGTGGTTCAATTTTACTAATTTTTGCTATTGCAGAATTTTCATCAAAATCATCAAAATACAAAACTATGACATGAGATGATTTAGTCATTGATAGACCTTGGAGAATTATTTCATTTATATGTTGATCACTAAAGGAATATCCACAAATTAATAGAATACCATCCTCTTCTTTGAGAAAATTTTTCAATCTATCTTGTAGACTTACATAGGGTAACTTTTGCGAATGCTCATACTTTAGGTGAGATGGGTAAATTAAGATATTTTGATCTATATTACTATCTCTGTATATTCTACCAGTGCCATCTTTAATCCATCCCAAGGATCCATGAATTTTCCAGAGTTTTGTTAATCTTGGATAATAGAAATATTCTTCAACGCCAGCAGGGAAAAAAAAGGGTTTGAAGCTCCCGGCAAATCCATCAAAGTATGGGATCGAATAAAATTCAAGAGCAAGTTCAAACAAATAATCATAGTTAGTAGTAAAAATTTCTATTGGATATTTTCTAATTGCTTGTTTAATCCATAAAGCAAATTCATTATGCAGTAGGTTATCTTTAAATGAATCCAAATTCTTGTGGACAGAAACTTTCTCGATAATACCATTTTCAATATCTGTCTTTAGTTTTTCGAATTCACTTTTATTAAGTCCACAAAGTGAGTCAGATCCTATGACGTTTATTTTTTGTATAATTGCAGATAAAATGTATTCTATTAAAAACGGTTTCCCATCTATACTTAAATCAACTTCTATTTTTTGAAGCGCATTAGTAGTTTTTGTATCAGTGAATTCTTTAATTATAAGTTTCGTCATCTCCAAAACACCAGGTATGACAGATTTTTCAAAACCCTTATTACAAGTCATAGAAGTACCAGCACCAAATAAAAAGCCAATTCGCTTTGTATCAGAAGCAAGTACTTGTTGTAACATTCTTATGTGCTCTCTTGGATCGTGGGTTATAATCATATATAAATTTATTTAATTATTTCTAAAACCTTCAAACTCTCTATCCCCCGATCATCCACAATCTTCACCGCAACCCTTTTATAATCTCCCGCAGGGAATGGTAAAGATATTGTTCCTTTATATGCTTCGATAAGTTCTTCATCTATTTCTGCTTTCAGATTCTTTGCAAGTTTTGACCAGCCCTCTTTCTCTCCTGCCATCGGGAAAAATACCTGTCTCGGAAATAAGCTCATTCCGTCATAATCAGTATCAAGCATCCACATTGCAATTCTGTCTTTGCTGCCGGATTCTATATTGCCGGTCTTTGTGTTGAAATAATCAAATCCCAAAACTTCAATCTGATATAATTGCTCTTCCTTGTCTTTGCCTTTTACTTTTGTCAGCTTTACATCCGGTGAACCGATAAGCCAGAAGCTCTCGTTGCTTGCTCTCTTCTTTTTCAGATCGTCTGTCATCATATCCGGATTCATCTGAACTTTCAGCAATGTCACTCCGGGCCAGTTTATTTCATCTATATCTTTTGCAGCTTCGGGGTCAAACTGGAATGATGCAAATACTACTATCTTCGGTTTCGGAACAAGTGTCTGCGCTTCTTCTAATGCAAGCGCAACCTGTCTCTGCTCCAAAGGTGAATGTTCGGGACCGAATGATATCACAACTCTTTCTGCTGAAGGTAAATTTGTTTTTCCCTTCTTATCACTTACTCTGTCTGCTCCAATGTCATTTGACTTTGTTTCCGCATCTGCATGAAGCCATCTTGTTCCGGGCAGCGGCTCGACTCTCGAAAATAAAATATACTGTCCGTTCTTTCCTCTTATTCCAGATCTTAACAATTCATCTCTCCATTCTGACTGTCTTAATGTTTCACCCGAACGAACAATAGAATTATCCGCAGTGATTGCTCCCCCACCTTGAAAAGGAGGGGGCTGGGGGGAGGTCATGTCATCTATTGATTTCACAGTCGGCGACGGAACTGCTTCAACTGTAAAAGGTCCTGTTACTCTTGCTTTGGATTTATCGATAAATGGCTGGTCATATAATGTTTCAGTTGCAGGTGGTTCGTTGTTAGCAATTGATTTTAAAGTTATGTGAGGAACTGTTTTATATTTGAATCCACTTCCAACTCCTTCGTTAGGATGTGCAAGTTGATAATAATCATAAACAGCCGTCATCAATCTTTGCTTTGCTAGCGTCAGTGCAACTCTTGAAGTATCACACGTTATCCATCTTCTTCCCCATTGCTCCGCGACAAATGATGTAGTTCCGCTTCCACATGTGATATCAAGAACTAAATCACCGGGATTTGTGGTCATCAAAATACAACGCTCAATTACCAAATCTTGTGTTTGAACCACATAAAGTTTTTCATTAGATTTTCCAGATGTATCATCCCAAACGTTAGTTAAACGCTTTACTGGGAAATCAATATGATATTTTTTAAACCAAGGTTTCTCATCTCTAGCTTCAATTCTATTTCTTTTAATAAGATTATATAATCCATCAACTTTTGTTTTCCAATGATTCCCTACTCCGGGGAAAAATTCTTTGTCGTTATACTTAAAAGGTTCAGGATTTGCAGATTCCCCAGCAGAAGTTAAACCAGATAGCTGGTAAACTTCTGCACCTTTAGAAAGTAAAGAAGAATTTTTCTTCTCTTCGGGTGTAAGCTTTCTATCTTTTCCATTAATGGTTACTCCCCAAGAGCCACCCTTAGTTTCTGATGTCCATTCTTGTAATGGTTTATCAACAAAAAGCTGATAGTATTTAATTTTTTCAATATTTTTAGAATACCACAACACATAAAATAAATTGTTGTCTAAAAGTAACCTGGGTGTTGTCGTTTTGAATACAGAAATTTGTGAAACATAATTATTTACGCCGAATATTTCATCCATGATACTTCTTGCTAATTGAACATTTTCTTCTCCAATTTGAACAAAACAACTTCCGGTATCGGTGAGTAATTCTTTTGCCACTAACAAACGATCACGTAAATAAGAAAGATAAGAATGAATTCCAAGTTCCCATGTATCGCGAAAAGCTTTTATAGTTTCAGGTTCACCTGATAAGTCTTCATCTTTTCCATCTTTCACATCTCGTTTATTTACAAACGGCTGGAAGTTGCTGCCGTATTTTATTCCATAAGGCGGGTCGAAGTAAACCATCTGCACTTGTCCTGCAAGTCCTTCCTTTTCAATCAAAGAATTCATAACAAGTAAGCTGTCACCTGCGATTAGGCGGTTACTCCAATTATGTCTATGCTTATAAAACTCAATTGCATTCTTCAGAGGAACTTCTTCCTGGAATAAAGACTCCTGTTCATAGTTGCTACCATTTTTTTTTCTCACAGCTTCCATAATCGACCGAGGGTCAATTCTCTCATGCACATGCAGCGAAACAGTATCGACATCAAAAGACAATCTTTCAGCTTTACCCGCCCATTGAAGCTGCGGATCTAGGTGCGGATCGTAGCTGTATTTTTTCTTTGGAAAGTCTATGTCGGTATCCGGAGTTACAAGTCCCACGGGTGGATTATTTACACGATCTTTATCTTTGTGTTCGTATTGTTCTATCGGACGTTTGTTGGAAGTAGTAGATTTTCTTTTTGCCATTAAACTTTATTTATTATTCTTCTTCCGCAACCCTAAAGGTTGCGGCTACATCACCAAATTCTTGTAGCCGCAGGCTTTATGCCTGCGATCAAACAATGATATTAATTTGCATAGTTATTTTAAATCTCATCATCCTCTTCAATAAACAAAAATAAATAATTTTTTAAAAGCATTTAAGATAATCAACAACAGCAAAATTGAGAGACATGCGGGGAGTCAGGAATGCATCAAATTTGTTTTCCTTGGCATCAAATGTAATGTGGATAAAATAAAAATTATATTGATTAAATAAAATAGTAATGAGTAAAGAATGTCAATCCTATTTTACATCTGTCCAAACGTTTGCTTTTAATTAATTTTTTTATGGTTCAGTCTTACGCATACGTAAAATTTTTACCTTCACTCAATTATATTATATCCTTTCTAATCAAAATTTAATAATTTAATCAACTTTCAAAATTCATTACAATAAATTCATTTGCAGTTCAACGGACTAAGCACAAAAGAAGTCGAAGATAGAATTTCCAAAGGTCTTCAAAACAAATCATCGAAGCCCAAAACAAAAACTATCCGGGAAATATTTATTGAAAATCTTTTTTCGGTATTCAATATAATAATTCTCTCAATCATAATCTTTCTTCTTTATTTTTATATTAAAACACAAGATGACAGACTGCTATTAGACAGTATCGGCATCCTGTCGATAGCAATTCTCAACACTTTCCTTGCCGTGTTCCAGGAGATAAAAGCAAAAAGGGCTCTTGATAAAGTAAGTTTGCTGCTAAAGAAGGAAGTTATAGTTATTCGTGACGGAACAGAAGTTTCACTTGAACCGTCAGAGATCGTGACCGATGATATTATAAAAATTCAAAGAGGTGACCAGGTAGTTGTAGACGGAATAGTTATGTTCTCTAATCATCTCGAGATAGATGAATCTCTTCTAACGGGTGAATCAAATCCTATTCACAAAAAAGAAAATGACGGGATACTTTCAGGAAGTTTTTGTTTGTCAGGCAACGGTTTTTATAAAGCGGAGAAGATCGGAGATGAAAGCTTTGCCGCACAGGTGACCAGTACTGCGAAAAAATATAAATTCGATATAACTCCTTTACAGAAAAAATTAAATTTTATTGTTAAGACTTTGTTTGGTGTTGCGATAGTATTGGTTTTGATGGAAATAGTTTTAAATAATAATGAAAACAATGTAGATTTTGTAAGAAAGATTGCTACAATATTAATTTCGCTTGTGCCGCAGGGATTTATTTTGATGTCGACCGTAACCTTTGCAGTCGGAGTTTCGAGAATAAGCAAGCTCGGTGCAATAATCCAGAAGCTCAATGCGATTGAATCGTTTTCGAATGTACAGGTTGTCTGCATGGATAAGACCGGTACACTCACACAGAATAAATTAAGCATTTATAAAATCAGCAGGCTTGATGACCATTTATCCGATGAAGAAGTAAAAACTCTGATCGGAACTTATGCAGAATTGACAAGCGATAAGAACGCAACAATAAATGCAATAAATGTTTATGAGCCTGATAAAAATTATAAACTTATAGATGAAATTCCTTTCAGCTCGGATAGAAAAATGAGCTTGCTCCGGGTACAGAAAGACAACGAGGTAGTTACATTTATCCTTGGTGCTTATGATATTTTATCAAATAAGCTTGACACAAACTCCAAAGAAGAATCAAAAAAAATATTTGAAGAAAATAAGCTGAGCGTTTATAGGAATGTGCTTTTTGGAAAAGTGAATTCGGGAAATCCGCTTGTGGACCTTGGGAAGAATTTAGATTCTATCAGCATAAAACCAATTTGTGTAATCTCAATTACAGATAAAATCAGAGAAGATGTATTTGATGCAATAAAGCTTTTTGAAGAAAACGGAATTAATATAAAAATTCTTTCGGGCGATTCTGCCAAGGCAATACAGGAAGTAACTAATGAGATCGGCTGGAAAGTAAAAGATACGGAGATGATATCAGGTAACGATCTTAATAATATTTCAGACGAAGAGTTTAAAAAGATAGTTATTAATAATGTGATCTTTGCACGTCTCAAGCCGGACCATAAGCTGAGGATAATTAAGACATTAAAGAAAGAAAAGATTTATACGGCAATGATAGGGGACGGTGTCAATGACCTGCCTGCCATAAAGGAAGCCGATATGGGAATTGCGATGGAAGAAGGCGCCGGCATTACGAAAGAAGTTGCCGATATAGTTCTGCTGAAGAATAAATTTTCACTGCTTCCGAAAATCTTTGATGAAGGAAATAAGATTGTTAACACAGTAAAGTCTTTTGGAAAGCTATTCATTACAAAAAATTTTTTTGTAATTTACATCACTCTGTTATCATTGTTATTTTTATTGGATTTTCCGCTGACTCCGAGAAGAGTGTCATTAATCAATATTTTCGGGATCGCCTTACCGGCATTTATTATTACTTTAAAAAATAAAGATATAGAAAAGACAACGAATTTTATGAAAGATCTTTTTTCTTTTGTCATTATATCGGCTTTTATAATTGTATGCGCCGGGTATCTGGGAATTTACTTTGTCGAAAAATTTCATGAAGTCTCGCAAAAGGATATTGAAATGGTGATGCTTACAATAATAATAATAACAAATATAGCCAATTACTTTTCAATAGTCCTGACGAAAGACGAAGAAAATAAGCTCACTTACATAATCTATGGCTTTGTTATATTGATTTTATATATTTTCCTTGCAGCGACACAGATTGATTCGGGTATAGTATGGTTTCTCAAAACATTTTACGAAATTGAATATGTGAGAAAAGATCTCTGGCCTATTATTATAACAATCAGCGTGATCAGCTCGATTGTTCTGTTCTTGGTACAAAAAATCAGGGCTAAATTTATTAATGGTAAAATCCTTAAAAATCATTTATGAAATTTAAAATTAAGCTTCATACTCAGATAGTAATTGCTTTAATACTAGGAGCGGTATTCGGTTCGATTTTTCACATTGACCAGAATAAACTTAGAGTAAATACTTTAGAAAGTGAGAATATCATAAATGACTGGAGTGAAGTCACTTTTATTAATTCCGCTAATAGAGATTCTGTTTTAAAGGCATTTGATGCAAACTCACAACTTGGAATAATCAAATATTTCAATTCAGTAAAAGACAAAAAGCTAAAAGAAAATATTGTTCTTGATGTAAAATACCCTGACGGTCAAAAACAATTACTGGGAAAAATAAAGGAGATAGAGAAAGTCAGAACAATAGGCGTAATGCTAAAGCCTATAGGTGATATATTCATCAGGCTTCTTATGATGATCGCGGTTCCATTGGTCTTGGCTTCACTTATAGTCGGGTCAGCTTCTTTGTCTGACCTCAAGCATATCGCAACGATCGGAGGCAAGACACTCGGGTTCTATGCATTGACCGCAGTGATTGCGATTACGATAGGTCTTGTGTGTGCAAATATTATTCAGCCGGGGAAGTTCATGCCCGAAGAAACAAAAACAAGATTGATGGAAACATTTCAGGATGATGCTCAAAGCAGGATCGAACAAAATGTATCACTAAATATTGTTGATTTTCTAGTCAACATCGTTCCGAAGAATCCGTTTAAAGCAATAGCTGACGGAGATTTTTTGCAAATAGTTTTCTTCGCAATATTCACGGGAATATTTTTGTCCCAAATAGATACGAAAAAATCAAAGACAGTCATAGATTTTTTTGACGGGATAAGCAATGCTATGATACTTCTTGTAGAAAAAATAATGTATGTTGCTCCGATTGCAGTCTTTACTTTAATCTCCGCAACCGTTGCAGAGTTTGGATTTAATATACTACAAACACTTCTCCTGTATTCCCTTACAGTAATATTGGGTTTAGCAATATTAACATTCATTGAATACCCGATACTCTTAAAGTTATTTACAAAAATTAATGTTATAAATTTTTTTAAGACTCAAAGACCGGTAATTGCAGTTGCATTTTCTACAAGTTCTTCGGCAGCGACACTGCCTGTAACAATGGATGTTTGCGAAAAGAAGCTTGGTGTACCGAATAGAATTGCAAGCTTTGTGTTGCCTCTCGGGACTACAGTCAATATGGACGGAACTGCATTATACCAGGCAGTCGCAGCGATGTTCATCGCGCAGGTTTACGGCTTCGATTTGAATTTAGCACAGCAGCTTACAATAGTTTTGACTGCATCACTTGCCGCCATTGGAACTGCCCCCGTCCCCGGGATCGGATTAATAATGCTAATAATTGTCTTAAGATCTGTAGGTATTCCTGAAGAAGGTATTGCTTTAATAATCGGTGTAGACCGGATTCTCGATATGTGCAGGACTGTTCCAAATGTAATCGCAGACTCACTTGCGTGTGTCGTAATTGCAAGCAGTGAAGGAGAATTGGGTGAAATGAATTTGAAAGGATAGCCTTTTGAATTATTATCAATGGATTCAAGTTGTTTAATGATAAATTATACTATAAATTTAATAAACATTATAATGTTAAAAAAATATTTTTTACTTTTTATAATAGCAGTAATTCAAATGGCTCACATAAGCTGCTCTAAATCACCAAGCAAAGATTCGGAAACACAAAAAACACAAATCAAACCGGAAGGTAATAAAAACTTGAACAAAAATATTTACGACTTATCTGTAAAAAATATGGATGGTGAAATAGTAAAACTTTCGGAATACAAAGATAAGGTACTTGTAATAGTTAATGTTGCGTCGAAATGCGGATATACTACGCAGTATGAAGGGCTTGAAAATATTTTCAAAAAATATAAGGACAAAGGATTTGAAATACTTGCATTTCCATGCAATGATTTTGGTGATCAGGAGCCCGGGACTAACGATGAAATAAGAACGTTCTGTGAAAGCAAATACAATATCACTTTTCCGTTGTTTGATAAGATCCAGGTTTTGGGAGATAACAAAAGTCCATTGTATGAACGGCTGATAAATAACTCTGATCCGGCCGGAGATATCTCCTGGAATTTTGAAAAATTTATAATTGACAGGAACGGTAATATAGATGGAAGATATAAAAGTAAAGTAAAACCGGAATCGGAAGAATTTACAGCTGCCATTGAACAGCAGTTGGCTAAATAATATTTTCGTACAGGTGTAATTTTGCCCCAAATTATTTGATAAATTCTTTGCAATAAAAACTCTTCTCTCTTTTAACAGCTTAGAACTTGTCATATCTAAACATTTTAATAAATACAAACCCTTTTACTGTTTTAAAATATACTCTCCTTCAAACTTTAATCTTATTTTAAACATCCGTATTTTAAGCCAAAGAAAAATTTTTTGAAATAAATTATGCGTTTATGAATTTATGAAAACAATCGGTTTGTTTTTATTACGTATAAAAGAATATTTGATCCTTTCTTTACTTATTATAATTTCACTCATCTTAATCTTTTCAAATGACAATTCACAGGTAAGATTTTTAAGAGCTGTAGCGGTAGGCTTTGTTGGAGCGATCCAGAGCGGCGTATCGGCAGTGCCTAACGTTTTCGAAATTCAAAAAGAAAATGAATTTCTTCGTGAAAAAAATATCGAGCTGTCAAATGAATTGTCTGCATTAAAAGAAGCGAAATTAGAAAACTTACGTCTTACAAAGATTTTAGGTCTTAAAGAAAAAAATATTTCCGGAGTTGTCATAGCAAAAATTGTAAATAAATCTTTAGTGCAGGCGAGAAATACCATTACATTAAATGTCGGCGGGTCAGACAGTGTTAAAGCTAATATGCCTGTAATCACAGATGACGGTCTTGTCGGTAGAATTGTATCTACAAGCAATCATTATTCAATTGCACAAATTCTTTATAACAGAAATTTAAGCATTAGCGTGAAGATTCAAAGAAGCAGGGTCGACGGAATATTAAACTATGACGGCGCAGGAAACCTTATAATCAATAACGTCCCGAAGAGTGCGGATGTAAAAGCAGGTGATGTTATAATTACTTCGGAATATAGTAATTATTTCCCTGCCGGGATACCTGTTGGAACAGTTGCGGAGGAAGGTAATTTGGATAATCTTTTTAAGAAGGTCATTGTTAAACCTCTTGTAGATTTTTCATCTCTTGAAGAAGTTTTTGTTTTAAGACATTTGCAGGAGAAGGAAAGAATTGATTTGGAAAATTTATATCTAAATAAATAGATTTTATAATTGTATATAATATCATATTTAAAATATGCATTAGTCTTTGTTTTATTGATTGTAGTACAATTTTCATTTATTTCACTGATAGGAATTTCAAGATATAATATTACTCCGGATCTTGTGATAATTTTAGTGATTTACCTTGGATATATCCGAGGTCATATTGCGGGCATGATTTCAGGATTTTTTACAGGATTAATGCTTGACCTTTTAAGCGGTTCGTTTATCGGTCTTTCGGCTTTATCATACAGTCTGGCAGGATTTATTGCCGGATACTTTAACAGGCAGTTTGAAGGAGAATCTTCAAAAAGAAATTCATTGATAGGTATTATTTTTATGTGCACACTTATAGCTTACACTGTTTTTTTTGTAATTTATTTCCAGGGTTCTTCGGTTCCTTTTATTGAAATATTTTTAAAGTATGTAATCACAACAACATTCTATACTTCGGTGTTCGGATTTATTTTCAGTTTAGTATTCAACCGTTTTGATCTAAAAAAAACAATTTAACAATTTTAAAATGGAATTAGAAAAAAGAAAATACATTATTTTTTCAGTATGCCTTGTGATCTTTGTTCTGTTTGTTACGAGACTTGCCTACCTGCAGTTATTCAGTATAGAAGAACTTAGCAGAGAGTCTGATAAAAATTCAATAAAGACAATTACAGTTACACCTCCGCGCGGACTGATGTATGACAGAAACGGGAAAGTTCTTGTTGATAATAAACCTTCATACACAGTAACAATAACTCCGTCGCAATTCGATAAAAATAATTTAAATGAAGTTGCAAACCTCCTCGAAATACCACCGGATGATCTTCAGGAAAACTTAAAGAGCTTTAAAGGAACCAATAAGTTTAATCCTGCCAAAATAAAAAGAGATGTTGAATTCAAAGTTATATCTCATATTGCAGAAAACAGGGATCGCCTGAACGGAGTTGATTATCAAATAGATGCGATCCGTTATTATCCCAACAATTTCAAAGGCTCGCATGCATTCGGATACACGAGTGAAATTTCCGAGAAAGCATTGGACAAACAAATAGGAGATTACTATAAACAGGGAGATGTTGTCGGCTCGAGCGGTATCGAAGCAAATTATGAAAATTATTTAAGAGGAGTAAAAGGATATAAGTTTATAACGGTTGATGTTAAGGGAAGAGAAATCGGAGATTTGAACGAAGGCAAGAATGACATTCCCCCGATAAACGGTGAAGATTTAATCATGGGAATGGATAAGGATTTACAGGAATATGCAGAAAAATTAATTGATGGCAAACGGGGAGCTATCATTGCAATAGATCCGCGCAATGGCGAGATACTTTGTTTTGTTTCGAAACCCGATTTTGATCTTTCACATTTTTCGGGAAAGACAGATCCCAAAGTATTTGCTTCGCTAATAAAAGATCCTGATAAACCATTATTCAACAGGGTTGTTCAGACAAAATATCCTCCGGGCTCGACATGGAAAATGATGATGTCTATGGCTGCGCTTGATTCGGGAATAATCACGACAACATCAACAATAAATTGTCCGGGTTCATTCACGTACGGAAACAGATCTTTCGAAGACCACGGTTCATACGGAAATATTAATGTAACAAGAGCTATTGAAGTCTCTGCAAATACTTTTTATTATAAGTTAGGTCTGTATTTAGGAATTGATAATTATAGTAAGTACGGTAAAATGTTTGGCTTCGGAAAAAAAACAGGAATTGATATACCTAATGAGACCTCAGGACTTCTTCCTTCACGTGAATATTTAAACAAACGTTACGGGGAGAATAAATGGACACAGGGATTACTTGTGAGCTTGGGAATTGGTCAGGGTGAGCTTGGAGTTTCACCTGTTCAGATGGTTGCTTATACTGCTGCAATAGCAATGAACGGTCTTTACTGTCAGCCACATTTTGTTTCGAAAATAAGAAACACATACAGTAATACGGATAATGCCGTAAAGTTCGAGCAAAGAAGAATTGATCTACCGCAAAAATATTATGATGCTGTAAGAAAAGGAATGTATCTTGTAGTGAACGGAGCCGGAACTGCAAGAGGAATTATGTCAAAAGACTTTGTACTCTGTGGAAAAACAGGAACGGCACAGAATTCTTCAGGTAAAAATCACTCATGGTTCGTTGGGTTTGCACCTTATGATGATCCGAGAATTGCAATTTGTGTTTTAGGAGAAAATGAGGGATGGGGATCGATCTTCGGAGCGCCCGTTTCTGCAGCATTAATGACGAGATATCTCGGCGGAGCCGCTTATGAAACCGATGGAGCAGTAAAAATGGTTGGCGGCGGTCAGGATTAATTTAAAAGAATTTTATTTTAAGCTATATATATTTGAACCTTTAATATTAAAAACTTTATTCAGTTTATTAATTATTCAATGTAAAGAAAAATACATTTCTATAATTAAGATTTAACAAATATCCATTCATTTCATTTATAATGAAAAAGAATTTTTCCGAGAGAATTGATTTATTATTGTTAGCTGTCACTATTGCCGTTATCATCTCCGGTCTTCTTGCAATTTTCAGTGCAACATACACAAGCGGAGCAGATTATTTTTCAAAACAGCTGAGCTTTTCAATTGCCGGTATTGTGTTGATGGTCTTAATAAGCTATATCCCTCCGAAATTCATTTCAATGTCTTCATACATAATTTACGGATTATCTTTAGTGCTGCTCGTGCTGGTATTAATAATAGGAAAAAAAATCTCCGGTTCAAAGAGCTGGTTTAGTGTAGGAGGATTTGGAATCCAGCCGTCTGAGTTTGCAAAGATAGCGACAATACTTGCACTGGCGAATTTTCTATCGAAGTCAGAAGAAGGATTCAGAAACATAAATAAACCGCTTGAATTCCTCAAAGCATGTGTAATAGTTTTGATCCCTGTCTTATTGATAATGAGGCAGCCGGACATGGGAACATCATTGGTATTTTTATCTTTGATACTTCCGGTTTTATTTTGGGCAGGACTTTCTCCTTATGTTATTTTTATAATCATCTCGCCCATACTGGTTATTCTCGGTGCATTCTTTGGGATCGGTTATTTTATTGCTTCACTTATAATTATAACAATCATCTTACTTTTGTTTAAAAAAAATATTTTTATAACCGCAGGCGTTCTGGTATTAAACATTATAATCGGATACTCATTTGATTCACTTTATCATAAGCTTGAGCCATATCAGCAAAACAGAATAAATGCTTTATTTGACCCGACAACAGATCCGCTTGGAAGCGGGTACAATGTTATCCAGTCAAAGGTTGCAATCGGTTCCGGTGGTTTTTTTGGTAAAGGATTTTTGCAAGGTACTCAAACACAGTTAAAATTTATTCCCGAACAATGGACGGATTTTATTTATTGTATGATCGGTGAAGAGTTTGGATTTGTCGGCTCTTTGATCATTCTTATTCTGTATATGATAATTATTTTTCAGCTTGTTAATAACGCATATCTCTCCAAAAATAAATTTCTAAGCATTTGCTGTATTGGATTTGCAAGTATAATATTATTCCATCTTGTCATAAATGTAGGTATGACAATCGGTATAATGCCCGTGATTGGCATTCCGCTGCCCATGATGAGCTATGGTTTGTCATCTCTGTTGTCATTTATGGTAATGATAGGAATCGGGATGAGCGCTTACAGATACAGGAAACAATTTTAAATTGTGTTTCATTTATCCATAGTGAATAGTGAATAGTGAATAGTGAATGGTCAATGGTGAATGATCAATTGTGTTTACAAACCTTAAAACTTTACAAACTTTACAAACTTTACAAACTTTATAAAACTTTACAAACCTTACAAACTATAATTGATCTTATCCGACAAACAAATTCTCGAAGAAATAAAAAACAAAAATATTTTGGTAAGACCTTTTGACAGAAAATGTCTCGGCTCTAACAGCTATGACGTTCATCTCGGAGAATGGCTTGCGGTATATAAAGATGAAGTTCTCGATGCAAAGAAACATAACAAAGTAAATTATTTTAAAATACCGGCCATCGGACACATACTTCATCCGACTAAATTATATCTCGGTGTAACACTTGAATATACCGAGACATATAAATTCGTGCCGTTTCTTGAAGGCAAGTCGAGTGTCGGAAGATTGGGGATCGATATTCATGCAACGGCAGGCAAAGGAGACGTTGGTTTTAAAAATAACTGGACACTCGAAATTTCAGTAAAGCAGCCGGTTAGAATATATGCCGGGATGCCGATAGGTCAGCTTATTTATTTTAAAGTGGAAGGTGATGTAATAACTCCTTATGATAAAAAACCGGGCGCCAAGTATAATAAAAAAACAAAAATGCCGGTCGAGTCAATGATGTGGAAAAATTCGTTTTGATTTTTGATATTAGATTTATTGGGAATTTGGAATGTCGCCTGCCTGCTGCAGGCAGGGATTTGGAATTTAAATGATGTTAGATTTTTGAGTTGGGATTTTAGATTTAAAAAAAATTCTGTAGTTTGATACGTGTGGCACATTTAAGAAATAAACTTGTTGATGTTTAGGTGTTATTCAAATGTGCCACACGTAATCTAACTCAACAAACTCAACAAACACCCTTGGACTATTTAGTGAAACTTAATTATATAATTCGAAAAAATAAATCTAATCTTGTAATCGGATTAGATTCTGATATTGAAAAACTTCCGTTATTATTTTTAAAATACAAAAACCCTGTATCGGAGTTTAATAAGCTTATTATAGAATCTACAAAAGACTTAGTTGCCGGTTATAAATTAAACATTGCTTTTTATGAATGTCTTGAAGAGAAGGGTTTGGAAGCAATTAGGGACAGCCTGTTCTCGATACCTAATGAATCAATAAAAATCTGTGATGCGAAAAGATGTGATATTGAAAATACGTCAGAGCTTTATGCGAGGACATATTTTGATAAATATAATTTCGATTCGATTACCTTGAGTCCTTATATGGGTGAGGATTCCATTTCTCCATTTATTAGCCGCAAAGATAAAGGTGTTTACATTTTATCATTAACTTCAAATCCGGGAGGAAAGGATTTTCAAACATTAAGAGTGAACGGAAAATATTTGTATGAGATTGTTATTGAACAAAGTTTGAAATGGAATAAAAATAAAAATATTGGGTTTGTATTCGGCGCAAATCATATAAAGGAATTAAAAAATTTTACATCATTGCATCCGGAAATCCCATTGTTGATTCCGGGCATCGGAGCGCAGGTCAATGATTTGAAAGAATTAATCGAAAGTCTCAATTCAGACAACTTCGTAATAAATTCAAGCCGTGGCATAATTTATAGCGCGAAAAAAGACTGCACCGAAAAGGAGTTTGTCGATTTTGTAAGAACAGCGGCAATTGATCTAAATTCGGGAATAAATAAAGGGTGAAATAGATCAGACAAACTAAGTCTTCACAGATTTACATTCGTCCAAATTAAAATAAAAATCTTGCCACGAATTTACACGAATTATCTCGAATTTATAAAATTTCCCAAATTGTGTGATTAATTATTTTGACGAAATCCGATGATTGGATTTCCGATAAAAGTTTGAGACTGTCTCAAAACTAAATTTTGTTTAGACACATAGAAAACATAGAAAGTGGATTCATAATAAATTTAGCTATGTCTTCTCTGTGTCCATGTGGTTAAGAGATGCTTTGAGACAGACTCAGCAATAGGGAATTACGGCAGAGGCAATGAAACTATTAGTATTATGAATACGTTTTGAGAAATGAATTATGAATAAAATCACCTCTAATGTTTCCATGACAAAAGCAATTTTCACTTTCGTCTTTATATTTACATTGCTTCCGTTCGCTTTCTCTCAAAATTCAATCGATTCCGGTAAATCTTTATTAAGCGGTTCAGTTTATAGTGAAGAAAATTTAAAGCTGAATAACATATTAATAAACATATCCAATGAATCCAACAGCTATCAAATCTTTACAGATAATAGCGGAAGATATAAAATTGATGTCGAGCCTGGTAACTATAAAATTTCCGTCAAACATCCGGGCTATGCAGAATACGAATATAAGAACTTTGTAATTTCAAAAGATGAAAATAGAAATTTAGATATTTACATTATTGAAAAAATTATAAGCACTGATGAAATCGAAGTAGAAGGAGTGTTTAAGCAGCGTCAGGATGACTTGAGAACAAGTGTTCATAATATTAAACCGCAAAGTGTAAAAATGCTTCCGGGTGCAGTAGAAGATGTTCTCAGGTCGCTGCAATCTTTGCCTGGTGTGACATCACCAAATGATTTCACTTCGCAGCTTGTTATCCGCGGTTCAGGTCCGGATGAGAATTTAATTATAATGGATGATGTGGAAATTTTTAATCCGTACCGTTTATATGGATTGGTAAGTATGTTCAATCCCGAAACATTAAGCGACATCACACTTATCACAGGCGGCTTTCCCGCTAAATACGGAGACCGGCTCTCGGCAGTACTGGACGTTTTGAATTTAGAAGGAAGCAGATTAAAAACTCTTTCATCGATCGTTAATGTAAGCATTTCAAATGCTAATGTTATTTTTAACGGGAAAAATCCTTTTAATATACCGGGCTCGTGGTTAGTTTCAAGCAGGAGAACCTACTATGATCTGATAATCGGACCCTTTGCAAAAAAAGCAGGATTGATTACAGAGGATTCTTCTTTTCCTTCATTCAGGGATCTTCAGTTTAAGATTGCGTTCGGACCTTTTAAGAAAAATAAATTTTTAATTAACGGGGTTTTTTCTAATGATGGTGTTGATATAATTCCCGGAGCTGGCAGCGAGCAGGCGGACAGCATTGCAGTTACTGACGTTACCAAAAATGACTTACTTTCTTTGTCATGGCATTACATACCTGATCAAAATTTTATTTCACGCACAACTTTCTCATGGTACAGAAACAGCGGTGATAATGATTTCAACAGTGAAATATTAGACCCGCTAATTGACAGGGAAAATTATACCCCCGAACAGCGTGACAGTCTCAGAGAGATCGGTGCTTTTCTCGGACTGGATTTTAATTCACGCTATACTTTCAGAAAATTTTCTCTCGGAAACAGGTCAGTAAAAATAAATAAAAATTCAGAGCAGGAATTCGGCGGCGGTGTTGATGTAGTAAGAACCGATCTGAACTATAATTTAAAAATTGATGAACAGTTCAGATCATTCATAAGAAATTTTCCTTCAGCTTCGGCGCTTCTTGATAACTTTGATTTACAGGGTGAAGATAACATCAGGGCATATATTTATGGACAAAGCATGTTTAAGGTTAGCAGTAAATTTTTTGTTCAGCCCTCGGTGAGACTGGATTATTTCCAAATTATAAAAACACCGTACATTGCGCCGAGATTTAATATCGGTTATGCGGTTGATCCATTGACAACGATAAGATCGTCCGTAGGAATTTATTATCAGTCACCTGGTCTGGAAAAATTAGTTGACGGAAGAACTTTTTATGATTTGAGAAATGCAGCAGAGAGCGGTCTGAAAGCCGAGCAGGCAATACACTTTATAGTTGGTGTTGATAAATGGATTACTAATGATTGGTTTTCAAAAATTGAAGGTTACTATAAAAAATTTGATAATTTGATAGAGCAGCAGGAAGTCATAGGTTATCAGTACGAGTATTCTTTAATTGATCCTTCCAATAAAGATCCGAATTATATTAAAAATTATTATAACTGGGAAAGGACATCTGAAAAGGTTGCTTACGATTCTGCGACGACGGTTCCTGTTAATGCCGGAAGCGGTACTGCTTATGGATTAGAAATAAGTTTAGAAAAAAAATTCACAACACCGAGAACAAAGTTATATGGCTGGATAAATTATTCTTTATCATTTTCAGACAGAGAAAAATACGGTGTTACTTTTCCTTACAGGTTTGAACAAAGACACATTGGAAAAATTGTTTTGAATTACAGATTTAATAAATGGCTTGAGCTTAGTACAAGATGGACTTATGCATCAAACTTTCCAATAACAACTCCGGTCGGTATAACACCAAGACTTGTCGGGGATTCTATGGCAGTAAATCCTCTTACAACTCAGGTCATTTTTAATCTTGATTACGGCGGAAAAGCAAATCAATACAACGACCAAAAGCCGGCATACCATCGTCTTGATATACGGGCAACTGCTTACACAAATTTCTGGTCAACCGACTGGGCATTTTATATCGATGTAATAAATGCATACAACAGAAAAAATGTTTTAGGTTATGATTATTATCTTGATGATGATTTGACTATTAAGCGAAACGTTATAGGAATGTTTCCTATACTTCCAACAATTGGAGTTAATGCGAGATTTTAATAAGAAAAATTATTTCAGTTCCCGACTTCCTTCATCTTCTTCATAATATACGCGGCAGCTATTTTTCACACACCTTAACCTGTCTCAATTGAGTGTCTCAAAACATTTTTTTATTACCACAAAGTCTCAAAGGCACAAAGAAAAATGTTTACCAGTGAAACTTTGTGTCTTTGAGATTTTGTGGTTAAATTTACCTTTGAGAAGATTCCGATGACTTCTCTTTAATTAGGATTTATAATTTTGTTTTAAAAGAAAATTGAATTGGTTAATTTGAACAAAATTAAAATATGAAAATTGAAAAGGTAAAATTATTTTTACTGACACTTACATTAATATTTATTACAAAGACTGTTCTTGCCGATTCACCTTTAACATCAACTCCATTCAGCGATAAATATGAGAATCTTCAAATTGTGATGAAAGCAAAGAATGGAGCTATAGACCAGGAGATCGCCGATTATTTGCATTCGGAATCAAACCTAATTGACAACAAAGCTGCCGTAATAAATGCACTCGGCTGGGGAAAGAGTAATTCATCACAATATTTAAATTTAATATATAACAGTCCAATTGAAGAGAGTGATATCAATACATTGAATGCAAGTGAAGTTTTTGTTATCGGTTATCTTAATGCAATGGATAATTATCAAAATCCGGATGGTGCATTACCGTTTTTGAAAAGAGCAAAAAGTTTGTTAAGCAACAGTTATACTGTGAATATTATTTATAATTTGGTGAAGGCGCAGAAAGTAATGGACTTGGATTTTTGTAAAGTATGGAAATATGGCAATAAAGTTTTTACGAATGCGGAACTTGAAATGGATATGAGAGAAGATGCACGAAAAATAATTTATGACTATATGGTTATATATAAAGATTATTGTAAATAAATTTTAAAAATAATGAATATGCAGTATTTAGAAAGAGTAACAATTAATCCTGAAATTTGTCACGGTAAACCCTGCGTTAGAGGAATGAGATGGCCGGTAGAAGTTATTTTGGATTTGTTGTCATCACAAATGACAATGGAAGAGATTCTTTCGGATCATCCGGAACTTGAAAAAGAAGATATTCTCGCAAGCCATAATTATGCAAAGCTTTTTGCATCAGGAAAGACTTTAGATGAAGTTGCATAATGAAATTTTGTGTGATGTTCATATCTCATATAAACTTGATAAATTTTTGGATAAAGGGATTTGAATCTATTCATATAAATAAAATTTTAGACGGTTCCATATGAAGATATTTGTAACTTTGCGTATAAAAATGATTACATTATCATTACAAAAGATTCGGATTTTCGAGATAAATTTTTCTTAAAAAATTCACCTAATAAAATTATTAAAATAAATTCAGGTAATGTTTCCAATAAAGAATTGATAGAAATATTTGAAAAATATTTAAAATTCTTTGATAATCATTTTAATAAAAATAGAAAATATATAGAGATAAACAGGAATAGCATAAGTTATTATGATGCATCACAAAGAATTTAATTTATAATATTACATAAGAAAGGATATACATTTAATGAAAGATGTATTCATTATCGATGGATTAAGGACGGCGGTAGGCAGACACGCAGGCACTTTAAAAGAAATGAGACCCGATGATATGGCTGCACTTTTGATAAAAGAAATAATCAGAAGAAATTTTGACGAAAAAAATATTTCAAAGGAAGAAATTGAAGATGTTATACTTGGCAATGCTAACGGAGCAGGAGAAGAAAATCGAAATGTTGCGCGAATGAGTTTGCTTCTGGCGGGACTACCGGTATCAGTGGCTGGAGTAACGGTCAATAGATTATGCGGTTCGGGAATGCAGGCATTTACCGATGGAGTTCGAGGAATAAGAAACGGTGAAGGAGAATGTTATTTAGTTGGCGGAGTGGAATCGATGACACGTGCGCCTTTTGTAATTGCAAAAAATTCAGAACCATTCGGAAGAAAAGTAGAAATGTTCGATACTACGATAGGATGGAGATTTACAAATCCAAAACTGGCAAGAATGTATTCACCGTATTCAATGGGTGAGACTGCGGAGAATGTCGCGGAGAAATACAAAATAACGCGAGAGCGGCAGGATGAATTTGCATATACTTCACAAATGAAAACCAAAGCTGCAATCGAAGAAGGAAAATTTAAAAATGAAATTTTTCCGGTTGAGGTAATATTAAAAAAAGAAAAACTAATTTTTGACAAGGATGAGTTCGCAAGATTTGATACAACCATAGAGAAGCTTTCAAAATTAAAGCCTGCATTCCGGGAAGGCGGGACAGTAACTGCGGGTAACTCCAGCGGGATAAATGACGGAGCAAGCTTGCTTATGATTGCATCCGAAGATTTTGTAAAAAAGTATAACCTGAAACCGAGAGCGAGATATGTTTCGTCCTCGATTGCAGGAGTTGATCCGGCTTATATGGGAATTGGACCTGTGCCAGCAACCTTCAAAGCATTAAGCAGAGCAAATTTAAAAATTGATGATATAGATATAATAGAATTAAATGAGGCGTTTGCTGCGCAAAGTCTTGCCTGCATTGACGAACTAAAACTTGATATAAATAAAATAAATGTAAACGGCGGAGCGATTGCTCTTGGACATCCTCTCGGAAGCAGCGGCTCAAGAATTATAATTACATTATTAAATGAGCTTGAAAAGCAAAATAAAAAATTCGGTCTTGCTACTATGTGCATTGGTGTGGGGCAGGGGATAGCATCGATAATAGAAAGAGTTTGATAGTTGATAGTTGATAGTTGATAGTTGATAGTTGATAGTTGATAACTTACTGAAGTTACGCACAGTTAGATATTAGATTATTAAGATGAATAAATCAAAATGTTTTTAATAAAACTCAAAAATCTTGAATTTAACCACCTCCCCCTGCCCCCTCCTTAGTAAGGAGGGGGTTTGGGGGTGGTCAATTGGTGTCAAAATAATATTTTGAGTAACCTCAGTAATATAATACTTAATGATAAATGGGAAAGATAACTGTCGAAGAAAAAGCTAAAGAAATAGGATTAGATAAAATTAAGCGGCATATATTTTTATGCTGTGACCAGACTAAGCCGAAGTGCTGTGAAAAGAATATCGGGCTGGACTCGTGGGATTTTCTTAAGTCGAGATTGAAGGAATTAAACTTAACCGGAGACGGAGGAATATTCAGATCCAAAGCAAATTGTCTTAAAGTCTGCCAGGACGGGCCTATAGCAGTTGTTTATCCCGAGGGAGTTTGGTATCATTCCTGTTCCCCCAAAGTATTAGAAAGAATTATACAGGAGCATTTAATAAAAGGAGAAACTGTAAAGGATTTTGTTATCGATCCGAATGTGAATGAGATCAATGAATTGAAAAATTATACCTGAAGTTAATTAGAAATATATAGAATAAAATAACCGAAAGGAAAATACATTGGAAGTCAAGTTTAAAGATTTCGAATATAAAAGACCTGATATAAAATTTTATCAACAAAAATTTGATGAACTTTTACATGAGTTTGAAAATGCAGGTAGCGCGGCTGAACAGTTTGCTGTATGGAAAAAAATTGACAATATTAGAAATGATTATTATACCATGAGTAAGATTGCAAATATCAGGTATACAATAAATACAGAGGATAAATTTTACCGTGAAGAAAGAAAATATTTTGATAATGCAGGTCCTGTTTATGCCGGCTTCAGGGACAAAATCTATGCGGCATTGAGGAAATCCGGATTCAGAAAAGAGCTTGAAAGGTTTACCGGAAAAACGCTTTTTGATATTGCAGATCTTTACAATAAAACATTCATTCCGGAAATAATAGATGACCTCAAAACAGAAAATAAACTTGTCACCGATTACGTACAGCTAATTGCCTCGGCTAAAATTTTTTTTGAAGGCAAAACAAGAAATCTTTCAGGGATGGAAATTTTTATGCAATCGGAAAATAGACAGTTAAGAAAAAATGCTTATGAAACAAAATGGAAATTTTTTGAAAACAATGAAGAAAAGTTTGACGAAATTTATGATGATCTTGTAAAGATAAGAACAAAAATAGCAACAAAGCTTGGCTACAAAAATTATGTCGAACTCGGATATGACAGACTGGGAAGGATAGATTATACAAATAAGGAAGTTGCAGACTTCAGAGATCACATAAAAAAATACATCGTGCCCGTTGCACAGAATATTTATCAAAATAAAAAACAAAGACTTGGGTTAGAGCAGCTTTATTATTATGATTCTAGTTTTAATTTCAAAAGCGGAAATCCAACGCCTAAGGGTTCACCTGAGTGGATAGTGGAGAAAGCAAAAAAAATGTATGAAGAACTTTCATCTGAAACAGGTAAGTTCATAAACCTGATGGTGGATCGTGATTTAATGGATTTATATAATAGAGAGGGGAAATCCGCAGGAGGATACTGCTCATACATAGCTAATTATAAAAGTCCATTCATCTTTGCGAACATGAATGGTACTTCAGATGATGTTAGAGTTTTGACACACGAAGCCGGGCATGCTTTTCAAGCATATGAAAGCCGGAATTTTGACATAATGGAATATATTAATCCGACTCTTGAAGCATGTGAAATACATTCGATGAGCATGGAGTTTATTACCATTCCATGGATGCAATTATTCTTTGAAGAGGATACGGAAAAATTTTTATTTTCTCATTTATGCGGAAGGATGACGTTTATTCCATACGGAGTGAGTGTCGATGAATTTCAGCATTATGTCTATGAAAATCCTGAAGCATCGCCTGAAGACAGAAAAGAAATGTGGAGAGAAATTGAGAGAAAGTATTTACCGCATATTAATTATGCAGATAATAATTTTTTAAATCGCGGCGGATTTTGGTTTCATCAAGCACATATTTTTAAAAGACCGTTTTATTATATAGATTATTGCCTTGCTGAAATTTGTGCGCTGCAATTTTGGAGAAAATGCAATCATGACAGAGACGTTGCATGGGATGATTATTTGCGGCTATGTAAAGCAGGAGGTAGTGAATCTTTTTTGGAATTGCTTAAGATTGGAAAGATAGATTCACCGTTTGATGAAAAAGTAGTTGCATCAATAGTAAGTTACACTGATGAATGGCTTGTGAGCGTTAATAAGGGATTTGAATACGACCAGCTAACTTGATTTTAATTCCTTCGAACATTGTTTATTAAAATATTTTTTAAACTTCAAATAATTCTTTGAGTTAAAATAATATCTCCTCAAATCACAATCATCTGATTAATCTTCTACTAAGAAAAATTTAAAATTGAATAAACTCCTGGAGTTTACAAAAAAAGGAATTTACTGCCGGCAGGCAAATGTATTCATTGATCCCTGGTCACCTGTAGACAGAGCGGTTATTACTCATGCTCATTCTGATCATGCAAGATACGGAAGCAAATATTATCTTGCTCACAAAAAATCTGTTCCGATTATGAAGTACAGACTGGGCAATGATATTTATGCAGAAGGAATTGAGTATGGAATTAAAACTGAAATTAACGAAGTAATAATTTCACTCCATCCTGCCGGACATGTCCCGGGTTCGGCTCAAGTGAGGTTGGAATATATGGGAGAAGTTGCAGTTGTATCGGGTGATTATAAATTAGAAAGTGACGGACTGACTGAAGCTTTCGAGCCGGTTAAATGTAATACATTTGTTACAGAGTCTACCTTCGGATTACCTGTTTATAAATGGAAAGCTCAGGAGGAAATTTTTAATGATATTAATAACTGGTGGAAGCGAAATAAAGAAAACGGAAAGACATCAGTTATATGTGGATATTCACTTGGCAAAGCTCAGAGAATTTTATTCAATATTGACAAAACAATCGGAAAGATATTCGGTCATGGCGCTGTTACCATGATTAATGAAATAATGATCAATGAAGGAATAAATTTACCAGCAGTAGAAAGAGTAACAACTTTAACTTCAAAAAAAGATTTTGCAGGTTCGTTGATAATTGCTCCGCCTTCTGCAATCGGAAGCAGCTGGCTAAAAAAGTTTTATCCGTATTCACTCGGTTATGCTTCAGGCTGGATGAATGTTCGCGGAGCAAAGAGAAGACAGGCTCTTGATATAGGTTTTGCTTTATCCGACCATGCAGACTGGGACGGATTAAACAAAGCTATAAAAGAAACGGAAGCGGAAAAAATCTACGTGACACACGGATACACTTCAGTATTTGTAAAGTGGCTGAGAGAAATTGGTTATGATGCATATGAGCTTGAGACAAAGTTTGTTGGAGAAAACGCAGACGAAGAAACGATCTAATACAATTACAAATTACAAACGTCAAACGTCAAACGTCAAATGTCAAATGTCAAATGTCAAATGTCAAACGTCAAATAAAATTAACTAATTAACCAATTAACCAATTAACCAAATTTGAAATTATTCGCGGAATTTTTTGAGTCCTTGGATCAAACGAATAAGACAAACGACAGGATAGAAATAATCAAAGATTATTTTTCTAAAGCAGATGACAATGATAAGCTCTGGACTTTGTATTTGTTCTCCGGCGGGAAAGTCAAAAAGAAATTCAACACATCGCAGCTCAAAGCATGGGCGATTGAATATTCGAATTTACCGGAGTGGTTATTTAATGAATCATATAATTCAGTTGGTGATCTTGCGGAAACAATTTCATTAATTTTACCTGTAAAGAAAAACTCTTCCGATCTGACATTAACACAATGGGTAAAATACATTGAAAGAATTAATAATCTGACTGAAGAAAACAGGAAAGAAAAAATTATAGATGCATGGAATAGTTTAAGTCAAAATGAAAGATTTGTATTCAACAAACTGATAACCGGCAGTTTTAGAGTTGGTGTTTCCCAGAAAACAATTGTGAATGCCTTGTCTCAATCGGAAAAAATTGAGTCGAACATTATTGCTCATAGATTAATGGGCACCTGGCATCCTGATAAAACTTCATTCAAAGAGTTACTGAGTGGAGAAAATATTAATGATGAAATTTCAAAACCATATCCTTTTTTTCTTGCTTACTCTATTGACGATAAGCCGGAAGATTTAGGGAATTCGGAAGAATGGCAGGCAGAATGGAAATGGGATGGAATAAGAGGTCAACTGATTTTTAGAAAAGGTAAGTTGTTTATTTGGTCGAGAGGTGAGGAGCTGATTACGGAAAAATTTCCTGAGTTTGAATCATTAATAAATACTCTTCCGGACGGAATTGTACTTGACGGAGAAATTATGTGTTATGGAGATTCATGTCCGCTTCCTTTTAGTTTACTACAAACAAGAATCGGCAGGAAGAATATTACTCAAAAAATTTTAAAAGACGCTCCCGCGGTTTTTATGGTTTATGATGTTCTTGAATTCGAGGGAAAAGATGTTAGAGAGAAGTCGCTTATTGAAAGAAGAAAAATGATTTTAGATTTTAGATCTTTGATTTTAGATTTTAGTTGTCTTAAAATATCTGAAGAAATAAAATTTTCAACTTGGGATGAGTTGAGAAAAATAAGAGAGGGATCGAGAGAATTATTCACTGAGGGAATTATGCTGAAGAGAAAAAACTCTTCTTATCAGGTCGGACGCAAAAAAGGTGACTGGTGGAAATGGAAAGTTGATCCTTTCACAATTGATGCTGTGATGATCTATGCACAAAAAGGTCACGGAAGACGAGCCGACTTATTTACAGATTATACTTTCGCAGTTTGGGATGGAGATAAACTTGTTACTTTTACCAAAGCATACTCCGGGCTGACTGACAAAGAGATAAAGGAAGTTGATGCGTTTGTAAAAAGAAATACTTTGGAAAAATTCGGACCGGTAAGAACTGTTAAACCGGAATTGGTTTTTGAAATTGCGTTCGAAGGGATTGCCTTATCTAACAGGCATAAATCCGGTGTGGCATTGCGTTTCCCGAGGATATTGAGATGGAGAAAGGATAAGAAGATAGAAGAAGCAGATATTCTTGAAAGTTTAAAGAAGTTATTGAATAAATAATTTCAACCTTTTATCATTATAATTATTTGTTCAATTACAATATTCAATTTCTTTGAATTCACTTTTCCGATTTTATATTTAAAATAATTTTGAATCCGAAGTAAATAGTTTAGCAGGTAGAATGAAACTCGATTTATTCAATTTTCCTTCAATCAATTCTGCGTCATCTATTTTGATAGTAATTTTTTCCTCATAAATTTGACTTGTGATTTGACTTATGATAAAATCAGTTTCATTTGCCTTTGCAATTATCAATGCAGGTCTTGATTTAAATGAAGATAAATCAGTGAAAGGATAATTAATTGCGATAATATCGCCAGATACAAATCTTTCCATGCTTCATCTTCCTCGGGTCTATCCCAATATTTTGATAGTACGGCTTCACTTAATAATGCCGTTTCATTAACAATTGGTTTGCTCCAATCAATTTCATCATCCAACACTGTTACAATTGCGTTCATTTCCGCATCAATTTTAATAGGCTCAAGTAGTTTTACTTCACCTTTTTTATTTATTTTTGCTTTTACAGTTCTAAGCATAATAATATTATTTATTTTTGTCAAACATAGTTAATATTTAGAAAACTTTCATTGTAAAAAATCTGATTTGTCAATTTCCGTGTTATCAAAAAAATATAAAGAATCTTCTTCTATAATTCTCAACTGGTTCTCTTCAAAGAACTGGACACCATTCGAATTCCAAAAACAAGTTTGGGAATATTATTCAAAAAGTTACAGCGGACTTTTGAATGCACCCACCGGAAGCGGTAAAACTTATGCGATGTGGTTTGCGGTGCTGATAGATTACATCATAAAACATCCTGATGATTATAAAAAAAAAAAAGAAAAAGGTTTGCAGTTACTTTGGATTACTCCGCTGAAAGCATTGTCAAAAGATATTGAAAGAGCGCTTCAGGAATCGTGCGATGATTTGGAAATTCCATGGAAAGTCAGCACAAGAACCGGCGATACTTCTTCTTCGATCAAGCTAAAGCAGATGAAAAATATGTATGAAGTTTTAATTACTACCCCGGAGAGTCTTCATCTGATGCTTTGCCAAAAAGATTATCCGGAGTTATTTAAAAATCTTAAAGCAGTTGTAACAGATGAATGGCATGAACTCCTTGGAAATAAAAGGGGAGTACAGGCAGAGCTTGCATTATCAAGATTGAAAAATTTAAACAATGATTTGAGGATTTGGGGAATTTCTGCGACGATTGGAAATATGAATGAAGCTATGGAAGTATTATTAGGACGAGAGACTGAAAATAAAAAAAGAAAAAAGAAAATTATAATAGCAGACATTAATAAAAAAATTGAAGTCGAATCTGTATTGCCGGATGAAGTGGAAAAATTTCCATGGGCAGGATATCTCGGAATAAAACTATTGGATAAGGTTATACCTATAGTGAGAAAAAGCAAATCTACTTTGATATTTACAAATACGCGGTCACAATCCGAGATTTGGTTTCAAAAAATTTTAGAATATTACCCTGAGTTTGCCGGGCATATAGCTCTTCACCACGGTTCGATAGACAGAAAGATACGTGACTGGGTAGAAAATTCTCTTCATAAAGGAAACTTAAAAATAGTAGTATGCACTTCAAGTTTGGATCTTGGTGTTGACTTCACACCTGTCGAAACAGTAATACAGATTGGAAGCCCAAAAGGAGTTGCGAGATTTCTTCAGAGAGCCGGAAGAAGCGGTCATCAGCCGGATGCTGTTAGTAAAATTTATTTCGTCCCGACACATTCGCTTGAACTTGTCGAAGGAGCCGCATTGAAAGAAGCGATGCGGACAAACTCTGTTGAAGACAGACAGCCGTTGATAAAACCTTATGACGTTTTGATTCAGTATCTTGTGACACTTGCAGTAGGTGATGGTTTTGAGCAGGAAAAAATTTATGAAGAAATAAAATCTACTTTTGCTTATCAAACATTGAGAGAGGATGAATGGAACTGGTTAATGAGATTTATTACAAGCGGCGGAGATGTATTAAAAAATTATGATGAATATTCCAAAGTAGAATTTTTGGATGGTCTTTACAAAGTTACTGACAGAAGAAAAAAAATATTTCACAAAATGTCTATCGGGACAATCGTAAGTGATTTAAGCATGAATGTAAAATATTTAAAGGGAAGCAGTCTAGGCTCGATTGAAGAAAGTTTTCTGACACAATTAAAACCGGGAGATGTATTTTCCTTTGCCGGAAGAAATTTAGAACTTATTCATATCAGGGAAACTACAGCTTATGTTAAGAAGACAAAACAAAAAAGCAACAGAATACCAAGCTGGCTTGGAGGAAGGATGCCTTTGTCTTCGGAGCTTTCGGAAATGTTAAGATTAAAACTAAATGAAGCATTAAAGGAAAATCCAAAAGATATTGAGCTTAGAAAAATAAAACCTTTAATCGAATTGCAGGCGAAGCGGTCTATAGTTCCTAAGAGCAAAGAGTTTCTAATAGAAAAATTTAAATCTCAGGAAGGTTATCATCTGTTTTTTTATCCATTCGAAGGAAGACTTGTTCATGAAGGAATGGCTGCGCTCTTTGCATACAGGATCTCAAAATTGAAACCGATCAGTTTTTCTCTGGCAATGAATGACTACGGGTTTGAATTGCTTTCAGATGTCGAAATACCTATCGTCGAAGCAATTAAAAAAAAATTGTTTGATGATGATGAACTAGTGAATGATATTTTAAAAAGCATAAACAGTTCCGAGATGGCAAAGCGAAGATTTAGACAGATAGCAAGAATCACAGGATTAATATTCCAGGGATACCCGGGTAAATATAAGACAACAAGGAATTTACAGGCGTCTTCAGGACTTTTGTTTGATGTGTTCAGCAAGTATGAGCCGGATAGTTTGCTGATCAAGCAATCTTATGAAGAGATGATGCAGTTTCAGCTTGAAGAATCCAGACTAAGGCGAGCACTTAACAGAATCAGAGCACAAAAATTAATTATAACTCATCCGGAGAAGCCAACACCATTTTCTTTTCCAATAATGGTTGACAGGCTCAGAGAAAAAATTACTTCAGAGAAACTTGAAGACAGGGTAAAGAAGATGCAACTAAGATTTGAACTATGATGAAATGATTTAATGATGACTATGAAGATTATTTTTCTAAATAGAAAAAAAAATTTAATTTCATTTGATTAACATACACAAAAATTCTATTGATGTAATTATTAATGATGAAGTATTTACATTACTTCCACAGAAGGCAATCTATTATAAAAAGGAAAAAGCGATTATAGTTACAGATATTCATCTGGGGAAAACAGGACATTTCCGGAATGCCGGAATTCCTGTACCGGCTGATTTAGCATTTGTTGACCTGGAAATACTTGATGATCTTCTCAACGATATTAATTTAAAAATAGAAAGATTGATTGTACTTGGAGATTTATTTCATTCCAAACTTAATATTGACTGGAGAATATTTGAAGAGTGGAGAATTAAAAACAGGCACATTAAGATTCAATTGATAAAAGGTAATCATGACATTCTTTCCGATGAAGTTTACCGCACTCTTAATATTGAAGTATTTGATTTGGCGATTATGAATAAATTTATGTTGGTTCATAAATACAAAGACGAAGATCAAATTAACGGTTTATACAAAATCTGCGGACATATTCATCCGGCAGTCAGAATATACGGAAAAGCAAGACAGGCATTGACTCTGCCATGTTTTTACTTCGGGGAAAGTTTTGGAATTCTTCCTGCATTCGGAAGATTTACCGGAAAGTATATCATCAGACCTTGTGAGAATGACAGTGTCTTTGTGATTGCAGATATGGAAGAGGGGAAGAAAGTAATGAGAGTTTAAATTTATTCAAACTTATAATTGCCATTCGGAAGTTTTACAATCCTTGCGTCTATGCTCGCAGCTGCATCCTCCATTGACTTCTTTAATATTGATTTCTTTTCTTCCAGGTTTTTTCCATAAAGCTCTTTTGACGTAGCTTCTTTCCATTCCCAGACTTCTTTTAAAGATTCCGGTACCTCGTATTTTTCAATTGTTTTCATAAATTAATTCTAATGGTGTTAATAAATCCAAAGGATACAAATAGTTTTCCTTTGTGTTAATTATTCTAACTTGCTGCTTTTTATTGTAGTTTGCTAAATGTTTAAAATTCCAGGATAATAAAATATCTAGTTGATTTACAGTTGAAATTGCAATATGTTCGGCATCTTCAAATTTATTTTGCGGAATTATACCTCCCTTTACATAAATACTTGCAAGAGCTTCAACTCATCATTAATATTTAATATTTCAAACTGATAATCTTCTAATGAATTTATCCCAGATTTTTCATTAGGGAAATTTTCTAATGAACATCATTAGAAGTTCAGTTTAATAAGTAGCTGATATTAATGGCAATTAGGTTGTCAAAATATTTTTAGATTAGTTATTTTTGTAAG
>JALYRX010000019.1 GCA_030855105.1 Bacteroidota bacterium | reverse complement strand
AGACTGGATGTCTGTTTGCGAATGTTTCTCCCATTCCTTAAGCCTAATAATACTTTCTACCTTCCTTTTAAAGGTTAAATAACTTTTTCTTTAAAAAAATTTTACGACATTAACATACGAGGTTGCGGCTACATAAAATTTGGGTTTTGAGACAGACTGCTTCATGAGGAGGAATTAAGGGGGGTTTTCGGATTCAAATTTAAAATTATATTTTGATATCAGGGTTCGAAACCGGATTCGTAAAAAAAAACGAAAACAAAATGAATTTGAAGAAAAATTATTCTTCATAAATTTATTTTGGACAACAGTGATTTTATTCATTCAATCCTATTGCATATCTTCTCACACAGCTGTTCAGCTTTGTCAAAATTCTTGGTTAATACATTCCTGCAAAGCGCCCAGCATTGCTTTTTACAGTAATAAAAAATATAATATAGAAATTTAATAATAGTATTTGTAATTTAGCACTATTTTACAATTAACATTTAGAATAGTTTTACAAAGTTATTTTTTATATTTGTTAATTTTGGTAACTTTTGAATATTAATTTTTTAATTTGTTTTCATTGCGCGATTGGCGGAACTGGCAGACGCACTAGACTTAGGATCTAGCGGGGCAACCCGTGGGGGTTCGACTCCCTTATCGCGCACTTTTTTTAGTTAAATTTTATTGTTTCCGGCTAAAATTTTCATAACTAACATACATAGAGTATGAATACAAAATCCACGACAAAAAATAATACTGCACGATGCTCGTTTTGTGGAAGAAATGCAGACAAGGTTACGAATATGATTAAAGGTCCATCCGATCACAATGGTAAAGAAGTTTTTATTTGCGAGATATGTGTCGGTAATGCAATGCAGATTATAAAAAAGAATACTCTTTATAATTCGACAAAATCAATTAACAAAGTCCGTTCAAATCTTACACCACAATCAATAAAGAAATTTCTGGATGAATACGTTATCGGTCAGGATAAACCAAAAAAATCATTAGCAGTTGCCGTTTATAATCATTATAAAAGAATTGATTCACTGGATTTCAATTATATAGATGATGTTGAAATTGAAAAAAGTAATATACTCTTAATTGGACCTACCGGAACAGGAAAAACCTTTCTGGCACAGACTCTTGCAAAGCTTCTGGATGTTCCGTTTGCAATTGCAGATGCAACAACTCTGACTGAAGCTGGCTATGTCGGAGATGATGTCGAATCCATACTCGTTCATCTTTTGCAAAATGCAAACTTCGATTTAAATAAAGCCGAGAGAGGTATAATTTATCTCGATGAAATCGATAAGATTTCCAGAAAAAGCGACAGCACTTCGATTACGCGCGACGTTTCCGGCGAAGGCGTTCAACAGGCGTTGTTAAAACTTCTCGAAGGAACGATAGCCGGAGTTCCTCCCAAAGGCGGCAGAAAACATCCCGAGCAGGCATTGATAAATATCAATACAAAAAATATCTTGTTCATTTGCGGCGGGGCATTCGACGGGCTTGAGAAAATTATCGAAAGAAGGATTGCTAAAAGCTCAATAGGTTTCGGCTCAGAACTTTATTCAAAAAATGATATCGATTCGGATATTGTAATGTCCCAGGTAGAGCCGGATGACTTGATTCATTACGGTTTAATTCCTGAATTAATCGGACGGCTGCCGGTCATTACTTCACTTAATTCGCTTGATAAGAAAACAATGCTTTCAATTCTTACCGAACCAAAAAATGCGATAACAAAACAATATCAAAAACTTTTTAGAATGGAGGGCGTTGATCTGGAATTTTCGGAAGATGCATTGGACTCTGTTGTTGACATGGCATTGACAAGAAAGACGGGGGCAAGAGCTCTGCGTTCTATTCTTGAAAATATTATGCTGGAAATTATGTATCGAATCCCTTCAAAGGAAAATATTTCAAATTGTATTATCACAAAAGAAGTCATTACAGAAAGGAAAGATCCTGTTTATTTGAGTGATAATAGAAAGATAATTGCGTAACAGTTGATAGTTGATAGTTGATAATTGATAATTGATAGTTGATAATTGATAGTTGATAGTTGATAGTTGATAATTGATAATTGATAGTTGATAGTTGATAGTTGATAGTCATTTTTATTATAAATAAATTCGTAATTTGTAATTTGTAATTGTTTCGTCCCTTCCATATTTTTACAATACAATTATATAATGTCAAAGTTAAAATCCGGTTTAAAGAAAGATAATACTTTTAATTTAAGAGAAGATTATCATAAAGAGCTTTTAAGAAAAATAAATTCTCTAAAAGAAAATATATTTTTAGGAGGCGGAAAAAGTGCAATCGAGAAACTTCATTCTAAAAATAAACTGCATTGTCGTGAAAGAATTAATTTACTGATTGATAAAGATTCTTACTTTATGGAGATTGGATTGTATGCCGGATACGGAATGTATAAGGAATATGGTGGAGCACCGGCATCAGGAACAATCTTCGGGATCGGAAAAATTCACGGAAGAGACTGTGTAATTGTCGCAAATGATGCCACTGTAAAAGCAGGTGCATGGTTTCCGATCACCTGTAAAAAAAATCTTCGTGCACAGGAAATTTCTATAGAAAACAAATTACCCATCATTTATCTTGTTGATTCAGCAGGGGTATTTCTTCCGATGCAGGATGAAATCTTTCCGGACAAAGAGCACTTCGGCAGAATTTTTAGAAACAATGCAGTGATAAGCTCTATAGGAATTCCACAGATTGCCGCAATAATGGGACCCTGTGTTGCAGGCGGAGCTTATCTTCCGATAATGAGCGACGAAGCTTTAATTGTTGAAGGAACAGGAAGCATATTTTTGGCCGGATCACATCTTGTTAAAGCTGCTATCGGAGAAAAGATTGATAATGAATCCCTTGGAGGTGCTACAGTAACAACCGAGATCTCAGGTATAACAGATGAAAAGATGGCTAATGATGAAGAATGTATCGAAAAAATTCGTGAACTTGTCAGTAAGCTCGGGCACATTGAAAAAGCCGGCTTCGACAGAATTGAAAGTAAAAATCCGGCTGCCGATGTATCTGAAATTTATGGAGTTATTCCTGAAGAAAGTTCGAAACCTTATGATACCTATCAACTGATTAATACAATTATTGACGACGGGGATTTTGATGAATACAAACCTGCGTATGGTAAAACTATAATCACAGGATATTCCCGAATAGATGGTTGGGCTGTTGGTATTGTTGCTAATCAGAGAAGCATCGTGAAAAGCAGAACAGGTGAAATGCAGTTTGGAGGTGTTATTTATTCGGATAGTGCTGATAAGGCTGCAAGATTTATTATGAATTGTAATCAAAGAAAAATCCCGCTTTTATTTTTACAGGATGTAACGGGTTTTATGGTTGGCTCACGGTCTGAACACGGTGGAATAATCAAGGACGGAGCGAAGATGGTAAATGCAGTTGCCAACAGTGTCGTACCGAAGATTACGATTATAACAGGCAATAGCTATGGAGCAGGCAATTATGCAATGTGCGGCAAAGCTTATGATCCCAGATTTATATTTGCATATCCTAATACTCAAATTGCAGTCATGGGAGGTTCGCAGGCAAGTAATGTATTACTTGATATAAAAATCGGTCAGCTGAAAAAACAAGGGAAAGAAATAACAGAGGAAGATAAGAATAAATTTTTAGATGAGATAAAGAATAAGTATGAAGAGCAAACAAATGTATTGTATGCAGCTTCAAGATTATGGGTGGATGAAATTATTGATCCGAAAGATACGAGAAAAATTATTTCTTATTGTTTGGAAATTGTCAACAACAATGCTGAAATGAAAAAATTTAATGTCGGTGTCATTCAAACTTAAAATATTTTATTCTTTATACTTTAAGTTATTTTTTGTATAATAAATAAAGTCCAAAAGAAGACTTTCCCCAAAAGTTGTACTTATTTTAAAATTTAAAATTCAAAAGGCACTCTCATGAAAAAAAACCTTTTTATACTTTTTATCTTTTTATTTCTAATTAATAAGGCAAATTCAACAATTTATTACGTTTCTGATTCGGGAAATGACCTGAATCCGGGAACAACACAACTCCTTCCCTGGCAATCTGTATCAAAAGTTAATTCCATGATGAGTTTATTCCGGCCGGGTGATCAAATCTTATTTGAAAGAGGCGATAGCTTTTTAGGACCTTTGAATATAGCGAAATCCGGGACTGCGGGAAATTATTTAACGTTTGGAAGTTACGGAAGCGGTAACTTACCGGTTATTTCAGGTAAAAAAGCAATTACGGGATGGAATTTATATTCCGGAAATATTTACAGCGCTTATGTCGGTGATACCGTTTCGGCTGTTTATGTTTCAGACAAAATTATGACTATAGCAAGATATCCAGATTCCGGATTCTTAAGAACCGATTACAGCGGTGGCAACACGGGATTCTATGATGCCGCACTTACTCAACCGGTCAGCTACTGGAACGGTGCAACCTGCAGAATTAGAACTATAAACTGGAATTATGAAATAAGAACTGTTTCAAATTTTTCCGGCGGCAATGTGACATTTTCATCTAATACTGCATATTCCGGATACACAAATTACGGATATTATTTTGATAATAAACTCAATTTACTTGATGCAGAAGGTGAATGGTATTATGATATTGCTACAGGGTATCTTTATTTTCATGCACCAAATAGTGTTGATCCAAATACTCTGCTTACAGAAGCTGTTACTGTGAGACATTGCATTTATGGAAACCTGCAATCCAATTATGTAAAAATAATGGATTTAAAAATCTCCGGGAGCCGTCATAGCGGGATTGAATTTCCTCTCGGCTATGATGATATAATAATCGGATGTTATATAAATCATACCGGAATATATGGAATAAGAATAAACGGTACAAATGATGTGATTGAAAATAGTACATTTGAAGACAATTTAAACACAGCAATAACCGGTGTAATTACAAACGGAGTAGTCAAAAATAATATTATTAACAGAACAGGATTAATTGCAGGATACGGACAAGGCGGAAACGGGTATAGAGCAATGACTCTGAATGTTTGTCAGGGAACAATCGTCGAACTCAATAACATTGATAGCTCCGGATATAGTGGAATGACTGTGGCAAAGAACATGACAGTTAGAAATAATGTTATTGATTATTCATGTTTGGTTCTCAACGACGGAGCAGGAATTGAAATTACCAATTGCGACACTTTAAAAATTTTAAATAATATTATTTCAAACACAATAGGAAATTATGAAACAAGCAGTAGTCCCTTTTCATACGCCTGTGGAATTTATGTAAACGGAGCTATAATGAAAAATACTACTATTCAGGGAAATACTCTGTCAAACAACCGTTATACGGGAATCTTGGTTGATCATAAAAATACTCCTGCAAACAACAAAATTATTGGTAATGTTTGCTATAATAATTATATCGCCCAAATTATTTTTACTGATTACTCCGCTGTAAATTTTGTTCCTGTTTATAATACAATAGTGAATGGAAATATTTTTTACAGTCTTTCTACCTCTCAAAATTGTATGGAGCAGAGAGGTTATTCCAGTTCAGGGATCAGTGATTATGGAATATTTGACAGTAATTATTATTGCAATCCTTATAGTGAAATTTTAATTAAAAGGACGACTTTTCTTCCGACTTACGTTACAAACTTTTATTCACTGCCAATTTGGAAAACTAATTTCGGAGAAGATTTAAATTCACGTTCATTACCATTTTCATTTAGTCAATTTGCTGTAACGGACACTTTAAGCAGTAACTTAATTTCAAATTCGACATTTACCACTAACGTAAACGGCTGGAATGTATGGCCTCAAGGTTTGACTATAGCTCACGTAATTCATCCTCTGCTAAACAACGGAAGTATGAGATTGAGATGGAACGGAGATGGATTTTCTCAAGGCTTTACGTTAAGCAATTTTTATCCTATTACAACAGGTTATAATTATCTTGTAAGTTTAAGCTGTGTTGGAAACAATAGCGGAGTTTTTAATTTATGGGGATCTATCCCAGGATCTTTGGCAACTTTTCCCCAAACATTTTTTAGTTATGAAAATTACAAAAAAGATTATTCTTTAATATTCAAAGCAGACACCACAGATCCGAATGCACGTCTTTCTATCGGCTTAAAATTACCCGATTCATTATTATTTGTAGACAATGTAAATGTTTACAGGGTAGCACTGTCTAAAATTGATTCAACTCAAATGTCTAAAATATTCGTAAATCAAAATAATTATGCCGCGTCATTTTCTCTTGAAGGGATACCTTATAAAGATTTGGACGGCAATCCCGTTACAGGAAGCATACTCATACCAGCGTATTCATCCGAAATCTTAGTGAATGAAAATTATTTACCATCTCCAAAAAATCTTCAATTGAAAGTTTTTATGCAGGGCTTATATAATGTGAGCTTGAACTCAAGTATTTCGGATACAGTAAAAATTTGTCTGAGAAATTCTTCTTCACCATATGCTATTATTGATTCCTCAAAAGCTGTTGTGGATCCTGCAGGCAACGGATCCTTCATATTTCCGATTGCTCAAAATTCGGTCGGTTATTATTTGGTAACCAATCACAGAAATACTATAGAAACATGGTCTAAACTTCCTATCACCTTTGTTTCAAACACATTGAGTTATGATTTTACAACTTCGGCAAATAAAGCTTACGGTGATAACTTAATACTGAGAGGAACTAAATATTGTATATACAGCGGAGATATAGATCAGGACGATTTTGTTGATTTAGCTGATTATTCTATCGCCGATAATGCAGCTAATAATTATTTAACCGGTTACAGTAAAGAAGATATTAACGGTGATGGCATTGTTGATTTGGCTGATATGAGCTTTGTAGATAACAATGCAGCAAACTACGTTGCCACTGAAAGACCTTGAACCATCCGTAAATAAATCAGAAATAAAAGTCGTATAACTTATGATACAGATGCATACGCAGTGGGTCAGAGAGTTTATAAATATTCAAGAAAGACTGTTGGAATAAATTTATCTTCAACTAATATTCCTTCTTCATTTTATTTATATCAAAATTATCCGAACCCATTTAATCCAAGTTCGAAAATTAAATTTGATATTACGCGAGATGCAAAACGTGAGACGCTCGCCTCGCGAAGCGGGCAAGATGTAACATTGATTGTATATGATGCATTGGGGAAAGAAACTGCAACACTTGTTAATAAAAACCTTTCGGCGGGAAGTTATGAAGTTGAATTCAATGGAAGGGATCTTTCGAGCGGGATTTATTTTTACAAACTCGAGACTGGAAATTTTAGTGAAGTAAAGAGAATGATATTGCTAAAATAAATATAGGATTCTCACAGAATATAAATGGAAACTTTTGAAATAATACATATTGACATTCCCGCCTCAAAGCAGCTGATATAAATGCTATTACAACAAAAAACTTTTTATAATTTTATTTAAGTTTTAATATGATAAAAATTTAATTGTGTGTACATTGTCAGGAATAAAATTTAATTGAAAGAGTTTGTAATGTTTTGTCAGTTAACAATCCGGATTATTAACAGTTCTGAATTTAATACAATTATACTTTGAGTTCTTAAAAATTAGTATTCCTGCAAAGCTGCAAAAACTTTAAAGCGTTATTAATAGTTTTCTTTTTTCAAAATAATAATTCATTTTTGCATATCCCTCAATTAAAAATATTCATTATGAGTTTCAAAGGTAGCGCCTTTAAGTATTCAATATTTTTTCTTATTACCACATTAATAATTTCTTTCTCTTACCAATTATCTGCTCAGGATAAAAAAACCGATAACGTAAGAAGCGCTGTAGACAACGTCAGAATGGAATATGAAAAAATTATAGGAAGAACAATTCCTTCTTTGAATATTCTCATTCAAACTCCTTCGGATCATATCTTTGTATCATCCGGAAATTCGCCAATTACCAAAGACACATATTTTCGTTTTGCAAGCAACACAAAAAATTTTACTTCTACATCCATACTTAATATGCAGGAAGACTTATGGCTGAACATTAAATCCAAAATTATCGATAATATTCCGGGAAGCAGTATATCTTATATCCCCGATACTCCCGAATTTAATATACCATATAAAAATGAAATTACAATTGAACAACTCCTTCAGCACTCTGCAGGTGTGTATGATGTTGATAATGATTCCGTACCCGGATTCAACGGGCTCAGCTATGTGGATTATATGATGTACACAAAGCCGGGACATCAGTATGAATTATCCGAGCTTGTAAATCAGGATGCAATAAATAAATTGTCGTTCTTCCCTCCGTTACAAGGATATCATTACAGCAACACAGGATATACAATGCTTTCTGAAATAATCGGAAGAGTTTATTCATATAAAACAGGAAGTGAAAAAAAATATGTCGACTATATAAAAGATTTTATAACCGGAAGCTCTGCTCCGGTACCTTTGGATATTTCATTTCCTTATTTAGCATCGGATGTAATGCTACCGTCACCATCAGTTAAAGGTACTATGCTAACCAAAGACAGCACAACAATTTTTAACGAAGTAAATATCTCTGCTCATGTAGGAGAAGGAAACGGTATCGGAACAATGTCCGAGCTTAATAAATATATTCGTACTCTTATGAAAGGGGAAAATGTTTTGAAAAAGAGCAGTGTTGAATTAATGCAGCATTCAGTTTCCGATTCAAATAAAACTTATGCACTCGGATGCTTTTATATAAAAGATCTTGGATACGGACACAACGGTTGCATCAAAGGATATCTTTCATTAATGCTTTACGATCCGGATTCTGATGTATCGGTTATCGTAATGCTCCCTGAAAATGATTATACTAAAGATGAAGTAAGTCTGGTAAACGGACTTAAGGCAATTGTTAATACCGGCTTTGCAGCAAGAATTGCTTTGGGCTATCCCGGAAAGCTTTTAGCATATTGAATATCTAAAACGTAGAGACACCCAAAAAACGTAGAGACACCCAAATTGGGTGTCTCTACTCTTAACAAAATAAATCCGCAAAGTGTTTTCTAAAAGCATTTTACCACATATAAACATAGATTACATAATTGGAATTAAAGCAAAAAAAATATTCTATGTTTGCTATGTTGCTATGTGATTTATATATTTTGATTTTTAGACAACTACTCTGTGAAAACTTCAACAAAATATATTATGCCGGATAGCTGCAATTTTTTCCTGTAACAGCATTAGCAACTATCTGAACAACACCGGCGTCGGATCCTGTTTTTATTTCCACGCGAAGTTCTTTTCTATAGAGCAAAGGTTCATTAAACTGAACAGAAATAGTATCTACCGGTCCCTCACTCATCATTATCCCTGAATTATTTGACTTATTTAAACCAATGTTACGGGCTGCTGCATAGGTAATGGCAACAACATTTTTCCCATCTATGTAAAGAGCAACTTGTGTTATATCATTTACTCCACCTTGCTTGGTGACATGCATTGACACAAATACACCCGGCCCATTCAGTTTAATAAGATCTTTTGTTTTGTTTACACCGGGATTTACAACAAGTCCCTGTTTTCTTTCTGCCTGAACTATCATTTTTAATATATTTTAATTTAAGCTTACTCTGTTGAATTTTTAATTTAAGGATTTTCAGCTTACTCCTTTTTGAAAATAAAAACTTTTTACAGCGCTTAACAAAATTAAGATAATTGATATGGAAAGAGAATAAGTAAGGTTACTCATTTAATTGTAAGTATTCTTACTCATGAAAAATTAATTTTAATTATGTAATAGAAGATTTTGCTATTGTTGGTAAATGATTAATGTTTGCGATGGGCTGAGCATTGGATTTTATTTTTGCATTTTAAAACCCTGCTTCTGAGGTAATTAAATGATATTAATTAGTATGTCTTTATATATTTATTAAATACATCAAAATAAAATTCTCTGTCTTCTTCATCTCTAATTTCATTTCCGGATTTCTCTGCCTTTGCTCTATATTTTTTAAACTCCACTTCATTGCCTTCTGATTTATTTACAAACGCCATTATTTCATTTGCAAAAACAAAATCAAAATCTTTCATTTCCTCAGGATGTTTTTCAGTCAGTTCAAAACATCTTTTAGCATGAGAAATAGCTTCAGCCTTATTACCTGCAAGACCATAAGCTTTTGCTATTACATATTCCCCTCTCTGAACATTCGCATTTGTCCCGCCTGAAAATATTTTCCAGTGATGAAGAGCACTGTGAGCATATCCGATCATATCGTCAATATCTTCCTGTGTTCTGTTTTCTCTTTCAAAATAATCCATCGCAGTGTTGTTAAATTCAACTGCAAAGCATCTGTGAATATTATTAATAAGAGTATGAGTTTCTTTTTTCATTTTAAATTTTTATAACAAATTTAATAGTTTATTAATCTTTAAAATTGATATTTTCAAACAACCATTCCGATGGTCTTCAATTCCAGGTGTACAGTCATGTCATTCAAGGCAATGCATTGCATCTTTCCGGTTTCCAAAAATAGAATTCTTCGGGAAGACAGCCCAAAGCTTAAGCTGCGATTCCGGACATTTTTTAGATTTTGAAAAATTAAATCAAATAGGTTTCACAAAACTTATTTTAAAAAGTTACTTTACTTTAAGTGAATGACATTGAAAAAAATTTACAAAACAAAGAAACAACTTATAAACACATTTGGTAGTCATTCTTTAATCCTTCTCATTATAGTTTCAATAAGTTAAATGTTTTCGCTTGCCCGGAGGCAGGCGGCTTTCCGACTTGAGCAGACATTGACATTTCACGGACTAATCCTGCTCACAAAATTATAAGCATTATTATCTGCAATTGCAGCATCCGCAATATCAACAGACATATCACCATTTACATCAGTTGCTAAATATCCTGAAGCAAAATTGTATGAATCGTTATCAATTAATTCATTGTCGTTTATATCGACTATTCCGTCCTGATTTACATCACCGCTATAAATACAATATTTGAGTCCAACCAATATTTCATTATTGCCGAATGCCTGTGATGCAGAAGTAGTAAAATTATAGTTAAGGCTATCATTAAAATTATTTACTAATGAACTCCATGTTTCAATTGAATTCCGGTGTTTCACTACAATGTAATAAGGAACACCATTAGCTGAGTTGAAAAAAGTGAAAGTTGCTTTACCTAAAGAATCTATTACTGATTTAGCCGAATCGACCAACGCAAACGGTGGGCTCGCATTCCTGAGAAAAACTTTTGCAGTATCTTTAGTCATTTTGTTTGATGCGCTGTTATAAAATCCTTCAATAAGCACAGTAAGATTTAATTTTTTTGCTGATTGTGAATATTTAATTGTAGTAATATCATTACCGGTGCCGGATCCGAGGCTGTTGCCGGTAGTATATACATTTCCATTATTGTCAACTCCAACGGAAACTCCTCTATCCATACTATTTGCCGGACCATTATAACTAATTGCCCATTGGAATGTACCTGCTGTGTTGTATTTAATAGTAGCGAAGTTTGAGGGGCTGTATATAAATCCTGTAACATATACGCTTGCCGTGTTGTCAATTGCAATATCATTCCCATAATATCCGCTCGGAATACTGCCCCCGTTGTATTCTCTTACCCACTGTTCATCTCCGTTTGTATTATATTTTATAGTTGTCATTTTATATGTAAGGGGAAAACCGGAAGTACCCGTCTCGCCGGTTACATAAATATTTCCTGTATTATCTGTAACTACTCCACGGCATTGATCCCAGCCGGTAGGAGAGTTATATTTTTTAACCCATTGAATGGCACCTGCATTATTTATTTTTATTGTTGTGTAGTCTAAATTGGAAGTACCTGCGAGTATAATATTACTGTTTATGTCTACACATCTAATCTTATTCAAAATGAATTCGATAGTTTTTTACATTATACATTAATTGTCTTGCTGCGGCATTATGCAAAGATGATTACCAATAAAAACCACGGTAACATCAAGTTCAAAATGAATATGTTCGAAAATATATGGGAATACATTAAAGACAAGAATTTTGAAGATAATCTCTCATGCCTTATTTACAAGCAGATTATTGCACTTGAATTGTCGAGAGACGAAAAAGATTACCACATACTCATAAGATCAAAAGAAAAATATATTGAAAATCTTTCTGAAGAGGATGTTTATTATATACTTTTAGTACTAAACTCTTTTGCTGTATATAGATTGAAGCTTGGAGATGAATCATTTTATAAAGACAGATTCGGAATTTATAAAGAAATGATCGACAGAAAAATTCAGCTGCAGGATTATATTCTTTTTATTAATTTTATTTCTACCTACACATCATCTTGTATGGTTGGTGAATATGACTGGGTAGAGGATTTTTTGAATCGTTTTCAGAACGGAATATCACCCGCTGAAGAAAGAGCAAATACAGTTAATTATTGCAAAGGTTTTTTAGAATACAGATTAAAAAATTATGACAAAGCCATTGAATATTTTTCTAAGACTAACTTCAAACTTTTCCTTACAAAGGTAATGGTGAAAAGCTATTCTATCAGAATTTATTATGAACAAAATATGCATGAACAAACTTTTTCCGCGATAGATGCTTTTAGGCATTATTTAAAAAGTGAAAATTTAATTTCCGAAGATCAAAAGATTGCTCACTACGAATTTTTGAAATATTTAAATGAGCTGATCAAGCTTAAGGTTGAAGGTGTAAATAAAAATAATGATATTAATTTATCAATGCTCCGGAAACAAATAAAAAAGATGAGCAGTAATCCTCTCGGAGCAAAGAATTGGCTGATAGAAAAGTCGGAGAAGTTTAACAGCTGATTATTCTGATTAAATGTTTCTTGAATTTTTAATCAAAGTTACCATTAATATCTTTATCGCTCTGCTTGCACAATAAGTGCGTGGAACTCAATAACCCACATGAGCTTCTTCCGGAGTTTCACCTTTATCTTTTTCAGATTTTAAAACTAAACAGAACAGTTTAAGGAATTAATAAAATAATATTAATTTGATTTTGTATAAGTAATTGTCAGGTTCTGTTCAGGTGTTTGCTTTCCTGATTTATCTATCATTGTAAAAGTTACATTTTGGGTCATTGTATTGCCGTCAATTATTATTTCACGCGTCCCTTTACCAATGAGACTCGAGCTTGTCAGAATAATCTTATCTCCATCCATTTTTCCGTAATAGGTAGAGCTCTCATTTTTTCCGAAAATATCATAATAAGATCCTTTCATAGTTCCATCCGCAGCGGGAATTACAATTTCTTTTCCTTCATATGTGAAATTTTTATCGTCAGTTCTTTTCACATCAATTTCCATATACTGGCCGTTAAGAATCATTTTATAAGTAACGACCTCCTGGTTCGTATTGTCCATAAAATTGTAGGGTGCTGAAATCCATGTACCCTGGAGCGCGTTTATGTAAGAAGTATTTATCGGTTCAGGAAGCCAGCCCTGAGAAAATGTTTTACCTGAAACAAAAAAGAAGATAAAGATAAATAATAAATAATGCTTTTTCATTTTTTCTCCGTTTAAAGTTCTTATAATTTATTTAGATTAACTTATTAAATTCAAAGATGAATTGCAATTATTATTTGAATAATAAAGAACGGTGTACCCAACAACAACTGAACGCATAAAGTTTTCATTTTCTCCTCCAGGATTTTTCACTCATTATTGTATTCATAAACCTCATAAAATCCTCATCCCATTGACCTTCCGTCACCTCCCATGCCTTCCGGAAATTGTCCTGATGTGCAAAATCTTTAATGTAATTTATCCATCCGGCCCATCGCTTATTCTTGATGTCATCAGTTTGGTCTTTATAAAAAAGATATGCACTTTCCAGATAAGTAAATAATATTTCGAATATTATTAATTCTTTTTTTTCTTTTTGGGAATATTCCGGATCATTAAAGGAAGTATTGTAAACATTAAGCTCAGGATTTTCTAAACATATTTTTAAATAATCTACGTACAGAGAATGACTTGTAAATAATGCATCCTTCTCCCGGATTTTTCGTTCTTTGTTCTTGTCACTATAGTATACATAGATAGCAAGCGGGATTCCAATTATGGTAGCTGCATAAGAAAGCAGTTCGAACCATTCTTTAATAATACTAATATCCATTTATGTTTTCTTAATTATTGACAAATATAAATAATGAATCAAATTGAAACTATGAATGAATGTTTGAGCATATTAAAATTGTCTCAACAAGCCTATTTAATTTAAAAACAAATGTAGAGAAGTTGCTTGCAACATCTCTGCTTAATTTCTCTGTACACGATATTTTTTTGAACACTGATAACACCTGCCGGACGGCAAGGAAGGCTGATTTTCCTGATACTCGCTGATCATTATTAGGAATTGTAAAAAATAAAAATTCTAATTTGCAATTATAATTAAGTTCATTATGAACACATCTTATAACAAATTAACAAATCCGTTATTTTTCCACTGAACCCGCGATATCAGTGTTCAATTTTCTCATGTACAGTGGCTTAATTTAATATCTTTTATATTACTTTTCTTTATTAAATATTTATATCTATTTTTCAAACTTTAAAACCAGATAAAGTTACATTACGATTCAGAATGATTAAATCCTTCTACTGCTATATAATTATTATCATCGTTACCTTTTCTATTTTTTATAATTCCCTTTCCAATGAATTTGTATTTGATGATGAGAGTGTAATTGTAAATAATGCTTCAATAAGGTATCTGACAAACATTCAGAAGTTTTTCACAGCCGATGAAGGTTTTCATAAAGTTATAGGAAGGTATTACAGACCAATCGTTTCCGCAACATATACAGTTGACTATGCTGTATACGGGTTGAACCCTTACGGTTATCATCTTACAAATGTAATTATTCATATCATTGCATGCCTGCTGCTTTTTAAAATTCTTTCAACTCTTTTTTGGAGATACAAATACCGAAATTTATTTTCGCTTCTATCAACACTGATATTTGCCGTTCATCCTATTCATACCGAAGCTGTAAGCTGGATAAGCGGAAGGACAGATTCACTTGTCACACTTTTTTTCTTCGGTGCTTTTTTATTCTATCTGGAATTCACAAAAGAGCAGGAACACCTTAAAGAAAAAAATTTAATTCAGAGAATCACAAAAAAAAATTATTTTTATTTATCCCTTTCACTTTTGTTTTATGTCTTCGGACTTCTGACCAAGGAAATGATAGTAACTTTGCCTGTAATAATTATTCTCTACGATCTCATCTACAGGAAAAAAAATCTGAAGTATATTAAAGAAAACATGCTGACTTATATATTATTTATTGCCGTCACTATTATTTATCTCATTGTAAGGTATTTTTTGTTGGAAGAAATTCCGGAAAGGGAAAATTATCTTTACTTTCTTGGCAAGGGCTTCAAGGTAACTTATGCTACAATGATAAAAACCATCCCGGTTTACTTCAGATTACTATTTGCACCGTTTTCACTTCTTTACCATTACAACGGCGTTATTCCGGATGCCAAAACCATAATTGATACGCCTGTTGTACTCTCAACATTATTTACAGTTTTTCTTATATCTTTTTCAGTTTACTTTTACAAAAAGGACAGTATTATATCTTTTTGTATTCTTTTCTTTTTAGTCACTCTGATTCCTGTAATGAATATCGTTCCTACTATGAATCTTATGGCAGAAAGATTTCTTTATATTTCTTCATTTGCACTTGTTTTGTTTATCTGTCACTTGGCTCTGATAGGAAGTTCGAAAAGAGATTTTTCAATATTAACAATTGGAATGATAGTGATTATTTGTTCTTTGGGATATTTAACAATTGTGAGAAATCTTGATTGGAAAGATAATGATACTTTATACTTGTCGGCAAAAGGAGTCGAGGGTACGGTAATATTGGTCAACGAGGGAAACATTTATGCAAACGCAAAAAAATATAATGAGGCGGAAAATCTTTACAAACGGGCAATTGAGCTTAGGGATAACAATTTATTGGGGCATCATAATCTCGGTTTGATTTATTTACTCAAAGGAAGTTTTGATTCTGCTGCTGTAAAATTTAAAAAAGGAATTTCAATAGATTCTCTTGCTCCTGACGGATATTTTCAGCTTGCAACCCTTTATAATATACAGAATAAAAAAGACAGCGCTGTTTTAATGCTGGAAAAACTTCAGACAATTGCTCCTGATTACAGAGAGTCGGAAAAAATTCTGAATGGATTAAAATCCGGCAATGGTACAGATCAAAGTTCAATTACAAAAGGTTTTACAAGTGACCCGGGAAATACGGCTAAGATAAATTTATTACAAAACAGATCATATGAATTATATACCGAAAAAAAATTTGGGCGGGCGGTTAAAGATCTGGAAGAATTAATAAAGTTGACAGATGATGCACCAACCAAATCAGGCTACTTAAATAACATAGCCATGTGTTATTCGGAATTGAAAAACGATAAGCTTGAAGAAAAATATTTTCTAGAAGCAATAAATCTTGATCCGAATAATATTAATGCTATGAACGGCTGTGCTTCTTTTTATCTGAAAAAGGGAGAGACAGATAAAGCAAAAGAATTTTTTAACAGAATTCTGCTTGTAAAACCCGATGATGAAAATACCATGAGAAAATTGGATTCACTCAACTCCAATTAGAAAATAAAAAACCTCAAGGAATTTCTTCGATGAGGTCAGATTGTTAAATTCTTACAAGTTAATTTATTTTATCAACATCATTTTCTTTTTCTCAATATAATTATCCGCTTTTAATACATAAAAATAAATTCCGCTCGAGAGGTTAGTTCCGTCAAACTGATAATTGTAGGTGCCCTTTGATAAAAATCCATCTGCATAATTTTCAACTTCCTTTCCGAATATATCATAAACTTTAAAGCTGGCAACACCGTCTTTCGGAAGAGCAAATTTTATATTGGTTGAAGGATTAAATGGATTCGGAAAATTTTGAGATAAGGAATATTCGTTAGGAACTATGTTTGAATTGCCTGAAATCCCAACTGCTGTCGAGATATCCTCTTCGATTGCCTGCTCGACATTCGCCAATGCAAGAACAGCATTATCTTTGTAAACAAAAGCAATTAATTTACAATTTGTTTCAACCCAGCTTGCATCGATGACTGTTGTTATTTTCTTTACCAGAGTTTCATTGATATTCCAAACTCCTCCGGAATTTAAATTTTCTCCGGTTGGTCCGTTGACCATGTTTCTTGCTACGTGAGCATGAACATAGTCCGGTACGTAACCTGTTGTTCCGCATTGTGCATAATGATTTTGAGGATACACTAAATTATTTTCTACAATAACAAAGCTTACTTTATAATCTCCAGTCAGGTTTTCAAGTGCTGTTGCATCTAATGTTACGCTTAATTCTCTCGAAGTCTCATTATAAGATTTCGAACTTATTACTAAATTCACATTGGAATTCGGAGAAGTGAGATATCTTGAATCAACTCTCCCATACCATAAATTGTAAGTAAACGAAGGATTGCTTGGTGTATTTCCTCTGTCAATTACCGCAGTAGGGTACCCACTAAATCCCAAAAGTGATCTAACTTGATTTCCCGTAAAATCTTTCCATGGATCTGCACTTGACGCTCCTCCATGATATGCAATAATAATAGTTTCCCTGTATGTTGAGGTAATTGTATTCAATGCCTGGTGCCCGCAGGGACAATACCCGCACCAAGTACCGGTGCAATACTCTACTAAAACATTCCTGGGACCGGAATAAGAATTACTGAAATTTAATGCTGAGATAATAAGAACATTAATAAAAAAGTAAATAGGTTTTTTCATAACTGAATCCTCGTTTTATTTTGGAAAATTTTTTTTGTTTGCAACAAAAAAATCCTCTGATTAATAAATTCTATATAAATATTCTTACATAATACTAATCAGTATTTTTTAAAAATATTTATGTTGTAAAGAAAAAAAGAAAACTTATTATTGTTCTAATATACCAAACATGGAAAAGACACTATAATTTATTTGATAAATATCATCTTTTTTACATCGCTAAAAGTATTCGACTCTATTTTATAATAATAAACTCCGCTCGAAAAATTAGAATGATCTTTGAAATCAAACACAATCTGATAATTTCCTCTTGCTTTAAATTCATCAATTAAAGTCACAACTTCTTTTCCTATCATATCATATAATTTTAATTTAACAATACCGTCTTTTGCAATTGTGTAATTTATTGTGGTCGCAGGATTAAACGGGTTTGGATAATTTTGTGAAAGAAAAAATTTATCCGTTGTTAATTCAGTAATATTATTTATGCCTATCGTTTGTGAATATTTAATTGTCGCAAAATCATAGTCTGTACCTTCACCAATGCTGATTCCAGTTACGAAAATATCATTATGTTTATCAAGAATAACATTGTAAACAAAATCTTCTGATACACTACCGCCCTCGTAATCCTGAAACCATTCTAAAATTCCCTCGGGATTATATTTTAACAATGCAAATATAGTCTGAAAATTTCCTCTTTCCGTTGCCCCTCCGACATAAACATTCCCTGATCTATCCGTAGTAACTGAATTTCCAAGATCAATTCCGTTTGATGCACCGTTAAATTGCGCCGCCCAGATTTTTATGCCTTCGTGCGAAAGCTTTATAGTAAGAATATCTTCTGACCCGAAGGAGGAGTCATTATGAATATAACCGGTGATGTAAGTGTTATTTATAGAATCAATTGACATTGATGTTGTAATATCTATATAATTTCCCTTCCCGTTATAACTGCCTTGCCAAAAAAATTGTCCGTCCGGATTTAATTTTGAATAATAATAATCCAAAGATGTTGAAATATTTCTAATGCTTCCGCATAAATAAATATTATTACTATTGTCTAATGCAATATCGGAAATATCGTCGTCTGAGTTTGCAGTTCCGTTTATTGTCTTACTCCACAGAATCGAAAACATTGAAGCAAACTTAATCAAAAAAATATCTTTATTATTGGTTGCAGAAGTTACAGTACCGGCTATTATTACATTGTTAAAATTATCAACTTTAATTTTTACGGAAAGATCATCGCCTATGCTGTTTTTATTTATTACAAAACTACCCAGCATATCTCCTGCATTTGAATAGACGATGTAAGTCATTGCATACCTCCCGGAAATTACATATCTCGAGGAACCGCAAATTAAAACATTTCCTGAAGAATCCAAAGCGATATCCTGACCGTAACTTCCTGAAAATAATGCATCCCTGAAAATTCTTACCCAGATCAAATTTCCCGATGAATCATATTTCAATGCAGTCAGATTTATTACATTGTTTGAATCAGTTGTAAAACCGGTGATATATGAATTTCCGGTATTATCCTGGCAAGCTGAATTAATCTGATCTGTTCTATTTCCAGCTCCGTTATATCTTTGTAACCATACAATTTCCCCGTCTTGAGAATATTTTAAAACTGCAAAGTCTGGTCCTGTTCCGGAACCCACACTGGATCCATAGACATAAATGTTATTTTCATTATCTAAAATTGATTTTGAAACTATATCAAAGCTATTCCCGGGACCATTGTATCGGTTAACCCATTCTTCCGAAGGTTGTGAAAATAATTCTGTCGAAAAAATTGTCAAACCAAAAAGTAAAAATGTTATTCTGTTTCCCATTTATTAAAAAGGCGGAAAGTTTATTCCGCCTTGAATTTAATTTAATATTTTACAATTAGAATATTCACACAACACACTTCTCAACATACTCTATACACTTTATTTGAGCAATATCATCTTCTTTATACCAGTAAATTCATTCGACTCTATTTTATAATAATATACTCCGCTCGAAAGATTTGAATGATCTTTGAAATCAAATTCAACAATGTAATTTCCTCTCGCTTTAAATCCATTAATTAAAGTTGCTACTTCCTTACCGATCATATCATACACTCTTAACTTTACTAAGCCGTCTCTGGCAATTGTATAATTTATCATAGTTGCCGGGTTAAACGGATTCGGATAGTTTTGTGATAATGAATAAGACATTTCGCCAAGTTCAGTTTGACTTATTCCAAGAGGAGTTCCAAAAGGAAAGTTCGTTTGGAATGGTTTCGTTGTGTAATATGCAATTACTTTACTAGTATCTAAAAGTAATAATTCAACATAATGTCCCGAAACATTTGATGTTGTATTTGCTGAAAGAATGATTGTCCTCGCCGTATCAAGAAACTTAAACTTTAATGAATCAAATGTCATATTTCCGATTGTATACGGATGTGATTTTAATTTTATATCTCCGGAACTTACTAAATTACTTCTGTCCTTATCCCAAAATAAATCAAATGATGTTATGTGTGATGGATTTGTGTTTGTTATAACTGTGAATGTTATAGATTTCAGTGAGCCTACTTTTGGGTTTAAATCGGTAGAAATTTTTAATCCGACTAACTCTCTTGCTGTATCGTTAGGGATAAGAGTTGTATTTATCAGCATATTACTTCCACCTTGTATTCCTTCAACTGTAAACTTTGGTGAAGTCGTTGCTGCAACTGCGTCTATCCTTCCGGTTCCATATCTCGGGTCTTTACCGGGTACGCCTTTTTCTACCGAAGTTAATTCCAAAACTTTATCAACATCCTGCGGAAGCATTTCAGGATTTATTGAAAGCATTAGTGCAACGCATCCCGCCGCGTGCGGTGTTGCGGATGATGTCCCGCTAAATCCGCTGTAGCCGCTGCCCGAACTTACATAAGTTGAAATCGAACTATTCCCCGGTGCAGAAACATCAGGCTTCAGTAATCCCATTGAATCGGGAATTTCTACCGGCGCTGAATAACTGTAAGGGTAATCTTTATGTGCCGGATCTATTGGATAAGTATATGTTCCCCATAAATTCCAGTTGCCCCAGGTTGCTGGACCATGTGGCGATGAAGAACTGATTATATCCGAAAGACAATCAACGTTACCAATTCCGATTACTCCGCTTACATTTCCTCTTCGCAGTTGTTCCGGGTGAAGCCATGGAGGAGGACAATTCCCTGAAGTTGAAATGTTTAATGGTATCGGCGCAGAACCTTGATTATTCCCGTCATTGCTTGTTGAATTTGTATGAACAACACCTGCGGCTAAAGACATATCTGTCGCCAATCTCATTAGTGAATAATCAGGCTTCGGACTGAAATACCATTTCCAGCTTAATGAGCTTGTGATTACATCCGAACCCATCAGCACCGCATATTGAAAAGCAAGTATTTGCTGTGCTTCTCCGCTGTTATTTCTCATAAGAATACTTTTAGCTCCGGGAGCTACGCCGGTTTGCGTACCCATTGTTCCGTCACCTACTACATGACCCAGTGTTGCACTGCCATGTGCAGCACTTGTAATATTGTAATTGTTTGTAGTAAAATCCCATCCGATAAGATCATCAATTTTTCCGTTAGCATCATCATCAATTCCATTCACATCACCCGCATCAAAAACAGAACCCGTTCCGGATTGTATATCAACTGTTCTCCCGTTGTGATTAATATCTTCACCCAAATTTTGCCATACGCCTCTTACTAAATCAGGATGCTTCCACCAAAAGCCGTCATCTGAATTTGCAACCAATACTCCCGTACCCGTATTGCCTAACGCCCAGACCTGATTAGCTCTCATGAGCAATACTCCCGGTTCAGGTGCGACAGATACATTTGTCTTCACCATTGCTTCGATAAACGGAGCATTAATTTGCTTACTGTCCAAAAGCTGTCCATCGGGATATGATTTGTTATAGCAAATCATTTTTATATTTTCAAAATCAGCTATTTCATAAATAACTTCTGCAGGTGCTGAGGTAACGATTGAATTTGTAAGCCATAGAACTTCATAATTTTCAATCTCCGCACGTGACTTTTTTAATTCAAGAAAATCGCGGACATTTTTTTGATAGTTATCTGCGTAGGTTTTCAATCTTTCTATTACAATTTCTCTTCTCTCCTGCCTTGGAGTCTCGTAGGAAATGTCGGAAAAATCATTCAGTGTAAGATGTTCATTGAAAATAATATAAATGGGAATTGATGAATTGTCATTTGTTTCATTCATTTTTTGCAACAAGTCGGAATGTATTTTCGGTGAATCACAATATGAAGAATATGAATAGAAACAAAGTAATAAAATCAGTAATGTTTTTTTCATGTGTGGGGATAATTAAGTTTGTCAAATGTCTGATTTTATTAGAAGTATTTCAAGTTAAAAAAATGCAAATACCTGTAACAATAACCACTTTACTTAACATACATTTGTAAACAAAAAAAAAGCCAGCATTACTGCGAGCTTATGATTTTTCAAAATTAATACAATTTTATTTTTACATTAATAATCTACAAGGAGCGTGACAAATCCATAGTCATCATTAAACTTAACACTCTGATAAATATTATTTATCATCCTGTGAACATAGAAAATCTCGAAATAGAATTGTCTTATGAATTGCCATCTTAGGCTTGTTGAGATTATGTCGCGGTTGATTCTGTTTCCAACGAGAAACTCCGGATCCGAATAAGAATATCCTGTTGCATTATTTATATCGCCTCCGTAATTTCTGACAATAAAGCCGGAGGAATCTCTTACAATTCCGTTCGCTGAACGCTGATGCTGGTAAAGAATACTTAAGTTTACACGGTTTGTTAAGTTATAATTCAGCTTCACTGCTATCTCGTCTGAGTTGGGTTCAAGGTGATGTCCGAGCGGAAGGTCCCAATGTGTGTATTGTGTTTTATTTGAAACGTGAGAATAAACAAAAGGATCGAGCCGTGTGTACTCGGTTATAAACTCCAAATTTGAAAGAGTGAAAGCATCAACCCACAATAAACCAAGCTGCCATGCAAATTTATTTGTGATCTTTGAATTACTTTTAAACAAAGTATTAAATTCAAAATCATCCAACAAGAATGACCCTTGCACTGCTAATTTTTTTACAGGAATTACTTCAGCATCCAGTCCTATGACAGAATTATTTACATTATTTTCTCCGGGCTGCGACGCTTTGTTAAGTTCGGCTGAAGTAAGAAAATTTAATGGATTTAAAAATGTAAAGCTGAAGGGTGAATTTGCAATTGTCACACTTTCGAAGAATCCCATTTTAAATGAATTTGAAAATTGTATATCAAGCCGGTGAGTGGAAATATTTTTTGCATCGAGACTTCTTCCGAGTGAATCACCTCTCAGGCTTCCATACATAAAAGAATACTTGACAGCTTTATATGCTAAATCCAATCTTAGATAATCAAAAGGAACAGTATTATGAGATAAGAATAAACGGTCAATAAAACCAAATCCCTGAAATACAGGATTTCTTCCGACAGTAAGTGCAAGCCAGTTTTGATTTGTCCTGTACCGGATGTAACCGTCAAAAGTATCGAAGTTTCTTTGTTCATATTGAAATTTGTATTGAGCATATAATTTCGGGTCTGTATCTCTGGCAAATATCACATCAGACGAATCTCCGGAAAGCTTTTGTCCGTTAGAGGCTCTGAGATAATATCCGACGCTGTTGAATAATGTCCCTCTCACTCTGAACCCCAGCTCGCCTAGAGAAATAGAATGCCTTCCTATCGAATCACCTCTTGACTCTCTCTGAGAAATACTCCCGAGCGCATCTAAAAATAATGTTGCATTGGAATCCGAATAGGCGTAAATATATTTTTGCTTGCTGTCTGAAATAATATCTTTAAGACTGTGAGTCAGCCATGATGACTTATTCAAATTCCCCGTTAGTTCATACTGATATTCAACTGAATAATCATTAAGAATTTTTTTATCCACAGAAGAAATTTTATTCGTGTTAGCAGTAATAATTTTCAGGAATGCCGCAATTGATTCTCTTGATATTGGAATATTGGCCGGATTATAATCGGGAATTATTTTCATCGTCTGCATCCTCTGCAGGTAATTGTATACCTGATCGCGGGGATTTACAAGTTCGACTTGTGAATAAGAATCCCCGATTATTATTATAAATGAATATAGGATGAGTAAGAAAAATCTTTTCATAATAAAGTTGAACTGTAACAGCGTAAATTTATTTACTAAAGTTGATTAGATAGGAATTAAAGTACTTGAATCTGGTTTGAGACAGGCTCCTGGGAAAGAAATTCGGGGACTAGTTTATTCAGCATATTAATGATCGCCTCTTTATCATTCTCATGTCTTTTATCTATCAGCATTTCGAGATTTTCCTCAAAATAATCAGGAATAAACTGGCTTGCATTCGTAGCAATTAATATTTTCTCATGTATTGTCTTCTCATATTTCTCTCCGGAAATGAAAAGCTCTTCAAACAATTTTTCTCCCGGTCTCAATCCTGTATAAACAATCTTAATATCCTTATCTGCTTCATATCCGGACAGTCTTATTATATCCTGAGCCAGATCCAGAATCTTTATTGGCGCTCCCATATCAAGTACAAAAATTTCTCCGCCTTTACCTATCACAGAGGCCTGCAGCACAAGCTGCACTGCTTCCGGTATTGTCATGAAAAATCTTTGTATATCAGGATGTGTAATTGTAACCGGTCCTCCTTCTGCAATCTGTCTCTTGAATGTTAATACAACACTTCCCCTGCTTCCCAATACATTACCAAATCTGACGGCAGAATAATTTTTTCCGTATTCTCTTGCAGCTTTTAGCACAATCATTTCGGCACATCTTTTACTGGCACCCATTATGCTGGAAGGATTTACAGCTTTATCCGTTGATATAAAAACAAAATGACCGACGTTATGTTTTAAGGAAAGGTTGATTAAATTTTGTGTTCCTTTTATATTATTGCTGATAGCTTCGCATGAATTCATTTCCATCATAGGGACATGCTTGTGTGCAGCAGCATGAAATATAACGTCAGGCTGGGTCTCTCCCAATACATTATCAAGACGGTCATAAGAACGTATGTTTGCTATGACTGTACTTACGTTTGTTTTTACATGTCTGCCGTTTGTCAATGAAATTCTCTTCATCACCTCGTGATGTATATCAAAAATAGAATTCTCGCCCTGCCCGAGTAGAATAATTTCCGAAGGGCTGCATTTAATAATTTGCCTGCAAAGCTCACTTCCGATTGAGCCGCCTGAACCGGTCACAAGAACCTTTTTACCTTTGAGAAAATCGGCAACACTTTTTATGTCCGTCTGAACCGGCTCTCTTCTCAACAAGTCCTCGATCTGAACCTGCCTGATGCTGTCTATCCTTACTGTCTCATCGAGTATTTCATATATTCCGGGAATTGTCCGCGTTTGCACTCCCGTCTTTCTGCAAATAGCAACGATGTCTCTTATCTCGGAGCCGGGTGCTGTCGGCATGGCAATAATGACTTTGTTAATATCAAGCTTTGATATGACTTCGGGAATGCTGTGTCTTGTACCCATTACAGAAACTCCTCTGATTCTCAAACCTTTTTTTTCCATATCATCGTCAACGAATGCGACAGGGTTTAATCCCAATTGTGGATTTCTCTGCATCTCCTGAACTATTGAAGTTCCTGATTTACCCGAGCCCACAACCAGAACGCGGTCGCCGTGATAGGATATTTTTTTTCTTTCATTTAAACGCTCCATTAATCTGATGCTGAATCTTGCGCCTGCTACGAAAAAAAAGTTTATTATTCCGGCGAGTAATGGAAGTGATAAAGGAAGTGTCTGGAAATATAAAATATCGAACATATTGAAAATAACAAAAATAGCAGTTTGTAAAATTATAGCCCAGAAGATTATGTAAATAAGCTTTGCCAATTCATCGATGCTTGCACTATTCCAGTACCTGTTATATAAACCCAGTTTATAAAACACAAGTAAGTCTATAACCAGAAAAATTACAGTACACCACACTAGTCCTTTCAGATAAATTTGAATATCAATCTGTCCGTCCAATCTTAATATTAACGCAAAGAGAGGGCTTATAATTAGAAATAGGCAATCAATAATCAAGAAGTGTCTGTTTCTTAATCTTAATAACCTATTATTTAGAAAATTTTCAAGCATAGAGTTTTATATTTGCCTTAACCCCGGTAATGTTAACTAAATATTAAACATCGAATCAAAAAAGAACATAAAAATAAAATGATAAAAATTATTTATCGAGGGTCTCAGTTTAGTTTTGATAAATTACAAAATGTAATGAATTGATTCAATCATGTTTTTAATAATTTACGATTTAATCATTTCTCTTACTTTAGTAAATTATTTTCTTGATTGTATTGAAAATTATTTGAATGTCTTTAAAAAATGATCTGTCACTTAAATATAAAAGATTCAGCCGGATTTTGTCAGGCATTATTTCTTTTACATAATAATTTTCAGGATTTTCTGACTTAGCCAATAATTCATTTTCTTTGCTGTACTTAATTGAAGCCACGTCAGTAATGCCGGGTCGGACTTCCAAAATTCTTTTCTGATCATCATTGTATAACTCAACATACTTTCTGACTTCAGGACGCGGACCGACAAAACTCATGTCTCCCAATAATACATTTACTAATTGCGGCAATTCGTCAAGCTTATATTTTCTCAGGTAATATCCTGCCGATGTTATTCTCTTATCCCTGTCGCCCACCGTAAGCAATCCCTTTTTTTCAGAATTAACTTTCATCGTTTTAAATTTGAACAAAGTAAAATCAACATTGTTTTTTCCCACCCTCAGTTGCTTAAAAAAAATAGTACGTTTGGAATCTTTTTCGAAAAAAATTAATACCGCAATTATCAAAAACACCGGTGAAAAAATTATAAGACCCAGAAAAGAAAATAAAATATCAAAAATTCTTTTGAGCATTTAATTTTTCATCACAATATTATATGAATCTGAAACGGATTTTATAATTTTATTTACGTTGTCCTGAGAAAGCTGGGGGTAAACAGGTAAGGTTATTTCACGTGAATAATTATCATAACTCACGGGGAAATCTTCTATCTTATAATCTCTTTCTTTGAAAACCGTTAAGAGAGGTAAGGGGATAAAATGAACATTCACGGCAACTTCTCTTTTATTGATCTCCTCAATTATTTTGTCCCTCTTTTCTTCGGTTATATTTTTAATTCTCAAAAGATAAACATGATATGAAGATTCTCTTTCATTCATGCTGTGAGGCGGGAGTTCAGCCCAATCAAATTTGGAAAATTCCTTGTTATACTCTTCGAATATATTTTTTCTCTTAATGAGCAGATCATCCGTATATTTTCTTATTTGTGCAAGACCTACGGCAGCACATACATCACTAAGATTAATTTTAAAACCCGGATAAATGATATCGTATTTCCAGTTGCCTCCAAGAGATTTTGTAAATGCATCTTTCGTCTGCCCGTTGAGCGAAAGTAATCTAAGCCAGCGATACAATTCTTCGTTATCGAAAGGTTCAGGCAAATTAATACAAATAGCCCCGCCTTCTGCTGTTGTTACATTTTTGACAGCGTGAAATGAAAAAACCGTTGCATCACATAGCGAGCCGGACTTTCTTTCTTTGTAAATTGCTCCGATGGAATGTGCCGAATCCGCCATTACAAAAATTCTTCCCAATTTTTTTTGAACTTCATCATCCGCAGTGAAAAGTTTTTTTATCTTTTCATCATTTATAATTTCATAAATCCTGTCATAGTCACAAGGATAACCTGCTATATCCACAGGAACAATTGCCTTAGTCCTCGTTGTGATTGCGTTTTTTAATTTATCAGTATCAATGCAAAAATCTTCTTTTACATCTATCATAACTACATCGGCACCGAGATGCATCACTGCAAGTGCAGTTGCGCAGTAGGTATAAGCCGGAACAATGACTTCATCTCCTTTGCCAACACCCAACCAGTGAAGCAGCAACATCATCGCTGAAGTTGCCGAGTTAACACAAAGAACATTTTTTATTCCGGTGATCTTGGAAACTTCCTCTTCAAGAGCTTTAACTTTAGGTCCGGTTGTTATCCAGCCGGACTTTAAAGAATCAATAACCTCATTTATTACATCTTCATCAATATACGGAGGCGAAAAAGGAATCATTATTTTTTTTGTGGTAAATTATTTTTGAAATTTATTTAGTAAGAATTTTTTTATTAAAATTTCACTCAGAGAAAGTAAAGTCGTTGAGCAATATCAAAATTTATAATATTCTTTAAACCATTTTACAAATTTGTCGAGACCTTCTTCTATACGTGTTTCCGGCTTGTACTTAATATATTTTGCAAGCTCCGATGAATCAGCACAAGTAATCCTTACATCACCCGGCTGCATTTCTTTAAAAACTTTAACAGCTCTGTATCCTAATTTTTTTTCGAGCGTTTCAATAAAATAAAGAAGGTTAACAGGATGTTCTCCCCCGATGTTAAATAATTTATAATCGTTTACGATTTCTTTTTTTAATAATCTGAAAATAGATTCAATGACGTCATCTATATATGTATAATCTCTTTCCATGTTACCGTTGTTGTAAACGTCAATTGGCTCTCCTTTCATAATGTTCAATGAAAATTTATAATAAGCCATATCAGGTCTGCCGTAAGGACCATACACTGTAAAAAATCTGAGTCCCGTCATGGGTATATTATAAAGGTGATGATACGTGTATGCCATCAGCTCGTTTGATTTTTTTGTTGCTGCATACAATGATACCGGGTGGTCAACGTTGTTTTCAATGGAAAAAGGAGTTTTTTTGTTATTACCGTACACAGAGCTTGAAGAAGCGTATATCAGAGACTTTACCGGATTTTTTTTACAGCATTCAAGCAAATTGAAAAATGCATTAATATTGTTTCTTATGCTGACCTCCGGGTTTGTAATGGAATATCTCACTCCGGGCTGCGCAGCAAGGTTTATAACATAATCAGGTTTCTCTTTCTCAAAAAATTTTCGCAGATTTTCATATTGAGACATATCTGATTTTATCTGCATGAAGTTAGAATGTTTTCTAAGATTTTTAAGTCTTAACTTTTTGAGATTGACATCATAATAAGAATTCATATTATCAATTCCTATAACATCCAATCCTTCCAAACACAATCTATTGCACAAATGGTACCCGATAAATCCTGATGATCCAGTTACAAGATATTTCAATAATTTATGTTAATGTTTTTATTTTTAGAAAGATATTTTTTTAGATTATTTCTCATACTTATATATTGTGTCATTCCCGGATAGGTGTAATAGCTTGGCTTTGTATTTCTTTTTGTCAGAACTTTATGAGTTTTCTTTTCTAAGTTTTTCAGAAAGTCTTCTACCTCCGGCAGGCTGTCATAAATTGCTTTATGTCCTATGAAAGAATAATTATGCTTGTTTAAATCAATATCTCTTGCAAATCCCTGCACATAAACTTCTCCGCTGTCAATATCGTCGCTCATTTTTAAAAATGAATAAGCTAATTTATCATACTCCTTATTATATAATGTCCAGAATGGGGAGTAAAGCCCTTTGTACTCAGGCGTCAGTCCTTCATGCCACAGAAAAACACCATGTGTGGGAATATTTCTGATTTTTTTTCCAAAAAAATCATTTACACACATTGCAAAAATAATATCCGGCTTACATTGATTGAGAAATTCAAGAACTTCTTTTTGGTTAACGTTGCCGGAATTGATCTCATTGAATTGCAGGTTTTTGAAATCACGTCCTGTTTCTTTCCAGTAAGGCCGGATAATTTCGCGTTTGAGAAGTTTAAGATCTTTAACTGCAACTTTTTTCTTTACATAAAAAAACAGTATAAGTTCATTTATAACTTTAAGAAATCCGTACTTCTTTGCTCTCTTCATTCCATACCGAAATCTTCCTTTCCAGGTCTTTCTCCATGATGCAGAATCCGACCAGACAACTCCGGTTAATTCGGAATTAGCAGCAATCCAGTCAACGATCATATCATCAAATTCATTCTTGGAGCCGATAAAAACACTTCTCATTTATTTTTTAGGTTGCTATATGATTTAGAGTGGAAAATTTTTTCAATTTGAATTCTTATTAATTTTTGATTCCCGCCTGTGAAAAATTGCCGAAAGAAATTCAGAGTATTGACGAAAAGCAAAAATTTCCTGTCTGAGCCACCCGTCTGTGTTTTTTCTGACGGGTGGTGAGTTGAAATTTTTGCCCTCAATACGAATGAATTTCCGGCAATTTATTACCAGCGGGCGATTTTTCTTTGCTTCTTTCTTTTGATCGTTCAAAAGAAAGAAGAATAAACTGTATAAATTTTAAAGTAAAAGTAATTTTTATTAATTGTTTTTAGATGTTTTGTGAATATTAATAAAAACATATCGAAAATTAGTTATCCACAGTATTTCACACACAACCATTTTTTATTATTCTCACTTCTATTAATTCTTTAATGAAATCAATTTACTGGAGAAATCTTCTATGATAATATTCCTGTCAAATTTCTCTTTAGCTATTTTTCTTCCTGCTTCCGACATCTCTTTCCTGAGTTCAGCAGAGTTTTTTATTTGTAAGATATTTTTCTTTAAGGATTCGAAATCTTTCGGAGCCGAGACAAAACCAACTTTATTTTTTTCAATAATCTTTGCTCCTTCCCCTGATCCCGAAAAAAGAACCGGCAATCCTGCTGCCATTGCTTCATAAATCTTGGAAGGAACAGCTCCATAAATATTTTTTACAAGCGGAACAATCGTGCAGTTAAATTGAGAAAGCAATTTTGGAATTTCGTCCCGGTTAATACTTTTATGTAAAAAAATATTTCTGTCAGAATCACCTTTCAAAAAATTTTCTAATGCCGTTCTTTCTCCGCCATCACCGTAAATATGAAGTTCAGCACCAAGCTCTTTAAAATTTATATTCTCTGCTATTTCCAAAATCCCCTGCGCTACCCCTATTAAACCCGCATACACAATTTTAATATTTTTCGAATTTTCATGTTTTGTAATTACATTTTCAAATCTTTGCACATCAACACCATTTCTGAAAAGGTAAACATTTTTACCGTTACATCTTTTTATATGCTCCGTGATTTCCTCAGACTGACCCGAGCAAAGGATTGATTTTTTATAAAGAAATTTTTCCAGACCTTCCAATCTTTTATAAATAAATCCGTCATTGATCATACCAAGCTCTTTTGCTGTTAAAGGCCAGATATCCGAAACATTCATTATTAATTTTGACCTGCTCAGCTTTGATAATATGTATGCACTAAATCCTAATGTTAATGGCGGGCTCTCCACAAAAAAAAAATCTGGCTTAAACTTTCTTACTAAAGGAAAACTCAATAAACTGGTCAGCGAAAACGATACCATTGAAATTATTCTTGGAATTCTTTTTGGAGAGTTGGAAGCATAAAGCCAGAATCTTAAAACATTAATTCCATCTAATTTTTCTTTAGTCTTAAACTTTCCTTTATACCCGTTAAAGATTTTTCCTTTTGGATAATTTGGCATTGCCGTAATAACTGAAATATCCCATCCTTTTTTTTTAAACCCTTTTATTAATTCTAATAATCTGTTTGAAGGAGCTCCCATCTCCGGATAAAAATATTGTGTAAGAATTACTAACTTCAAAGTTATTTTAAATTCAGATAGGAATAAAAGTGTTTCATTTTTCCGGCACGTGTCCTTTCTATTTTTTCAACTCTTTTAATATCCAGGCTCAGTCCGGGTTCGAGATAAAAATCCATTCTTTTTTTAATAAGCTGTTTATTTTTTTCGGGAATCTCATCATCTGATACCACTTCAAAAACAAATTTATCCAACGCAACCTGTTTAATAATAAATTCTCTCAGTACTCCGCTTGTTTCAAGAATATTCCTTGATATAAAATAAAAAGTGATTCCGGGAGATTTTTTTCCGCTTGGTAAAATAATTGTGTCATTGACTCCTCCGAGTAATTTATTCATCATGATTTTTTCGTTGCCCGGCTCAATGACTGCCTTATCTCCTATTTCATATCTGATAAACGGCATTGCCTTATTATGCAATGCTGTAAGTATAATTCTTCCTTCACCTCCTGATGTAAGCTGCTTTCCTTCATCGTCAAGGATTTCAATATAAATATTTTCCAGCGATAACTTCCATTTGCCTGTCAAATCTTCGAACGCTATTAAATCAACTTCCGATGTGCCATATTCATTAACAGCCGGAATTCCAAATGCCTGCTGAATAATTTTTTTGTCTTCGTCTGTACAGTTCTCTGAGGTTCCTATGCAGACTTTTAAAGTCGGGCATACATCTTTTAACAGAAATTTTTTTCTTATCAGATATCTTGCAAAAAGTACAATCGAATTTGTATATCCGTAAACATAATCAAATTTGTTCTTCTTAAATTTCTCATAAAAGGTTTTCAGTGTTTCGTCCGACATATCAAATACGGGAAAGCGAACCCTGTTCGACAAATAGTCTTTTATTTTTTCTGTAACATACTCTTTCTTTTCAAGCGGGATCCCGTAAAACCTTGCCTGCTTTGAATCTAAGGTCAATCCGAAATTTTTGTATCTGTTTTTTATCAATGCCCATGTCATCGCGTGGGAAAATTTATCTTTTGCATAACCAAACGGATGTCCTGAAGAACCGGAAGTATAACCGGTATACAAATCTTTTTTATTAATTGTATCCGAAATTAATTTCTTATCCGATCCCTGATAATCGCTTTTTTTAATTATTGGAATCTCTTCCCACTTTTCAGGAAATCTATTACAGGTTTTGCTTCGATAAAATTCGTTATTATCAAAATGATATTTAGCAATCTCCCATTTTTTATTTTCATGCCATTTTTTAAACGACTTTTGATCCAGGCTCTGAATCCTCCTCAGTTCCTTTTCTGCATCTTCGATAGGAAACCCTTTCAGCTTAAGACTTAGTTCAAGAAATGACATTAATTTTCTCTTTTGCTTGAATCGGTTACAATTGTATCAAAAATTGTGAACCATTTATTTTTAATAAATTCCCAATCAAACTCTTCTGCTTTTTTTCTTGCATTAGTTGTGATTTTAAATACAAGTTCATTATCAGAAATAAGATTATCAATTTCTTCAACGAATTTATCCGCATTCCCCGGCGGGACAAGTATACCGTCAATTCTGTCTTCAATCAAATACGGAAGCCCTCCAACATTGGTCGTAATAACCGGCAAACCTAGCGCCATTGCCTCAATGACGCTTACAGGGTGATTATCAAAATCCGTTGTATTGATAAAAATATCATACTCTTTTGAAAGTGCGAGCCATTCTTTTTTCGAAAGCTTGCCTGTAAGTTTTAAAGAATCGGATACATTCAATTCACTTGCTTTGTCAATAATTTTTTGAAGAGTTCCGTCTTTATCAGGACCTACCATACAAAGCACGGCATCAGGATATTTATTTTTTAATTTATCCAGAATCTCAATAGCCAAGAGAGGATTATATGTAATGTCAAACGACCTTACCCATAGTAATTTCGGTCTTACGGATGTTCTTTGAAAAAAATCATAATTCCTGATGGGAATAAAATTCGGAATGTATTCAACTTCATAACCTTCACCATTAAAATACTTTTTTAAATAAATCGACGGCGAAATATTTTTTGCTGAATGGGAAAAAATAAATTTGCATAACACGGGAGATTTTTTAAACCTGTATGGATATGAACCGCCCCGCAAAATAGGTATATACGAAATATTACTTTGATTGCAAAGCCTTGCTAATATATATGTGTACCAGAATGCCTTCATGCTGTAAGAATCAATAAGCACCAGCTCTATATCTTTTTTATTTTTCAATAATGATATAACCATATCCCACAACCGAAAAAGCTGTTCCTTTTTATCCGAGACAGATTTTATTTTATAATGGCGTGCAATTTTTGGTGCTAAAGTTTCTATAAAGGTCGGTGTATTGCCGTGTTTGGAAAGGATGTTCCCCGCGTAAAGTATCATTGACGGGGTCTCACAATATTAAGGAAAGCAATACCGTACACAAAACCTGCAGCAGCGATTCTCATTGCAGCATGTCCTAAAGTTACAAAAACAAATACCGAACAAAGTATAAGCAAAATCCGGTCATTTGTAGATTTGGATTCAAAGAAAGTGAGCGCCGGAAAAAATAATATTATTAATATTGCTGCTATTCCAAAAATTCCATGCTCTGCAAGTAATCTCGAATATTCAATATGTGCGGCGGCCTCAACACCAATCTCACCTCTCTTTTCCATAGCCATACCCGGACCTACCCCGATTAAAGCATTCTCCTGGAAAATTTGTAAATCTTCCTCGAAAATCGCTTCCCGACCGCTGAACATATTGCTCTTTTCCGCATTGTACTGAGACTCACCTTTAAATCTCATTTCCAATAATCCGCCGCTGACATCATTTACATAATTAAATCCAAGGAAGGCTACTACAATAATTATTATAAAAGTGTAAACAATTCTGTTCATTCTTAATTTAAATCTCGAATCTAATAATGTCATTATAATAATACATACTACAATTCCGATTATTGGTGCCAGCATTCCACCGCGTGAGAATGTAGCCAATCCTCTTACTAATAATAATAAAAGCAAGGCAATGTTCAAATGTTTTATCCTGAATAATGAAATATTCAAAAAATATGAAGCAGCAATAACTAAAATTCCAAGACCTAATATTGTAGAGACCTGATTGGGTCCAAATCCTCCGCTTGCCTGAAAATTCGACTCTGTAGTATATTGAAGATTCTCTAATGCACCTGAACGGAAGTAAAGAAAAAACGACATGGCAACTATAGGATATAAAATGCTTAAAAATAAATTCTTCAAAAGTACAGGAGTAAATTTTCTTTTGTAAAAATATATTACCGACAAAGCAAGAACCACAGGACCCGATAAATTAAATGATACAAGTTGTCTTGATCTCTCAAAACTTTCGCTGCTTACCATGAAAATAGCAGGAATTAGTAAAAACAGGAATATTATAAAAATATTCGGAGTTACATTTTTTCTTCTTTCTACAATTAAACCTACCACTAAAAATAAAAATACAGCATATTTACCAAATTCATATCCCAATCCACCTGAATTCATTCTGAACAGCACCTCTATGCCGACAGCATATCCTGCCATGTTATGCGCTGAACCGTCAGAATTTTTTTTTGATATTATTCTGAAAAGTCCATAAATTATTATAAGTGCAGAGTATAGTAAGCTTAAGCTCCTGCTGAAAATCATTGTGCCAGCCATTAGAATATTTAAACCCAGTAAAATTTCGGCTTTATACGGAGAGTTTTTCAATGATATATACTTTGAATGTTTTTTGTAAAATAAGCTGTCAAAGTAAGAAAAAAAATATAATTCAAATTACTTTTTTGTAATTTGTCTACATCCGTCCAATACGTTTTACATATAAATTTACATCTTTATAATTGATTTAAATTATCCCCCTAACCATCTTCATGGAGCGGTCTCAAAATCAATAAAAAATTTTACCTCTAAAACTCGAATGCTCAAAGTGAAAAAAATTTGAAACAATTTCCTTAGAGTCTTTGAGACTTTGAGGTAAACTGATGGTTTTGAGACACTCTCCATGAAGGGGGAATTAATTCGGTGCTATGTGATTTAGAGTGGAAAATTTTTCAATTCGAATTCTTATTAATTTTTTGATTCCCGCCTGTGATAAATTGCCGAAAGAAATTCAGAGTATTGACGAAAAGCAAAAATTTCCTGTCTGAGCCACCCGTCTGTGTTTTTCTGACGGGTGGTGAGTTGAAATTTTTGCCCGTCAATACGAATGAATTTCCGGCAATTTATTACCAGCGGGCGATTTTTCTTTGCTTCTTTCTTTTGATCGTTCAAAAGAAAGAAGAATAAACTCTATAAATTTTAAAGTAAAAGTAATTTTAATTAATTGTTTTTAGATGTTTTGTGAATATTAATAAAAATATATCGAAATTAGTTATCCACAGTATTTCACATATAACCATTAATTCTTCATAAATTTATTTTGGACGGCAATGAATTTGTCCGCTGAATAAAATTTTTTCCTCTAAGCGATTCATATAATGTTCAAAAGTAAAAAGCTCTGCTGCTTTGACACATTGATCTGATAAAATCTTTAACTTTAATCTATCACTCATTGCCAAATCAATTTTTTCTGCAAGCTCATCGGAAGTGATTTTTTTTAAAAGAAATCCATTTGAGTCATTGAAATATTGGCTGATCGATGAAACGTCAGAAACAATAGGAACACAGCCGTATGCAGCTGCTTCTGCAATAACTTTTGGAAAACCTTCCGACTCGCTTGGAAGCATTATAATATGAGAATCCTTATAAATGCTTTCCAATTCTTTCCTGTTAATAAATCCTTTAAATATTATCCGCATATTAATTTTGGATGCAAGCTCCTCGTATTTTTTTCTGTTGATGCCGTCACCTGCAAAAATAATTTCTTTTATTTCGCTTTTCTGCTTTACTTTATTCAATGAGTCTAAAATCAGATCTACACCTTTGTTCTCTGTAAGTGAACCTGCAAAACATAAAACAAGCTTGGCATCAAATTTTTTTTCTTGTGCAATCTTTCTTGCCCTTTCAAGCTCTTCATTATCGAGACATGGATTTTGGAAATTTAAAATGTGACTCCTTTGATCTTCCCAATAACCGTTAATCGTGACTTTTGATTTTTGAAAATTATTTTGAAGCCACCACTTTTGAAATTTATATGACAATGGAGGATTATTCATGTTCCAGTTTCCTGCATACTTCACCCACCGCTTTGGTGTGTTTCGCAGACTCAGATATGGTAAAACGTACAGCCCCATTGAAGTTGGAGCCCTGAACTGAACCCAATCAACTTTATCTAAAATTTTTTTAATTATTCCTAAATTATTTAAAGAAGTTGTGAGGATTGAAATTTTATCGGAGAATTTTACTCCACCGTACGGCTTTAATGGAATGAAATTTATTCCGTCGCTTTCATACGGCAAGGAACTTGCGGGTGCCTCTTCTTTGTGAAGCGGTGCGATATGATAAATTTCATCGAATAAATTTGTTAAGTGATTTATTTCCCGTACTGTGGGTCCCCACCCGACAACAACTCCGTTTTTTTTGTAATGAGGTGTATGTGAAATTATTGCAAGCTTCATTTATTATCATTCCATAAACTCAGGCTGTAAAGCATTAAAATCCTCTGATAAATACCGGCCCTGCTGATTTCCTTATCCACTGCAATTCTATCGTCAAGTGCTTTAAAAAGAAATTCTACATAACTTTTTTTTATATATCCGTTAACAATATTATCTTTCTTAATTAAATTTTCTTTAATGATATTAAAATCATCTTTGCTCAAAGAAGAATCAAGCGGAATTGTAAAACCTTTTTTAGACATCTTGCTTGTTTCGAGAGGATATTTTTTGCTGTGAATAGCCCTCAATATTTTTTTTGTTTCTTTCAGTGATGACTTTTGTTCAAAAGGAATGGTCAGGGCAAAGCTCACCAAATCTTCATCCAATATCGGAACCCTGTATTCAACTCCGTTAAGCATTGACATCATATCCGTCTTGCGGAGATAATCACTAAGCATTTGCTTCCTGAAGTAATCAAACACAACATAACTCTTGAATTTATGCGGAGCATCATTTTCAAAAATTGATTCATACAAATCAACTCCGGTAGAAGTGTCAAATAAAAACGGACTTTCGTTTTGGAAAATTGTATTTCTAGGGAACCATGAATGCCAGTCATATAAAAGTTCGTGCGGTTTGTCATTCCATAAATCGGAAATTCTTTTTAATAGTCTGCCTTGAGATGTGCTTGTAAAAACTTTTGACAAACTTAAAATTGTATCTCCGCTTTTTTTTGTAATTGCATTCCTGCTCAGCTTCTCAATGTAAGTAAGCCATGTCTGAGACGGGTATCCGTTGAACAATTCATCTCCACCGTCTCCTCCAAGCAGAACTTTTGTGACCTTACTTGTCGCTTTGGTTAAATAAAAAACATTTATCGCAGATGAATCCGCATACGGCTGATCGAAGTCAGATAAAATTTTGTTCAGGGTTTCCAGATTTAATTCCGATTCCACTTCTACAAATTCATGATTTCCTTTTAACGTATCGGAATAAATTTTTGCTATCTGCTCTTCATTGTATTCTTCATCATCAAACCGGATGGTTAAACCTTTTATGCTGCTGTTAAGCTGGTTTGCATAATAATAAATTAAAGATGAGTCAATCCCTCCGCTCAAAGCCACTGCTACTTCAACGTCTGCAATTAAATTCCTTTCTACAGCAACTTTTAAATGTTCTTCAACTTTTTCTACGTTCTGACAAAAATCAAAATTATTTGCTGTCTCAAAATTAAATTCTGTTAAATTTGTTTTCTTTACACCCTGCTTTGTAATCTCTACAATGCTTCCCGGCTTGACCGCACTCACTTCATTATAAATAGTGTGTGGTTCGGGACAATATGCTAAATTCAAAAAGCATTTCAATACATTTTCATTTAACGTAAGGTCGTTTCTAACTGCCGGCAGAAGTGCTTTTACTTCACTGCCAAAAATATAAAAGCTGCCTTTATTAAAAAAATATAGAGGCTTAATTCCTGAAGGATCTCTTCCTAAGATAATCTTTGGCTCGGTCCTGTTATCAAAAATTGCAAATGCATAAATTCCCCTGAGCTTTTTAAAATATTTAATTCCTTCTCTTAAATACCCCTCGAGCAGAACTTCAGTATCCGAAGTTGTTTGAAACTTCGTATTCCTTAAGTTATTTTTTAATTCTTTATAATTATAAATTTCCCCGTTAAAAATTATGTATGCATCTGAGTTTACGGATTTCAGCGGCGGGTCAGCACGTGATGATAAGTCAATGATGCTCAGCCGGTTGTTGCCTAAATATACATTTCCAAGATTTAAATCTTTGCTTCCATCCGGTCCGCGGTGGTTGATAGCCGCAAGTCCTTTTTGTAAAGCCGGGTGCATAAAATTAATTCCTCTTTCAAAATTTACCGCTCCTAAAAATCCACACATAAATTATTTTATATTTTCTATAGCTTTAATATATCTTTTGATAATATTTGACCAGTGATGCTGTAAAGCCCATTGCTTTGCGCCTTCACTGAACTTTGAATAATTTTTTGAGATTGAAGTTACCGCATCGCTAACTTCATTTACATGCCAGGGGTCAACAAGAATTCCACTGACACCATTGCTTATCGCATCCTCAAGACCGCTGTTCCTGGATCCTATTGCAGGCAATCCGAAATAATTTGCTTCAAGCACTGCAATCCCGAATCCTTCGAAGTCACCTGTAGTTTGACTTTCGCTGAGCAAAATAAAAATTTGTGATTGATTCAATACGTCATGCATTTCTTTATTTGATATCGGGCCGTGGATATTAATGTATTGTTTTAACTTTTCATCTTCAATAAAATTTTTTACTTTCGATAAGTCGGTAAGCCGGCCGATAATATTATATTTTGTCTGAGGAAAATTGGAAATAATTTTCGGTAAAGCGTTAAGAACATTATGATGACCTTTCCTTGGCCAGACTGTACCCACCGTAACAAGAGTCAACGAACCATTTCGCAATGTTTTATCTTTAATACTAAGACTTTCTATATATTCAAAATCGAATCCATTTGGTATCACGACAACTTTTTTTTCCTTTATTCTAATTTTTAATTTTATTTTAGACTTCGAATAGTTTGATACAGGAATGATTAAATCCATAGACGACAGTGCTTTATTTACTAATGCACTCTCGAATAAATTATCAACATTTATATCACCGCCATGAGCAATTGCAATGAGTCTAATATTTTTATAAGTCCTTTTTACCATAAGTGAAGACATCAAAGCAGTTCGGCCGGAAAAAATTATATGCGTTGGGCGATTGTGTTTAACTTCCTTTAAAATTATTTTTAATCTCTGGAGATATGTTTTAACTCTGCTTGAGTATCTTTTAAACCTTATGATTTCAAACTTGTGTTTGCTGTCGAACTCCAGTTCTTCCGATCTGCCTGCAAAATCAGAAATCGTTAAAACTTTTGTTTGAATATCATTGAGGTTTAAATACTTGGCAAGGTTGAATGCATGATTTCCTATTCCTCCCGGACCGGGCGGAAATTCAGTCGTAATAATTAAAATTTTCTTAGAGCCACTCAACCTTATCTCCCTGATTAAGCATTTTAGAAGATCTGCTCCATGAGATACTTAATTGTAAAAGCATAACAGGTAAAATAAATATCGCAAGCAATGCACCGAATGGATATAAAAATCTTTTTCCTTTCCATTTGTAAGGTATCAGAGAAGGAAGCATTCCAAGCATCAGCGCATTTGATACATAATCTGCAGGAAAATATTTTCTGTAAAGATATAAGACACTTGGGATCGGTCTTGGAGCAAAAAAGTTTTTTGGTCTGAAAGCATCCCATGAACCCATTTGTCTTAATCCACCAGTTCCGATTTTTAAATGAAGACGTTTTGCATATGGATGGGAAATACTTTTGAAGCCTGCAAGATATGCCCTTAAACCAAACTCTCCGTCACCCATTCTTTGCTTGTCAAAATGTCTGTCAAACATTCCGACCTTTTCAAAGACCTCTCTCTTTACTAAAGCATTTCCGGAATCAAACTGGTCAGCCCATCTAAAGAAACTGTAATTAGCCGGAACGGGGTCGCCGGTTTTAGAGATCGAAACCCCCGCGGAAATGTCAGCATCAAAAAAATTTAACCCTTTTAAATGCTGGGAAATCCAGTCTCCATCAACTCTCGAATCATCATCGAAGAACAATAAATAATCACCTTTAGCTTTTCGTATAGCTTCATTTCTCGCAAGCCACTGACCTTTGCCTTTCTGGAAAATTAATTTTAATTTAATCTCAAATTTTTTATAAAAGTCTTTATTAGAATTATCTGTCTGGTCAACGATTATAATTTCAAAATTTTTATAATCCTGTTTCTCTAAATCCCCGAGCACATCTTCTAAATACTCATACCTGTTGAGTGTAGGAATAATGATGCTTACCAATGGCTCCGACTTTATTAATGCAGAAGAAAAATTTTCATAACCGGTGTATTCGCAACGGGAATTTATCAAATCAACTTTCTTTACATCTTTTGTTTTAATAAATGCTTTTACTTCGGAGAATGGATTATGAAAACTGAAAATATTCTTTATAAGAAAGTAATAAGCACGATTGGGTTTATAAAATTTTCTTATGAATATATAATTGTCTTCTAAAGTCGGCTTGTCTTCGTGCATGAGCTCATCAAGTGAAATGTTTTCTGATTTAAGCATTACTCCTTTGTTCCATAATTGAAAACCAATGTCCAAATCTTTAGCGGATTTGGAAGTGTATCTTGAATCTTCAGCTGCTAATTTTTTAAACTCCTTAGGAATTTTCATTACCGACGAATTGTAGTAGCAGGTAGAAAATGAATTTACATTTATGGGAAATAAATTGAAATACCAGGTTGGATTCAGATATTCAAGTATTTTAAAACTTTTTATAGGCTTCATAAATTCAAATCCGTATCATAAAGCGTTAAGTAAAATTTCTCAGCTTTATCTGATAAATTATTTCTATTTGCTCATATATCTAAGAATATATAAAATTATAAGGCATAGTCTTATTTATCTGTCCTAAACGCCGAATCACAATCCCATATTACCATTAATTTGCCGCCATATTAAATATTATTAACTCCCTTTGATTAATTCAGGTTGCTTAACTTTTCGTTCGATTAATGCAACTGCAAAAACCGGGAAAAGTATATATGGGAAATTATATCTTGCTCTTGATTCAGAAATAGAAAGTATAATTATCGAGTAACTAAGATAAGCCCATAAAATGTATACCGAAAGGCGCGTGAGATTTTTATTTCTTATTAAAAATATAAACGGATAAATTAATAGCAACCAAAAGAAAAAATTATCTGCATTCTGAAAAAACATTTTTAAAATATCTGCATTATCATATTTTGTATTTTCGAAAAAATAACCAATAGTCCAATCCTGTCTGCCGGAATATTTGACCCACCGGAATGGTAAACCTTTAATATATATATCGGGATTTTTTTTTATAAAAGTAATGGCTTCATCTTCAAGTGCTTTGCTGAATTCCATTTCAGGTAAGTTTTTATATTTATTTATTACAGAGTCGGGAACGCCATTGTATCCTCCTGCTTTAGTAAAATCCCTTACAACATTAGAACTATAGAATCTAAGCCCCTCGCTTGGCATTAACCTGACAGTTCCATAAATCAGATAATTTCTATATATCCAGGGTGAGTATAACAAAAGAAAACTTAAATAAATAAAACAAAGTTTTCCAAACGACAAAGCCATTCTCTCATTCTTATGCTTCTCGATTATAAAAGGGATTAAAAAAATTATAAGAAGAAAGTTGAATCTAATATACATTTCAGCTGCCAGCAATGCACCAATTATTATCAGCTGGAAAGTTTTGCCGGTATAATTTTTTAAAACAATAAAAAGTAAAATAAGAAAGAAAAAAAAAGAAAGCTGTGTATTTGATGAAGATGCCATAAAAAGCATATTAGGTGCAATCGCCAGGTATGCAAAGGAAATTAAAGCTGCAAAATTTTTTAACTCACTGAATAAAAAAAATCCTGCAATCAAAACTCCAAAGGAAAATATTATCATTATTATTGCATACATTACAGGATTGTTGTAAACCAACAGACCGGCAGCAAATAAAGCCGGAAGCCCGGGCTGCCTGAAATTTCTCAGCTCAACTCCCGAAAAGTCATAGAACTCATGCTCGAACGCGATACGGGAACCTAATTTCTCATGCTTTTCATAATCACTATCCTGAACAGGCCGGTTATATAAATCATGAATCGCAAAAATCACTCTTAACAAAATTCCCGCGATCAATATGAATTTGAATATTTTTTTTTTACTAAAATCGAATGTATTATTTTTAAAAATCCTGTAAACAACAAATACAGCTAATGCCATTAAACAAATCTCAATAATATAATCCACATCCCGATACTTTACCACCATAAAAAACCTGTTGAAAAGAGCAAACAAAATCAGCAGACCCATCAAAACAATGTTACCCAATCTCCCGAGAGAATTATATAACTTTAAAATCCTTTGCATCTGTTATTCATAAAATTTTGGTAGCACTAATTGCGGAAAAATTCCCGGAATTTTATTTTTTGATTTTCAATTTTAAAATCTTCTTCAACCCTTCTTCTTGCTGTCATGCATATTTTTTTTCTGTTCTCTTCCTGAAAATTCATCACTTCAATAATTTTTTCTGCAAATTTTTCCGGCTTTCTTTTCTCAACTACCCACCCGGTTTCCCCGTCAATTATATTCTCTTTCAATCCGTCCGCATTACTAACTATGCAGAGTAATCCTGTCGCTTGTGCTTCAAGGACCGAAACGCAAAACCCCTCCTGATAGCTTGTCTGAAGATATATATCTGACTCTCTCATCCTCTCTGTAATTTCCTTTTGTTCAATCCTTCCTAAAAAAAAAATCCGGTCTTCCAGTCCGGACTGATGAACTGCAAATTTAAGCCGCTCCAGCTCTTTACCCGTCCCTATTATGTTATAAACAAAATTAATTCCTCTTTCTTTTAAAATTTTCATTGTGCTGACAGCAGTCTCGAAATCCTTTACCCAGTTTAATCGTCCGACCGTTAAAATTTTCACCGGCAGATTTATTTTACCCGGGTCACTTTTTACTTTGAAAAAAGTAGTGTCAATAGCTGGTGTGATTTTTTCATATGGTGTTTGTGACTTAAGTCCGAGTGTAAGTGCTTTTACTCTTAGATAATCTGATATTGAATGAACCTTGTCCACATTAGCCCAAAGCTTTTTGTAACAGTCGGGATTTTTCAGCGGATAAATGTTTATATCATATCCTCTGAAGCTCACACCCATCCTTGCTCCGGTTGCCTTTGCGGTATTTTCATGTCCGAGTGACATTGTCGCAAAGCCAAAATGCAGCCAGTCAAGTTTTTCAGGGAGAATGTGTGCATTCAGGTAAATTGATTTCAAAGAATCCGAAAATGATCTGCCATCTTTTCTTTCTAATGAAAATAACTTATTTACTCTCGAAGGACACTTTAAAATAGTCATCGTCAAAACATATACGAATGCAATAAATTGTGTAACCGGTTTACCATCATATATTTTGTATGCAGATTTATGTTCAAAAAAAAAATCTTTTTTGATTTTCTGACCGGTAAATACAATCACTTTAAATCCGGATTCCTGAAGACCATTTATTTTATTATTAAAAAATGTTTCGGAATACTGCGGTACATTCGGTAAAACCAATCCAATCCTCATTAAACTTAATTTACCAATGACTTATAAAATCCGGAAAACTCTTTTACCTGTTTATCTTTTGTAAATTCTTTCATGATTGTTTTCTTCGCATTCTCCGCAATATTATTCCTGAAATTTAAATCTGATTCAAGAAACTCTTTTACTTTATTAATTATTTTATCCGGATTTCTCACAGGTACAATGAATCCGTTTATTCTGTCATCAACTACTTCGCTCATTCCTCCGCAGTCCGTAGTAATTACCGGCACACCTGCTGTCATTGCTTCGAGCACAACATTTGCAATTCCCTCTTCTACACTCGGCAGTAAAAAGATATGCGAGCTTAAAAGCTTCTCTATTAGCTTATCATAGTCTAATCCGTTTATTATGTTAATATTATTTTTAATATTATATTCATCAATAAGAAAATATATTTCTTCCGGAATCTCTCCCTGCGCAATGATTGTATAATTTAAATTTATCCCTTCCTTAATTAAAGTTTTCATAGCATCAAGTGCATAATGATATCCTTTCTTCCAGTGAAATCTCCCAATTGAAATTATTTCCAACATCTGACCCGGCTCATATTGCTTAGCTTTTTTTTGAAACAGCGCATCTTTAACACTTGAATGAATTACTTTTATCTTTTCTTTGTCCGCTCCGTATTTCATCGCTTCAACTCCGATCGCTCCGGATACAGCATGAAAACCATCTATATACGGAAAATATTTTCTATAGGCGTTTGAAAGCGTCTCGTCGGTCAGTGGTGAATAATTAATGTGAGCTCCCCTTAAGCTCAGTGCGATTTTACTTTTCAATAATTCGAAAATTTCAGGATAACGCTCGACCGTCTTTGCCCATTGAATATGAAATATATCCGGTTCATTATTGACAATAGGAATAAGCACTCCCGTTTCTTTAATAAATGTTTTGAGCGTTTTGCTTTTTCCATGCATTATCTTAAAAAACTTAAAAAACAATTTCGGATTCTTAAATAATAATTTTAAAGACTCTGTCAAAACAAATAAAATTAATTTTATATCGGAAGCAGGTGTCGGGTAAATTTTAACTTTCCCTTTGTAACTGACTTTCTTTGTCTGCTTCCCGAACAAATATATTTCAAACCCGGCTTGAGCCAAACCATTTATAAGGTTCTCAATGAAAGTTGTAGAAGGAATATTACCGGAATATATCGCTATCTTCAAATTAACTTAATTTGATTTTTGCAAATTGATTTTACAAAACATCGAAAGTGTAAGGAGCATGCTCAACGGATGTGAATAATATACCGGATCGTCATTCTTAAACTTATTATAAAAATTTTTTACCAAATCCGGAGAAATAAATTCCGAAAAAAATTTAGTTTCAAACAAATGCTTTCTCAAATTGATATCATTTTCATCGCCCATAAATTGTATTTCCCAGTTTCGTGTTGTCAGCTTATGACGGAAAATTTTCTCTTTAATTAACCTCTTTCCTTTTCTGAATGCCCTTAACGGGATCATGCCCTTCGATGTAAATTTTTTATAATTGTATAAATTTAACGGGTCATATGTCTGCCATTCAATTTTTGCAAGTTCGGGATTTTTTAACTTAATATAACTGATTTGAATCTGTCTGCCGGAAAGAAGATGCTCGGGAACAGTGCAGATAAATTTACACATCTCATCATCGTAATATGGTAAAACAACGGGATGATAATGACTGAAGACGATCATATTTGCACTTGTCCAACGGGGCGCCCAGTATATTGATTTGAATGCTCTTATTCTCGAATTTGCATTGTCTATATTTATTGTTTGCAAAAGTTGTGACAATCTTTCACTTAAATAATTTTTAAAGTTACCTTCGATCCCCCAATGTCTCCAAAGCTCATCGGCAAGTTCGTATCCGCCTCTCTTCAAAATTTTTTGCATAAGCACATCGATCTGTCCTTCGGTTGAAAGGTCATCACTGACTCCCATGTCATCAAACAATACATCACCCCAGTGTCCGAGGTAAAATATTTCTCCGAGCTTTGATACTTCTTCAATAACTGCCATCTGGCGGGGATGAGTAAAGTCGGCATAACACTGATTCATTTCTGCAAGCTCGTCTATTACTTTCCAAAGGTACCCTTTTGGAATAACATATTCGGTGAACGGAAAAGATTTTATTTCGGAAATTTTCTTACCGTATTTTGTTTCATCGAAGCTGCCGGAAAATTTATATGAATAACTTTTAACTTCAACCTCTTTACCCAATGCTGCTGCCTGGGTTCTGCTGTCGAGACCCCCTGAAAGCGGCAGTATAATTTTTTTGTTTTTTAATTTATTGTTGGATATGTTTTCAAACAAATGAGCAAATTCCTCGGTAGCTTGCTTTAAAGATACGGCTGCCGGTGTATAATGCCAGTGCCAGTTCTGTGTGGAATTTCTAATAAAATTTTCATCGTCAATTTCATTATCCGTTGATGGCTGTAATGCTTCAAAATTATTAAAGTATGTATCTCTTTCTAAAAAAAAACCTGTAGCTGCAAAAATACAAATTGCTTTTAAATTTAATCCCGATTCGTTTTTATTTTTGTATATTATTGGTTTTGCCGGTATAATCCCGGTCTTTATTACTTTCATCAAAAGTTTTTAAAAATATCAAATCTTAGCTTAGCAGAAACTTTAGTAGCTATATCAAACGGAAGAATGAGATCTAAAAGAAAGTCTTTATAATATTTTTTTTTAAGCTCGGGAAATGTATTTAATCTTTTTATCAAATCTTTACGGCTTCCAAAATAATTCTGCCTGCCTGAAATTTTTTTTAAACATTTGTAGTATGCAAACTCGTTTTGTCCAATCAAATCTTTATTAGCAAAATTTTTTTCCAAAAAATCTATTACCCATTTATAAAATGTAAGATTCCATTCATCCATTATTCCGCTGTCATTTGCCCGCCTCAGCGTTGAATCCGGGTGCTTTCTGTATTTTGTTAAAATCTCATCATCATAATAAATTTGAAATTTCTGTCCTAATTTTAACCACAGTACAATATCTTCAGAACCTCTTATTGATTCTTCAAACCCGCCGGTTTCTTCAAAATGTTTCCTTCTGACTAAACTCGCACTTGGAAGCGGCGTTCCCCGAAGGTTATTCAAGAAAATTTCTACAAACTTAGGTGAATCATATGTTCCGCTCTCAAGTCCGTTGCCATTATATCCTACCGGCTGTTTAAATGATCTGTCTTTGTACCAGTATAATACCGGTCCCCAAATCATAGCACAATCTTCCAATCTGTCAAATAGGTTTATCTGATGGGATAACCTGTTCTTATACCAGATGTCATCCTGATCAATAAAAGAAATAATCGCATTCTTTGATTTTTCAACGGCTCTGTTTCTTGTATAGGCGGTACCGAAATTTTTATTTCCGGAATGCTCGAAATAAATAATTCTGGAAGGATGGTCGTTTGATAACTTCTTTGCAATTTCTTGAGTACCATCAATACTTCCGTCATCAAATAAAATCCATTCCCAATCTTTATAATCCTGTGCCAATACACTTTCGGCTGTCTCCAATAATGTTTTGGAGCCATTGTAAAGCGGAGTTATAATTGAAATCATTGACATAAATATTTACCGAGATAGATTAAGCCGTTTCCCATTACTCTGCTTCCGGGTTTTATAAATTCTTCAAATTTATAGTTTTGTTTTAATTCATTCCAATATCGATTGACACCGTATCCGGTTTTAAATGTGTTAATGTCATGAAATCCTACCAACCCGTTAGGTGACATAAAATTTATATATATTTCGAAATCTCTTTTTATTCCATCATATGTATGGTCTCCGTCAATATAAAGAAAATCAATTTTATCATTACCGAGTATATTTTTTAATTTCGAAACTGTGTCATTTGATTTCGAATCTCCCCTGACAAAATATAATTTCATTTCCGGTTTATCGCCGGCAAATTCTTTGAAAAATTTTATTCTCTTTTCATCATACCCGCCTCCGTATTGCCCGTCAGGCAAATCTATGCTTATTATTTTTTTTGCACCTGGATTTATTCTCGTCCAGACATAAAACGTTCCTCCGTTCCAGGTTCCTATTTCGGCTATAACCTTTGGCTTATGAACTTTTACTCTAAAGCATAAATCCCGCAGCTCATTGTGTTCCTGAGCAAGACGAATCCTGTCATAGAAACCCCGACCCGAATATTTGTTTATCGAATCAATGACAGCATCTACATCGTCACCTGTTAATATTTTTCTGAGCTTTCTTTTTGAAACAAAAAAAGCTGCTTTGTCTTTTAAGTTTTCGTATAAACTATTTGTATTATCCACTTAATTTATTTTTTTGCAATTGAATAAATTGTAATCTCCGGCAGCAAACGTGATATTTTAAATATACCGCTTGCAAAATACTTTCTGTGGAGTCTTCTTAAGAAGTAACCAAAGCTCCCTTCATCAGGATGCTTCTGCGCAAGAACCTGAGGTAACGGATAATTTAACGGAAGTAATCTTTCGGTTTTCTCACGCGTAAGCGATATCATCGTTTTTGAATCATCAAAACTTAATTTGTTAAAAAGTTCTTTTGTTCCGTCATAAGTGAATCTCCATAAATCAACCGGCATCTTGGAAATCTTTCTGACATAGCACTCCGATAATATTATCCTTCCTCCTTTTTTAAGCAATGATACTAAATTCTCCGCTGCATTGAACGGATTTTTTACATGAGTTAAAATTTCCATGCAAATAATTGTTGAAAAAAAACCGGTGTGACTTTTAATAAAATCATCCTCCCGGTCGGTAATATCAGAAATAAAATCTACACCATCTCCTTCAAATAAATCTATTCCTGTTATGTCTTTAAAACCAAACTCAAGTAATTTTTTTTTTATGTTTTCTTTATCGAAATCATATTGTTTTGAGCCGACAATTAATATCGGCTCCTCTGTAATATCTTTATTCAAATTCAGAAAACTTATTTGGTTTCTTGTTGCCACAGTATCTCGTATAATTTTTGTGAGTGAATAAATTTTGTATCAGGCCACTTTTTATATATGTTGTCAAAAAGAAGTTTTAACTCTTTTATTGTTCTGTTCCTGTATTGGGGATTGTACCTGCCTGCAAAGTTAACTCTGTGAAAATCAATTACAGCAGGTGATTTGTTTTCAAATGATTTCTCAATTGATTTTAAACACTGTTCATGATTAAATTTATATTCAGGATGCGGATCTAACCTTGCATTTCTTACCGACCAGTAAAATCCTTTCCGCTTTTGAAAATAAGGAAAACCGTATCTTCGCTTCATAGTGGATATAAGACGGTTTGAAGATTGAATCAATGCGATATTATTTTCTTTTAATAAATTCATAATTCTTAAATCAAAAATAAATGCGGGAGGTATTACTGACTTTGAATAAAATCCAAAAAAATTATTAAATTCCTCGGCTGCATCTTTAATTTTATCCGACTCAGAATTTTCTTCACTCATTTCACCCTGAAGAAATGAAAAATTTCCACGTATGGTTGACCTTCCCCCGAGAAATTTCTGTCCGGAAGCTTCCATGCCTTCTTCGGTAAAAAAATATTTTCTCAATCTTGCTAAATTGTAATGACTGTAGCCATGCAACTGGGGAAAAATATGCTTATCCCGAATTCCCTGTTTATATATATTTCTTACATCCTCGGATTCGATATTAAATCCTTTACTTATTGGAATAAAATTTAAATTCTCTTTATCCGAATAATCAATATTATGTGTAATAAAATTTGCTGTGATTATGGGAGGATGCTCAAATTTATTTTTAAAATTTTCCAACAAACCAAAAAGCTCATTCAAGTCATCGGATGTTTCGAGCGAATCAAATGTCCATCTGCTGAATTTATTCTCTCCGTATTTATTTCGTAAATAGTTTATCGAATCAACACTTAAAGCTCTCTCCAATCCCCAATCATCGCTTTCAATAATAATATATTTCTCAGTAAATTTTTTTCTTAAAAAAAAAGGAAGATAACTGAAAAAATTTAACGGGTTCATAGAAAAGAATATATTCTTCGGATCATTGTTCGATAAGATTTATGTACAGTTCTTCTAACCGTTCAACCTCGTTTTCAATTGAATAATATTTTTTTATAAATTCTCTCTGCCTTAATATTTTTTCCATCTTTACTTCATCACTCATAGACATTGCATTCAAAATTTTATCCGCAATTGCTTTTGGTTTTTCAGGTTCGAATAACTGATCCCGAAATTCTCTGAACTGGTCTCTGATTCCGGGTACATCACTGCCATAACACAAAATACCGCTTGCCATCGCTTCAAGTACGGATATGGGTCCGCCTTCTCCTTTTTTTGTAGAAGAAAGAATAAATATATCAGCAATACTATAAAATGATTTTACATCATTTTGTTTACCCGTAAAGATTACCTTCCCTTCCATTCCGGACTTTTCAACTTCTTTTTTCAGAATATCTCCAAACTCAGTTTTGTCTTCGCCAACTATCAAAAGTTTCGCTTTTTCATAATCTTTCAATGCCAGATTAAATCCCTTTATTAAATAATCTATTCCTTTGATCGGAATTACATTTGCTATTGTAAGTATAACGGGATACGCATCACTCAAACTATATTTTAAAATTATGCTTTCATCTCTTTTTATATTTGAAAATTCATTTACATCAATTCCTATTGGAATCAGGTGTTGTTTATTTATATTATTGAAGAAGTTTTCCACCATTTGTTGATTCTGAGGCACTATTGCATCTGCAAGTTTAGTTCTCATTTTCCATGCATTACTGTTCCAGCTCATATTTTTTTTTGTATAGACCCATTTAATACCGGAAATCTTTGATGCTAATGCTTCGGAATAATCATCGGAGTAATTATATGAATGAATAATATCAGGATTTATTTTTTTTAAAAATCTAGATAAGCTCCATACATTTTTAATTCCCTTTATTTTCGGTTTCATCGAAACAGTAAAATCGGAAATATGTATAGGTACTTTTAATTCTTCCGCAGAATTAAAGAGTGAGCCTTTTTTATGACGACAGCATATTTCTACAGCGAATTTATTTTTATCAATACGGGAAATTACATTCAGCAATGCTTTTCCGCTTCCTGCAGTATTAAAATTCGGTATTGTATAAAGAATTTTTATTTTCTCTCCCGTAAGTTTAACGTTATTGATATTCCTATAGTTTGATTCGGGACTTAATGACTGGTAAAGTTTTTTATACTCATTATCAACAAATCCGGTAGACCAGTTTTCAACAGCTTTCTTTCTTGCCTCCTGCCCGATCCTGCTGATATTATTTTTATCTTTGATTAAATTTTCAATTGTTAAAGCTAACTTTGCCGAATCCCCGACCGGAAATGTATACCCGTCTTGCCCGTTTATTATCTGGGCTTTTGCAATCTCGGCAATATCAGAACCAATGACTGCAAGTCCGCATGACATTGCCTCTATTATGGAAATTGGAAAACCTTCTTTAATGGACGGTAAAACAAATATGTCCGATGACTGCATATACTCTTCTACATTGCTGACATTTTCTTTAGTGAAATGAATTTTTTTTTCCAATCCTGCGATCTTAATTTTTTCCTTTATATCTGAAATATATTTCTGATCATATTTGTATGTTGGTCCTACAATCAGAAGTTTTACATCCGGATATTTTTTTTCAATTGTTATAAAAGCATCGACTAATGTATGAACTCCTTTTCTGATATTGATTCCCCCGGCAAAAATTATTATCAAACCATCTTCCCAAATCTCTAATTTTTTTCGTATTTCCTTTTTCTTTTCCTTTTCAACCGGCGCAAATTTGGAGATGTCAACTGAATATGGTATCTGTACAACTTTTCGCATCGGTATTGCAGATTTTTCAAATATTTCAGTTATTACATTGGATTTGCTGACGTATCTGTCCGCAAGTTTGTAAAACAAATATCTCACAAATTTCGGCTTCAGATAATCTTTCCATCCGGCAAATCTACCTAATGACAACGGGTCATCATCTCCGACTAGCGAAGTTTCTGTAATGACTTTTTTGCCTAACAATTTTGCAATAAGAATTGAAACTCTGTTGAATGCAAAACCTGAATTAAAATTGTGAAGGAAATCATATTCTTTTCTATTGCTCCACATCGGACCTGACAGAGCCCAAAAGCATTTCCATAAATGATGGTATTGTTGAAAATAAACTCCGATACCTTTTGCCTTCACGGTGTTTTCAGAAAATTGAATCGGATATACAAAATCATGTTTGATTTTATTCTTCTCATATGCTCCCGTCCGGTCCCATCCGATTATGATTGCCTGTGAATGTGGATCTGAGTTTAATCTCTTTGCATAATTGAATGCCGCAACTTCCGCTCCCCCGTAAGCCGGAGGAAGTATAGCGGAAACTATACAAACTTTGAGTTTATTTTTATTCAAATATTGCTGCAGGAAATTAATTCGGCTGGATTGGCTTGATACAAAAAAACATTAAACCGTAAAAAAGATTTCTTATGTGAGTACCATATATCACAATTTTAAATTTTTTATTTCATTATAAAAATATTCCACCGGATCACGCGGGATTATCGTTCTTATATATTCCTTTGCCTTAACTCCTAATTCCTTCCATTCTGTCCTTCTGCACCATGCCCTTTCCAAAGCTTCATCTACAAATTCAACCTTTGGTGCTTTTGCTAAAAAACCGTTTACATTATCAATAATAATTTCCGGGTTTCCGCTTACATCAGTTACAATGCAGGTTCGTCCGCACAGCATGGCTTCTACCAGTGCAAGCGGCAATCCTTCATATCTTGAAGTTAAAACAAGAGCATGGTTTTGCTTCCAGATTTCCAAGGGGTTTACATGTCCCGCAATATTTACTTTGTCCAGATTGAAGTAAGATTTTAATTTATTTATCGAAAATGAATGTTCACCCTTTCCGTAAAGATTGACAAATAAATTTCTATCTCTCCATTTTTTTTCGTTAAGCACCTGAAATAGAATATCCTGTCCCTTTGCAAAAAACTCATGTCTTGCTACATTCGCCAAAAAATAATTTTCACCGGATACCGGATATTCTATGTCATTGTCGTATTCAACATTAAAGGGATTAAAAACTATTTTGGAATTTTCTATCTTCCGGCAAATCTGGATTTCTGTTAATTGCATATTAGCTTTGCTGACAAAATAATTTCTTATTGCTTTTGGAAAAGCATTTGATAATTTTTTGTTTAATTCATCGGTTGGCCATTTAGCTTCATTTGCAGCTTGTGAAATCGTGATAAATCTCAGATTATTTTCTATACAAAAATCCATCAAATTAATACCGCCCGTATTTCCTCCTTGGCTAATCACCACAAGGTCAGGTCTAAATTGCAATAAAAATTTATACCCGTCATTTTTATAATCAAACTGCAGCGAAGAAGGGACAAATCTGTTGATCAATTTTTTATACCCTAAGATATCAGTATTAAAATGTACTTTAATATTTTTCTTCTGTAATTCTATTATGTCCTTAGGAATTTCCTTCCAGCGCGGAATACTTACAATTACTTCATATCCTTCCTTGGAAAATTTTAGTGCAGTATAATACCAAAGATATTCGCTTCCACCCCAGGAGGATTTGTTTGTAGAGACAAAAGCTATCTTTTTCAAATTATACCTGGAGATGTTAAAAGATATTATTGAGTAATGAAATTATTTCTGTGATTTATATTATCCTGACCGATGAATATTTTTTCCGTATCTGATGCATCTCATATTTAATTCTTTCATTCAAACATCCTAAACTTTTAAGAACATCGGTTAAAAAACATAAGGTATGTTGTTCAAAAGCAAAGTTATCTTACCAAGCTCACTTATCCACTTCAATATAATCCATAAGACTATTTATTCCCGAAACCGGATTTAAAACATTTTCATACAATGCTTTACAGCCCAGAATTTTATTTTCATAGTCATTTAGGATTTTAATTAACGCTTCTGGAATTTCCGAGACGTTTTGTATTGTCTCCCCAAAACAGTATTTCAGATTTAGTTCGGGATACATGCTGTTTGCAGTTGTAATAGTAGGTAATCCTATCATCATATATGTTGAAAATTTCCCGGAGGCCAATCCTATCTCCTGAATATTTTTCCCGGCAAAAATATCAATGTTATTTGGAAAATATGTGGCGATACCTATATGACATTTCGAAAGAAATTTTGTGTATTCAGCATAATCATAAAACGGTTCATTGTGATAAGAAATGTTGTACTTCTTTTTTTTAAAATTGTCCATTTTAATTTTTATTTCTGTATTCTCAATTATCTTATGATGTGAATGAATAACAAACCAGAAATCAGGGTTCCATTTTTCCGGAAACAAATTTAATATCTCGTTGATCCCGCACCAGTTTTGAAGTGTACCTGAATACACAACAATTTTTTTTCCTTCAGGTATATTTAATTCTTTGTAAATATTATAAGTGTTTGAACTTAAATCAATCGGCTTGGGAGAAACGGGAATTTTCATAAACTTAGTTCTTTCATTAAAATTATTTACATTCTTTAATAATTTTTCCCGCCTCTCATCCTGAATTACAACCAGGTCAACCTTTTGGGAATACTCCATTTCCAGTCGCTTTAATATTTTTTTCCTTTGCACAAAAAACTCGTCTTCAAAAAATATTTCAAAGCTGATATAAATTAATTTCACATCGATTATTTTTTTTATGCGTCCTGCGATCACCAGTCCGAAAGGATCTATACATATTATCAAAGAAACTTTATTCTCAATTTTTAATAACTTATATAAATCAAAATACTGCTTTAATAATTTAATTAAGGAGTTCGGATTTTTCTTAAACTTATAGAAGTTGAAAGGAAGGGAGTAAAAATTTATTTTACCCATAATCTCAGATGAAGTAAATATCTGTTCATAACCCAAAAAAAGAATTTTGTAACCGCGCTCAATTAATTTTTCAATTAGTAAAGTAAGTGTAGGATTACTAAACGTGTCAATTTTAGGTGTTACAATTGCTATCGTCTTCAATTTTTTGATGATATCATTTTATTTAAGGCTTGCTATTGCTAAAGCTGACCAACTTTTTTCGCTTAATTCGTTTGAAGTCATCCATTCTTCACAATAATTTAGCTTTAGTTCAAAATCGGAAAAAAATAATTCAATTTCAGGTAAGAAAAAATATCTCATTTTATGAGTTTCATTAATTTCACTGACAGAGCCGTCGGATTTTTCCTTTATTAGAATTTTATAATTTACATCGACGGAATTTTCGTTAATATACATAACAGGCATGGCAAATCTCTCAATAACAATATCCTCGCTCTCTAATTTTTTTAGCCGTGATTCAGGCTTCTGAGCCAGGACCGCGGGTCCGTACCAAAAATCAAATATAAAAATACCATCGGGTTTAATATGTTCTTTAACTGTTTTAAGAGTTTGCTTTATGTCTTCATTTTTTGTTTGATAGCTCATTACATGAAACAACAGCATCACTATATCAAATTTTTCATTTAACTTTATATTTTTTATATCACCCTGCACAAATTTCAAATTTTCAGAAAGAGTATCATTGTTTTTCAAATGTATTTGTGCAATCTCAATCATATGTTCTGAAAGTTCGACTCCTGTTACATTGAATCCTCTTTTTGCAAAAATCGCTGCATGTCTTCCTGTGCCGCATCCTAAATCGAGAATTTTTTTTGAATCGGGTTTGTACTTCTTTATAAACTTCTCAATATAGTCTGCTTCAGATTTGTAATCTTTATCTTTATATAAAAGGTCATAGTATTTGGCATATGAAGCAAAAACTTTCAATTTACAACTTTAACAAATTATTTTAAAAATTCTGAATATTTTGTATCCATAAGAAAATTGTATATCTCGTCATAATTCGAAATTATCTCTTCAAGATTCTCCGGAGACATCCTTTTCAGGTTAGTTTTAACTTTATGTGTTTTCAGATTCAAATATTCAAATATCCTATCGGCAGTTTCCTGGTGCTTGGTGTTATCAAGCAAATCATTTTCATAATAAATTTTGATATTTGAAATACCCTGTAAATTTTTTTCCTCTGTCTTTTCAACTTCTTCACTGCTTAACATTTCCTCCATAAGGGTACTGCAATCTACCAAAATTTTTTTCGGCTTAAAATTATCGCTGTTTTGTATATGTGAAATGTTTGTTTCTGCCATTACAAGATTTGATAAATTATGTCTAAGAAAATTTCTTCTCTTTAAATGCAAAAACTTCCATCCGTAATTGGAAAGTCTTTGTAATATTTTTTCATAATCTTTATACTCATGCTCATATCTGAGCTGAGCTATTTTCACTTTAAAGCCATACACCGGTTTCCTGTTGAGAATTGCTCTCTTGCTGCAGCTATTTATGTAAATGTGTGGAAAACGAATGATTGAATTTGAATATATAAAGTTGAATATCTCAACATCACAAAAAATATCAGGGTGACAGTTTAATAATTCCGTAAGCACATTGCTCCCGGTTCTTCCACGGGTATAAATTACAAATTTATTATCCGGGTATCCAATAATCGGTTTAAATAAATTTCTATATTTAAAATTCCTGTCAATTTGTCTCAGAAATTTTTTCTTCAATCCGTACAAATTCCATTTCATAAAAAAAGAATTAATGTTATCTAAACTTGATTTCCGGATTCCGGAAAATAAATTTTAATCAATTGTATAAACTTTGAGAACATTGTTATGATTTTTAAAATGTACTTTACCCCTTTTAATCTTGTAAACTATAAAGAAAGTCATAAAAAGTATAATTGTTCCCAGAATATAGTATGATGTTTTAGAAATTATAAATGAATTCATGAAATATAATTGATTCGTGAAATTGAAAAAATCTTTATAAGTGTTCATATCTGAAGGTATATTAAACATCGGAATATAAATCTTTGACAGTATTAAAGAAAATAAGCATATCCAAAAAAACATTTCTTTATTTAAAGTAAAGTTTCTGATTACTAAAACTGAAAGTAATACTATGAAAGGAAAAAAATTTATTATGATCCTTGTTTCGGTTATGAAAATCAATAAAAAAGATAAAATAAAAGATAAGTATACACCGAGTCCTAATTCCAGCAGATAATTTTTAAAATATTTCAGGAAGAAAAATAATATTATAAACGAAGGTCCGAAATAAGTGACTGCAGTAACAAAATAACCAAAAGGTTTGCTGATTCCATATAATGAAATATAGTAGATTAAGCCCATCACATCATATGAAGCTTTCGGTTTTTCCTGATGGCTTAATATTATTTGAACAAAATATATAACTGCAAATATAGAAACGCTGATTAAAATATTTTTTATTTTTATATTCCGTATGACTTTTTTTAAAAAAAGATATCCGTTCGAAAATGATAATCCTTTAGGTAAAAAACTGTAAAAGAAAAAAACCATCAACAAATAATTCAAAATAGAATCTATGTAAAGCCACCCGGAAAATACCGGGGTAAAAATATTATAAAATGATTCACCCATAAAATATTTATAAACATGGTGAATACTAACTATAAGAAACAATAGTGGCAGCAAAAATGCTAAATAAATATTTAAAGATTTTTTTCGGATGTTATTGCTAAAAGAAAATGAAAAATTTGAATTAATTGGAAATATTATCATTAGTATTCCTATAAATATTAGGCTTGGCCAGGTGAATGCTCCAAGAATTGTAATTATAATCTTTCCCGTAAGATTATCTTTTAAGTGAAAATATAACAGGCAAAATCCCAGGAAGAATGCTGTTGTATCTGTGAGGACAGGGTAGTAAAAAGAATTTTCAGCAATTCCAAAATTTAACAAAACTAAAATCAATCCCAGCCATATGTAAATCAAATCTAATCTGTAAATTTTCGAAATTTTATACCAGATAAAACTGCACAGCATTATAAGGATTAAATTATAAATCTGAAAAAACTTTATAATGTAAAAATCTTCTTTCGGTAATTTAAAAACAGTTAAAAGAAGATCAGTTAAAAATAAAGGAAAAATCCTTTGAATTAAGTAAGAGTCAAGCTTATCATTTAAAACTAAGTTGTAAAAATCTTTTATAACCCAGGCATAAGCACCCCCGTCATATCCCAATCCATTATTTATATTAATTACAGCACCGAAGAGAATATAAAATACTCCCCACAATAAGAATATCAATGGCATTGAATATTTCGGATTCCGCCAGATTATTAAAAATAGATTTTTTATCTTTTTTATTTAATTTTTTTGAGCAACGCTATTCAGATAATAACTTCGGTTCATATACTATAGATGGAAATGTAATTTACCTTAGAGCCGGTCATTTCTTTGCAAGATTTTTTTTGAATCTATGAACAATATGAATAATTTCTATGAGTTCTGTTACTGCCTTTGAAATCATTTTTATCGATGCACCTCTTGCTTTTCCTGCAGTTCTTTCGTGATAAACAGATAATACCTCTATTGCAACATATTCTTTGAGATTTAACTTTGCACAAATTTCGCTTCCTACCAAAGAACTGCGTAACTTAATATCAATTTCTTTTAAATCCCTGGTCTTGTATGCTTTGACCCAGTTAATATCTTTTAGTTCAAGTTTTAAAAAATATTTGTTAAGAAGTTTATTTATACGTGTTATTAACTTTCTGTAAATAGTGTAGTCCTTCATCTCCTGCCTGTAAAACGATATGAAAGATCTTTGTGAAAAGTTTATAAAAGGATTTAGCTCATCTATGTTAAACTGCCCGTCGGCAGGAATGGCAATTACGTTTTCTTTATCTGCTTTATTATAACCGGAAAGAAGTGTCGGACCGATCCCCAGATTTTTCGGATGTCGTATGTATTTTATTATTTCGTATTTTCTTTTAAAATCCTTTACAATGTTTTCCGTACCGTCACTGCTCCCATCGTCTATGAAAATAATTTCACTTTCATTCAAATTGTTGCTGATCAAAAAACTATAAATTTTTTCAATAAGCGGAGAAATTGTTTTTTCCTCATTATAGCCGAAAACTACTATTGACCAGCTTTGATTCACTCGGGTGTTTAAAATATATTTTTTAATTTACCGGTTTGTTTATTAGGAATTTTCTCACCACTATGATAACATAAAGTAAACAATGGGTAACCAAAGATAATAAAAGCAGAAAAATATTTTGTCTGTCCGAAACTATTTATCAGACGGGTCAACATTGTGTAAAATCTTTTAACAGGTTAGGTTTTAAGGCTTCTGCTTTTCTAATGTCGGTTGGTTTAAATATTTTTAAATGTAAATTAAAATGGATTTAAAACAAAAAAATGAAAATAACTTTTTACCAGTCAAAAAAAAGATGGGCGAATAAAGCTTTATAGTTTGGGGGATATATCATTTTGGGATTTTTACAAACAGCTAAATTTATTTTTTTAAAAAAAGAAATAATTTTAAATTCTTGTTATTTTAAAATTGCATTTACTGCCTCAGCTGTTTTTACAATTTGAGCTTCAGTTAATGCTAAACCACTCGGAAGGTAAAAACCTCTTTCAGATAATCTTTCTGCAACAGGGAAACTTTCGCCAGCAAATAATCCTGCTTTGTTAAATACGGGCTGTTTGTTCATAGGGTAAAAAAAAGGTCTCGTTCCTATTCCTTTTTCAGCGAGCATTTTCATTGCATCCTCAGCAAACATATTATCTTTCTTAACAACAATTCCATATACCCAATAAATGTTTTCAGCAAAATTTTTTGTCTCCAAAGGCAGTTCACAATAGTAATTATTTTTTAAATACTTTGTATATAACCTGCCCATCTCTCTTTTCTTATTAACAAATTCATCTAACCTTTCAAACTGTGCAAGACCAACGGCAGCTTGCAAATTTGTCATTCTGAAATTGTATCCAAGCTCGTCATGGACAAACCTTTTCCCCGGTTTAAAACATAAATTTCTTAAAGATCTGCATCGTTCTGCTAATTCTTTATTATCCGTTACAATCATTCCTCCTTCGCCGGTAGTAATATGTTTGTTGGGATAGAAGCTGAAAGTGCTTATGTCTCCGAAGCTTCCGCAGGGCTTTCCATTATATGTTTGTCCAATCTGTTCGGCAGCGTCTTCAATTATTTTTAAATTAAATTCTTCTGCTATTTCCAAAACCGGGTTCATATCTACGGGTAGTCCGTAAATATGAACTACCATAATTGCCTTAGTGCGGGAAGTAATTTTTTTTCTGATATGTTGTACATTCATATTCCATGTATCAGGCTCGGCATCAATCAAAACAGGTACTGCACCAGCTCTTATAATTGCCAAAGCACAAGATATTATTGTAAACGCAGGCATAATTACTTCGTCAGCCTTTTGAAGGTCTAATGCAATTACTGCTGCTTCTAAAGCAGCGGTTCCGTTGCAAACTGCAATTCCGAATTTCCTGCCCGCTCTTTGTGAAAACTTCTCTTCAAACTCTTTCACGAAAGGACCCTCTGAGGAAATCCATCCCGAATCAATGCATTGGTTTAGATATTTTTTTTCGTTGCCGTTTAAAAGAGGTTCATTGACAGGGATAAAATCCATTTCCTTATTTTATGATTACCTTTTCTTTACTGACGCTTTTGAATCTTGTTTTATCCTCTTCTCCAATATATGGTCCTTGTTTGACCTCAATCATTTCTATTTCCTCAATTACTTCAAATCCATGACCTCCGGTTGCAAGCAGTATTACGTCTCCTTTTTTTAAGATCCGGCTGTCCAGATAATTCTGATCATCATCATAAAAATCAATTCTCAGTTTGCCGCGCTTTAGCAATAAAACTTCCTGAGTATATATCACTTCTCTCGGAACCTGGTTGTGGACGTGAGGTTCGATTTTTTTTCCGGCGGGGTGATGCATATATGCCAGCTGTTGTGAAAGGTCGTTTGATGTAAAAAAATGTATACCGGGTTTGTCAAATTCTGCGGGAATAATTAATGCCAGAAGTTTACCGTTATGTTTTATGTTTTCTATCATTTCTTTGTGTCTTTAAGTGAGCGCGCTGTTTTTGAAAATTTTTTATTGTAACTTTCTTTCAATAATATATCCAGCTCTTCCATGATGTTTTTATATGTAAAATTTTCTAAAATATATTTTTTACCGGCTAATGCTATTTCTTCTCTTTCTTTTTCGTTTGCAAGATAATAATTAATTTTATCGAGACAATCTTTCTCGTCTTTAAATGTTACGAAAATATTTTGAGGATACTCTTTTTTTAAATTTTCCGCTTCCCTGGTAATTAATAAAGAGCCTACTCCCAGAACTTCAAACATTCTTTGATTTACTCCTGTACCTTCGGCTATTTCGCCATAATCATTAAAAACTATTTTAGACTGCTTGTATATATTCATCATCTCAAGTCCGGATGTAATACCCATCCAACTTTTATTAATCGGATGATCCGGTTTATATTTGTTACCATTATATCCCCACCATTTGAAGTCTAAATGTCCGGCTAAATATTCCACACACTTTGTTCTTTTTGCCCAATTTCTGTTACCAAGTCCTCCCACAAAAGTCACGTCATAAATTTTTTCGCTATTTACCAATTCATTCAAAATTCTCTGGTCAAAACCGTTATGATTAATAACAGATTGAACTCCGTTTATTTCAAAGAAATTTTTGTAAGTTTCCGTAGATGTTAATATTAAGTCCCAATCTTTTGGTGACCATGATTTCGGAATAGGAGCTGCAATTCTTGAAACTAATAATGCGTTCTTACTAAAGCTTGACCAAAAATCACTTGCAATGCCAATTTGTTCTCTGACAAAAATAACATCCGGCTTATAAATTTTTATATAATCAGAGATAACTTTTATTTTCCATCGCTTTTTTACAGGTCGGATTTTATTTTTTAGATTTTCTTTTAACTCTATCAATGTTTTTGTACTGCTGTATAGTTCATCAGCCACCTTGTCTATATAATTTTCATTGATATAAAATTCCTGTGTTTCCCATCCTAAAATCTTTAGATTATAAGTATAAAAATCAGAAAAATTTGCCCTCGTTGAAATTATCCATTCCAGAAACTTTGCTCGGTTCATTTTCCTAAATACTTCTTGGTTATCTTCTATCTTATTATCAATATAAACCTGTGGATTGATTGCATCAAATTTTAATAACCGTAAAGACATCCGCTTTTATTAATTTATAGTTTTATATAAAATTATTGGTGTGATTTAAGTAAACCCGGAAAAACATATTGACAATCATTTATCTGTATCCCTGAATTTATTAGATTTTTTAAGCATTTCTTATTAAAGCATAATTTATTTTGTTATCCATAATTGTTCCTGTAATAATTAATTTATGATTACAGTTTTTTTTTATGAATACTTCCCAGCTCTCAGGACTCCAAAAATTAATATGACCCTCATATTGATCCAGTCTGCCGTTTGGAACGGTGAGAAGACATGCCGAATTTTCACTCATCATTTCCATTATATTTGATAATGCAGTATCCGGATCTAATAAATGCTCAATGACTTCAGTACATAATATGGTCTCAAATTTTTTATTTAACTTTTCATATAGATTATGAATAAAAAAATTTCCCTCTGGTATAGTTTTCCTGGCAACTTCAATTGCTGAATCGGAAAAATCTATTCCGGTTACGCTGGCCGGTTTGTAATTTTTTAAAAAAAAATATAATAAATGTCCGGTACCGCAGCCTATGTCTATGACACTCTTGGAATTTGAATTAATATTATGCCTTTGTGCAATGCTGACAATTTCTTTATACATCTTCATTCTATCATCTCCCAAATATTGTTCAAGCATTCCGGGATCTGAAAAAAATTCATTCATTCTCTTTGGCGTGTTATGCTCGATCGGCGAATTAATTTCAAAATCACTCCACTTCACTTTCTTTAAATCTTCTTTACTGTTTTCAGGTTTCGGTATTTTTGTTTTAAAAATTCCTATTCCGAAAAGCGAAAGAAAATTATTTATACTTTTTTTTATGATTAATTCGATCATTCTATTTTCCATTTCTGCTCAAGTAAAATGCTTCTGTGACTAGTAGGAATAATCCTTCCCGTATTATAAAAATCACCATCCTCAACATTAAAAGAAAATGCTTCCTGAATCCAGTCCTGAACAATATCGTTTTGATGGACTATTAAATTAATCAGATAATTTCCTGATGTTAATGGCAGTTTCTCTAAGCTGCAAATAATGCTTCCCTTCTGTGGAATAGAAGAAAATTTCGCTGAAGATATTTCATTACTCAATACGGTAACAAGAAACCCGTCTGAGCGAGTTATCGAAAGTGCTGTACTTATATTTTTAGGATTTGGATTGTTAATACATTCATAATGGATTTTAAACTTAATTAGTTGTCCCGAGATCGTATTTTCCAGATATATATCATCTGAATTCAATAGTTCAAAATGGGTTAGTCTTATTTTGCCTTCTCCTTTCCGGTCATCTCTATCCTTTAATGATATTTTGGCTTTCTCTTTTCGTTCTGTCAAATAGTATTGAATGCCGTCTTTTGTGTCACCTTTAGGAAAATCCATTATTCCGTTTTTAAGGACTATAACCGCTGTACATAAATTAGAGAGAACTGCCATATTATGACTGACGAATAATACAGTTCTTCCCTCTTTGCTGGAAACATCATGAATTTTACCTAAACATTTTTTTTGAAATTCGGCATCACCAACTGCTAAAACTTCATCCACAATTAATATCTCAGGCTCCAGGTGAGCAGCAACTGCAAATGCTAACCTAACATGCATGCCTGAAGAATAACGTTTTACCGGAGTATCTATATATCTTTCCACTCCGGAAAAATCTACTATCGCGTCAAACTTTCTTTTAATCTCATTTCTATTCATTCCCAAAACCGAACCGTTTAAATATATATTTTCTCTTCCCGTCAATTCAGTGTGGAAACCTGTACCAACCTCGAGCAAACTTGCAATTCTTCCTTTTACTTTAATACTGCCTGAAGTAGGTGAGGTAACACGTGACAAAATTTTTAATAATGTTGACTTGCCTGCTCCATTCCTTCCTATTATTCCCAATATTTCTCCGCTTTTTACACTAAAGTTTATATTCTTCAATGCCCAGACATAATCACTATTGCCTTTTTTATTTCTTGTGTTTACTTCAGCAACTTTTAAAAACGGATCTTCCTTTCCCCTTACCTTTGCAAAATATCTTGTCATATCATTGGCCAAAGACCTTGAAGTAACTATTCCTAACCTGTACACTTTCGAAAGATTTTGAATCTCAATAACATTACTCATTTATTTTTTGCAATGAAAAATTTTTAATAACATTTTAATAATTTACATTAGAGACATTATAATGATGACTTAAGTCCGGAGAATCCTGTTACAATATACCCTGCATATTAAGTTATAATAAAACCGGTGTTAATAAATTTTAAAATATTTCCTTTGAATTTATTATTTCACTCTTTTCAATTTTCTAAGTTTTTCTTTTTTCTATCAAGCCTTTTTCTTCTAATTTTTCAGCGGCCTTTATCAATAGTTTGAAAGGAATTTTACTTCTTCTTGATATATCGATCATATCATTAGATCCATCGGTTAAATTTAACACCCACATAACAGCATTTACAAATTCGGTAGTGTCTTTTTGCGAACCCAATGTCGGATACAAATCTCTCTTACCAAGTTGAGGCTCGCAGTAAGCAATTTTATTTACATAAATGTAGTTGTTTTCAATCACATTGATTATTTCCTGATACTTGTTTACCGATTTCTCCAGCGCCTCGAATGAAACAAAATCTTTATTATCACCGGAGGTATGATATTCCTTATATTTACCATATCTTGTTCTCATAAGTGAGCCAACAGGTAAGTTAAATCCGGGTGAACAGTATTGTCTTTCATCGCTGCCTGTAGGGAAAAAGTCTTCGATGATAAAATTTTTTTCTGTTTCCTCTAACACAAGTTCAGCAGCTCTGTCAGGCAAAGCATTTCCCCGTCTGCTTTTCTTGTATGTAAAATTTCCTTTGTCTCCGATACATGTCACAACATATCCTGCGATCATTTTTTCTTTGAGATTATTCCCATTCATTGATAAATAGCAAATGCTTCCGATAGTCTCGGGTAAGAAAAGAAATCTATATGAATATCTTCTGCTTTTTAATTTTATCAATTCCTTGTAAAGAAAAGCTGTAACTAAAGGACCCGACAATTCATTGTTAGCCATTGACGGATGACAGATATAAGTTGATAGCAAAACTTCTTTATCACTATCTCCTTTTAAAACCGCTTCCCCTATTGTCATTGAACCATTCCGGTTTAATTCCGAATCTATAAAAACTTCATAAGTATCTTCTTTTAAAGTTTGAAGCTGGTTGTAGCTGAGACAAAATCCCCATCGTGCGTTATAATAAGAAGTTAAGTATGGAATTAACTCCGGTTGTTCGGGCAATGAATAAAGATTCTTTTTTAATTCACTGAGACTTATTTTCCCGTAAAACTTCTCCGAGTAACCTAAAAGGTGTAGATTATTTTTTTTAAAATCTATTATTACATTTCCGGAGCTGTCTTTTATCCATGCTTCTTTTACATTCCATTCAACAGGAACTGTCCAATCAAAACATTGTGTGCCGGAAGGAATTTCTGAAATTTTTAAATCAACTAATTCCGATAAAATCTTTAGAGTCTGACGGTTACCATTTCCGGTTAAGCTTCTGTTAATGGACCATAACCTGTCAAAATATTTTTCTATTAATTCTTTCAAATAGTTTTTCTGATTTTATAAAGCATCCCCAAAGCCTCACCATCTTTTATAATTTTCGCTGCCTCATCATAAACAGTTTTTGCTTTTATCACATGAAGACAGCTCCCTTCGCCCGGACGGCATCCTGAATACAATCCTTTAGACCAAAGATAATCCTCCATCGGCTTCACGTCTGTCACAACTCCAATTTCAATTTTTCTTGAATAAACATCAAACTCCCTTTGAGTTTCTTTTCCATCATAATCTATATATTTACCTTTGAAAACTTTATGAAAGCGGTTTGGTGCATTTTCGGTTTCCTCAACATAATGATAAAATGTCATGCAAAATTCCCCGCCAATATCTAAAGCTGCAATTTTTCCGTCGAGCTCAAGTAATTTAGCAAAAGGTGAATCAATACCGAATGCACTGTAATTATATAAATTTCTAAACTTATCAATATGATAACCAATGACTGCAAAAGAAAAAAGCGGATGTCCTGTCCGTACGGCGGAATTATGAAGTCTTGCTGCTTCAGTCAAAGAACCTGTTTCAGATTTGGAATTTCTTATATCGAATACTCCGCTGTTATTGAATTCAAAATTGTAAGCAGGAAATATCAATGTCCCGCTTTTACCAACCGCTTCAATTAATGAGTCTAAAATATCATTGGGAGTCAAATCAATTCCTTTAGATTTAAGCCTTTTTAAAAATCTCGAAAGATAACTATGTATAAGAACGGTATCACCTTTATCAATCCCGCTTTCATTCCATGACGAAGCCAAGTCGGCAATAATATTTTTTTTGAATGTATTATCCGAAACAGGTTCAATCATATTTTCAGAATACTTAAAATTTTATCGGCTGCTGCATCTGAAGCATTGCCGGGATTGTAGCTAAGCTGCTTTGCAAAGATTTTTCTTTTTTCGGAAAATTCTTCCGGAGTATCCAGGCATTTTTGTATTACATCTTTAAGATTACCTAAATCATACACAACTGTCCCAACATGCCTTCCTGCATTTGCTTTCGGATCATTTCGAACAAAATCAGCAGTTGTGTTTCCAAAATTTGCATACGTTTTCTTTAAAGTCTCTTCAAAAAATCGGGGACAATCAATATAAATTACAGGTTTATCCAGCATAATAAATTCAAGCGCTACGCTGCTCACATCTGTTATCATCAGATCACTTGCAGCTAATAAAGAATCAATATTGTTCGTTGGTATGTGCCTGAAGTTTTTGTTAGATTCGAATTTCGAAAATCTCTCAATCCAGTTTATACCCCCGGTATAAAATAAATAATCCGGTCCGGCCTCACCGTAATAACTTATAGGGTGCAGCTTTACAATTAGATTTATATTCTTAAACATTAAAATATTTTCGATAACCTTTTCACCGAAAGTTCTCAGGGATAATCCTTCATCCCACGAAGGAGAATATAAAACTGTCTTCAATTCCGGATTAAGATTTAGTAAATTTAAAACTTCTTTGCGTTTATATTTTCCCTGCAATAAAGCATCCGACTTTGAATAACCAATATCGTACAATCTAATATTCTTATTTTCCAGGTTATATTTTGTTATGGTGTTCTCGGTCTGTTCTCTGTGCAGCGGACTGGTTAAAAAATGAATATCAAAATTTTCAAAGTCATTTTTTCGGTAAGACTCATATTTTACAGGCTGGTTATGATTTATGTGAATCTTTAAAGTTCTTTTACTTCCCACTCCATAAATGTGAGGCGATAAAAAAATATCTGCCTGAGGGAATTCTCTGCTGAGATTTACATCGAATTGCTTATTTATCGGGATATTGAATTCGGTGAAAGCTTTATCTCCTATATAATGAGTTGCCAAATAATATGATATTGAATTTGTCTTTGCTTTGAGTGCATTTACAATTGGTAAAACATAAGGAATGAATGCTGTTTCTTCAATATCTAAAATTATTATTTTCTTTCTTTTCAGTCCATCCAATATCATCTTAAATTTAATTTCAGATATCCTGAATTTGGACTGATGCTTTTGAGCCAATTATAAAATGTTTCTTAAAATTTTTGCAAGGTTTTCTCTTGAAACAGCCCTGGGATTATTCTGCAGCCTTTCGTAATTCACATTATCCAAAATTATTTTTAAATCATTTTCCGTTTTGATATTCAACTCAGATAACTGAGTTTTTAAACCGATGCTTTGTATTAACTTATTTATTTTTAGTTTTGCTTCTTCAACACTTTGGCATCGAAACAATTTTATCAATTGCTCAATAGAATTTTTATTCTTTACTGCACTTCTTGAGCCGACTGAATCTTTTTCCGTGACACCATAATTATATTCCAAAAATTCTCCCAATGAAATGCTGACTGCCTGTCCATGAGTGATTCCGAAGCAGGAGGTCATTGAATATGATATAGCATGAGGAGCTGTTGTTTTAGCTATGTTAATGGATTTGCCGGAAAGATTTGCGGCTCTCGACATATTAACTCGATTTATTTCTGCCGGCTCATTCACAGCGTATTCCAGATTTTCCAAAATTATTTTTATTGATTCTTCGGAATATTTTTTTGATTCGGTATTTGAGTTAACGCTCCAGTAAGATTCGACAGATTGGCAGAGTGCGTCTATCCCCGATGTCGCGGTGATTTTCTTATCAAGATTGAACGTAAGTTGCGGGTCAATTATAGAAATATCCGGTAAGATATTTTTATGAGCAATCGAAAATTTATCCATGCCAATATAAACCACGGCAAAATGTGTTGCTTCACTGCCAGCGCCTGATGTTGTAGGAATTGCTATTAAAGTTTTTCCTTTTTTGTTAATTTTTTCTTCACCTCTTATAATGGCATCGGGAAGTTTTTCTTGAGCCGCTAAAATATTTATTGACTTTGCGACGTCAACGACGCTACCGCCTCCAACTGAAATTATAATGTCACATTCAGATTTTTTATATTCTTCAATTCCATTTTCAATTTCTTCTAATTTAGGATTTGCTGTAAAGTTATCAAATCTAATTACTCTATAATCCGATAAGATCTCTTTCAAAAAATTTTCAGCGCCGGAAATTTTAAATGAATTTTTTCCTGTAACCAAAAATATTTTTTTGAAGCCGGATCTTAATAAAATTTCAGACAAAATCTTAACACAGCCGACTCCAAAATATTCCTTCTGCCTCATTTCGAAAGGAATTCCATTAAGATCTTTTTGTTTTCGACCGGAGCTGTTGCCGGTCGTCCAAGATCTTTTCTTGAACCTTTGTTAACCCTTATTTCCAGAAGTGACGGACCTTTACTTTCAATTAGTTTGGTCAATTCTTCTTTTATCTGTGCTGCTGTTTCAGATTTCAATGAAAGCTTGTATCCGCATGCATTTGCAATCGAAGAAAAGTCAATTTGAAAACCTACAGTCGGCTGACCTCCGACAGAATCATGTGCACCGTTATTTATTATTATGTGCTTAAAATTTTCCGGAGCATGAGTTCCTGTTATTGCCAGACTCCCCATTTGCATAATCGCAGCTCCGTCACCATCTAATACATAAACTTTTTTTTTGACATTCTTCAATGCTATACCTAAGGCTATCATCGAACAATGACCCATCGAACCTACAGTTAAAAAATCATTTTGATGCCCTTGATTTTTTTTCTCTCTGTATTCAAAAACTTCCCTTGAAGTTTTCCCCGTAGTGGATACAACTATATCTTCATGACTTAGATTGTCAAGAATTATTTTAATTGCATCTTCTCTGTTGAGAGGATAATCAGTTACCGCCTCATTCTTTAAAGAATATTCTTCAAATGTACCTGCGGAAATAATCAATGCGTATGGGCAATTCTTTTCTAAAATATTTGAACAAGCTTTTTCAATTTTTTCTTTTACATTTACAGTTGAAGCATCAATAACATCATATTGTATCTCCATCGCATCTAACATTTTTAAAATCACTCTTCCCTGTTTAATATGCTGCGGTTCATCTTTTTTCCCGGGTTCACCTCTCCATCCGATCATCAGCAGCATGGGAATACTGTAAACCTCCTTATCTGCGAGTGAAAGCAACGGATTTACTGCATTGCCAAGCCCGGAGTTTTGCATGTAAACTAAAGCAGGCTTTCCTGTTGAAATATAATATCCCGAAGCAAGTGCGATCGAAGCTCCTTCATTGGAGTTTATGATGTGATCTTGTTTATGTGAATTGTCTGTTATATAAGAACAAAAGTCTTTCAAAAGTGAATCGGGAACCCCGGTGAAAAAAGTTATCCCGTTAGCTTTTAAAATTTCAAAAAAATCTTCCGGACTTATCATTACTTTCCTCCCGGAATTAAATTTAATATTTCATCTATCGGCATCATCCTGCTGTCGGCTTCAAAGGACCTCTCGTTTTCAAGAATTAATTTTGCAGTCTCAAGCATGGCAGGATAAGCACTGCGCAATAACTGATTTGCATAAATAACAATATTTACGCCGGCATCTATTAACTCTTTTTCATAAATTGTATTATAACTTGAAGGGACTGAAACCAACGGAACACGCTTTTCAAATTTTTTATAAGAATTGCAAAACTTCAATATCTCATCGGGGCTTTTTTCCTTACTGTGAATCATAATTCCATCGGCGCCTGCGTCGATATATGCTTTTGCCCTCATCAAAGCATCATCAATTCCTTTTTTCAGGATCAGACTTTCGACTCTTGCAATTATCATAAAGTCATCAGTGATCTGTGATCTCTTTCCTGTTGATATTTTATTAGAAAAATTTTCTACAGAATCCTGAATTTGTTCTACGTCTGTCCCGAATAAAGAATTTTTTTTTAGACCAACTTTATCTTCTATAATAACCGCTGAAACTCCGAGCCGTTCCAAAGTTTTTACTGTAAATGTAAAATGCTCGGCTCTGCCGCCCGTATCGCCGTCATAAACAATAGGTTTGGTTGTAACTTCGACAATATCATTAAGTGTCTGCATTCTCGCAGTTACATCTACCGCTTCGATATCAGGTTTTCCTTTTGCGGAAGAATCCGTTAAACTGCTCAGCCACATTCCATCGAATTCTTTCGGATAATTTCCTTTAGTCAATTGTAAATTCTCGGCTATCAATCCGGTCAATCCATTATGTGCTTCGATCAGTCTTACAATTTGTTTTACTTCGAGCAATCGCTTTAATCTTTTCATTCTGATTTCAGGAGTAGTTCCGATTTCTTTCAAGCCTTGATTAAGCTGTGTTGAAGAAATTCCTTTAGTGTATTCAACTTCAACTAATTCTCCTCCCCATTCCATCAATGCTTCTATGACTTTTTCACGTGTTTGCTTTTGAACTCCTGTTTTCCAGTCATCTCCGTGAACTACAAAATCCGGTTTAAGCTTTTTCAAATTGGGAACGTAATCGAGTGATTCTTGTGGAACAACATCGTCAACTCCCTTAATATTTTCGACAATTATTTTTCTTTGTTCAAAAGTTAAATAAGGAAGACGCTTGTAGCTCGCAATTGCTTTATCCGTCAGCAACCCGACAGTTACTTTTCCGAGTTTTTTTGCTTCATTAATAATATTCAAATGTCCCGGATGTATAAGATCTGCACTCATGCCTACATATACTCTCTTTATCATGGCAGAATTTCTTTTGACTTATTTTCCACTAACCAATCTTCCTTTGTTATTTCAGTTCTAAATTCTTTGTTAAAAAATATTTTCAATGTGTAACCGACTTGAGCATAATAAAACGCTCTTCTGAATATTGCGTAATACTCTCCTTTCTTATTTTTAGCAAAACTTGATTTATATCTTTTATATCCCCATTTTAATCCTTTCTTTAAAGAGTGAATCATATTCTTTATCAGTTTTTTATTCCCTTCACGTTTGACAGCATAAATGTTGTAAGGAACGCAGATTCCGTTATTCATAAACCTTCTTTTAATATCTTCTACAGTTGCATTCTTCTTTACGATTTGATAATGATGCATTAAGGCGCCAGGAGCCCAGCCGATTAGATAATTTTTTTCCTTTAACTTATTCCATAACCCCGTTTCACCATCCCCAATAAGCCATTCGCCAACCATTTCCGGATTGAATCCACCTACTTCTATCAACACATCTTTTTTTATACTGAGATTTCCCGCATTCATATACATTCCAACTTCAAACTTAACTTCATTTCCATAATCTAGTTTTCCTAGGTACGATTCGTATTCGTAAATCCAGTCCGGTGGTGGTTCATCCCATTTTATATTTATCTTGCCTGCCACTCCAACAACTTTATCATTTATTAAAAATACTTTTGATATTTCTTTCAGCCAGTCCGAATCGAGAATTCCATCATCATCTGTAAAAGATAAAATTTCATTTTGTGACGCTAATATTCCCATTTGTCTAGCATAAACTTGACCCCTCTTGGAAGTAAAATAATATCTGATATTAACATCCGGATTTTCCTTTATATAATTTGCTGCTACTTGTTCAATATTATCAGTGGAATTATTATTTACAATTATTATTTCGTAATCGGATTTGGAATAACTCTGGTTAATAAGAGAATCCAAACACATGGGAATAATGTTTGCACGGTTGTATGTAGTTATTATTATCGAAAATTTCATTTCATTAATTCTAAAAATAATTCTTAAAAAATCGCTCCATTGATATCAATTGAAGTACCGTTAATGTAATCAGATGCGATAACAAACTTTACTGCATTAAAAATGTCTTTCGGATCTCCGAATTTACCGGTTGGTATTTTTTTCTTTATACTTTGCTGGGATTCCTCGCTAAATTCATTAATCATACCTATGTCAAAGTAGCCGAGATTTAAATTATTAACTGTTATTCCCTTGCTTGCATTTTCCACTGCAATGCTTCTCGTCATTCCCCAAAGCCCTGATTTGGAAGCTGCATAAGCACTCGTTCCGGGAATTCCAACCTCTGCGACCACCGATGAAAAATTTATTATTCTTCCGTAACCTTTTTCTCTCATAAGCGGCAGTACCGCCCTGATCATATAATATGTTCCAATGAGATTTGTCGAAACAACTTTTTCCCACTTTTCCTGTATTGTCGTATGAGCAAAGCAATTGTAATTATTTCCGGCACAATTTATTAATACAAAATTATTAATTTTCGGAGTAAGATTTTTTACAATTTCACCGGCTTTTTTGTAATCGGTAACATCCAGACAAAAGTATTTGTCGTTATTTTCAAATTCATTTTTTTTTGTAAGATAAGTTCCGTAAACTTCTTCACCACTATTTGTAAATTCTTCAAAAAGAAATTTCCCAATTCCACTTGATGCGCCGGTAATTAGTATCATTTGTTTATTGTAAATTTCAAAAGTGTCGCTATTTCAAAATTAGTTTCAGATAAAAGCATAAATTATTTAGGTGTCATATGATTTAAAAGTGGAAAATTCTTTTAAATTAAAATCATTTAAATATTATGATACCCGCCTGTGATAAATTGCCGAAAGAAATTCAGAGTATTGGCGAAGAGCAAAAATTTCCTGTCTGAACCACACGTCAGTGT
>JALYRX010000069.1 GCA_030855105.1 Bacteroidota bacterium | reverse complement strand
AATTTTTATTATAATATTTTGCAAGGATTTATTACAAAAATACAAATTCCTTGCAACTTTTCATATACTATAAATTCTATAAACCATTGATTTTATTGGACTCAATGACTTTTTAAGGATCAACTACTTAATTTATGCATTAAATTTATTTTTACGAAAAATGGAAATGAATAAAAAAAAACTCCTCTTGAGGCAATGATTATATTAAAGAAGATGAAGGATGATGTGAAATGAAATACAATTGAAGATTTAATAAACCACATAGACATATAGAAAACATAGTTTGTTTTTAAAATTTTCTACTTAATATCTGTTTGAAAAAGGACAGAAAACATTTGTTAATGAAATATTTCGTTCTTTGCCCGTTGAATGAACTAACAAAATAAAACACCTACTTTTTAATCTCTTATAGTTTTTATTGCAGGATAGTCTTTAAAAAATTTCCTATGTGCTCTATGTTTCTATGTGGTTAAGGTGAAGGATGATTCAATCTATACCTTTAAGTCAATACAAAATCCAAAGCCGAGATTGAAACTATATTGATGCATTTAGAAAATCAGAATGATTTAATTATTCAGATTTTTAGAGAAACGGAAACAGAAAATAATTAATCTTGAGTTGTTACTTTTTAACAGAGTAATAAATACCCTTGTCTGATTTTATGATAGTTCATTTCTTTTTCTTTACCGTAACTATCTCACCCGTTTCAGCATTAACTCTCACCTGTGCTTTGCCGGATTTTACAAAAAGCCAGAAATTATATTCCCAGTTATTTTTATTCTTATAGAAATTCCATTTCAAGGTCTTAAGCCCGGTCCATTCCTCGGCAGTTTTTTTTGCATCCGAAAAAGAAATGCTGTTTAGGTCGGGCTTAATGTCATAATCGTAAGGACCTTCATCAGCATCAATCCTTATCAGACTCTTGTCAATTGCAGAAATTTCAACTTTGAAACTTCCTCTCTCCTTTGTGATGAGTTCAACTTTCCAGATAGGAATATCTTTTTTAAATTTCCTTTCTGCTTTTGTAATGTCACCTTCCAGCAGCTGTGCCGTATAATCAACGGCTTCTTCAATTGGAATAAATTTTATTGAATTTGTATCAGGAAAATAACCAGGGGTTTGATTATATTTGAATCGCTTAAAATTACCTTCAGCTGTAAAACTCAGTAAAAGTAAAATAAAAACGGGCAGGATCATTTTTACGATGTTCATTTTATTCCTTTCTGCCATCTTTGCCCGGAGATCGTCAGACAGGCTTTTATTTTCAGTGCAAATTAAATTTTTTTGAATTAAAATTAAAATCCATAAATTTATGAGTGACTTACAATCAAAACTTGAACAGATAAAATCAAACGAATCATGGCTTGAAAAAATTAAAAGATATATTCCCGGATATGACGGTTATGTAAACAGTGATAACTCAAGAGAGCTTGATACAATGCTTCGAAATAAAATTGCCAATAAACTTGAAGAAAATAAGACAACATTAAAAAATGTTATACTGGCATTATCGAGAAACGGAAAACTTATGGAAACTTCTGACCTCGAAAAATTAGAAAAGAAGAATGAAAATTCTATAGCTAAATTAAAATCCGCGGCGAGAGGATACAGCGGTGCATTTGATGTTTCTAAAATAAATGAAATGAAACTTAACCAGCTTTATGAGTTCGATTATAATTTGCTGTCTTATGTGGAAAATTTAAACAAAGGATTCACTGATTTGGAATCCAAAGCAAATTCAAAAGAAGATTTAAGTAATTACATTCTGCAAATGTCACAATCTCTTGATGAGTTTTTAAAAAAATTCGATGAAAGAGAAAATATTCTAAGAGATTAGACAGCTTTGTTTTGTAAATTAAAAATACAAAAACATTATTAAACCAATTAACTATTCAACCATTTAACTATTTAACAAAAATAAACATGGCATTAATAGACGTTGTACAATTTTTTGATGAAACAGGGAAAACATTGGTTCATCGTGAGCCGCAGGACGGCTCGGCAGCTTATAGATTAGGTACACAGCTTATTGTTCAGGATTCTCAATCAGCTGTATTTTTCCGGGACGGCAAAGCTCTGGATGTTTTTCAAGCGGGCAGACATACTCTGACAACTGAAAATATTCCGCTGCTTACAAAGCTGATAAGTTTGCCGTTTGGAGGTACATCACCATTCCAGGCGCAGATTTATTTTATCTCTTTAAAAAAATTCATTGATCTGAAATGGGGAACGAAGTCACCGATAAATTTTAAAGATGCAGAATTAACATATGTTCAGTTAAGAGCTTCGGGAAAATTTTCGATAAGAATTAAAGACCCAAGACAATTCATGATGGAGATCGTCTCAACACAGGGACTTTATACTACCAATGAAATTGAAGATTACCTGCGTGATGCAATAGTGTCAAGATTAAATTCTGTCCTCGGAAAAAATTTAAAAACAGTTTTCGAACTCGGACAGTATTATTCGCAGATCGAGACAGGTGTCAAAGCGGAAGTCGCAGATTTTTTCAATTCAATGGGAATAGAATTAACCGATATGATCATTGTTGGTATTGTTCCGCCTGAAGAAGTTCAGGAAAAGATTAATGAAAGAAGTTCGATGGGAGCTGTAGGAAATTTAGACAATTATTTAAAATTCAAAACTGCAGGTGCAATTGAAAAAGCAGCTGAGAATGAAAGCGGAGGTCTGGCAGGAGCGGGAGCAGGGCTCGGTGCCGGAATGACTATGGCGAATATAATGGGACAGCAAATGTCAAATATGAATCAGGGCGGCCAGCAGACAAAAATTTCATCGGATGAAATAATGTCGACAATTGAAAAATTGGGAAAGATGAAAGAAAACGGTCTGCTTACACAAGAGGAATTTGATGCAAAGAAAAAAGATCTGCTGTCAAAACTATGATAGAATGATTTCGACTACGATTGAATGATATTGACTATGATGAAATGATTTTTTATGATAACTATGAATATGATTGTTAGGAATATATGCTTTTCTAAAATTTAATAATTTTAAAAAGTATCCACTTTATAATTATTTTCTTTAAAAATGACTGAAGAGATAATTTCCGGTACGATAATCTGTCCTCAGTGCGGCGGTGAAAATAAAATGCCCACTGATGAAAAATTTACCGAATGTGAATTTTGTGGCTCGGTTATTTATATTGATAAACGAAAAGTTGTAAACCATTATGTTGTTAATTCTAATTTTACCAAAGAGCAGTCAGAGGGAAATTTGCGCAGATGGATGGCTAGCAACTTTCATGTAAAAGATCTGGATAAATTTGCTCAGGTATCGCAATCAAGTTTTTATTATTTTCCATTATGGTATTTTAAAACAAAAGATGCTTCAGGAGATAAAATTCATTTACAGCCGGCACATTCTACTCCTATCTCGGAAATTAAAAATATACAGATTCCCGCAGGTAATTTAAAAACTTTTAATAAAAATGATTTCAATATAAAAGAATTCGTTACACCTGATGTTCTGTACGGCTCGGCTAAGAGCTGGCTTGCACAGTCCGGCGTTAATGAAGATTTAATTTCAGAATCATTTTTAATTCATGTTCCCTTTTATCAGTTTTATTATAAATACAAAGGACAGCAGTATTCCGCGCTGATAGAAGCATCTTCAGGAAAAGTTTATGCAAACATCTGGCCAGCAAAAAGCGAAACACCATTCAAAATTTTATTTGCAGCAGCTATTCTGATTTTTTTGTTTGCAAGCATAATATCTTATGTATTATCTTATTTGATTGACCGTGACATTTCAGAAGTCAGTTTGATCAGAGCTGAAGGAATTAAGATTGTTTTATATTTGATTGCAACTGTTCCATTGATACTTGCAGCGTATTATGTTGCAAAAAAAGTTTGACTATGATTAAATGATTTCGTGATTAAATGATTTTCGGGGTTAAATAATAACTAAATTTATTTGAGTAATAACTATGAGCATTCAAAAAGTAAGAAAGCTTACTGAGAAAGAATATTTAGAGATCGAAAGAAAAGCTGAGTTTAAAAGTGAATATTATGACGGTGAAATGTTTGGATTAGCCGGTGCTAGCTTGCCGCATAATAAAATTACAAGTAATATACATGTCAGTTTAGCTAATCAGCTGAAAGGAAAAACCTGTCAGGTTTTTCAAAGTGATCTAAAAATCAGAGAACAAGTATCCAATCAATTTACATATCCGGATATTGTTGTTATTTGCGGTGAACCTGAATTTTTTGATAATGAGAAAGATGTTATTATGAATCCATCTATAATAATGGAAATACTTTCTAAATCAACTGAAAGCTACGATAGGGGATTTAAATTTGAATTATACAGAAGAATCAATTCTCTTAAAGATTTCTTTTTAGTTTCCCAGGAAAAAATTTCGGTTGAATATTATACAAGAAATACAGACGAAAGCTGGAACTTAAAGGAATACAATGACAGAAGTCAGAAAATTGAAATTAAATCGATAGACTGTACCCTTGATTTAAATGAGGTTTATTACAATGTAAAGTTTAATGTTGATTTGGTGAATGAATAACAAAATAATTTACTAACGAAATAGTGTTTTAAAAATAATCAGTTAAATGTCTGAAGCTACTATTCAACAGCAGGTTGCCGAACAAGCGATAAAATTAAAAAAAGAAAAAATCATAAAAGGAATCACCTGTCCTTCCTGCAGTGGCGAACTGGATATAAATGAAGGCTTGCATTCTTTCAATTGCAAATACTGCGGAACGCTGCTGGTTGTAAAGGGGCAGACAGGAACTTTAAAATTTTATGTTCCGAGAAAATTAAAAAAAGAAGATGCAATTGCCAGAGCGTTCAACTGGCTTAACACAGGAATGTCAAAGGCAAAAGGCTTAAGAGCTAAAGCAAAAATTGAAGATGCTTTTTTAGTATTCATTCCTTACTGGAGAGTGAAAGGGGACGTTGTCGGATGGATTTTCGGGCAGGAAAAACGAACGAGCACGTCTAACGGAAGAACAACAACACATTATGTTGATGTAGAAAAAAAAATGCAGCATTCATTTGACAGAACTTATTCTGCTTGTGACGTTGCGGAACTTGGAGTAAAGAAAATTAATCTGACGGGTGATACTATTCTGCCTGTTGATTTCGAATCACTGCAGAGAGAAGGAATGATGTTCAATATTATTGCTTCGGAAAAAGAAGCCTTTGATTTTGCAAAAAATAATTTTGCAGCCGAGGCAAGAAACTCCGTCAATCTTCACAATGTATCTTTTGAACATTACGATCTTGTAAGAGAAAATATCGGAATAGTTTATTATCCTTTGTGGGTAATACGCTACTGCTATGAACACAGAACGTACCAGGTCATAGTGGATGGTGAAGACGGGAGCATTTGTTACGGTAAAGCCCCTGGTAATAATTTATATCGTGCAATAATGGGAATTCTCGGAACAGGTGTCGGAATGTTTCTGACAACCTTCTTTGGATTATTTCTATTGTTTGAAGTCGATGAAAAATTTCCATTCATTGCATTCTTTTTTTCTTTTGTGCTTGGTTGTTATTTAATAAACCGAGGATATAAAAAATTCAGATACGGCGGAGAGCTCGAAGAAGGCACGGGTTTGGAGGAAAGGGAAACTAAGAAAGGTTCTATAGTAAACGCTGAGAGTTTTACAAAATCAGAAGGCTTTGAAATTGCGAAGAATGTAGCAACATCTGTAGTCATCGGAAGTGTGATAAGCTCTCTGTTAAATTCAAGAAGATAATTTACAAAATTGCAGAATATAAATATTTTATTAACGATTAACGAATTCAAAATAACGAATAACGATGTCCGATTTTGTTTTAGAAGCAGTTAAGTGTAAAAAATGCGATAGCGGACTTCTTGTTGAAGTAAATGATAACATTGTATACTGTTCAAGCTGCGGAAGCGGGTTTGAAATTACCAATGGTGAATTGCTTCCTATTGAAATTAATTTTGCTGCTGCTTCTTTACGAAGCGAAGGTGAAATGATCTACAAGCCATTTTGGCTACTTAAAACTCATGTTGATATTTCAGAACGAAAAGCTTCAGGAAATTTTTTAAAAAATATTTTCGGAGGAAGCAATGAGAATACTTCGGGAGATATTACCTTTTATATTCCTGCATTTTATTGTTCAATAGATGCTCTGAAAAATCTGTCTTCTCAGTTCACCATAAAAAACCCTGTCGCATCGCCGCAAAAATATAGTACAAAGCTTATCGGATTTGCTTACGGAAAAGAAGATGCAAAAAAGCTTGCAGAATTTATTTTGATTTCCCTGGAAGCAGAGAAAAGCGATACGATGAAAAGTTTTAGCTATAAGATAAATTTTGAATCAATGGAAATTCTGGGGATACCATTTTATAAATTGCCAAACGGAAGATTGAAAGATGCTGTACTGGGAATTGAACTGTGACTAAAATTAAATGAACATTTTTGACTATGATTAAATGATCATTTTTGACTATGATTAAATAATTGAATGATGACATGATTTTACGAAGGGGTAATAAGTATAAAAGATAAATTTCAAGATTTACAATAAATAGAAAAATAAAATTTCATAGGTAATTTTAAAAACAAAAAAATTGCTTGATAAATTTTCATTTCTTACTGTTCGATCTAAAATCATAAATATCATTCTATCATTTAATCGTAGTTCATAATTTCTTCTTCGGTATAGACAGACTCTTCCAGCTGCTTCCGTCCAGATGTTTTGCAATATATACTATCTGTCCTATATGATAACCGTAATGTGTAAGCTGCCTGTTAATGGCTTCGAGAACCGTATGCGGTTGATTCCGGATTTTTACTTCCTTCAACAGATCATTTTCATTCAATGACTCCAGAGTTTTAAAGACAATCTTCCAGCCCTTGTCCCATCGTGATAAAACATCGTCTTTATCAGTGTAAAATAATTTTTCAAATTCTTCGTCGCGTTTACGGGTTACTTTTTCACCGTCCGTTGTTAAAAAATCTGTCCAACGTGAAATCATATTTCCGCTGAGATGACGAACTATAATAGCTATGCTGTTTGACTCTTCATCCGGAGACCAAAAGTAATCTTCGTCTTTGATCTGTGAAAATGATTTATCGCCCAGCTCTTTCAATTTCCTGAACTCTGAAATTGAATTTTCGAGATAGTGTTTTCCAAGATCCATTTTTAAAATGAGATTATTTAAAAAATTTTAGAATAATTTAAATCACTGAAACTTAAAATTTTAGTCATTTAATTTTTTTTTTTTTTGTAATATATTTCTCAAAAAAATGATTTCAAAACCACAGGAAGTTATTGCTTTAGATAATTACAAATTATGGATTAAGTTTGAGGATGGGATACAAGGTGAAGTTGATCTTTCATTTTTAAAAAATAAAGGAGTATTTAATCTTTGGAATAATTATTCCAATTTTAAGAATGTGTATATAGATGTTGAAACATTTGCAGTGGCCTGGAATAAGGATGTGGAAATTGATTCAAATAATTTATATTTAAAATTAAGAGGTAAAACTTTCGAACAGTGGAGAAGTGAAAACTTAGAGTATGCCTCAAATAAGTAGATTCTTCGGAATTATTATTTCAATGTATTTTGATGACCACAATCCTCCTCATTTTCATGCAAGATATGGTGAGTTTGAATCTCTTATTGCAATAAATGATTTTAGTATTTTAGAGGGCAACTTACCTTCACGTGCTTTAAGTTTAGTTATTGAATGGGCTTCCATAAATAAAAATTTATTAAAAGAAAATTGGGAGTTAATTGAAAATAATAAATCTCCAAATCCTATTAAGCCATTACAATAATTAATTTTTATTCTTCTCTAATCTTGTTTTTCATTCGTCCTTCTGCACCTTCAAATTTACCCGATGCAGATAAAAGCTGTCCTGCTCTTCCCAGTCCATACTTCGGCATATTATTGTAAACATTCTCATAATCTCCTGCTCTTACAAGATAAGTCTCATGCCAAATTCCGACGTCGCCATTGCTTGCAATTTTTTTATTAAAGCCTCGCCACGCGGGCAGATGTTCGGCATTTTTATTTATTGCATAAGCTTCCAGATGTTCGAAGGAACGCCAGTACTGAATGAACATTGGCTAAATTCCACCAATAGTCTGTATTCCAATCAGACCTAACTCCGGTTTAGAAATTAATTCTTTAATCATTTTAGGCATTGCCATTGTTACAGGAAACCATTTATGAATTTTCCAGAATTTATTTATCCTCATACCAATAAGAAATACCACAAAATCACCTTCCATCCTCGCAGTCATTCGCTGCTTAATTATTTCTGCCATAAAAAATCAATTTTTTATTGTATTAGTTTTTCTTAAAAAATTTGAAATTTGAAATTTGTAATTTGCCTGCCTGCAGCAGGCAGGTAATTATCTTCTAACCGGCTTGTCATCTCTCAGGTTAAATCCGGGTAATGTCAGACTTGTATTGCTCAGCAGCTGCTCCGGGATGTATTCACCTTTAGGATCTGTATCGACTTTTATCTTTGATACTTTTTCATCTGCATCAAAATAAACATACAGATCTTTGCCTTCAACTTTATTTGCACCGTTTGCTTTTTCCTCCTCATAAAGAAAATAAATGCTTATTGAATTTTCATTTACCTCAATCATATTCATTTTGTCTTCACGAAAACTCAAAGTAATATCACTGCCGCTTATCTGGTCATACCGGTCTTTAAAGTATTCATCGCTATTTTGTGAAATCACGAAAGAATTTGTTGAGTTTTCCGATGAAAGTTTTTTTACAAAAATTGTCTGCAGTTTATTATTCGGCAGCTCTGCATAAATAGAATCTCCTGTCATTTGCAAATTTTCCTGCCACACTATTGGTTCATCGGCAAGTGAAACTGTTTCTTCTGCTTTGTAATAAATTCCAAGGCCGCACCTGGAAAGAAATTCATTTCTTAATACTTCTACATTTCCCTTTGCTATATAATGTTCAGGACTTTTTCTGAATGCCTCCATAGTATCACTGTAAATGAAAAGTGTGTCCTTATTTTCTTCGATCTGAATTAATTTTGCGTTGCCTTTTAAGATAGTATAATTTTCTGTCTCATAATTTTCAATATTGTTTCCAAAAACAATCGTATTGTTGTTCAGGCTTACTATCTTAACATTTCCCGACGCCATTGATTTTTTTTCCTTCGATAAATTTGTAGCAGTATCGGAAGTAATGATTGTGGAATCACTTTCAATACTGACATCAACTGTGGCAAAAGTTCTTCCAACACTCTTATAAAAATCAATATTCTCAGCTTTTATAATTGCCGAGTCAGTGATAACTATAACGCTTCCTTTTGCAAATGAATCTTCAGTATCCCTTAGATAAGTGAGCTCTCCGGAAGTAATTTGATAATCCGGGTTAATAACAATTACGCTGCCTTTGAAAACCGCTTTTCTTTCATTAAAAGAATAGACGCCATTATCCGCTCTTACAGTTGCGTTGGGATCCTTCAGAGTTACTCCTCCTTGACAAATTGCTTTTTTATCGTCACCAAAGTAAGTTGCCTGTGAAGTAAATAGTGAAAGCGTATCCTGGTAAATTCTCACATTGCCTCGAAGCTCGACACGGTTTGCTTCAATAAATTGCGTCGCTGAATTACAATAAACTTTCACATTTCCCTGCACAAACTCTACATTTCCATTTGCTTCTCTTACGTTTTGTCCGTCTATGATTTTTCCTGAAAGTTCGTCTGCATTTTTTAATTCGATCTTTTCCTGTGAATATGATAATCCATAAGAAAATAAAATTAAAGATAATATTTTAAAAAAATATTTAGGCAAATAATTTTTACAATTAAGTTAGCTTTTTTAACAATAACATATCAAGGATCATTGACATTATAATTTTCTTTGCAGGCTTTATAACTTTGCAAGATTTAAATTACTTTGAAAACATCCCGCTTACTTTAAATATGGTATAATTTTTCAAACTTTGATCCGATTCAAACCCAATCCCTTCAATGGCTTCTTCGGGCGTTTTTATTTGAACGAATTCATCCGAAGAAACTCTCTGTGTTTTATTATTCCAAAATAATTTTTGTGTTCTTAATTCACTGCCTTCATTGTTTACAACTACAACGCTGTCATAAATTTCTATATCTTTTGTTTTGTCATCAATTTTACTTCGCCTTCCGGTCAGTGTAGAAACTAATATTCCATCTTTATAAAAATCGACCTTGGCGCCGCTGTCAACCAAAGTATACCCTTTACTTGAGTAAACCGAAATATGCCCAGCATCTAATATTGCCTTTATCTTTCCGGAGTCAGAGAACATTACCGTTGAGTTCCAGCTTTCCTGACCGGGTGAATCAGATGTATTAAGATTTGTTTGTGTCGTCTTAAACTTATCTTCACACGATAAAAATATAAATAACAAGCTTATCAAAAACGCCAAAAAATTTTTTTTAAGATTTACCATTTTTCATAAGCCTTCTTCTACGAGACGGTGCATGTGAATTAATCCAATAGGTCTTTTTCTTTTATCTCCCACGATAAGCTGCATGATTTTATTTTTTTCCATCAGCTCCAGTGCGGAAATAGCAAGCATATCTTTTGAAATAATTTTAGGATTGGTATTCATAATGTCTTTGGCTTTTGTATTTTTAAGTCCGTCAAAATTCTTTTCAAGTGATCTCCGTATATCTCCATCTGTTATTATCCCCGCAATTTTTGATTTATCAATAACACAGGAACAGCCGAGCCGCTTTGAGGAGATCATATAAATTGTATCCTTCAGGTTTGAATTAATTTTTACAATAGGAATGTCTTCATCTTTTACCATAAGATCATCGACCTTCAAAAGCAGCCGTTTACCAAGATTTCCACCCGGATGAACCATAGCAAAATTTTCTGAAGTGAATTCTCTTTTTTGCAAAAGTGAAATTGCAAGCGCATCACCTAATACCACGGCTGAAGTCGTAGACGAAGTCGGTGCGAGATTATGAGGACAGGCTTCTTCTTTTACCGATGCATCAAGTACAATGTCAGAAACTTTTGCAAGTCCCGATTCTCTATCACCTGTTATTGAGATTATTTTTATGTTCAAAATTTTGAAATTGGGAATTAACTGCTTTATTTCTTCCGTATCACCGCTCTTTGAAATTATCAGTGCAACGTCATCTTTTCTTAAAACTCCGAGATCTCCGTGAAGACTGTCTGACGAATGAAGAAAAATAGAATACGTTCCGGTCGAATTAAAAGTAGCAACAACTTTTTGTGCAATAATTCCCGACTTACCAATTCCTGTTACGACAACTTTCCCTTTGCATTTATAAATTACATCAACTGCCTCAATAAAATTTTTTACAAAATCTTCATTCTTAAATCTGTTTTCCAAATCCGCAATAGCTTTTTTTTCTATAGATATTACTCTTTTAGCATTGGCAATAATTTCTCTCGAACCTTTTGACTTAACCATTATTATTTAAAAATACCTTTATAACTTTTTATAATTTAGATATAATAATTATTATACAGTTTTTATTAAATAGCATTTTGAATGATTAAAAAAGGTGATGAAGTTTTGGCAGATGTGCTCGAACTTAATTCAGAAGGTAAAGGTGTTTCAAAACTTGATGATGGATTTGTTATTTTTTCCGCCGGCACTTTGCCTGATGATTTGGCATTATTAAAAATTGCGAAAAAGAGATCATCGTATGCAGAAGCGAAATTAATTGAAATTAAAAGGAATTCAGCTTTCCGGATCGACCCAGTATGCAGTTACTTTGGTGTCTGCGGCGGATGTAAGATTCAAAACCTCCAGTACAATAAACAATTAGAATTTAAAACGAATGTCGTAAAAAATGCTTTTGAAAGAATTGGCGGTTTTAAAAACCTGCTGGTTCCGTATGCAATCAAAAGCGATCAGATTTTTTTTTACAGAAACAAAATGGAGTTTTCTTTTTCCGATGATGAATGGCTTACGATCCCACCTCTCGACTCGATCGTTACTTCTGAAAAACATCAAGAGCTTATCCCCCCTTACCCCCTTTTGCAAGGCGGGAATATTCAAGTGTCAGAAGATAACAGAGTTACTTCTGAAAAAGATCAAGGGCTTATCCTCCCTTACCCTCCTTTACAAAGGGGGAATATTCAAGTGTCAGAAGATAACAGAGTTACTTTTGAAAAAGATCAAGGGCTTATCCCCCCTACCCCCCCTTTACAAGGGGGGAATATTCAAGTGTCAGAAGATAACAGAGTTACTTCTGAAAAAGATCAAGGGCTTATCCACCCTACCCCCCCTTTACAAGGGGGGGACAAAACGGCGTCAGAAGACAACAGAGTTTCTTCTGAAAAAGATCAAGGGCTTATCCCCCCTACCCCCCCTTTACAAGGGGGGAATATTCAAGTGTCAGAAGACAACAGAGTTTCTTCTGAAAAAGAACATTATCTTATCCTCCCTAACCTCCCTTTGCAAGGCGGGAATGATAAAGTGTCGGAAAACAACCCCCCTTATGAAGGGGGGCAGGGGGGATGGAAGTTTGATAAGGGATGGTTACTAAAAAGAGGCTTAATCTTAGGTGGATATCATCTTCCTTATAATCCGAAATTAATTAAAAGAGCAAAGGAATTTAGAAAAAATTTAACAGAAGCTGAGAAAAAAATCTGGTATGAATTTTTAAGAAATCATCAATTAAGATTCTTAAGACAAAGGCCTATCGATAATTACATCGTTGATTTTTATTGTGCATCAGCAAAACTTGTACTCGAAATTGACGGAGAGAGACATCTCCAAGTTAATAATGTCGATTATGATTTGGAAAGATCAACAATTCTTGAAAATATTTATGGATTAAAAGTTTTAAGATTTTTTAACATAGATGTGATTAATAATTTTGAAACAGTTTGTGAGTCGATTAATAAAATAATTGAAGAGCGAAAAAAACTTATCCCACCTAATACTCTTATGCAAGGCGGGAATGACAAAGTGTCAGAGGACAACAAAGTGTCTTCTGAAAAAAATCAAGATCTTATCCCTCCTAACCCCCCTTTGAAAGGCGGGAATGATAAAGTGTCGGAAAGCAACTCCCCTTACGAAGGGAGGCAGGCGGGATTTGCTCTCGGTTTGCATGTTCCTAAATTTCACTCTAAAATAATAAATATTGAGAAATGTTTTTTACAATCTGAATTATCAAATGCTATTTTAAATTTTACAAGAGAGTATTTTAAAAAAAGAAATATCTCCGTTTATTCGACAAAGACACAAAGCGGATTTCTGAGGTTTTTAATTATTAGAGAATGCAAAAATACAAATGACTTAATGATAAACCTGATAACTTATGATTATAATCCCGGGCTAATGAAAGAATATTCAGAAAAATTAAAAATTAATTTCAAAAAGATTACCACTATCATAAATTCTGTCTCTCAAAAAAAAGCTCAGGTAGCAACGGGTGAAAACGAATATATACTTTTAGGAAACGGTTTTATAACAGAAAAGCTGAAGCAAGCATCCGGAGAAGAAATTATTTTTAAAATCTCACCTCAGTCTTTTTTTCAGACTAATACTCTACAGGCAGAAAAACTTTTTAATGTTTTGGTTGAATTTGCTGAATTCAAAAAGAGCGATACGGTTCTGGATTTATATTGCGGTGCGGGTTCTATTTCATTATTTATTTCTTATTTGGTGAATAATGTTTTCGGGGTCGAGCTTGTCGAAGATGCAATTAATGATGCCCGGAATAATTCAAAGCTAAACAATATTGATAACGTTGAGTTTATTTGCTCCGATATAAAAGATTATTTAGAAAATCAAAATGTAATCACACATTTCAATAAATTGATTTTAGATCCTCCCCGTTCAGGATTGCATCCGAAGATTTGTGAAATTCTGTCATTAACAAATTTTGAAAAGATAGTTTACGTAAGCTGTAATCCGCACACACAGGCAAGAGATTTACAGATAATCTGCGGAAAAGAGAATTATATTATAGAAAAAATTCAGCCCGTAGATATGTTTCCACATACATATCATATTGAAAATGTGGTTAGCCTGATCAAACAATAAATTTGTTACATTACATTTTAATTTGCTCATAATTAAATTTACTACATGTATGAAAATTTCAATCAGCCACTTGCAAGCCGGAAAAAATTCCATAACAGAGTAATTCAAGCAGGTACATTTGCATCAATCATATTTGTAATTGCTCTTTCGATCGGAGTTTCAGGTTACCACTTTATAGTTAAGCTTGACTGGGTTGATGCTTTTTTGAATGCAGCGATGATTCTCGGCGGGATGGGTCAGATATCAGAATTACCAACTGATGCTGCAAAAATTTTCGCGGGATGCTTTGCGCTGTTCAGCGGGGTAACGTTTATTTCAAGCATAGCAATATTCCTCGCACCGATCATTCACAGGTTTTTGCACAAATTTCATATAAGCGTAAAAAGTGAAAAATAAAACATATGTCTGTAGTAATGCCGGGAAATAAAAATAAATTAATAGTCGATGATGAACCGAATATTAGAAGTCTTCTTCAGCGGATTTTATCGGTGGAAGGTTATGAAGTCATTTCATTCGCATCTGCAAAAGACGGTATTAAATCGTTAGAGAATAATTTTTTTTATGTTGCGCTGATAGACGTTATTCTGCCTGATGTAAACGGAATTGAACTTACCAAAATAATAAAACAAAAATCACCTGATACGGAAGTAATTGTAATGACTGCCTATGCGACTATCCGTGACGGCATCGAAGCAATCAAAAACGGAGCTTATGATTATTTGGAAAAAGGGAAAGATGAAGATGAAATAATTTTAAAAGTTAAGCAAGCTTTTGATAAAGCAAATTTAAAAAGCAAAGTAAAAGAATTACAATATAGAATTGAAAAGAATTTTAGTTTCTCTTCCATAGCCGGAAAGGCAAAATCAATTTCCGATGCAATTGAACTCGCTAAGAAAGTTGCCGATACTGAAACTACTGTTCTGCTTCTCGGTGAAACGGGAACCGGGAAAGAATTATTTGCCCAGTCAATTCACGAAGCAAGCAGACGAAAAGATAAACCATGCATCGCAATTAACTGCAGCTCGATCCCAAAAGATCTGCAGGAATCAGAATTATTCGGTTATGTCAAAGGCGCATTCACCGGAGCATTTAAGGATAAGAAAGGTTTTTTTGAAGCTGCAAATGGCGGAACAATTTTTCTTGACGAGATCGGTGATATGAACATCGAAACACAATCGAAACTGCTTAGAGTTTTGGAAACTAAATTCATTTACAAAAGTAGGCGCCACGCTTGCAACTTATGTTGATGTGAGGGTGATCTCCGCGACGAATAAAGACCTTAAATCGGAAATTGAAAAAGGAAATTTTAAAAATGATTTGTATTACCGGCTGAATACTTTTACAATATATCTTCCCGCTCTCCGTGAACGAAAGGATGATTTGGAATTACTGATCAATAATTTTATAAAAAATTATAATGAAAAATTAGAAAAAAATATTTCTGGGGTTAGTAAAGAATTTTTTTCCAAATTAAAAGAATATACTTTTCCGGGGAATATCAGAGAGTTAAAAAATATTATTGAGCGCGCAATGATACTTAACAGAGGAAATGAACTTACAGCTGAAGATCTCCCTGAAGAAATATTTGATAATAAATTATTATATGAAAATCATTCAAATTCTTTGAAAGAAATCGAGAAGCAGCATATTTTAAAAATTTATACTGAAAACAATTACAATAAATCTCTTACTGCAGAAAAGCTTGGTATTGGCTCGGTAACATTGTACAGGAAGCTGAAGGAATATGGGGTGGAATAATCTTTTCATTTTGAAACAACTTATTCATTATGAAATATATTTCAAAAATAGTGGGTTCGTAAAGCAGACATCAAACGGATTCCAATTCATTTTCTAATTTTTTAATTACATTCTTAATTTCATTTCTCAATTCATTATATAAAAATCCTCTCAGCGGACATACTTCATTCAAATCAATTCCAGTCACTTGTAAAGTAAATTGATTGAAAAAAGAACTTAATGCTTGATAAGACATCGATAGCATGATTTTATCCTTTTCTATATCTGGCTTCTTATTGATAATTGTTACTTCAACATAATTTTCTCCAGTAATTGATTTTTTAAAACCATGTGATATTCCCATACCGTATAAACTTATTTCTGCTGTATAACAAATTGGTAAGCATGAATACAAGTAGAAATAGTTCTTTATAGAATTAAAATTAGTCTCTATCATCTTTTTGTATTCTTCAATAAAACTCTTAAAAAACTGTGATAGATATTTTTTTTATTGCTCATTTGAATAAAGAAAATAGATTTTTGATAATGTGCTGTATTGTCCAGTCAATTTCATACTTCGATCATAAGCTTCTTGTTCTGATAAATCGGGTAAAGGTAGATATGACTTATCAATAACCGCTGTTTTGTTCAATAATAGTACGTTCAAGTATTTGTGCAAGGTACTATCTATACCCACCTTTTCCATCGGGAAATCTTTTTTACTTCTAATTAATTCTAATGCTTCCCTTTCAATTTCTTCCTCATTAAAAATTGTTTTAAATTCTTGCTCACTGAATGAGTTTTGACCTTCGCTTTTCATTTTTAAAACTCTTTGATCTGCAATATATCCTCTTGCTAATTTTATCTTTATCTTATTGGATAAATCCAAAATATTCAAAGGAAGAAGTGGTTGGATATATGGTGACTTATACGAATAACTTATTTTTTCAAATCCAAATTTTTCAGAATAGTAAAATAGAATTGCTTGTATCTTTTCTATTGCCAACGCAGTATTGTTTGTTTCATTTAAATTTTCAACATTTACAATTTTTTCAAGTTGAGCAAGGATTTCCTTTATTGCAATTTTTTTAGGATTTAAAGTCATAAAATTGTTTCTACTGCTTCCCATTTTGTTAACATTATAATTTTTAGTTATTGCACTCCAGTTGAAATCACTTTTATTAATAACTTTAACTTGTTTATTATTTATTGGATCGATTTTGTAACATTTTTAAAATTTTAATAAAGGAAAGTAAAATTGGCACTTTGTATAAAAATTATAGAACGATTATTAAATTATAGATTCCCGCATCGGGCGTTGGTGAACGAGCAACACGAACGCCGGCGGAATTAAAGTAAAGTTGGAACATTGTATAAAAATTACAGAACGATTATTAAATCATTAACCGAGCTTGGCGGAGTTTCCGATAAAATAAAAGCCGGTTCGATTATTGAAGGTATAGTTAAATATGCATCCGAAAAAGAAATTACCAAGATAGTGGTAGGACGACCTGATAAAGAATTTTCAATAAAGAAAATTATCAGAGGCAATATTATTAACAAACTAATAGATGCATTGAAAGATACTGACTGCGATCTGGAAATTATAACATAAAATTATGAAGTTAAAAACACTTATACTATGGGGATATGTTTTAATGGCGGTTGTTATTGTTGCGTTGAGTGCATTAAGTATTTATTTTATTGAACGTCTAAATACAGCTTCCGAAAAATTCTGAAAGATAATTACTTAAGTATCGAGTCGGTTAATAAGATGATTGACAACCTTGATGTTATGATAATTCACAGGCTCTGCTCTTATCTAAAAAGAAAATTGATAAAGAGAGTTCAATAAAAGAATATTCTGAAGCAAAAAAAAATTTAACAAATATTTAATTATCTGTGAAGGAAATATTACCGAACCGAAGAGAAGGAAATATTAAAAAAATTAAGATACCAATATGAAACCTATGTAAAAGAAATAGAAACTACAGATTCTGTGATTTCGGATTTTAAGTATATAAATAAATTAATTCCTGAATACAAAAAAGTAAAAGCTTTATGCTATGAACTGCTGAGTCTGAATGAGAAAGCAATGGTGGATAAAAACGAGAATGCAAAGTTGGTTTCAAAGGAAACAGAACTATACATGCTGCTTGCAGCCGGGATTTCAATTTTATTTGTTCTGATTATAATTTTAAAAGCCCCTACAACAATTACCCAGCCGATACTGGAACTTACGAAAAAAGTTGAGGCAATTTCCGAAAAAAAATATTCGGAGAGGATTGAAGTGAAATCGGGAAATGAAGTAGGTATACTCGCACAATCATTTAATAAAATGGCGGAGAAGCTTAGTGAATATGAAACACGAATTTGGATAAGCTGTTAGTCGAAAAGAAAAGAGCCGAAGCTATAGTCGAAAATATGAGAGATGGTATTTTGGTAATTGATGAAAATAACGAAATTATAATTGTCAATCATATCGGCTCGGAAATATTCGGCATTCCGCAGTCAAATCTGGTTGGAAAGAATATTAAAGTTATTGCGGGTAAGAATAATCTTATCAAAAATATTTATGAAAACAAAGATATTGAGTTAGATAAAAATTCTGACAACAAGAATAATTATCTGAGGATTGTTTTCAAAGATAAAGAAGAATTTTACCTGAAAGACTATACGGATATTTTTAATTCAGACGGAAAAATAATAGGTACCATTATAGTATTAAAAAATGTGACAGGCTTCAAAGAACCTGACGAAATTAAAAGTGGATTTATAGCAACGGTATCTCACGAATTAAAGACACCGCTTGCAGCTATGAACATGAGCTTAAGGCTAATGCAGGATTCGAGAGTCGGTGAACTTAATACCGAACAGAAAAAGTTAACTTCGGCTATGAAAGATGAAGTGAAACGCTTATTAAAAATGGTTAATGAACTTCTGAATCTTTCCAAAATAGAATCGGGAGGAGAAATTTATAAGTATCAGGAAGTATCAGTTGACGAGCTGATAGATGCTGCCGTAACTCCAATGCTGATGCAGTTTGAACAAAATAAAATTAAGTTTCATTTAAAATCAGAAAGTAAACTGCCAAAACTTCAACTTGACGTAAATAAAATTGCGTTGGTAATAATCAATTTGCTTAACAATGCAGTCAGATATACAAAATCCGGAGGCGAGATTAATTTTTCTGTTACCAGAGAAAATAATTTTATTGAATTTTTAATTAAAGACAATTGTGTCGGAATCAAACCGGAGTATCTTGACAAAATATTCCTGAAGTTTGTTCAAGTGATCAAAGCGAATCTGGAAAGCCAATATAAAGGAGTAGGGCTCGGACTGGCAATCGCAAAGGAATTTATTGAAGCTCACAAAGGTAAAATATGGGTAACCAGTGAATATGGAAAAGGAAGTAATTTTATTTTTATTCTGCCGGTGTGAGTTATCAGCTACGTGTATTTTATTTCTTATTTTGTTCAAGCTCCGTAGCTTTGTTTAGTAGCCAAATCTGTGAAGTTGGTTTCAATTCAGAAATTAGCTGCGAAATTTCAAAAGCATAATTTTCAGAATTATTATTTATTTTAAGTAACCTGTTAAAATAATTTATGAATGAATTAAACGAAGTTTTATATACTTCAGGGAGCAGCTTATCGGTTCTGACAAAATGTCGGTATGCATCCAACAAATCAGCTGCAGGGACAAACCATTTCAGCTCATAATAAATCATGAGAGTTAATTGTTTTATATTAGCCTTATAGAAAACATTTTTAATCGGACCGCTTTTACCAAGCTCTTCTAATGCTTCCTGATAATTATTTCTTTCGAATTCCAGGCGTGCCTTGGTAAGACAATACATATTGTCTTTTATCGGGTTCAATTTTATAAATGTATTTTTTTATAAACCCTTCAGTCCAACTGAAATCATTTGCAATAAGACCGGTCCACGCTATGTGCATAAACCTGTTTTCAGACATGTATTTACCCTCCGGTAAGGAAGTAAGTAAATTTTTTTCGAGTGAAAATTTTAAAATATCAAATATCTTCTTTACATATTCTTTATTTCCCTGACTGTATTTATGTGCGCTATAATTTCTCAATACAAGTAATAAGATTAAACTTTTCCACGTAGCTCAGATCATCTCTATCTTCAAACAATATTTTTTCCAGCGCTAAAAAATATTTGTCTTCCTTTGTAAGCAGCATTAAAACTAAATAGTAATAAACTTTTAAAGATATAACATCCAAATAATTACTGTTCAGTTTTAAATATTCCAGGATATAATTCATAAATTCCGGATATCCTTCGGCGTTGACAACAAAATTTTTTTGGTTTAAAAAATACTGGAAAAACTTTAAGGAGCTTATAAAGAAAAAAATATTTAAATTTTTCTGCTCAAGCATCAAATCTTTATCCAGCATATCTTTATATGTGATCATTTTTGTATCCCGCGACTTTACATCATTTTTAAAATATTCCAATCTGTAATTTGCCAAATATGTTTCAGCGTCCTTAGCCTTCTGCTTTTGAATTCTTTTATCCAGATCATTTACTGACTTCAGCATTATATTGTTTAATTCCCTGTAATTTAATTCATCAAGGAGCAATGTTCCCTTCATTAAATAATTACGCTGTAAATTCTTGTTTATAAGAAATTCCTTTGCTAATTCCTGCAACCGGAACACTGTTATTCTCATAAAGCTGTCATTATATTTAATTTTGTCGAATGCATTTTCGAACAATAATTTTTTATTCGATTGTTTTTCTTCGAATTCCGGATAAAGTTTTTTAATTTGTTCATATAATTTTATCACACTTTGATTAGTGTTAAAGAAAGGCGACAGAATAAAAATTTCGAACTCTAATAATTCGAAAGAAACTAAGTGGAAAGTCCTGGATATAATTTCCGATTCCCGTTATACAGTAAAAAACCTTAAGTCAAATAAAGATTATTTTTTTCGTGTAGCTTTAGTGAATGAAGACGGTCAGGAAAAGTTGAGCCGGAAAATAATTAAGAAGGCTCCTTAACTGTGTCAAACAAAATAATTAATAGTTATTTTATTGTAACATATTACGGCAAGAAAAGCTTCAAACTCAAGTTCTTTAATAGCTTTGTCCATGCCGGGTCAGGGTTTGTAAGTAACATTCAGAGAAACTTTTACTTGTCTTATAGTTAATTCAAAGGTAACTTAAACCGGAATTTTTTATAAATTAAAATATGTAAAATGAAAACTTTAACATTTTTTTTATTAGTATTAACATTTGTATTAATTATTCAATCTGACTCTTCTTCACAGTGGACAGGAAATCCAAATACTCCATTAGCAATTTGCAATGAACACAATCCACAAACCGAACCTACTATGATTACTGACGGCAGCGGTGGTTATCTTGTCTTTTGGCTGGATAAAAGAAATTATGATGCATCCTCGCAGTTTGCAGACTTATACGGTCAGCACCTGGATGCAGGCGGAAATGAATTGTGGACAGCCGCCGGTAAAAAATTAGCTGACAGCGTATCAGTCTATGATCCTCCGGTTGCGGTAAACACAGGTAACAATGCCGTGGTATTGTATGTAACCAACACTACCGGAAACAAGATCAAAGCAATAAAAACAAATGTCAACGGTGTTTCTCTTTGGGCAAGTCCTGCCATAGTATTCAACCCGGGCACATCGCAGCTCTATGGGACTAGCTACGTTGCAGTTGCAGATGGCAGCGGTGGAGTCATCGTATCGTATCAGTTAATTTATTCAGGCGGCACTTCCAGGGTTTTCGCACAAAGAGTAAATTCCACCGGTCAGGCGCAGTGGAATGTTTCCAATAACGGACATGATTTAAATCCAATCGGAGAACAAAGAGGTCCTGTTATTACTACAGATGGTTCAGGAGGTGCGCATATATTTTGGTATGATTTACAAGCCGGACCAGGTAATATATGGAAAACACATATCAATTTTTCAGGATCATTCCTGCCTGCCAGTGCTTTTACACAAACCGCTAATAATTATCCGCAGATACGCGCAGTGTATGATGGCAGCGGCGGAGCGGTGGTTGCTTGGGCTACTAATGGTAGTTCGACAGGAAATATTTATGCACAGCGTGTGAATATTAACAGTACTCCAATGTGGAATATTAACGGAGTAGCTGTATGCAGTTTTCCCGAGGTGCAGGCAGATCCGAACTTAATAAGAACTACAGACGGAAATTATATAATTGTATGGATGGACGGAAGAAGAGTTAATGTGAATGTAGATGTATATGCTCAAAAGCTTAGTGCAGCAGGAAACCCGCTTTGGACACCGAACGGTGTAATGATCAGCAA